>NZ_JBQZGF010000002.1:0-728193 GCF_052692095.1 Delftia sp. NA_296.1 | reverse complement strand
TCCCGAGATCATCGACCCCGACACGGGCGAGGTGCTGCCCGATGGAAGCGAGGGGGAGCTGGTCTTCACGTCGCTGTCCAAGGAGGCCATGCCCATCGTGCGCTACCGCACGCGGGATTTGACGCGGCTGCTGGCGCCGACCTCGCGCAGCTTCCGGCGCATGGGCAAGATCGTGGGGCGCAGCGACGACATGATGATCATCCGCGGCGTCAACGTCTTTCCTACCCAGATCGAGGAAATCGTGCTGGCCAATGCCAGCCTCACGGGCCTGTACCAGATGCACATCAGCCGTGAAGGCCTGCTGGACACCGTCGAGGTGCACTGCGAGCTGCAGCCGCAGCGGCGCGGCCTGGGCGATGCCGAGCGCGGCGAGATCGCGCAGTGGGTGCAGCAGCGCATCAAGACCCTGGTGGGCATTTCCACGGCGGTGCGCGTCTTCGATCCCGACACCATCGAGCGCACGCAGACCGGCAAGGCCCGGCGCGTGTACGACAGACGGCCGCGCTGAGGCACCGCCGGCCGTCGTCAACCATTTCATTCAAGGAGATCGCACATGTATACCCAGGCCATGGACACCATGGGCAAGGAAGCGGGCGATGGCGGCAAGGCCGTGCGCTCGGCCGACGAAATGCGCCTGCAGCAGCGCTTTGACGAGCGCATCGATGCCGGCGAATTCATCGAGGCCAAGGACTGGATGCCCGACAACTACCGCAAGACGCTGCTGCGCCAGATCAGCCAGCACGCGCACAGCGAGATCGTCGGCATGCTGCCCGAGGGCAACTGGATCAGCCGCGCGCCCACGCTCAAGCGCAAGGCCATCCTGCTGGCCAAGGTGCAGGACGAGGGCGGCCATGGCCTGTACCTCTACGCCGCCGCCGAGACGCTGGGCAGCAGCCGCGACCAGATGCTGCACGCGCTGCACACGGGCAAGGCCAAGTACAGCTCCATCTTCAACTACCCCACGCTGACCTGGGCCGACATGGGCACCATCGGCTGGCTGGTGGACGGCGCGGCCATCATGAACCAGGTGCCCATCTGCCGTTGCTCCTATGCGCCCTACGCGCGCGCCATGGTGCGCATCTGCCGCGAGGAGAGCTTTCACCAGCGCCAGGGCTACGAGGCGCTGCTGACCATGATGCAGCAGGGCACCGAGGCGCAGAAGGCCATGGTGCAGGACGCCGTCAACCGCTGGTGGTGGCCGTCCATCATGATGTTCGGCCCGCCCGACGACCAGTCGCCCAACAGCGCGCAGTCCATGCGCTGGGGCATCAAGCGCATCTCCAACGACGCGCTGCGCCAGAAGTTCATCGACGCCACGGTGGACCAGGCCAAGGTGCTGGGCGTCACCCTGCCTGACCCCGACCTGAAATGGAACGAGGCCCGCCAGGCCCATGACCATGGCCCCATCGACTGGGACGAGTTCTGGCGCGTGATCGCCGGAGACGGCCCCTGCAACCGCGAGCGACTGGGCGCCCGCGTCAAGGCCTGGGACGAAGGCGCCTGGGTGCGCGAGGCCGCCCTGGCCCATGCCCGCAAGCAGACACAGAGAAACCAGACCCGCAAGGAGGCCGCATGACCACCGCCGAACAGAACATCACCAACGAATGGCCGCTGTGGGAAGTCTTCGTCCGCAGCAAGGCCGGCCTGGACCACAAGCACTGCGGCAGCCTGCATGCGGCCGACCCGCAGATGGCGCTGCAGATGGCGCGCGATGTCTACACGCGGCGCCAGGAGGGCGTGAGCGTCTGGGTGGTGCGCTCGGACCAGATCGTGGCCAGCGACCCCGGCGACAAGGACATGTTCTTCGACCCGGCCCAGGACAAGGTCTACCGCCATCCGACCTTCTACCAGCTGCCGCCCTCGGTGGACCACATGTGAGCGGGGAGCTGCCATGAACGCCTCCGCCTCCGCCTCCTCCATCGCCATCGACGCCCGCCCCGAGGTGCAGTACCTGCTGCGCCTGGGCGATACCTGCCTGATCCTGGCCCAGCGCCTGGGCCAGTGGTGCGGCCACGCGCCCATCCTCGAAGAGGACATCGCCATGACCAACATGGCGCTGGACCTGGTCGGCCAGGCGCGTGCGCTGCTGACCCGCGCCGGCCAGCTTGAAGGCCGCGCGCACGACGAGGACCAGCTCGCCTTTCTGCGCGACGAACGCGACTACTTCAACGCCACGCTGGCCGAGCTGCCGCGCGGCGACTTCGCCTTCACCGTGCTGCGCAACGCCATGGCCGCCACCTGGCTGCGCCTGATGTGGGAGCGTCTGGTGCACTCCAGCGACGCCGAGCTGGCCGCCATCGCCGCCAAGGCGCTCAAGGAGGCGCGCTACCACGAGCAGCACGCGGGCGACTGGGTGGTGCGCCTGGGCGACGGCACCGAGGAATCGCGCCAGCGTATGGAAGCTGCGCTGGCCCAGCTGTGGCGCTATGCGGCCGAGCTGTTCACCGACGACGCCACGGACGCTGCCGCACGTGCCAGCGGCCTGGGCCCGGCCTGGTCCGAGCTGCGCGAACCCTGGCAGGCCGAAATGGCCGCCCTGCTGCAGGAGGCCACGCTGGACATGCCGGCCGAATCCGCCTTCCGCAGCACGGGCCGCAACGGCGTGCACAGCGAGCACATGGGCTTCATCCTGGCCGAGATGCAGCACCTGCAGCGCGCCTATCCCGGTGGGGTGTGGTGATGGCTGCCGCACGGCTTGTGGCCGTCACATCCGCCTTGGCCGAGCGCGAGCGCCTGGCCTGGGCCGCGCTGCAGGACGTGCCTGATCCCGAGGTGCCCGTGATCTCGGTCTGCGAGCTGGGCATCGTGCGCGAGGTCCATGCCCTGCCCGAAGGCCAGGGCATGGAGATCGTGCTCACGCCCACCTACTCGGGCTGCCCGGCCACCGAGGTCATCGAGCGCAGCGTGCTCGAGGCCATCGAGGCCGCAGGCCTGGGCCCTGCGCGCGCCGTGCTGCGCCGCGCCCCGGCCTGGACCACGGACTGGATCAGCGACGACGGCCGGCGCAAGCTGCGCGAGTACGGCATCGCGCCCCCCGGGCGCTGCGGCGACTCCGGCCTGCCGGAAGGCACCTCGCCCATCCGCCTGGTGCGCCGCCGCCAGGGCATTGCCGTGCCCGAGCCCGTTGCCTGCCCGCACTGCGGCAGCGTGCACACCGAGCGGCTGTCGGCCTTCGGCGCCACGGCCTGCAAGGCCCTGCACCGCTGCCTGGACTGCCGCGAACCCTTCGAACACTTCAAGCCGATATGACCACGACCACGATGTTCCACCCGCTGCGCGTGCGCAGCATTGCGCCCGACACGGCCGAGGCCGTGGTCGTCTCCTTCGACGTGCCGCCCGCGCTGCGCGAGGTCTTCGGCTTCACCCAGGGCCAGTACCTCACCCTGCGCCACCAGATCGACGGCCAGGACCTGCGCCGCAGCTACTCCATCTGCGCAGGCGTGGATGACGGCGAACTGCGCGTGGGTGTGCGCAAGGTGCGCGGCGGCCAGTTCTCCAACTGGATCAATGAGCATCTGCGCCCCGGCGACACGCTGCAGGTCATGGCGCCCCAGGGCCGCTTCTTCGTGCCCATCGAGCCCGGGGCCGCGCGCCACCATGTGGGCATCGCCGGCGGCAGCGGCATCACGCCCATCCTGTCCATCATGAAGACCGTGCTGGCGCGCGAGCCCGCCAGCCGCTTCACGCTGATCTACGGCAACCGCCAGCTGCAGTCCACCATGTTCAAGGAGGAGATCGAGGACCTCAAGAACCGCTACATGTCGCGGCTGTCGCTGCAGCATGTGTTCTCGGACGAGCACACCGACCTGCCGTTGAACATGGGCGTGATGGACCGCAGCAAGATCGCCGAATTCCTGCAGGGCGTGGTGCCGGCCGCACACATCGACCATGTCTACATCTGCGGACCCTTCCAGATGAACGACGAGGCCGAGGCCGCCCTGCTGGCCGCCGGCGTGGCCGAGGAGCGCATCCACATCGAGCGCTTCGGCGTGGCCCTGCCGGCCGCAGGCCAGGGCACGGTGGGCGCCGTGGTGCACGAGGCCCAGCCCGGCGACGCCGCCACCGCCCGCATCACCCTGGTGCGCGACGGCCTCTCGCGCGAGATCCCCTTCACGCGCGGCCAGGCCAGCATCCTGGACGCGGCCTCCTCGGCCGGGCTGGAAGTGCCCTATTCCTGCACCTCGGGCGTCTGCGGCACCTGCCGCGCCAAGGTGGTCGAGGGCGAAGTGCGCATGGAGCGCAACTTTGCCCTCGACAAGAACGAGGTCGCCTGCGGCTTTGTCCTGACCTGTCAGGCGCATCCGCTGACTGAGCGCGTGGTGCTGTCGTTCGATGAGCGGTGAGGGCCGTCCCGCCCGGGGACGGCCGCGGGCCTACTCGATGCCGATATCCAGCCGCGACACCAGTGCCCGGCCGTGTTCGTTCAGGCCCGTCACCTCGACCGTGCTGCCGTGCTTGCGCAGGCGCTGGCAGACCTTGTCCAGCGCATTGACGGCCGTGATGTCCCAGAAATGCGCGTTGGTCAGTTCGATGCGCACGGGCCAGCCTTCGATGTCCCGCACGTCGAAGGCATCGACCAGCAGGTCGGCCGAGGCAAAGAAGACCTGGCCCGATACGCGGTAGGTCAGGCCTGCATCGTCCTGCGTCTTCTCGACGGACAGCAGCCTTGAGACCTTGAAGGTGAAGAACACCCCGCTGAGCAGCACGCCGACGCCCACGCCGGCGGCCAGGTTGTCCGTGGCGACGGTGACCACCACGGTGGCCAGCATGACGGCGCTGGACAGCTTGGGATGCCTGAGCAGGGCGCGGGCCGATCCCCAGTCCAGCGTGGAGGCCGACACCATCACCATGATGGCCACCAGCGCCGCCACCGGCACCTGGGACACCCAGGGCTTGAGCAGCACCATCAGGATCAGCAGGAAGGCGCCCGCGAACAGCGTGGAAAGCCGGCCGCGGCCGCCGTAGCGCACATTGCCCACGGTCTGGCCAATCATGGCGCAGCCGGCAATGCCGCCGAACAGGCTGGCCGCGATGTTGGCCACGCCGATGCCGCTGCACTCGCGGTTCTTGGAGCTGGGCGTGTCCGTGAGTTCATCGACCACGCTGGCCGTCATCATGGACTCCAGCAATCCCACTATGGCGATCGCCAGCGCGGGCAGGGCGATCAGGCGCAGCGTCTCCAGCGACCACGGCACCTGCGGCAGCCCGAAGCTGGGCAGGCCGTCCGGCAGCAGGCCCAGGTCGGCCACCGTCTTCAGGGGCAGGTCCAGCCAATGCGCCGCCACCGTCAGCACCACGATGCAGACCAGGGGCGAGGGCACGGCCGTGGTCAGCCGGGGCAGGCCGTAGATGATCAGCAGGCCGGCGCTCACCATGGCCCAGGTGGCGGCATTGGCGCCGATCAGATGCGGCATCTGGGCCGAGAAGATCAGGATGGCCAGCGCATTGACGAAGCCCGTGCGCACCGAGCCCGACACATAGCGCATCAGCACGCCCAGGCGCAGCAGGCCGAACAGGATCTGCACGGCCCCCGCAAGAATGCCGGCCGCAAAAAGGTACTGCACGCCATGCGCATGCACCAGCGGAGCGGCCACCAGGGCGACCGAGCCCGCTGCCGCCGACACCATGGCCGGGCGCGCGCCGGTGAAGGCGATGACGATGCTGATGATGAAGGAGGCGAACAGGCCGACGGCGGGATCGACGCCAGCCACGAAGGAGAAGGCGATGACCTCGGGGATCAGCGCAAAGGTGGCCACGGCGCCGGCCATGAGCTCGCGCGGAATGCTGGGCGCCCACTCGGCGCGAAAGGGATGGGGGTGTTTCGACATGGAAATGGCCGGCCCCGTCGCGCTGTGTGTGGCAGGGCGGGGCAGGATTTTGTAGACGGGAATGAACATGCCGGGCGTCGGGCCATGCCCGAAACCTGGCGGCTTGTACGGTTCGACCGTGCTACGGCGGCGCCAGGCGGGTGCAGCCCGAGCGCCGGCTCTGCGAGCCGCGCGCGATGCGGGCCAGCGTGAAGCTGTGAAGGCGTGCGGCATCGCGGCTGCGCGCTTGGCGAGCCCCTGGTTGACGGTGCCGGTGGACTGAAATCACGGGCGCGATTGTACGAGGGGGTGCTGCCTGCCGTGGGATGGACCCCTGGCCGCAATCAGTCGTAGTGCGCCATGGTGGCGCGGTAGCGCACAGGGCCTTGCTCGGCCGATGAGGCCTGCACCACTTCCACGTAGACGACTTGGCCCGAAGCCGCCGTGTACCTGGCATGGCGAACGCGCCGCCCCATGCCGTAGGAGGGGCCGGGCGTTTCGTCGTCCGCAGTCCGGGAATAGCCTTTGCCGAGCAGGTAGGCATCGAAGGCGTGCGTGGCGGGGCCAATGCTTGCGAACTCCACGTCATAGGACACCAGGCCGTGTGGCGGCTTGTTGCCGTCGCCTACGGTGCCGAAGTACTCCGCCTTGCCCAGCGCGCCCACCAGCGGCGCATGGCGCACCAGGGACGAGATGCCGATGTAGTAGGTGAAGCTGCCGGGCTCGGGCGTGTAGTCCTCCTGCGAGATCAGGCATAGGGCTGCAGCCAGCCAGCCGAACACGGCCAGTGGCAGGCACAGGACAAGACTCCACAACAGGGTTCTGGCACGCGGCAGGAGCATGGGATTTGTCGTCGGGCGCCTGGAAAAACAAAACCCGCTTTCCGGGGAAAGCGGGTCTGGATGCTCAAGAACCTTGATGGTCCGAATCAGAACGGAATGTCGTCATCCATGTCGTCAAAGCCCGAGGCCGCGCGCTGGGGCGGGGGTGCCATAGGCGCAGGAGCGGGGCGCTGGGCAGGGGCCTGGCGCGGTGCGGGCGCTGCCATGGGGGCAGGGGCCGGGCGGCGCTGTTGCTGCTGCTGGGGAGGGGCGTCGTAGCCGCTGTCGCCGTAGCCTTCATCGCCGTAGCCGCCGCCTTGCTGGCCACCGCCGCCGCCCTGGCGGCTGCCCAGCATCTGCATGCTGTCGGCACGGATTTCGGTGGCGTAGCGTTCCTGGCCGCTGGCCTGGTCGGTCCACTTGCGGGTGCGCAGGCTGCCTTCGACATAGACCTGGCTGCCCTTGCGCAGGTACTGGCCCACGATTTCGGCCAGGCGGCCGTTGAAGACCACGCGGTGCCACTCGGTGGCTTCCTTGTTCTCGCCGGTGTTCTTGTCGCGCCAGCGGTCGGTGGTGGCGATGGTCACGTTGGCCACCTGATCGCCACTCGGGAAGGTGCGCATTTCGGGGTCGCGTCCGAGGTTGCCGACGATGATGACTTTGTTGACGGATGCCATGAGTGAAATACCTTTACATAGGGAAGTGGCCCGGGCATAGAGGGATGGATCTCGGGCCAGACGCGCCATTGTGCCGCAAGCCGTCCGCCGATGGCAGGGGGCGGATATCCCGTGGCAACCGCCTGTGGTGGCGGCTTGTAACCGTCTGAAAATCCGCCGTTCAGCCGTGGCGGCCCACGGGGCGCAGCGGCCAGGTGACGACCAGCCACAGCACGGCCAGGACGCTCGTCAGGGTGAACAGGCCCGGCATGCCGGCCCATTTGGCGACGGCGCCGCCCAGCGCGCCGCCTGCGAACAGGCCCAGCGATTGCAGCGTGTTGTAGGCGCCCAGCGCCGCGCCGCGCAGCGGAGCCGGTGCCATGCGAGAGACCAGGCTGGGCTGGGTGGCCTCCAGCGCGTTGAAGCCGCAGAAGAACACGAACATCAGCACGGCCATGGCCCACAGCGGCGGCTGCGCGCCGCCGGCCGCCAGCAGGCCCAGGCCGATCTGCACGAGGGTGATCAGGGCGATGGCGCCCAGCAGGGCCGCGCGCAGGCGCCCGCGCCGCTCCATGGCGAACAGGCCGCCCATGGCGGCGAAGGACAGCACCACGGCCGGCAGGTAGACATGCCAGTGCGCCTGCTTGTCCAGGCCTGCCTGCACCAGCATGGCGGGCACGGCCACCCACATGGACATCTGCACGGTGTGCAGCACGAAGACGCCCAGGTTCAGGCGCACCAGGTCGCCATGGCGCCACAGCTCGGCCATGCGGCCGCGCGGCTGGTCGGCGTGGCGCGCGGGCTCGGGCGGGACGACCCAGAGCACGACGGCAATGCCCGCCAGCGCCAGGGCGCAGGTCAGGCCGAAGATGCCGGGCAGCCCGCCCCAGGCCGCCAGCAGGGGACTGAGCACCAGGGCCAGCGCAAACATGAGTCCGATGCTGCCGCCCACCATGGCCATGGCCTTGGTGCGCACGCTGTCGCGCGTGAGGTCGGCCAGCAGCGCGGTCACGGCGGCCGAGACGGCGCCCGCGCCCTGCAGGCCCCGGCCCCACATCAGGCCCAGCAGCGAGTCGGCCGTGACCGCCAGCAGGCTGCCCGCCGCAAAGACCAGCAGCCCGGCGACGATGACACGCTTGCGCCCGAAACGGTCCGAAGCCAGGCCCAGGGGCAGCTGGAACACGGCCTGGGTGAGCCCGTACAGGCCCATGGCCAGGCCGATCATGGCCGGATCGTCACCGCCCGGGTACTTGCGGGCCTCCAGCGCGAACACCGGCAGCACCAGGAACAGGCCCAGCATGCGCAGCGCAAAGATCAGCGCCAGGCTGGCGCTGGATCGGCGTTCCTGCGGGGTCATGCGGCCCGATGCGGCCGAGGAGGGGGCTGGCGCCTGGGCGCCGTGGACGGGTGTGGGGGAATCGAGCACGGGGTGCACTGTTGTGGGGGCAAGCAATCCGCCATTCTCGCCCATAGGCCGGCGCTGCGGGGTGGCTGGGTTATGCAAGGCAGTGCAAGACAGTTTTGTGAAGGGGCGCCGCAGAAGGCCCTGCCGCCCCGCAGACCGAGCCGCCATGCGGTGGCACGGGTTCTGACCTATCATGGCGGGTTCGCCTTCGCAGGGGTTTTCCCGATGCCTGGTTCCCACACGATTTCCGAAGACGGCGGCCTGGACCGGGCCGCAGACTCCCGCTCCCAGCCCGACGGCCGCTACCTTGGCCTGGCGCTGGCGCAGTCACGCATCGCCATCCGCGGTGCGCGCACGCACAACCTCAAGAACATCGACCTGGACATTCCGCGCAACCGGCTGGTGGTGATCACCGGGCTGTCGGGCTCGGGCAAGTCCAGCCTGGCCTTCGACACGCTGTATGCCGAGGGCCAGCGCCGCTATGTGGAGAGTCTGTCGGCCTATGCGCGCCAGTTCCTGGGGCGGCTGGACAAGCCCGATGTGGACCTGATCGAGGGCCTGTCGCCCGCCATCAGCATCGAGCAGAAGGCCACCAGCCACAACCCGCGCTCCACCGTGGGCACGGTGACCGAGATCAACGACTACCTGCGCCTGCTGTTCGCACGCGCCGGCACGCCCTACTGCCCCGACCACAACCTGCCGCTGCAGTCCCAGACCATCAGCCAGATGGTGGATGCGGCCCTGGCCCTGCCCGAGGACACGCGCCTCATGGTGCTGGGGCCGCTGGCGCGCAACAAAAAGGGCGAGTTCGCCGAGCTGTTCGCGCAGATGCAGGCCCAGGGCTATGTGCGCTTTCGCATCGACGGCAAGATCCACGAGTCCCATTCCCTGCCCGCGCTGGAGAAGAACGAGCGCCACGACATCGACGTGGTGATCGACCGCCTCAAGGTGCGCGCCGACGCCCAGCAGCGCCTGGCCGAGAGTTTCGAGGCCGCCCTGCGCGCGGGCGGCGCCGACGCCGGCGGCCGCGTGATCGCCCTGGAGATGGACAGCGGCAAAGAGCACCTCTTCAGCGCCAAGTTCGCCTGCCCGCTGTGCAGCTATTCGCTGCCCGAGCTGGAGCCGCGCCTGTTCTCGTTCAACTCGCCCATGGGCGCCTGCCCGGGCTGCGACGGCCTGGGCTGCACGGAGTCCTTCGACCCCGAGCGCGTGGTCGCCTTCCCCACGCTGAGCCTGGCCAGCGGCGCCGTCAAGGGCTGGGACCGGCGCAACGGCTACTACTTCTCCATGCTGGAGAGCGTGGCGCGCCACTATGGCACCGATGTGGAGCTGCCCTTCGAGGAGCTGCCCGAGAAGGTGCGCCATGTGGTGCTCTGGGGCTCGGGCGAGGAGGAAATGCCCTTCAGCTACGTCTTCGACAGCGGCGCGCGCAAGGGCGAGTCCATGGTCAAGAGCCATCCCTTCGAGGGCATCATCCCCAACATCACGCGGCGCTGGCGCGAGACCGAGTCCAGCGTGGTGCGCGACGATCTGGCGCGGCTGCGCAGCGTCGCCGTCTGCCCCGACTGCGGCGGCACGCGGCTGCGCCGCGAGGCGCGCTTCGTGCGCATCGGCGAGGGCGAGCAGGCCCGCGCCATCTACGAGGTGGGCCACGCCACGCTGGCCGAGGCCCATGCCTGGTGCGCGTCCCTGCAGCTGTCGGGCGCCAAGGCCGAGATCGCGGGCAAGGTGGTGCGCGAGATCGCCTCGCGCCTGCTGTTCCTCAACGACGTGGGCCTGAGCTACCTGAGCCTGGAGCGCGGCGCGGACACCCTGTCCGGCGGCGAGGCCCAGCGCATCCGCCTGGCCAGCCAGATCGGCAGCGGCCTGACGGGCGTGATGTATGTGCTGGACGAGCCCAGCATCGGATTGCACCAGCGCGACAACGACAAGCTCATCGGCACGCTGCAGCACCTGCGCGACATCGGCAACAGCGTCATCGTGGTCGAGCACGACGAGGACATGATGCGCGCGGCCGACCAGATCATCGACCTGGGGCCCGGCGCTGGCGTGCATGGCGGCCGCGTCATGGCCCAGGGCAGCTACGAAGAGGTGCGCGCCAACCCCGATTCACCCACGGGCCGCTACCTGGCGGGCACCCAGCGCATCGACGTGCCTGCGCGGCGCACGCCCTGGCAACCGGTGCTGGAGGCAACGGCCGAGGGCGAGGCCCGGCCAGCGGCCAGGGGCTTTCCGGCCCGCGCCCAGCAGCCCCCGGCCAATCCCGACAACGCAACCGCGCCCGGCGCGCCGCAACTGCAGGCCCTGCGCGTGGTGGGTGCGCGCGGCCACAACCTCAAGGGCGTGACGGCGGACTTTCCCGTGGGCCTGCTGACCTGCGTGACCGGCGTCTCGGGCTCGGGCAAGAGCACGCTGGTCAACGACACGCTCTATACCGAGGCCGCGCGCCAGATCCACCGTGCCGGCGGCGAGGCTGCGCCGCACGACGACATCATCGGCATGGGCCATTTCGACAAGGTCATCAATGTGGACCAGTCGCCCATAGGCCGCACGCCGCGCAGCAACCCGGCCACCTACACGGGCCTGTTCACGCCCATCCGCGACCTGATGGCCGAGACCAACACCGCCAAGGAGCGCGGCTACGGCCCCGGGCGCTTCTCGTTCAACGTGGCCGGCGGCCGCTGCGAGGCCTGCCAGGGCGACGGCGTGGTCAAGGTGGAGATGCACTTCCTGCCCGATGTCTATGTGCCCTGCGACATCTGCAACGGCCAGCGCTACAACCGCGAGACGCTGGAGGTGCAGTGGAAGGGCCGCAACATCTCCCAGATCCTGGAGATGACGGTGGAGGACGCCCATGCCTTCTTCAAGGACGTGCCCACCATCGCCCGCAAGCTGCAGACCCTGCTGGACGTGGGCCTGTCCTATATCCGGCTGGGCCAGAGCGCGACCACGCTGTCGGGCGGCGAGGCGCAGCGCGTCAAGCTGGCCCAGGAACTGTCCAAGCGCGACACGGGGCGCACGCTTTACATCCTGGACGAGCCCACGACGGGCCTGCACTTCGCCGACATCGCCCTGCTGCTCAAGGTGCTGCAGCAGCTGCGCGATGCGGGCAACACCATCGTGGTCATCGAGCACAACCTGGACGTGATCAAGACGGCCGACTGGATCATCGACATGGGCCCCGAAGGCGGCTCGGGCGGCGGCCAGGTGGTGGCCACGGGCACGCCCGAGGACGTGGCTGCCAACCCGGCCAGCCATACGGGGCGCTATCTGCGGCCCTACCTGGAGGCAGCGGCGGCTCCCGCGCAGGCCAAGCCAGGCCGCAAGAGCGCAAAGTGAGGCCGGCCATGGACAGCAGCATCCGTGATTTCGTGGTGGTGGGCGCGGGCATGGCCGGTGCCTCGGTGGCCTGGCAGCTGGCGCGCGATGGCGGCGCCTCGGTTCTGGTGCTGGAGCGCGAATCCCAGCCTGGCTACCACAGCACGGGCCGCTCGGCCGCTCTGTATGAGGAGCACTATGGCCCGCTGCAGGTCCAGGCGCTGACGCGGGCCAGCCGCGCCTTCTACGAGCAGCCGCCGCAGGGCTTTGTGCAGGCGCCCATCCTGGCGCCGCGCGGCGTGCTCTATGTGGGCACGGCTGCGCAGAAGGACCTGCTCGATGCCGCCCATGCCGAGGCGCTCCTGCACTCGCCCCAGGCGCGGCGCCTGGGGCCCGATGAACTCAAGGCCCTGGTGCCCTGCCTGAATACCGCGCTGCTGGTCGATGGCTTTGCGGACGACGGCGCGCTCGACATCGACGTGCATGGCCTGCACCAGGGATTCCTGCGCGGCCTGCGCCAGTGCGGCGGCGAGCTGCGCTGCAGCGCCGAGGTCCGCGCGCTGGCGCAGGACGGCGGTGTCTGGACCGTGGACCTGACCGACGGTAGCCAGGTGCGTGCGCGCTGCGTGGTCAACGCGGCTGGCGCCTGGGCCGATGCGCTGGGCGCGCTGGCGGGCGCAGCGCCCATCGGCCTGGTGCCCAAGCGGCGCAGTGCTTTCACCTTTGCCGTGCCCGAAGGCATGGACGCCGCGCACTGGCCCGCCGTGATCAGCGCCGACGAGGGCTTTTACTTCAAGCCCGATGCAGGCCAGCTGCTGGGCTCGCCCGCCAACGCCGACCCCGTGGCGCCGCAGGACGTGGCGCCCGAGGAGCTGGACGTGGCCACGGGCATCTGGCGCATCGAGGAAGTGACCACGCTGCAGATCCGCCGCCCCTCCCACACCTGGGCCGGGCTGCGCAGCTTTGTGGCCGATGGCGAGATGGCCGTGGGCTGGGATGCCTCGCCTGCGCCGCTGCCGGGCTTCTTCTGGGTGGCCGCCCAGGGCGGCTACGGCATACAGAGCGCCTTCGGCTACAGCCTGCTGGCGCGCAACCTGCTGCGCGGCGAGCCGCTGGATGCGCGCCTGGCCGCGCAGGGCGTGCAGCCTGAACGGCTGTCGCCCGCGCGCTGCCAGCGCGGCTGAGGTTCGGTTGAAGCGTGCCGCTCAGAGCGGCGAGCGCCGCGCAAAGCGCACCACGGTCACGCCCGCACGCGCCTGGCGCACCGAGGGCATGACCAGCACGCAGTCGCCATAGGGCGTGATCACCGGCTCGCCATCGTTGTCGCCGATCACCGTGCCGGCCTTCTCGAAGCGCTCCAGCCCCGTGAACGGCGCCGTGAAGCGAAAGCCGCTGCTCTTGGCCACTACGGGCGCCGTGACTTCCAGCGCCCACTGGGCCGGTGCGTCGGCCTGCTTCCAGCCGGGCAGGGCGGCGTGCAGCGCGCTGTTGTCGAAGATGGCGGCCACTTCGAGGAAACGCAGGCACTGGTCGTGCGCAACGTCGCGGCTGGCCAGATCGCCGTGGAAGCCGCATTCGATCAGCAGCGAGCGCGAGTCGCCGGCCTCGGCGTCGGGCAGGCCGAAGCGCCCATAGTCGCGCAGCCGCGTGCCGTCCTTGTGGCCGGCATCCACGACGATGTTCGCCGGCGCGCCCATCTGGCGTGCCAGATCGCGGTTGCGCGGCTGCATGCCGGTCAGCAGCAGCGGGGCCGAGGGCTCGTGCATGGAGTGCAGGTCCAGCAGCCAGTCGGCCTGCTGCACGAAGGGGCGCAGCGCGGCGGCGCGGCGGCGCTCGCGGGTATTGCCCTCGTCGATGCGTGCGTCTATCCACTGGCGGTTCATGTCCTCGTCCACGAAGCGCGAGGCATCGTGGCTGGCCGCGTCGAAGCGGTCGAAGGCATCGAGGTTGGCCAGCACCAGGGTCAGGCGGCCGTTGTCCAGCGCCAAGCCGTTGTGCAGGGCCTGAAGCAGCCCGGACACGGCCCAGGCGCCGCAGATCTCGTTGCCGTGCACCAGCGCGGAAATCATCACGTGGCGGCCCGGGCGTCCCGAGTCGAATTGCCACACGCCCTCGGTACCGGTATTGCCCGCGCGCCAGGCGCTCAGGTCGGGCAGGGGAAGGTCAAATCGCAAAGTTTCCATCACTCACTCCGTGGTCTACAACCCTGATGCAATGCGCACTGCCTTTGGAACTGGCGTGACCCAGGCGAGGGACAGCGAGCAAGGGCCGCCCCGCAGCGAGGCTGTCGTCCCCCTTCAAGGGGGAAGGCGCGAAGCGACTCAGGGGGTTATTTAGTTCTCAATATGGGCAAACTGGACGATTTTTGTGTACTTGGCGATCTCGGCGTTGATGTACTTGCCGGCATCCGTCTTGGGATCGGCCACCACCGAGCCTGCCTCTTCCATCTTCTTGCGGAACTCGGGGGAGGCCATGGTCTCGTCCAGCGCCTTCTTGACCTTGGCGGCCACGGGTGCGGGCAGGCCCTTGGGTGCCATCAGCGCGAACCAGACGTTGATGTCCACGTTCTTGTACTGGGGCAGCTCGGACAGGGCCGGGATGTCGGGCGTGATGGCCGAACGCTTGGCCTCCGTCGTGCCCAGGGCGATGACCTTGCCCGCGCGGATCTGGGGCAGGCCCGAGGACAGCACGAACATGCCGAACTCGATGTTGTTGCCCACTAGGTCCGTGGTCAGGGGCGCCACGCCGCGGTAGGGGATGTGGGTCATGTGCAGCTTGCCCTGCTCCTTGATCATTTCACCGGCCAGGTGCAGTGCCGTGCCCACGCCCGAGCTGCCGTAGCTGAACTTGCCCGGGTTCTTGGCCACCAGGGCGCTGAACTCGGCGGCTGTCTTGACGCCGGCCTTCTGCGAGGCCACCAGCACCATGGGCTGGGAGCCGATCATGCCGATGGGCGTGAAGTCGCCGATGGAGTACTTGATGCTCTTGTTGATCAGCCGTGCGATGGCCAGCTCGTTGTTGGCGCCCACGAACAGCGTGTAGCCGTCGGGCGTGGCCTTGACGGCCTTTTGCGCGCCGATGGCGCCGCCTGCGCCGCCCAGGTTCTCCACCACCACGGGCTGGCCCAGGCGCGAGGCCAGGCCATCGGCCACGAAGCGGCCCACCAGGTCGGTGCTGCCGCCGGCGGGGTAGCCCACGATCATGGTGATGGCGCGGTTGGGGTAGCTGGCGGCGTCGTCGGCCAAGGCGCTGCCGGTGGCGGCGATCAGCAGGCCGCAGGCCAGGGCGGTGCGGCGCAGGAGGGAGTTGCTGGGCATGGGGTTATTCCTGAAATGTATGAGATTGATTGTGCGAAGGACTACCCAGGCATTTGGTGCTGATTCGGCACGAGGCGGAGCCATTGCAGCACCAAAACCCGCTTGTTCCACAGCCCGGTGCGGGTTTGCACCAGGAGGGCGCATGCATGCACCCATCAGGCGCCCGTGATGTCGCTCCAGAACTGCTCGGCTGCAGGACCCAGGTGGCGCTTGGGACGGTACAGGCGCACGTCGAAGTGCACTTCCAGGCCCGGGTCGCCGGCCACGGCCAGGCGGCCGGCCTGGCAGTCGCCGCGCACCATGGACCACGGCATCCAAGCCAGGCCCAGGCCGCGCAGCACGTATTCGTAGTGGGCGTCGGCCGAGTCGCAGTCCACGCAGCGGCGCAGGCGCGGCGCCAGCGGATGCCGGGCCAGGTGGTCTTCCACCAGGCGGCCCAGGGCCATGCTGTGCGAGAAGGCCAGGTAGGGCACGGGAGCGACGGGCTGGTGGCTGGCCGACAGCTCGTACAGCGGACGGCCCTGGGCATCGGCGCGGGCCACGGGCACCAGCCTGTCCTGCATCACCGTCAGGTAGCTGAACTGGCGACCGTCCAGGCGCACGCCAATGGCGGCGTGGTGGTAGACCAGCGTGAAGCTGACTTCGCCGCGCTGCAGCATGGCCACGGTCTCGTCCAGCGTGCGTGTGACCACGCGCAGCTCGGCCGTCTGCAGCACGCTGCCGTGGCGCGTCAGCCAGTCGGCCACGATGGTGCGCGCCAGCGTGCGCCCCGTGGCCAGGGTGATCACGCGGGCCTGGCGCCCGGCCACGGCCTGCAGTTCATCGTGCGACTGGGCCAGCGTGCGCACCAGTTGCTCGGCCGTATCGCGGAAGGCTTCGCCGGCCGGCGTCAGCCGCACGGGGCCGCCACCGGGCTCGACCAGGGGCGTGCCGGCCCAGGCCTCCAGCGCGCGGATGCGCCGCCCGAAGGCCGGATGGGTGACATGGCGCAGCTCGGCCGCGCGCGTGAAGCTGCGCTCCTGGGCCAGCAGCAGGAAGTCTTCCAGCCATTTTCCTTGCATGGCCGGGCTTCCCTGCCGTCTCAGGCAGCGGCTGCGTCTTGCAGCGTCTGGCGCGTGGCCTGGGCGGCGGTGCGCGCGGCGGCAGCGAAGTCGTCGCCCTGCGATGCATAGAGCACCGCACGCGAGGAATTGATGATGATGGGGCCGCCGCCGATGCGCGCCGCCTTGACCGTGGCCACCGCATCGCCCCCCTGGGCGCCCACGCCGGGAATCAGCAGCGGCAGCGAGGGCGCGAATTCACGCACGCGCTCGATCTCCTGCGGGCGCGTGGCGCCCACCACCAGGCCGAGCTGGCCGTTGGTGTTCCAGGGGCCTTGCGCCAGGCGCGCCACATGCTCGAACAGGTGGGGCTGGCCCGGCAGGTCGGCCAGGCGCTGTGCCTGCAGGTCGTCGCCGCCGGGGTTGGAGGTGCGGCACAGCAGGAAGGCGCCCTTGCCCTCGTACTGCAGGTAGGGCGTGATGGAGTCGAAGCCCATGAAGGGCGACAGGGTCACGGCATCGGCGCCGTAGCGCTCGAAGGCTTCCTTGGCGTATTGCTCGGCCGTGGAGCCGATGTCGCCGCGCTTGGCGTCCAGGATGATGGGCACATGGGGGGCGACGGCGCGCATGTGGGCCATGAGCTTTTCCAGCTGGTCTTCGGCGCGGTGGGCCGCGAAGTAGGCGATCTGGGGCTTGAAGGAGTTCACCAGGTCGGCCGTGGCGTCGACGATGGCGGCGCAGAAGTCGTAGATTTTGCTTGCATCGCCGCGCATGGCCGCAGGAAAGCGGCTGGGTTCGGGGTCCAGGCCCACGCACAGCATGGATTGGTTCTGGGCGGTGGCATTGCGCAGCATGTCGAGAAAGGTCATGGGGCGCGATTTTAGCGATCGGCCCTTCCCGGGGCCTGTCGCCGGGCATCCAGCGGGCCTGGCGGCCCGCGGGCACAATCGGCGGCCTATGCCTGCCTTCACCGCCCGACAAATCCTTTTGCTGATCGCGCTGACCCTGATCTGGGGCATCAACTGGCCGGTGATGAAGCTGGGCGTGCAGCATTTCCCGCCGCTGAGTTTCCGCATGGCCTCGATGTGGGTGGGTCTGCCCATCCTGGCGGCCTTCGTGGTCTGGCGCCGCCTGCCGCTGGCCGTGCCGCGCGCCTATTGGCCCCGGCTGGCGCAGCTGACGCTGTTCAACATGGTGCTGTGGAACAGCCTGATCATCATTGCCATTCCCATGCTGTCCAGCGGGCGGGCGGCCATCCTGGGCTACACCATGCCCATCTTCTCGGCCGTGCTGGGCAGCCTGTTCTTCCATGACCGGCTGGCGCCGCGTGCCTGGGCGGGTGTGGCGGCGGCCTTGGCGGGCGTGCTCCTGCTGCTGTGGCATGAGGTCGGTGCCCTGGGCAGCCGCCCCATCGGCGTGGGCCTGATGCTGGCCGCCGCGCTGAGCTGGGCCTTCGGCACGCAGAAGCTGCGCCGCGCCGAGGTGCCCGTGCCCCTGCTGACGATGACGCTGTGGATGGTGGCGCTGACCGCGCTGACGCTCACGGTGCTGGCCTTCGTCTTCGAGCGCCACCTGTGGCACTGGCCCGACGCCCAGGCCACGGGCGCCATCGTCTTCAACGGCGTGCTGGTGCTGGGCTTTGGCCAGACGGTCTGGTTCTTCCTGGCGCGCAGCCTGCCGCCCGTGGCGTCCACGCTGAGCGTGATGATGATCCCCGTGCTGGGCGTGTTCAGCGGCGCCTGGTGGCTGGGCGAGGTGCTGCACTGGCAGGACTGGACGGCCGTGGCGCTGATGGTGGTGGCCATCGCCTCGGTGCTGTGGCCGGCGCGCGGCCGCTGAGGGCAAGCAGGGGAAGGTCGGGAGAAGAAGACGCAGCCTGACTGCGCACACGGGCGCAGTCAGGCTGCAGGGCCTCAGCGTTGCGCCGTGGCCGGGGCGCCCAGCAGGCGCTGGATGTCGATGTTGTTGGGCAGCGCGTAGTCGTGGCTGCGCACGATGCGGCTGTCGTCGGTGCGAACCAGCTTCAGGCTCACATAGGTGTACTTGGCAGCCGCCGAGTACGTGCCCACCAGGACCAGGGCCGCATTGTGGTTGCGGGCGATGTCCTTGATCTCGCGCGACAGCAGCAGCTCGCCCGTGCCTTCCTTGACGTACACATCGCCGCGCAGCTTCAGCTCCTTGACGTTGTAGCCCTTGGCGGACAGCTGGGAGGCGTACAGCTCGCTGAGCGTGCGGCCCAGCGGGGCCGAGCGCGTCAGGTCGTTGACGTTGACCACGGTGGCCACGAGCACGGGCGCCTCGCCCAGTTCCTCGGTGTTCAGGCCCTTGACCAGCTCGTCCACGGCAGCGCGGCTGCTGGCGATGAAGGGGTTGGCTGCGGCCGACTGGTAGGTGGGCTCGCCGCGGCGCGCGGCCGACGATTCGGGCGTGGTCACGGGAGCGGGCACGGCGCAGGCGGACAGCAGGGCCGCGGCAGCCAGCGCGGCCGGCAGGAGGGGCGTGCGCAGTGTCATTGGCCCACCACCTTCAGGTTCTTGGCGGGGAATTCGGGGCGCTCGTCCTCGGCCGTGAACAGCACGGCGTCGCTCTTTTCGAGGTAGTAGACGTCGGTCTTGCGCGCCAGGTACTGGTTGTTGCGCACCACCGTCGTCGTCAGCACGAGTTCGGGGTTGGGCAGGCGCTTGCCGTGGCGCACGACCTGGGCGCCGTAGCTCACCTGCAGCTGGGCCTGGGCCGGCTGCTGCATGACGGTCACGCCGCTTTGCACGAGCTTGGTGATGATCAGCTCACGAAAGCCCTTGTCGAACTGGCTGGGCTCGGCCGGCAGGGCCACGTGGACCGGCGTGGTGCGCTCGATGCCGGTCTTTTGCAGTGTCTCCAGCGTCTTGGCGACGACATCGTTGGCCACGGAGTCCCAGTGGCCGGCAGCGCCGATCTTGGGCTGGGCCGTGGCTTCGAAGTAGCTGGTCATCGGTGCATTGACGCAGCCCGCCAGGGCCAGGCAGAGGCCCGCCAGGGCCAGGCCGCCAGCGGATTTGAACGATCGCATGGATTTCTCCTCGGTGCGGGGGCGCGCTGCGGCGGATTGCTGCAGCTGCGCAAAGTGTCGATTGTGGCTTCGCCGCGAGGCACTGACAAGAAAGTGCCCCGTATCCGGATGTTGCCGTGCTCAGCCGTTGGCGCGCTTTTGCAGGATCTCGAAGGCGGGCAGGGTCTTGCCTTCCAGCACCTCCAGGAAGGCGCCGCCGCCCGTGGAGATGTAGCCGACCTTGTCCTCGATGCCGTACTTGGCGATGGCGGCCAGGGTGTCGCCGCCACCGGCGATGCTGAAGGCGTCGGACTCGGCAATCGCCTGGGCCACGACCTTGGTGCCGTTGGCGAACTGGTCGAACTCGAACACGCCCATGGGGCCGTTCCAGACGATGGTGCCGGCCTTGCGCAGTTGCTCGGCCAGGCGGGCGGCGGTCTCGGGGCCGATGTCCAGGATCATGTCGTCGTCAGCCACTTCGGTGGCCTTCTTGACGGTGGCGGGCGCGTCGGCCGCAAAGGTCTTGGAGACCACCACGTCGGTGGGAATCGGCACCTCGGCGCCGCGTGCGGCCATGGCGTCGATCACGGCGCGGGCCTCGCCGACCAGATCGGCCTCGGCCAGGCTCTTGCCGATGTTCAGGCCCGCCGCCAGCATGAAGGTGTTGGCAATGCCGCCGCCCACGATGAGCTGGTCCACGTTCTTGGCCAGCGACTGCAGGATGGTCAGCTTGGTCGACACCTTGGAGCCGGCCACGATGGCGGCCAGCGGGCGGCGCGGGTTGGCCAGGGCCTTGGTGATGGCGTCGATCTCGGCCGACAGCAGGGGGCCCGCGCAGGCAATGGGCGCGAACTGGGCGATGCCGTAGGTCGTGCCTTCGGCGCGGTGGGCAGTGCCGAAGGCGTCGTGCACGAAGATGTCGCACAGCGCGGCCAGCTTGCGGGCCAGTTCTTCCTTGTTCTTCTTCTCGCCCACGTTCACGCGGCAGTTCTCCAGCAGCACGACCTGGCCGGGCGCCACCTGCACGCCGTCCACCCAGTCGGCGACCAGGGGCACTTCGCGGCCCAGCAGCTCGCCCAGGCGGCGGGCGACGGGCGCCAGCGAATCGGCGGGCTTGAACTCGCCTTCGGTGGGGCGGCCCAGGTGGCTGGTCACCATCACGGCGGCGCCGGCCTTCAATGCCATCTCGATGGCGGGCACGGAGGCGCGCACGCGCGTGTCCTCGGTGATCTCGCCGGCATCGTTCAGGGGCACGTTGAGGTCGGCGCGGATGAAGACGCGCTGGCCCTGGGCCTTGCCCTGGGCGCACAGATCGGAGAAACGGAGAATGTTCATGACGGCGGCGTTGCGATCGGTGGCGATCGCCATGGAATTGAAACGAAAAAGAGGTAAAGCGCGGCCATTGTAGGCGGCGTGCCCGCCCCGGCAGCGGGCGTGCGCACCGGCGATCCGGGGCATCGGTAGCCGCCTGTAATCCGGTTTCAGCCGGGGAGCCGGGCGCTCTCGGCCGCTCTCGCCCGCGCTGCGCCTACCAGCCCAGGCCGATATGCAGTGGCAGATAGACCGCCATGCCAAGCGCGATCGTTCCCATGATGCTGCGCTTGTAAAAAAAATACATGACCGCGCAAGCCAGGGCCGGCAGGCGCGCATCGACCACGGTGGAGATCAGCCGGCCGTTGGTCATCACGATCTCGGGCGCAATCACGGCCGCCAGGGCCGCCAGCGGCGCGTACTTGAGGCCGCGCTTGAGCCATTGCGGCAGGGGCACCTCGCGCTCTGGAATCAGGAAGAAGGCGCGTGTGAACAGCGTGATGGCCGCCAGGCCCACGCAGGCCAGCCAGGGCCACAGCCAGGACAGATCCATCAGAGCGTTTCCTTTTCCTTGGTTTGCACGGTCCGGGCGTCTTCGTCCAGCGGCAGCCGGGCATGGCGCTCGCCATGGGCTGTATCGGGCGGGAGAATCACCGGGCCCGACTCCCCTTTTTCAGGCGCCTGCAGGGCGCGCAGGCGCTGCTGCAGCGTTTCCGCCAGCAGGCCTGCGGCCACGGCTGCAGCGATGGCCACGAGGATATTGAGCTTGAGCGGCAGCGCAAAGGCCGCCACGGCCGCGCTGGCCGCAACCACGCCTGCCACCCAGGTGGCACGGTCGTTGAGCATGGACAGCAGCACGCCCATCAGGGCCAGCACGCCCGCAAAGCCCAGTCCCCAGGACAGGGGCACCTGGTCGGCCAGCAGGATGCCCAGCGTGGACGGTATCTGCCAGGCCAGCCAGTTGGTCGAGGCGGCACCCCAGAAATAGGGCAGCTGCTCGGGCTGGGGCCGGGCATCGGGGTAGCGCTTCATGAAGCCCACGAAGATCACGTCGCCGCTGAAATAGGCGATGGCCAGGCGGTGGCGCAGGCGCAGGTGGGCAAAGTAGCTGCGCCACATGCTGCTGAGGATGACGAAGCGCAGGTTCACGCAGATGGCCGTGAACCAGACCACCCACATGGGCGCGCCCACGGCCATCAGCGGCAGCACGGCCAGCTGGGCACTGCCGGCATAGACCAGCAGGCCCATGAACAGCGCCAGGGGCAGGGACATGCCGCTCTTGATCATGGCCACGCCCGTGACCAGGCCCCAGGCGCCTATGCCCAGCGCCGTGCCCGACATGTCGCGCACGCCGGTCATGAAGGCGGGATCGCGCGCAATGCCGCGTGCGCGCTCCACCAGGGGCTGCAGGTTCATGGCGTGCCGCCGCTGGCAGCGCCGTCCAGAACGGCTCCTTCAGGCAGATCGAAGCCGCGCAGGAAATCGCCCGCCGCCAGCCGCTTGCCGCCCGCGCGCTGCAGCAGCGTCATGCACAGCACGCCATGGCCGCAGGCCACGCGCACGCCGTCGGCGCCTGCGGACAGCACGGTGCCCGGGGCTGCCGTCGCCACGGCGATGGCGGGGTCGGCGTGAGCCTCCCAGACCTTGATGGCTTCATCGCCGTACTGCGTGGCTCCGCCCGGGAAGGGGTTGAAGGCGCGCAGGCGCCGGGCAATGGCCTCGGCATCCTGGCGCCAGTCGATCTGGCTTTCGGCCTTTTCGATCTTGTGCGCGTAGTTCACGCCCTCGGAGGGCTGGGGCGTGCGCGGCAGGCCGCCGCAGGCGCTCATCTCCAGCGCCTCGACGATGAGGCGCCCGCCCAGGTCGGCCAGCTTGTCGTGCAGGCTGGCCGTGGTGTCGTCGGCGGTGATGGGCAGGCGCTCGATGAGGCACATGTCGCCCGTGTCCAGGCCCGCGTCCATCTGCATGATGGTGACGCCGGTCTCGGCATCGCCGGCCTCGATGGCACGGTGGATGGGGGCGGCGCCGCGCCAGCGCGGCAGCAGGCTGGCGTGGATGTTCAGGCAGCCGCGCGGGGGCGTATCGAGCACCCACTGAGGCAGGATCAGCCCGTAGGCGGCCACGACCATGACATCGGCCTGGGCCGCTTCGATGGCGGCGCGGGCGGCGGCGGCCTCTTCGGGGTATTTGCCGTCCAGGCGCAGGCTGCGCGGCTGGGCCACGGCAATGCCATGCTCCAGCGCGCACTGCTTGACGGGCGAGGCCTGCAGCTTCATGCCGCGCCCGGCGGGACGGTCGGGCTGGGTCAGCACCAGGGGGACGGTAAAGCCCGCGGCGAGCAGGCGTTCAAGGGCAACGCGCGCGAACTCGGGCGTGCCGGCAAAAATGACTCTCATGCAATCCAGTAGGGACAGTGGGACGGTGTGCCGGCTCAGCGACGGTCGTCGTCGTTGAACACTTCGTCGGTGAACATCACGCGGCGCACCACGCCGGCGGGGTCGATATACACATGGGCCTGGCGGCGAATGCCATTTTCCAGAATACGGTAGGTCCAGATGTCGCCGTTGAAACTGTAGACCCTCTCGATCAGCGCAGGCGGGCCGAAGAGCTGACGCACGCTTTCCCGGGTGTCCTCGCCATTGCGCAGGGCGTGGAAGCGTTCGATGGTGAGCGCCTGCTCCACGCGCACCAGGCGCTGGCTGGCGTCGAAATCCATGTGGTAGACCTGCTGGCCCGCAGGCTGCCGGCTGTAGACCAGGCGCGTGCCGCCACCGTCCAGCGGCAGGCTCAGGGTCGGGCGGCCCATGGAGCGCTCGATCTCGGAGCGCGGCGTGCCGGGCTTTTGCCACTCGGGCACGGCGCAGCCGGCAAGCAGCAGGGACAAGGCCAGGGCAAGCAGCGCCCAGGCAACGAGGCCCGCGCCGTCCATCTTCCAGCGCGGCATGAAGCGAAGCGCTGGCAGGTGGGTCATGCGCGTTCTGCCTGTTTCTGCTGCTTGAGCAGCTTGGTCTTGATGCGGTTGCGCTTGAGCGGCGACAGGTACTCGACGAAGACCTTGCCCATCAGGTGGTCCATCTCGTGCTGGATGCAGATGGCCTTGAAGCCTTCGGCCTCGATGATGCGTTCGTTGCCGTTCTCGTCCAGCGCCTTGACCTTGATGGCGGTGGAGCGCTCGACGCCGTCGTAGATGCCGGGCACCGACAGGCAGCCTTCTTCGCCCAGCTGCGTTTCCTCGCTGGCCCAGAGCAGCTCCGGGTTGATCAGCGCAAAGGGCTCGTCACGGCCTTCGGAGACATCGACCACGACCACGCGCTCGTGCACGTTCACCTGGGTGGCTGCCAGGCCCACGCCCTGGGCGTCATACATGGTGGCGTACATATCCTGGACCAGCTGGCGAATGCGGTCATCGACCTTGGCAACCGGCTTGGCGACGGTGTGCAGGCGGGGGTCGGGATAGCAAAGAATGGGCAGAATGGACATGGCGTGGTCGGTGAATGTCGTTATTTTCGCCACTTTTCTGCCTGGGCGCAGCGGGACGACGCAATAAGCGTTGCCCTCTCATGGCCTTGCACGCAGAATCTTTGCTGATTTGTAAGACCTGTATGGCCGTTCATGACAAGATCGGTCGTGCCGCAGTGCCTAGGAGGGACGCTGCGTCAGCCACAAGAAGAGGAATTCCATGACTGCATTCGCCACAGCTCGTACCTGGACTGTCGCAACGGCCCTGATCGCTGCGTTCGCAGCGGCCCACGCGCAGCAGCTTCCGGTGACGGCATCGCAGCGCTCGGCCGCCCAGCAGGTGGCCCAGCAGGGCGTTCCCGTGGGCGAGCTGGCGCCCGATGCGCCCGACAGCTACACCGTCAAGCGCGGCGACACGCTGTGGGGCATCTCCGGCATGTACCTGCGCCGTCCCTGGCGCTGGCCCGAGCTGTGGGGCATGAACATGCAGGCCATCGCCAATCCCCACCTTATCTATCCGGGCCAGGTGCTGTACCTGGACAAGCGTGATGGCTATGCCCGCCTGAGCACGGCGCGTCCCATGGGCGACGGTGGCGAGCCCGGTGTGGTGCGCGTGTCTCCGAGCACGCGCAGCGAATCCCTGGCCCAGGCGGCCCTGCCCACGCTGCAGCCCCATCTGATCGAGCCCTTCCTGGCCGAGCCGCTGGTGGTCGATGCCGAAACGCTGCTGCGCGCACCCCGCCTCATCGCCACCACGGACGAGCGCGTGCTCATGGCCAGCGGTGACCGTGCCTATGCACGCGGCACGGCCGAGGCGCCGTTGCGCAAGGGCGACGGCCTGCCGCGCCAGTACCGTGTCTTCCGCGATGCGGTGGCGCTCAAGGACCCCATCTCCGGCGAGGTGCTGGGCTACGAGGCCAAGTACCTGGGCCTGGCCGATCTCATCGAGGGCGAGACCTCGCTGGAGATCGTGGACAGCAAGGGCGAAAAGCACGAGCAGGCCTCTCCCGCCACGGTGGACCTGTCGCGCGTCAAGACCGAGATGCGTGCTGGCGACCGCCTGCTGCCCGCACCGGAACGAACCTACATGAACTATGCGCCGCATGCGCCGCAGGCTGCCGTGAAGGCCCATGTGGTGTCCCTGTACGGCGACCAGGCCGTGCGCTGGGCGGCCAACAACCAGGTCATTGCCATCAACAAGGGCACGCAGGACGGCATGGACGTGGGCACGGTGCTGGAGCTGATCCGCCGTGGCGCGCGCATCGTGGACAAGACGGGCGACAAGAAGGAAGAAGTGCAGCTGCCCGACGAACGCAATGGCCACGCCATGGTGTTCCGCACCTTCGACCGCGTCTCCTACGCGCTGATCCTGGAGGCACGGCGCGGCGTCGAGGTGGGCGACAGCCTGACCTCGCCGGCTCCCTGAGCCCCAGCGGCCTGCCGGCAACGCCATGGCGGCCGCCTTGCAGTCCACCGACCGGCTCGCTCCCGAGGAGCTGTCCGCCTGGCTTCGGCTGCTGCTGACGCCCGGTGTGGGCCGCACCACGGCGCGGCGCCTGCTGGCGGCCTGCGGTGGCGCGCAGAACATCTGGAGCGGCCCTCCAGCCGCCTGGCACGGCCTGGTGACGGCGGCACAGGCCCATTCGCTGCAGACCGTGCCCCAGCGCCTGGAGCAGCTTGTGGCGGCCACGGTGCAATGGCTGGACCAGCCCGCTTCCGGGCAGTTGCATGCCGTGCTTGCGCTGGGCCATCCCCAGTATCCGCAGGCGCTGCTGCAGACCGAAGATCCGCCGCTGCTGCTGCATGTGCAGGGCAGCGAGCGCTGCATGGTAGGTTCTGGTCCCTGGTTTCCCTATCCACAGTCCCTGGCCATGGTCGGCAGCCGCGGGCCGACGGTCCAGGGCGCCGCCAATGCGCGCGCCATGGCGCAGGCGCTGGCCGAGGCCGGCCTGTGCATCGTCTCCGGACTGGCGCAGGGCGTTGATGGCGCTGCCCATGAGGGCGCACTGCGCGCGGTGCTGCGCACCGGCGCCCAGGCGGCGCCCGTCACCATTGCCGTCGTCGGCACGGGCCTGGACCAGGTCTATCCACGGCGCCACATCGGCCTGGCCCGCGAAGTGGCCTGCCACGGGCTGATCGTCAGCGAATATCCGCTGGGCACCGGCCCCATGGCCGCTCACTTTCCGCAGCGCAACCGCATCATTGCGGGCCTGTCCCAGGGCACGCTGGTGGTCGAGGCGGCCCTGCAATCGGGCTCGCTGATCACGGCCAGGCTGGCCAGCGAACAGGGCCGCGAGGTCTTTGCCATCCCCGGCTCCATCCACGCGCCCCAGTCGCGCGGCTGCCATGCGCTGCTGCGCCAGGGCGCCAAGCTCGTGGAAACGGCGCAGGACGTGCTCGATGAACTGCAGGGAACGGCCGTGCGCCTGCCGCTTGCCAAACAGGTACCGGCAGCGGCAGCTGTCCAGTCCGCACAGGACCATGAGAACGACGCCACCCTGCGCGCCCTGGCCCACGACCCGTTGTCGCTGGACGAGCTCATGGACCGCACCGGCATGGATGCCGCAGCCCTGCAGGCCCACCTGCTGGAGCTTGAACTGGAAGGCCGCGTGGAGCGCCTGCCCGGCGGCCTGTTCCAGCGCCTGGCCCAGGCCTGAGCTCAAAAACTGGCGCACTCCAACATCAGGGACGCCGAGCAAGAGCCGCCTCGCGGTGGGGGCGCCTAGCCGAGGGCGTCGTCCCCCTCCCTTGCGAAGCAAGTAGAGAGGCGCCGTGCCACGGGGGAAGGCGCGCAGCGCCTCAGGGGGTGCCGAGTCTTTCAGGGTTCGCCTGAATCTTCTCCAGCGCATCGCGCGTCGCGCGCACCGTGAGCGCCTCTTCGTCATGCACGGACAGCAGGCCGGACTGCAGGTAGGAGGCCATGCGCCGCAGCTGCAGCAGGTGGCAGGTGCCATCGAGCGCGGCGAACAGGTGCAGCTGCTTGCGGCGGCTGCGCCAGGTGTATTGCACCTGGATGCGCGCGCCGTTGTGGTCCAGCGTGAACCAGCGGCCCGGCTCCAGCGAGGTGGCCCACTCCAGCATCACCGGGTCCACGGGGGTGTTGGTGCTCGGGATGACGTTGAGCCCGGCCGTGTCCACGCCCAGGATCATCTCGATGTTCTCGGGCGACAGCGGCATGTCCTCGTCGAGCATGCCGTCTTCGCTGATGTACTGCTCCAGATGGGACAGTCGCTGGGCCATGGCCTCGATGCGGGCCGGTGCGATGGTCGCTGTCTTGGAGACGAAGGCTTCGGCCAGCGTGTCGGTGACCAGCTTGATGCGTGCGGACTGCCCCTCGCCCGTGACGCCGATCAGGGCCAGCCCTTCGCGCAGCGTCTGCAGCAGCGTCGGCAGCGTCTGGATCACGCGCGAGCGTTCCTGGCGCGTGGGCTTGGCGCTGGCGGCCCAGACCAGTTCGCTGGCGGCCTGCTTGAAGCGCATGGTGCGCGCGTCCTTGGCGCCGTGGCGCACGGCGGCCAGGGCCAGCACCTCGGTCCAGGTCTTGAACAGGAACTCGCGGATCTCTTCGCGCACCGGCATGTCGGTGAGCAGGTGGCGCAGCTCGATCGTGTACTGGATGGCCAGGGTTTCCTTTTGCTCCACCTGCTGGGCCACGCTGACGATCTTGGCCTTGTCCTGCGACTGGGTCAGGTAGCGCGCCAGGAAGTCCTCGAACTCGCGCAGCACCAGCACGAAGACCTTCTGGCCGGTCTCCGGGTACTGCTCGATGACCTGGACGATGCGCCGGATCTCCGACTCCAGCGCGCTGCCGCTGATGCTGGAGGCGTCGAACCCCATCACGCACGAACCCAGGCGGTCGATCAGCAGCCGGGCCGGGTGGCGCAGGTTGCTGAAGAATTCCGGCTCGGCCAGGGCCACGCGCAGCACGGGCACCTGCAGCCGGGCAAACCATACGCGCACCGAGGGCGGGATGCGGTCCTCGGTCAGGATGGCCTGGAACATCAGGGCCACGATCTCGATGGTGGCCTTTTCACCCGAGGTTGTGGCCTTGCGCTTGAGCTCGGCCGAGCGCTCGCGCACCTGGCCCACCAACTGGCCGATGGCGGCCGGGCTGGCATCGATTTGCAGCGTGGTCAGTCCCCGGGCCAGCATCTGCTGGTACTGCGTCTGGGCCACGACGCGCTGCTCCAGCAGGGCCTGGGTCAGCGCGGCCGATGCGGGGGCCTGCTGCAGGCCACCGCCCACGCCGCCCACGCCGGGCACCAGGCCCGGCACGCCCACGCCCGGCTGCATGAGCAGGCGGCGCAGTTGGCCCACGACTTCATGGGCGCGGTGGCGTGCACGCGAAAGTGTTGTCAGGCCCACGGGCATCTGGCCCTGGGGCAGTGCTCCGTTGGGCGGATAGGAGGCGGCAGCGCCCGGCACGCCACCCATCTGCGTGGGCGCATAGGCCGAGGAAGGCTGCGAGGTCGAGGCAGGCGCCGTGGCCGGGCCCAGGCCCATGGCGCGCGTGGAGTGGCCGCCCTCGGTGCGCCGCACCCGCATGGCCACGTCCTGCGAACGGGTGACGCCCTGGCCGTCCAGCAGCTGGTGGGCCGCCTGGTATCCGGCCACCAGCAGCGGTGCCAGGGCTGTCTGCAGCAGATCGTTCACGCGCTGCAGATCGCCGCGCTGCAGGCCGCTGGCGAGCCATTGCTCGACCAGATGGCGGCACACGGACTCGCTGCGCAGAATGTCGTCGGATGGCAGTTCCTGGTTTTCGATGGCCTGCATGCGCAGGCGCAGCGTATCGAAGACGGGTGCCGTGGTTTCACCCATGGCCAGCGCCATGCGGGAGGCCAGGATCTTGTTCTCCACCACATCGTCGCTGAGCAGTTCGAACTGCAGCGCCCCGCGCTGTGGCACGGAGGCCGGTGTGGCCCTGCCCGGCTGCAGTGCGCCCTGCAGGGCCTGCATGCAGGCATTCAGCCAGGCCGCCTGGTGCTGGCGGTAGCTGGACCAGGCCTCGCGACGCTCCTGCATTTCACGTGCGGTGCCCACGGCCTGGGCTTGTTGTTCCATCTGGGCCAGCAGCTGCTGGGCCACGCCGGGCAGGCCCTTGCACAGTCCACGCACCCAATGCAAACGCGCCTGCTGGCCCAGTGAAGACTGGGTGCCAGCAGGCGCGTTGGAAGGGGTGGGCAGGGAGGGCATGCCCGCGAGTGTAAGCCGGTCTGGAGCTAGAACATTCGCTTACACAGTGGCGCCGGCGTTGGGATCGTTGGGGTCCGTGGAAGCCTTGGGCGCCTTGATCAGATCCTCGCGCTTGACGCCCAGCCACATGGCGATGGCGGCGGCCACGAAGACCGAGGAATAGATCCCGAACAGGATGCCGATGGTCAGCGCCAGCGCGAAGTAGTGCAGGCTGGGACCGCCGAAGAAGAACATGGACAGCACCATGGCCTCGGTGGAGGCGTGGGTGATGATGGTGCGGCTCATCGTGCTGGTGATGGCGTGGTCGATCACCTCGGTGGTGCTGAGCTTGCGGAACTTGCGGAAGGCTTCGCGGATACGGTCGAAGATCACGACCGACTCGTTGACCGAGTAGCCCAGCACGGCCAGCACGCCGGCCAGCACGGACAGCGAGAACTCCCACTGGAAGAACGCGAAGAAGCCCAGGATGATGACCACGTCGTGCAGGTTGGCGATCACGGCGGCCACGCCGAACTTCCACTCGAAGCGCATGGCCAGGTAGATCACGATGCCCAGCACCACGAAGCCCAGTGCCATCAGGCCGTTGTGCATGAGCTCGTCACCCACCTGCGGGCCCACGAACTCGGTGCGGCGCAGCGTGACTTCGGCGTCTTCCTTCTTGAGCGCCGTGAGCACCTGCTCGCTTTGCTGCGCGGAGGACACGTCCTTTTGCACGGGCAGGCGGATCATCACGTCGCGCGACGTGCCGAAGTTCTGCACCGTGACGTCGCTGTAGCCCAGCTTGGAGACGGTATCGCGCACCTTGGCGATGTCGGCGGTCTGGGTATAGGCCACCTCCATCACGGTGCCGCCCGTGAACTCCACGGACAGGTGCAGGCCGCGCGTGAGCAGGAAGAACACGGCCAGCGCGAAGGTGATGAAGGAGATCGCGTTGAGGACCAACGCGTACTTCATGAAGGGGATGTCTTTGCGGATGCGGAAGAACTCCATGGTCTTCCCCCTTTCAGTTGTTGGCGCCGGAATCGGCGACGCTGGAACCCTTGGCAGCCACGGAGCGCAGCTGGCTGGTGTCTTCCGGCTTCCAGACCTGGCCGATGGAGATGCTCTTGAGCTTCTTGCGGCGGCCGTACCAGAGGTTGACCAGACCGCGCGAGAAGAACACGGCCGAGAACATGCTGGTCAGGATGCCGATGCAGTGCACCACGGCGAAGCCGCGCACCGGGCCGGAGCCGAAGGCCAGCAGCGCCAGGCCCGCGATCAGCGTGGTCACGTTCGAGTCCAGGATGGTGTGCCATGCGTTCTCGTAGCCCGCATGGATGGCGGCCTGCGGCGAGACGCCGCCGCGCAGTTCCTCGCGAATGCGCTCGTTGATCAGCACGTTGGAGTCGATGGCCACGCCCAGAGCCAGCGCCATGGCGGCGATGCCGGGCAGGGTCAGCGTGGCCTGCAGCATGGACAGGATGGCCAGCAGCAGCAGCACGTTGACCGACAGGGCCACCGTGGAGATCACGCCGAACAGCATGTAGTACACGCACATGAAGGCCGCGATGGCCACCAGGCCCCAGACCACGGAGTGGATGCCGCGGTTGATGTTGTCGGCGCCCAGGCTGGGGCCGATGGTGTATTCCTCGATGATCTCCATGGGCGCGGCCAGCGAGCCGGCGCGCAGCAGCAGGGCCGTGTCGTTGGCTTCCGCCGTGGTCATGCGGCCCGAGATCTGCACGCGTCCGCCACCGATCTCGGTACGGATCACGGGAGCCGTCACGACCTCGCCCTTGCCCTTTTCGAACAGGATGATGGCCATGCGCTTGCCCACGTTCTCACGCGTGATGTCCTTGAAGATGCGCGCGCCCTTGGCATCGAGCACCAGGTTGACCGTGGGTTCCTGGGTCTGGCTGTCGAAGCCGGGCTGTGCGTCGGTGAGGTTCTCGCCGGTCAGCACGACCTGCTTTTGCACGATCACGGCCTGGGCGTTGCGGTCCAGGTAGCGCTCGGAGCCGAAGGGCACGGGGCCCGAGCCCAGCTCGGCGCCGCGCGCCTCGGAGGATTCGTCGACCAGGCGCACTTCCAGCGTGGCCGTGCGGCCCAGGATGTCCTTGGCCTTGGCCGTGTCCTGCACGCCGGGCAGCTGGACGATGATGCGGTCCAGACCCTGCTGCTGGATCACGGGCTCGGCCACGCCCAGCTCGTTGATCCGGTTGTGCAGGGTGACGATGTTCTGCTTGAGCGCCTGCTCCTGCACCTTGCGCAGGGCTTCGGGCTTGATGGAGGCCAGCAGCTTGAAGCCGGCGCCATCAGGCTCGGAGGTGGCCGCCAGATCGGGGAACTGGTCGGTGACCAGATTGCGTGCGGCCGTGAGCATGGCCTCGTCGCGCACGCGGATCTCGACGGTGTTGCCGTTGCGCGAGACGCCGCCGTGGCGGATGTTCTTGTCGCGCAGCGAGGTGCGCAGGTCGCCGGCAAAGGAGTCGGCCTTCTTGGTCAGGGCCGCAGCCATGTCCACCTGCAGCATGAAGTGCACGCCACCGCGCAGGTCCAGGCCCAGGTACATGGGCTTGGCGCCGACGGCCGTGAGCCATTGCGGCGACCGCGACACCAGGTTCAGCGCCACGATGTAGGCCGGGTCGTTGGCATCGGGGATCAGGGCCTTCTGGATCACGTCCTTGGCCTTGAGCTGCTCGTCGGGCGTGTTGAAGCGCGCCCGCACCGAGGTGCCCTCGATGGTCAGCACATCGGGCTTGACATCGGCAGCCTTCAGGGCCTCCTCGACCCTGTGCAGCACCGCGTTGTCCACCTTGATGGTGGCCTTGGCCGAGGAGACCTGCACCGCAGGCGCCTCACCGAAAAAATTGGGCAGGGTGTAGAGCACCCCCACCAGCAGCGCGATCACGATGATCGCGTACTTCCAGACCGGATATCGGTTCATGATCGCGCTCTTCGCTCTTTGTAGACAGCAACGCACAAAAGGGTGTGCTGCCGCCTGCGCGGTCCGCACACCCGCAAGACAGGGACAGCGCTTACTTCAGCGTGTCCTTGGGCAGCACCTGTACGACGGCGCTGCGCTGGATCTGGACTTCCACACCCGAGGCGATCTCGATGTGCAGGAATTGCTCGGACATGCGTGTCACGCGGCCGATGATGCCGCCGGACGTTGCCACTTCGTCGCCCTTGGCCAGCGCCTCGATCATGGAGCGGTGCTCCTTCTGGCGCTTCATCTGGGGGCGGATCATCACGAAGTACAGCACCACGAACATCAGTGCCAGTGGTGCCATGCCGTACAGCTGCGACATGAAGTCGCCACCGGAGGCTGCTGCTGCGGGTGCGGTCTGGGCAAAAGCGGAAGAAATAAACACGGGCAAGACTCCAGAATTGGAAGGTCGAAAAAGGGTCGCTGCGCACGCCGTATGCACGGGCCCGCGCAGGAGAACGGAGCATTGTATGCGTCAGCCCTGACCCACATGGGCTGCCAGGATCTGGCGGCTGCGGGTTTTTCGGCGACGATGGCTGCAACTGGCTGCCATCTGCCGTTTTTAAAGGGGTGGAGCGCGGTTTTTCGTGATTTTTGCGCCCGGCTTGACGGTCCATGGAACGGACCCTGACGGAGCCGCGCCGCCCACACCTTGTGGTGCGGGCGGCGGCAGCGATCTTACAGGAGGCCCCTGGAGCGGGGCGGTCCGTGTGGTTTCAGGCGACGCCGACGGCGGGCTTGCCCGCGCTGCCGGCACCCCGTGACGGTGCGCTCCAGCGTGCCATCAGCGCCTTCCACTTGATGCGGGCCGCTGCCAGGTTGCGCTCCTTGACATGGCCGTAGCCGCGGATGTCCTCGGGAATGCTGGCGATCTCTACGGCCAGCGCCAGGCGCTCGGGCGTGAGTTCGGCCAGCAGGCCTTCGATGCACTGGCGGTATTCCTGGATCAGGGCGCGCTCGGTGCGGCGCTCCTGCGTGCGGCCGAAGGGGTCCAGCGCCGTGCCGCGCAGGCCCTTCATCTTCGCCAGCACTTCCATGGCCTTGCGCATCCAGGGACCGTAGGACTTCTTGACCAGATGGCCGTGCTCGTCCTTGCCGGCCGACGATGGCGGCGCCAGGTGGTGGACCACGCGGTAGTCGCCCTCGAACATGCCGGCGATGCGCTGGCTGAAGGCCGCATCGGTGTGCAGGCGCGCGACCTCGTACTCATCCTTGTAGGCCATGAGTTTGAACAGATATCGGGCCACGGCCTCCGACAGGCGCGTGCCGGAGCCCGCCACGCCGCGCTCGGCGGCATGGACCTTGTCCACGAAGGCCTGGTACTCGGCCGCATAGGCGGCGTTCTGGTAGCCCGTGAGGAAGTCCACGCGCTTGGCCACCATCTCGGTCAGCGAAGGCTTCTTGACGAACTGGATCACCTGGGCCGTCTGGAACAGGGCACGCACGGCAGCCAGGTCATGGGCGCAGCGGCGGCCCCACTCGAAGGCGGCCTTGTTGTTGTCGGCCTGCACGCCGTTGAGTTCGATGGCGCGCATCAGCGCGGCGTGCGACAGCGGCACGCGGCCCTTTTGCCAGGCGTAGCCCAGGATCAGCGGGTTGGTGTAGATGCTGTCGCCCAGCAGCTGCACGGCCACCTGCTCGGCGTCGAAGCTGCCCAGCAGCTCGGGTCCCACGGCCTGGGCCAGGGCGCTGGCGCAGCGGTCGTCCGGCGCCTGCCAGTCAGGGTTGGTGACGAAGGCTGCCGTGGGCGAGCCGTGGCTGTTGAGCGCCACGAAGGTGCGGCCTGGCTGCATCACGGACATGGTGGTCGGCGTGGCCGTGACGATGGGGTCGCAGCCGATCACCAGGTCGGCCTTGGCCATGTCCACCTTGGTGGTGTAGATGGCCTCGGGGCGGTTGGCGATCTGGATGTGGCTCCAGGTGGAGCCGCCCTTTTGCGCCAGGCCGGCCGCATCCTGGGTGATCACGCCCTTGCCCTCCAGGTGGGCGGCCATGCCCAGCAGCGAGCCGATGGTGATCACGCCCGTGCCGCCGACACCGGCCACCACGATGCCCCAGGCCTGCTCGGCCACGGGGAGCACAGGCTCCGGGATGGCGGGCAGCACGGACAGGTCGCCCTTCTTCTCCTTCTTGGGCTTCTTGAGCTGGCCGCCTTCGATGGTGACGAAGCTGGGGCAAAAGCCCTTCACGCAGGAGTAGTCCTTGTTGCAGGTGTTCTGGTTGATGCGGCGCTTGCGGCCGAACTCGGTCTCCACCGGCTCGACCGACAGGCAGTTGGACTGCACCGAGCAGTCGCCGCAGCCTTCGCAGACCAATTCGTTGATGACCACGGTCTTGTCGGGCGTGGCCAGCGTGCCGCGTTTGCGGCGGCGGCGCTTTTCGGTGGCGCAGGTCTGGTCGTAGATGATGGCCGTGCAGCCCTTGAGGGTGCGGAACTCGCGCTGGATGCGGTCCAGCTCGTCGCGGTGGTGCACGGTCACGCCCTCGGCCAGCGGCACGCCGTCGTACTTGGCGGGCTCGTCGGTGACGATGACCAGTTTGGCCACGCCCTCGGACTTGAGGCTGTTCATGATCTGCAGCACCGAGTGGCCCTCGGGCCGCTCGCCCACGCGCTGGCCGCCCGTCATGGCCACGGCGTCGTTGTACAGCAGCTTGTAGGTGATGTTCACGCCGGCCGCGATGCTCTGGCGTATCGCCAGCAGGCCGCTGTGGAAGTAGGTGCCGTCGCCCAGGTTGGCGAAGACATGCGCGTCCTTGGTGAAGGGCGCCTGGCCCACCCAGGTCACGCCCTCGCCACCCATCTGCGTGAAGGTGCTGGTGGAGCGGTCCATCCACACCGTCATGTAGTGGCAGCCGATGCCGGCCACGGCGCGGCTGCCCTCGGGCACGCGGGTGCTGGTGTTGTGCGGGCAGCCGCTGCAAAACCATGGCACGCGGTCGCCCGTGGGCTGGCTCTGGGCGGCCTTGAGCGCGGCCTCGCGGGCGTCCAGCACGGCAATGCGCTCGTGCATGCGCTGGGCGATGTGTTCGGGCACGCCGATCTTGGTCAGGCGCTGGACGATGGCGCGCGCGATGAGGGCCGGCGTCAGGTCCGCATTGGGGCGCAGCAGCCAGTCCTGGCTGGGATTGGGCACCGACCATTCGCCGCCGTGCTCATCGCTGAACTTGCCGACCACGTTGGGCCGCACGTCGGAGCGCCAGTTGTACAGCTCTTCCTTGATCTGGTATTCGATGACCTGGCGCTTTTCCTCCACCACCAGGATTTCCTGCAGGCCGCGCGCGAAGTCGCGCGTGATGGTGGCCTCCAGCGGCCAGACCACGTTGACCTTGTGCACGCGTATGCCCAGCTGGCGGCAGGTGTCGTCGTCCAGGCCCAGGTCGGCCAGGGCCTGGCGCATGTCGTTGTAGGCCTTGCCGCTGGCGATCAGGCCGAAGCGGTCGTTAGGACCGTCGATCACGTTGTGGTTGAGCCGGTTGGCGCGCACATAGGCCAGGGCCGCATACCACTTGTAATTCATCAGCCGCTGCTCCTGCTCCAGCGGCGCATCGGGCCAGCGGATGTGCAGGCCGCCGGGCGGCATCTGGAAGTCCTCGGGCAGGATGATGTTCACGCGGTCCGGCTCCACCGACACGCTGGCCGAGGACTCCACCACCTCCTGGATGGTCTTCATGCCCGACCACAGGCCGGAGAAGCGGCTCATGGCAAAGGCGTGCAGCCCCATGTCCAGGATGTCCTGCACATTGCTGGGAAAGAACACCGGCGTGCCGCAGGCCTTGAAGATGTGGTCGCTCTGGTGGGCGGCCGTGCTGCTCTTGCTGATATGGTCGTCGCCGGCCAGCGCGATCACGCCCCCGTGCCGGGCCGTGCCCGCCATGTTGGCGTGCTTGAACACGTCGGAGCAGCGGTCCACGCCCGGACCCTTGCCGTACCACAGGCCGAAGACGCCGTCGAACTTCTTGGTCTCGGGATAGAGATCCAGCTGCTGCGTGCCCCAGACGGCCGTGGCGCCCAGTTCTTCATTGACGCCGGGCTGGAAGACGATGTTGTTGGATTCGAGGTGCTTTTTCGCGGCCCATAGCGCCTGGTCATAGCCGCCCAGAGGGGAGCCCCGGTAGCCGCTGATGAAGCCTGCGGTGTTCAGGCCCGCTGCAGCGTCGCGCTGGCGCTGAAGCATGGGCAGGCGCACAAGGGCCTGTACTCCGCTCATGAACGCACGGCCGTGCTGCAGAGCGTATTTGTCGTCGAGAGTGACCGTCTCCAGGGCGCGGCGCACGTCTTCGGGCAGTGGGGCATTCATGGCTTGTCTCCATCGATGGTCGGCGCCCTGTCATGTCCTGCCCGGAACGGGAAAGAGGCATGCACGGCACTCGTTGTCTGAACCAAATCGCCTTTTTTCAGTGTATTCGTGCTCGTCTGATAGGTCTTTGCTTTCTTTGCGCTGTTTCAAGTATTCTTGGCAAGAATCTTTCTTGAAGACGGTGTTTTGTGCAAACTTTGGACAAATTCGACATTGCCATCCTCGGCCACCTGCAGGCCGATGCGCGCCTGACCAATGCCGAGCTGGCCCAGCGCGTGGGCCTGTCGGCCGCGCCCTGCTGGCGCCGTGTGCGGGCGCTGGAGGAGGCGGGCTTCATCCGCGGCTACCACGCCGACATCGACCGCCACAAGATCGGCCTGGGCGTGCTGGCCTTCGTGCGGCTCGATGCCGTGCGCACGGCCGGCACGCTGACGCTGGAGATGGAGGACGCCATCCGCAAGCTGCCCGAGGTCGTGACCTGCCACTACATCAGCGGCACCGGCACCTTCGAGCTGCAGGTGGTGGCGCGCGACCTGGACAGCTTTGCGCAGTTCGCGCGCAACACGCTGCTGAACCTGCCCAATGTGAAGGACATGCAGACCAGTTTCTCGCTGGGCGAGATCAAGTCCAGCCATGCGCTGCCCCTGTCCCAGCTGGGGCCCATGGCGGGCAAGGGCCTGCCGGACCAGTAGCCGCAGGCCGGCGGACTGGCCTGTGAAGGTCGCGCCGAAGCGACAGTGTGCTCCTGCAAAAGGAGCAAAAAACGCCTGCCGTGCAAGGCGGTGATCGTGGTTCTTAGTGCAACAACCATTTCTGGCGCCACCCCCGCGTTTGGGCCGAGAATCAGGGGCACATGGCCGCAGAACAAACAACACCAGTCCCCGCCCAGCCGCCTGCCTCTGAACCCGAGCCTTCCACCCCGCCCCCGGCCGAGCCTTCGGGCATGGGGGCGCCGGGCACCCTGATCGAAGACCCGTCAGGCATGACGGCCGCCGACAAGGCGGCTGCCGAGGCCGAAGGCCAGAAGACGGCCCAGGTCCAGCAGGGCGTCTGGGCGCCGCTGTCCGGCCCCACCTTCCGCATGCTATGGCTGATCTGGATGGCGGCCAATACCTGCATGTGGATGAACGATGTGGCGGCGGCCTGGCTCATGACCTCGCTGACCACCTCGCCCGTGCTGGTGGCCCTGGTGCAATCGGCCTCCACGCTGCCCGTCTTCCTGCTGGGCCTGCCCAGCGGCGCGCTGGCCGACATCCTGGACCGGCGCCGCTACTTCATCGTCACCCAGTTCTGGGTGGCGGCCGTGGCCCTGGTGCTGTGCCTGTTCGTGCTGTCCGGCCAGATGACGGCGCACTGGCTGCTGGTGCTGACCTTTGCCAACGGCATCGGCCTGGCCATGCGCTGGCCCGTGTTCTCGGCGCTGATCCCCGAACTCGTGCCCAAGCACCACCTGCCTTCGGCCATGGCGCTGAACGCGGTGGCCATGAATGCATCGCGCATCATCGGCCCGCTGGTGGCCGGCGCCATCATCGCCAGCCTGGGCAGCGCATGGGTGTTCGTGCTGAACGCCGTGCTGTCCATCCTCTCGGGCATCGTGCTGATCCGCTGGAAGCGCCGCCATGTGGCCAACCCGCTGGGCCGCGAGCGCCTGCCCTCGGCCATGCGCGTGGGCCTGCAGTTCGTGCGCGAGTCGCCCCGCATGCATGCGGTGCTGGCGCGCACGGTGTGTTTCTTCCTGCAGTGCACGGCCGTGATGGCCTTGCTGCCCCTGGTGGCCCAGCGCCTGCACGGCCCCACCGAGGGCGGGGGCGGCGCCGAGACCTTCACGCTGCTGCTGGCCTCCATGGGTGCGGGCGCCATCGTGGGCGCCATGTTCCTGCCGCGCCTGCGCCAGGCCATGTCCAAGGAAAGTCTGATCCGGTCGGGCTCTGCCGTGCATGCGCTGGCCACGCTGGCCGTGGCCCTGTCGCCCAATGTCTACATGGCCGTGCCGGCCATGATGCTGGCCGGCATGGCGCTGATCTCCACCGCCAACGTGCTGGGCGTCTCGGCCCAGATGGCCTTGCCCAACTGGGTGCGGGCGCGCGGCATGTCCATCTACCAGATGTCCATCATGGGCGGTACGGCGACAGGCGCCGCGCTCTGGGGACAGGTGGCCAGCATGGTGGGCGTGCGGGGCAGCCTCATGGTGGCCGCTGCCAGCGGCGTGGTCTGCATGCTGCTGGTCCAGCGCCTGGTGCGCGACCGCCAGATCGAGGAGGATTTGAGTCCCTCCAAGGCCTTCCAGCGCCCCGAGGTCAACATCCCCGAAGCCGGCCGCGTGGTCGTCACCATCGAGTACCAGATCGACCCCATCCAGGCCGAGGCCTTCCGCGCCCTCATGCAGGAAAGCCGCCGCAGCCGCATGCGCCAGGGCGCGCTGGGCTGGAGCCTGCTGCACAGCATGAGCCATCCCGAGCGCTATGTGGAGCAGATCATCGACGAGTCCTGGACCGAGCACCTGCGCCGCTTCGACCGCGTCACCGCCGCCGACGTGGCCCTGCGCGACCGCAAGCTGGCCTATCACAAGGGCAAGGAACCGCCGCGCGTCACGAGGTACTTCGATACCCCCTGAGGCGCTGCGCGCCTTCCCCCTGAGGGGGACGGCGCCCTCGCAGCGAGGCTGCTCTTGCTCGGCGCCCCTGGCGTTGGGCCGCGCCAGAGCGAGGGACAGTGGATGGAGGTGTGTCTGCGCTGGTCTTGTGCCATGCGGGGCGAGCCTTGGCGCAAAGGATAAAACTGGCGCACCCCAAAGCGGGGGGGCAGCGAGCAAGGGCCGCCCCGCAGCGAGGCTGTCGTCCCCCTCCCTCGCGAAGCGAGTAGAGAGGGGGAAGCGGCGTAGCCGCTCAGGGGGTCACCTCAAGTGCGGTGCCTGGCTGGCAAGGCTCCGCGGCCAGAAGGCCCACAGGCGCAGGTTCTGCTTGATGCGGCCGGCCAGGTCGCCGGCTTCGGGGCCCCAGCCCATGAAGTAGTCGGCGCGCACGGCGCCGACGATGGCGCTTCCCGTGTCCTGGGCAAAGACCAGGCGGTTCAGGGCCACGGTGGGCCCGGATGTGGACAGCCAGACCGGCGTGCCGTAGGGAATGCTCTGCTTGTCCACGGCGATGGAGCGGCCCGGGGTCAGGGCCACGCCCTGGGCGCCCTTGGGGCCGAATTGCAGGTCCAGGCCTTCCAGCGGCTCCTCGCGGAAGAAGACATAGCGCGGGTTGCTCCACAGCATTTCATTGACGCGGCCGGGGTTGGCGGCCACCCAGGCGCTGATGCCCGGCCAGGTGGCATCGCGCACCAGTCCCTGGTCCAGCAGCCAGCGGCCCACGCTCTTGTAGGGCTGGTCATTGGTGCCCGCAAAGGCGACGCGGATCGTGCGTTGCGCGCCTGTGGGCTCGGTGATGTTCAGGCGCCCCGATCCCTGGATGTGCAGCACCATCGCATCGACGGGGTCGCGCAGCCAGGCGATGGCGCGGCCTGCCAGGGCCGCCTGGGCCTCGGGCATCGTCTCGATCTGCTGGCGCGAGAACCAGGGCTTGCGGCTGCCGAAGCCGGCGCCGGCCGGCGTCTTGTACAGCGGCACGTTGAAGCCGTCGCCCGGCAGGCGCCGCGCCTCGAACAGGGGCTCGTAGTAGGCGGTCAGCATGCCGTCCGGGCCACCGCCCAGCGCTTCGATGCGGTAGGGCTGCAGATTGGCCATGAGCCAGGCGCGCTGCTCGTCGCCCGTGGCAATGCTCAGCTGGCGCACGTCCCGGCACAGGCCCGCGAAGACCGAGCTGGGCCGTTCGCAGTTCTTGAGCCAGGCATTCCAGGCTTCGTGCAGCGCGTCTTCCTGCAGGCCGGGCAATTCGCTCCAGTCGGCTGCGATCCAGCGGCTCTTGGTGGGGGTGCTGGTGACCAGCGGGGGCCTGGGTGTCACGGTGACCGGGCCTCCCGGCTGCAGGTCGGGCACGGGCGAAGGGTCATAGACCGGCTTGGTGGTGGTCGTGCAGGCGACCAGCGTCCCTACAATCAGCGCCATCGCGGCATGGCGCAGGAGGTGGAAATTCATGGGTTTGATTTTGCTCGAAGCACTGCTGGCCTTGGTGATTCTGGTCGCTATTGTGTGGTGGACCATGTTCTCCGGGCGCCGCAAGGGCGAGTTGCCCGTGGACACGCCACGGGATTCCCATCCGTCTCCAGACAAACCCTCTCCCGGGCAGGATCGCAGCGGCCCGTGACGGCCGTGGAGGCAGCCTCGCGGAGCGGGCGCCGTCCTACGGGTATGCCCTGCCCGCACTGATAGGCTGTGCTCAGCCTGCTTTCCACAATGGGGACCCTGGCGCTACCGCACGGTGCGTTCCCAAGATTCAAAAAGGAGTTTCCCATGCGCAAGCACATCGTTCTGGCCGCCGCAACGGCTGCCGCACTGTTCATCTCCGGCTGCGCGAACATGAGCGACACCCAGCGCCGAACGGCCACGGGCGCTGGCGTGGGCGCTGCAGCCGGCGCCGTGCTGGGCGCGGTCACCGGCGGCAGGGCCGGCACGGGCGCCGTGATCGGTGCCGGCGTGGGTGCACTGGGCACCTACATCTGGTCGCAGAACATGGAAAAGCAAAAGCGCGAGATGGAGCAGGCCACCCAGGGCACGGGCGTGAACGTGAGCCAGACGGCTGACAACCAGCTCAAGCTCGACATTCCCAGCGACATCTCGTTCGATACCAACCGTTCCGACATCAAGGGCAACTTCGCCCCCATCCTGGACCGCTTCGCCGAAGGCCTGCGCAACAACCCCAATGCCGAGGTGCGCATCATCGGCCACACGGACAGCACCGGCTCGGACGCCATCAACAACCCGCTGTCGCTGGACCGCGCCAACAGCACGCGCAACTACCTGACCATGCGCGGCGTCTCGGGCGCTCGCATCGCCACCGAAGGCCGTGGCTCGCACCAGCCCGTGGCTTCCAACGACTCGGCCAGCGGCCGTGCCATGAACCGCCGCGTTGAAATCTTCGTGGGCGAGATCCCGCAGCAACAGCAGCAGCCCCAGTATCAACAGCAGCCGCAATACCAGCCCCAGTACCAGCAGCCCCGCTGATCCCGGCTCTGGCCCGGATGCAACGCCCCGCAACGCGGGGCGTTTTTGCGTGGGCGGCCACCTGCCTTGCCCTATGCTGGCACCCATCCATCAATGGGGAGTCGTATGAGTGAAGCAAGCACAGCAGGCATGGCCGACGTGGTCAGCCCGCTCGACAAGGGCCTGGGTGCACTGTCGGCGCCCTGCACGCCGCAGGACGCCGCAGCGCAGGGCTGGAACCTGCTGCGCGAGGATCTGGGCCTGCCGGCCGCCGTGCTCTCGCAGTCGCGCCTGGCGCACAACCTTGCCTGGATGCAGCGCTTTGTGGACGCCTACGGCGCCAAGCTCGCGCCCCACGGCAAGACGACCATGGCGCCCCGCCTGTTCCGCCAGCAGATCGATGCGGGCGCCTGGGGCATCACCTTGGCGACCGCCCAGCAGACACGCGTGGCCCATGCCCACGGCGTGCGCCGCGTGCTCATGGCCAACCAGCTGATCGGACGGCGCAATATGGCCGCTGTGGCCGAGCTGCTGGCCGATCCCGGTTTCGAGTTCTTCTGCCTGGTGGACTGCGCCGAGCAGGTCGAGCAACTGGCAGCCTTCTTTGGCGCGGCGGGCCAGTCCGTGCAGGTGCTGATCGAGCTGGGCCCGCCCGGCGGGCGCACGGGTGTGCGCTCTGATGCGCAGATGCAGCCGCTGCTGGATGCGCTGGCAAGGGCTGGCGCGGCCGTGCGGCTGGCCGGCATCGAGGTCTACGAGGGCGTGCTCAAGGAAGAGGATGCCATCCGCACCCTGCTGCGGCGCGCCGTTCATTGGCTTGAGCGGCTCGCAAGCGACGGACGATTGCAGCGCAGCCCGGCCGTGCTCACGGGAGCCGGCTCGGCCTGGTACGACGTGGTGGCCCAGGAATTCGGCAAGGCCGATATAGGGGGAGCGCTGGATCTGGTGCTGCGCCCCGGCTGCTATCTCACGCATGATGCGGGCATCTACCAGGCAGCGCAGCAGCGCATCGACCAGACCAACCCCGTGGCGCAGCAGATGCGTGCCAGCCTGCTGCCTGCGCTGCAGGTCTGGGCCTATGTGCAGTCACTGCCCGAGCCCGGCCGCGCCATCGTGGCGCTGGGCAAGCGCGATACCGCCTTCGAGGCCGTGCCGCCCCGGCCCGCGCTGCGCTACCGCCCCGGTGATGCCGCGCCGGTGGCCGCACCGCCCCATTGGGAGGTCACGGCCATGATGGACCAGCATGCTTTCCTGAAGGTGGCCGAGGACGATGGCCTGCGCGTCGGCGACATGCTGGCCTTCGATATCTCCCACCCCTGCCTGACCTTCGACAAATGGCGGCAGATGGCCGTCGTCAACGATGGCTACGACGTGGTCGACGTGATCGCCACGTATTTCTGAAGACGTCAGCCGTGCGTGCGCAGCAGGTTGGCCAGTTCCACGGCCGACTTGACCTGCATCTTGTCGAAGACGCGCGCGCGGTGGACTTCGACGGTGCGCACGCTGATGTCCAGCTGGTCGGCGATGAGCTTGTTGGGAATGCCCTCCACCACCAGCCGCATCACGTCGCGCTCGCGCTCCGTCAGTTCGTTGAAGCGCGCACGCACGGCCTCGCGCGCACGGGTCTCGGCCTGGTGCTGGGCTGACAGTTCCAGCGCCTGCTCGATGCGGTCCACGAGCGCGTTGTCCGAAAAGGGCTTCTCGCAGAAATCGAAGGCGCCGCGCTTGACCGTGTCCACGGCCGTGGGCACGTCGGCATGGCCGGTCAGGAAGATCACGGGCATGCCCGCGATCTGGTTGCGCTCCAGCATGAGGTTGAACAGCGCCAGCCCGCTCATGCCGCCCATGCGCATGTCCAGCAGCAGGCAGCAGGGATTGCGTGGCGGCGGGCGCGACTGCAGCATGGCGTCGAAGGCCTCTGCGCTGTCATAGCATTCGCTGAGCAGGCGGCGCGAGCGCAGCAGCCAGGCCAGCGCTTCGCGTACATCGGTGTCGTCATCGACGATGTAGACGGTGGCGTCGGGTACAGGTTCCATGGGCCTATTGTTCCATCTATGGTTCCACCTGTGCCGGGTTGTGGGTCGGCAGCGTGAAGGCGAAGACGGTTCCGCGCGGGCTGTGCGGGCTGTGCTGCAGGTGGCCGCCATGCTGTTCGACCACGGTGCGGCACAGGCTCAGGCCCAGGCCCATGCCCTCGTTGCGCGTGGTGAAGAAGGGCGTGAACAACTGCTCCGCCACATGCTTGGGGATGCCGCTGCCGCAGTCGATGACGGCGAATTCCACCCAGCTGCGGCGCGTGCTGGCGGCCGCACGCCGCACGCGCAACTGCAGTTCGCGGTCCACGGTCTCGGGCGAGTCCATGGCCTGCATGCCGTTGCGCGCCAGGTTGAGCAGCACCTGCTCAATCATGGTCGGATCGCAGAGCACGGGCGACAGGCCGGGCTCGATATCGGTGGTCACGCGCACGCCCAGGTTGCGCGCCTGCAGGCTGACCAGCGGCAGCACGGCGTCTATGAGTTCGGCGGCACCTATGACTTCGCGTGACTGGTCGCGACGCCGCACGAAGTCGCGCACGCTCTTGATCACGCGGCCTGCACGGTCGGCCTGGAAGCTGATGCGCTCCATGGCCATGCGCAAGTCCTGCAACTGCTGGCGCAGATGGGCTTCGTTGCCGGCGCTACCCTCCGCACCGTCGTCGCTGCCCAGCATGTTCAGCGATCCCGTGGCGTAGCTGGAGATGGCCACCAGCGGCTGGGTGAGTTCATGGCTGAGCAGCGACGCCATTTCGCCCACGGTGGCCAGGCGGGCCGTGGCCTGCAGGCGCTCCTGCGAGGCGCGCGAGATCTCTTCCATGCGCTTTTGCTCGCTGATGTCGATGAAGGCGCTCATCCAGCCCGTGTGCTGGCCCTGGGCGTTGATCAGCGGCGCCTCGAAGATCAGCACCGGAATGCGTGTGCCGTCCTTGCGCATGAAGATGCTTTCGTGGCCCTCGCGCGGCGGCGGTGCGTTGCCGGACAGGCGGTTGTCGCGCCGGCGCGCGTAGATTTCGGCGCGCTCGGGCGGCCAGTAGGGCGCGATGCTCAGGCCCAGCAGCTCCTCGGCCGTGAAGCCCACCATGTTGCAGAAGGCCGGATTCACATAGCTGATGCGGCCCTGCAGGTCGCGCGCGCGCAGGCCCGTGACCAGCGAGTCCTCCATGGCCTTGCGAAAGGCCAGCGCATCGCCCAGGTCGCGCTCGGCACGCAGGCGGCGGCGGTTGTCGCGTACCAGCACGGCGACCACGGAGACCAGGGCGATGGACATCAGCGTCACCAGGGCCGTGAGAACGTTGGGGAACACGCTGGGCGCGCGGTGCCAGCTGTCCATGCGCAGCACCAGGGTGCTGCCGGGCAGGTCCAGCAGCTGCTGCGCCGTGAACATGCGCGTGCCGCGCCAGGAGGCGCCCAGCAGGGCCAGGCGCGTGCCGTCGGGCTCGGTGAAGGACACTTCCTGGGTGCGCGGCAGGTTCTTGCTGACCTGGGTGATGAGCAGGCTTTGCAGGCTGTAGGTGCCGATGACGAAGCCGATGATGTGGCCGCTTTGCGTCAGCGGCAGGCAGACCTCCATCATCTCCGTGCCCAGGCCCTCGGCCAGCAGCTGGAAGTAGCTGGGCGAGTAGGCGGGGCCGTTCAGGCGGCGCGCGTGGGTGCAGGTCAGCACGGCCTCGGGGTGGGTGTTGTTCGTGCGCAGCTGGTCTTCCCACTGCACGTTGCGATAGGGGGTCTCGGCATGGGAGCGGATCTGCAGGCCTGCGTCGCGCCACTCGATGCGCATCAGCTCGCGGCGCACCTGCAGCAGCTCGGCGGCGCGGGTCTTCCATTCGGCGGGCTCGTTGTCGGGCGCGTTCAGCGCCTGCAGGTCCTGCAGGTTGCGGTTGAGCGCGGCGCGTATGTCGGCCACGGCATTGGCCGTGTCGCGCTCCAGCTTGTCCTGGACCTGGGAGGCCTCGTAGCGCCCGGCCAGCCAGACCATGGTGACGAGCATGCTCAGGACCAGGGCGACCAGCAGGCTCCACAGCGACCAGCGGCGCCAGGCCGTGCGCCAGCGGCGCCAGGGCCAGCGGCCTTCGGGCATGGGCGACATCGGTGACATGGCCGGCATGGGCGGCATGGGCGGGTGCGGTGGATTCACAGGACGCGGTGCTCCAGGGCCGGCAGCTGGCGGCGCACATGCGCCAGGCGCTCGCGCTTGATCTCGCCCAGCACCACGCCGGCGCCCTCGGCCTGCTGTGCCAGCACCATGCCCCAGGGATCGGCCAGCAGGCTGTGGCCCCAGGTACGGCGGCCGTTTTCATGGTGGCCGCCCTGGGCGGGTGCCAGCAGGTAGGCCTGGTTTTCGATGGCGCGGGCGCGCAGCAGCACTTCCCAATGCGCCAGACCCGTGATGTGGGTGAAGGCGGCGGGCACCAGCAGCAGGTCGGCGCCCTGCTCGGCAAGGCGACGGTACAGCTCGGGAAAACGCAGGTCGTAGCACACGCTCAGACCCAGGCGCCAGGTCTCGCCCTCGCGCGAGGTGATGTCGCAGGTCACGGGCGTGTGGCCCGCCTGGACCACGGCGGCTTCCGTGTAGCGCTCGCGTCCGTTGTCGTAGTGGAACAGGTGGATCTTGTCGTAGCGCGCCACGCATTCGCCCTGGGGCGAGAACACCAGGGAGCTGTTGAGCACGTGGGCATCGTCATCGGCCACCAGGGGCAGGGTGCCGCCCACGATCCACAGCTGCAGCTCGCGTGCTGCGCGGCGCAGGAAGTCCTGGATGGGGCCTGGGCCGAAGCTCTCGCGGTAGGCCAGTTTGTCGGTGTCGCGCAGGCCCATGGCGCAGAAATACTCGGGCAGGGCCGCGAGTTCGGCCCCCTGGTCGCGCGCCTGGCGCAGCAGTGCCAGCGCCTGGTCGAGGTTGGCGCGCACATCGGGTTCCGACACCATTTGCAGGGCTGCGATTTTCATGGGTTCTCTCCTGAAGAAGCGGGCTCGGTGGCGCCGGAGGGCGTGCTGGCGGGGTTGTTGGCGGCAGGATCGGAGGGTGTCGTGGCCCGGCGTCGCGGCAGGGCCGTGACCTGGGGCTCGTCCCAGCTGCCGTCGATGCGGAATTCCTTGGTGGCCGCCGCGATCAGCGGGCCGCGCAGCAGCACCTGCGCCAGGAAGCTGCCCAGGCCGACCACGGGGTTGATGGCCGTGGCCACCAGGGAGGCCGTCATGGCATTGATCTCGGGCACCACCACCACATGCAGATTCTGCGTCTCCTGGACCAGGTCGGCCGTGCCCTCCATCAGCACGGCGGCGTTGACGCCCTTCATCTGCATGTTGTTGGTGCGCGCCACGCCGTCGGTGATCTGCACGTCGCCGCGCATGAAGTCGAAGGCGAAGCCGTTGCTGAACACATCGCGGAAGTCCAGCGTCAGCCGGCGGGGCAGCGCCTGCAGGCTGAGCACGCTCAGCAGCTTGGCCAGGCCCGGTTCGGCCTTGAGGAACTGGCCGGTCTGCACATCCAGGTGCATGGAGCCAGAGAGGCTGCGGAAGTCGGGCGTGATGGGCGAGCCCGTCCAGCCCGCCGATCCCTGCAGCACGCCCTTGCCGTTGCCCACCACGCCGGGCATATCGAAGCGCGTGAGCAGCTTGCCCACGTCGCGCAGGTCCAGCTGGAACTGCAACTGGCTGCGCCCCGGGTGCTCGGACTGGCCCTGGGGCAGGCGCCACTGGCCGCTGGCCGTCAGTGTGGCCTCGGGCGTGGCGATGTTGAAGCGTGACAACTGCCATTCGCGCGCCGCCGCATCGCCGGGAACGGGGCGGTTGCGGGCCTCCACTTCCAGGCGGCCCAGGGCGTGGCCTGACAGGTGCATGTCGTCCACCACGATCTGCAGGGCCGGCAGCTGGCGCGGCCCCTCGCTGAACAGGGCGTCCACGCGGTCGGATTTGGCCTCGGGCACCGTCAGGCGCGACAGCCGGGCCACCAGCTGCCCTTCGGGCTGGGCATCCGTGCCTTCGCGAAAGCCCACGTAGCCGTCAAGCTCCTGGGAGGCGAGGTTGCTGTGCCACGAGCCGCCATCGCGCGATATCCCCGCCACTACGTCGTGCAACTGCCGCCCCTTGGCCTGCAGCTGCTTGACGCGCAGGGTCAGCCGGTCGGGGAGGTATTCGCGCGCCGGGTCCGCGGCATCGGCGGGCTCCGGCTTGGCGCCGCTGGACTGCGGCGCCAGTGCCAGCCAGTCGTCGAGATTGAAGAGCGGCAGCTGCACGTGGGCCTGCACGCCCTGGCCCGAAGTGGAAGCCGTGCCCGCTTCCTGGCCGATGAGGATGCTGCCGTGCAGCACACGGCTGTGCTTGCCACTGATGTCGCGCTCATAGAACACCGAGCCCGTATCGCCCAGTTGCACGCTGATCTGGTCGCGCAGCGGGGCATCGGGCGAGGTGAAGCTGGCGGGTGCGAGCTGGTGGCTCACGTTCAATGGCTGGATGGACTCCGCCGCCTTGCCCAGCGGGGCGGGCAGGTTGATGCGCATGCCTTGCATGCTGGACTGGACCTGGATTTCGGGTGTACCGCGCCGCACCTTCAGCAGCAGCGAATAGGGCGACTGGCCCTCGGCATGGCGGGCCAGGTCGGCCACCCAGCCCAGTTCCCTGGCTTCGCGCAGCCCCTGTGCCGTGGCCGTGCCCTGCACGCGCACCTTGACGGACGATTCGGTGGCCGGCGCATTGCGCGCCAGCGCCTGCATGCCGCCATCGGCGCGCAGCTCACCGCCCAGCGCGCGCGCCTGAAGGCCGGCCAGCGAGAAGCCGGTTTCTGAGAACTTGACGGCCCCGCGCAGCTGGCTCAGATGGGGCGTCTGATCATCGAGCTGCAGTGAGTTGCCCGCCAGCGTGACCTGCCCGGACACCTTGCTGCGGTCCAGATGGTCGATGGGCAATTGCAGCTGCAGGGCCAGTTGCGCGGCGCCCGTGGCCTCGCTGCCGTCCAGCACGTGCCCGGTCAGTGCCGACAGGGCCGAGGTCTTGACCACGCCCAGCATGTCGGCCAGCGGGCCCTGGCCCTTGGCGGTCACGGCCACCTCGGTGTGGCCCAGGTTGGGAATGCTGGCCTGGATGTCGCGCATCTGCAGCTGCGGGTAGCCCGCGAACTCGCCGCGTGCATTGCGCACGGCCATCGACGAGCGGTCGAAGACCAGCTCGCCCGACAGATCGACCAGGGCCGGCCAGGGCGCCTCGCCATGCGTGAGCAGATGGGGCGGCACATATTCATAGTGCACGTCATGCAGCTTGGCAGCGATATGGAACTCGCCCTGGCTGGGCTTTTCTGCCGGCACGTGGTCCAGGTGGCCGCGCACCTTGAAGTTCACCGTGCTTGCGCGCCCGGCGTGGATGGCCTCTCGCACGTAGTGGCGCGCATCGGCGGGGATTTCCAGCGGCAGGTAGCGGTGCACGCGCGTGCCGTCTGCGTTGCGCAACTGGCCCTGCAGGTCCAGCACGCCCGGAAAGCGCGGGTGCTTGTCGCTGCCGTCGCCGGTGTGCCACTGCGCGCGGGCCTCGCCCTCGGTGTCATCGTTGGCAAAGCGCAGGTTGGGCACCTGCACGCTGATGGCCTGTCCGCGCAACTGCCAGCGCAGGCTGGCCTGCAGGCGGTGCAGCGGGATCTCGGGTTCCTCGAAGACGCCAGGAAAGGACAGCGCAGCCGGCTGCTGCCCCGTGCCCTCCATCTCCAGCTGAGCCTGTCCGCCGTCCTGGTCCAGCGAGAAGCGTGCGTTCAGGCCCTTGATGCCGGGCATGCCCGGCTTCGTGGGGCCTTCGGACGATGCCACGCCGTCGATCGACAGCTGCTGCAGCTCGCCGCTGGCCTTGTACTGCTGCACAGCCTGCAGCGGGCCGCGCCAGCTTGTCTGGAACTGGCGCAGTTGGCCGGCCGGGGCCATGTCGGCCAGATGGCGCTGCAGCTGCTCGGGCAGCGGCAGGCGCTGGCCCAACTGGGCAAGGATGGCCAGGTCAATGCCATCGGCCTGGAACTCGCCCTGCTCGCCCAGCGCCCCCTGCGTGCTGGCGCCCGCAGGGTTGTAGCGCGCGCGCAGGTTGCCGGCAGGCCAGTGCAGGCCGTCACCCGTGGAGAACTCCAGGTTCTGCGCGGCGAAGCGCCAGCCGTCCTGGTGCTGCACGCTCAGCCGGCCCGTCAGCGCCTGCAGTTGCAGCGGCTCCAGGTTCTCGCGCCACTGCAGTTGCAGGGCATTCACCGCCACATCGGCCATGGCACCCACGGGCTGGCCCTGGCGCAGGTCGATCCAGGCGCGCAGTGCGCCCCGGCCCTGCTGCAGGCGCAGGTCGGACGTGTCCATGTACTGCCCGAGCCGGGACAGGTCTATCTGCGTGAACATCGCATGGGCCTGTCCGCTCCAGCGCTGCCAGTTGCCCTCGTGCGTGGACAGCAGCGGCTCGCGGAACAGGCCGGCGAGCATGAAGCGCTCGCCCCAGCCTTCGGGCGGCGTGGCGTCCAGGCGCATTCCGTGGCTCCAGCCCTTGTTGCGCAGCACCAGATCCACATCGCGCAAGGCCAGCGGCGGTGCCTGGCGCAGCTCGTCCACCCACAGCAGGCTGCCGCCGCGCAGGGCCAGCTCGGTCTGGGAAAACAGCCAGTCGGCGGCGGCATTGTCCCCGCCCGATGAAGGGCTGATCTCGATGCCGGCCACGAAGACACGGCCATCGGCCGCGCGGCGGACCACGAGTTCGGGGCGGTCGATATAGATCTGCTCCACGCCCAGGCGCATCAGCGAGCGGGCCGAAACGGCCACCACCACGCTGGGCAGGCGCAGGGCGTTCGCGGAGTGTTCTGGGTCTTCGACCACCACGTCGCCCAGCTCGAACCGGGGGACCAGTCCCTCGCTGCGGGCCGTGATGCTGCCTATGCGCACGGGTAGGCCCAGCGTGCGTGAGGCCAGGGATTCCAGCTGAGGACGCCATTCGCCGATTCGCGGCACAATCCAGCCATGGAGCACCCCCCACACGGAGCCCAGGACCAGCCAGAAGGCCAGGACCAGCCCCAGTGACCACCGCGCAAGGCCGGCCATCCAACGGGTCAGGCGTGTGGGGTGCGGTTTCGGTTCGATCATCGGCGGCATCAGCTATGACGGGAATTATGACCGGCACCCTCAGGGGCCGGACGGTAACCAAGGGTTGCTGCGATCCCTCTGCGCGTGAGTGGCCGCTTCTTTCGCGTTCCGTATGCAATCCTCAGAGCACGCAATGGCAGACACGGCCTTGAATGTCCCCGCACAGGCCGCCTATTCCCGTTTCCACCAACGGCTGCATCGTCGCTATGGCGACGAGTTGAGCCTGTTGCCGCCGGGCCCGCCCGAGCGCGCCTCCATGGAGCAGGCCCTGTCGGCGCTGCTGGAGCGCGGGCTGGACCTGTCGGCCGCGCTGCGCGTGCTGCGCCAGCTGGTCATGGAACGCACCATGGTGCTCGACTGCGAGCAGCAGGCGCCGCTGGCCGTGGTCACGCGGGCCGTGACCGAGCTGGCCGAGCTGGCGCTGGAGCGCGCCTGCATCCAGGTGCGCGCCGAACTCGATGCGCGCCATGGCGCACCGCAAGGCCCCGAGGGCCGGCCCGTGCAGCTGTGGATCATCGGCATGGGCAAGCTGGGCGCGCGCGAGCTCAATGTCTCCAGCGACATCGACCTGATCTACGTCTACGAGCAGGACGGCGACACGGCCGGCCTGCCTGACGGGCGCGGCGTTCTCTCCAACCATGAGTACTTCGCACGCGTTGTCAAGGGCATCTATGGCCTGATCGGCGACACCACCGAGCACGGATTCGTGTTCCGCGTGGACCTGGCGCTGCGGCCCAACGGCAACTCGGGGCCGTCGGCTGTCTCGCTGGCCTCGCTGGAAGAGTATCTGCAGACCCATGGCCGCGAGTGGGAGCGCTTCGCCTGGCTCAAGAGCCGGGTGGTTGCGCCCATGGACAGCGTGCGCTCCACGCAGGTGCAGGCGCTGCGCGCCGTGGTCCTGCCTTTCGTCTTTCGCCGCTATCTGGATTACGCGGTCTTCGATGCGCTGCGTTCGCTGCACCGCCAGATCCGCGAGCATGCGGCGCGGCGCAGCGCAGGCCATCCCGGCCGCTCCAATGACGTCAAGCTCTCGCGCGGCGGTATCCGCGAGATCGAATTCACCGTGCAATTGCTGCAGGTGGTGCGTGGCGGCCAGTTCCCCGAGCTGCGCTGCCGCCCCACGCTGGAGGCGCTGGGGCGCCTGGCGCGCGCCGGCCTCATGAGCCAGGAAGTGGCCGATGCCCTGGGCGCGGCCTATACCTTTTTGCGCCGTGTCGAGCACCGCATCCAGTACCTGGACGACCAGCAGACCCATGTGCTGCCCACGCGCGATGACGACCTCGAATGGATTGCGCGCACCATGGGCTTTGCCGATACCTGCGCCTTCCTGCACCAGTTCGACGCCCACCGCGAAAAGGTGGCCGAGGAGTTCGACACCCTGCTCGGCGGCTCGGCTCCCCCGCAATGCAGCGCGGGCCGCTGCAACGGCGCCCGCAGCCCTGCCCAGGGAGGAACGCCGCGCGAGATCGATGGACTCATGGAGCAGCTGCCACCCGCCCTGGCCGCCCACGTGGCCGACTGGCGCGGCAACGCCCGCATCGCCAACCTGCGCGACGAGGCGCGCAGCCGGCTGTTCCGCCTTGTGCAGCGCACGGCGCAATGGGTGGCCGAGCGCAGCGTGCCTGAAGACGCCGCAGTGCGCTTTCTGAACTGGCTGGAGCCGCTGCTGCGCCGCGAAAGCTATCTGGCCCTGCTGCTGGAGCGCCCTGCCGTGCACGAGCGGCTGCTGGACCTGCTGGGCGCGGCGCGCTGGCCCGCGCGCTATCTGCAGCAGCACCCGGGCGTGATCGACGAGCTGGCCAACGACGCCATGCTGGGCGAGCGCTTCTCTCCCATGGATTTCGAGCATGAGCTGGCCCTGCGCCTGGCCGCGCTGCAGACCACGGGCGAGGACGACGACGAAACCCTGCTGAACCTGCTGCGCCGCGCCCACCATGCCGAGGTCTTCCGCACGCTGGCGCGTGATATCGAGGGCCGCATCACGGTCGAGCAGGTGGCGGACGACCTCAGTGCGCTGGCCGACTGCGTGCTGCGTGTGACGGCCAGCTGGTGCTGGAGCCGGCTCAAGAACCGCCACCGCGAGTCGCCGCAGTTCGCCATCATTGGCTACGGCAAGCTCGGCGGCAAGGAGCTGGGCTACGGCAGCGACCTGGACATCGTCTTCGTCTTCGATGACGACGACGAGCACGCCTCCGAGATCTATGCCGCCTTTGTGCGCAAGCTCATCAACTGGCTGGCCGTCAAGACGGGCGAGGGCGATCTGTTCGAGATCGACACCGCGCTGCGCCCCAACGGCAACTCCGGCCTGCTGGTGACCAGCTTTGCCTCCTATGCCAACTACCAGCAGCAGCGCGGCAGCAACACGGCATGGACCTGGGAGCACCAGGCCATGACGCGGGCGCGCTTCGTGCTGGGCAGCGACGATCTGCAGGCCCGCTTCGACGCCGTGCGCGAGGCCGTGATCACCGCGCCGCGCGACGCCGCGGCCCTGCGCGACGAGATCGTGGCCATGCGCGAACGCGTGCGCAGCGCGCATCCGGTGCGCGGCGGCCTCTTCGACGTCAAGCACAGCCCCGGCGGCATGGTCGATGTGGAGTTCGCCGTCCAGTACCTGGTTCTCTCGCAATCGGCCCTGCATCCGGGGCTGATGGCCAATCTTGGCAACATCGCGCTGCTGCAGCGTGCGGAAGAGGCGGGCCTGCTGCCTGCAGGCGTGGGCCAGCAGGCAGCCCGGGCCTACCGTGAACTGCGCCGCCTGCAGCACGTGGCGCGGCTGGACGAGCGAACGGCCCAACTGGTGCCGGGCCAGGCCGAGCCGCTCAGTGCGCCGGTCAAGGCCCTGTGGGAAGCGGTTTTCACGGGGGCCGCTCTGGTGTGAGGATGCGGGGAGGGAAGGTGGTCGGCCCTGGCCGACGCCGTCCCGTCAGCATCCATCGAACACGGCCTACAGCAGAATGACGCTCCTCGTCAAAATGTTACATTTTTCCCGCCCCCGACCCCTGGAACTTCTGCAAAAGTAGCTCATCTATTGGACAGGTTGACGAGAGAGGGTATCCAGACCGAATTTCACGTTGCGAAGCCTCTGGGGCCACAGTCCTGAACTGTTCCGCCCGAAGCGCTTCTCCTCCCTCCCTCTCTTTATTCGTTTCGGGATGCTTCGCAACTTTTTTATGCCAGCAAAAAGGCCACCCATCGGGTGGCCTTTTTTGTTGCCGCTGCAGTTGCAGTTGTCGTTGCGGGGGTGACCCGTTTTCAGGGCTGGGGCGGGCGTGTGGCCGCAAAGCTGGCGCGTTCCGCCAGCTTGGCCTGCAAGGTGGCCAGATTGGGGTGGTCGGCGCGCCAGTCCAGTTCGGGAAAGCGAAAGTCCAGCCAGCCCAGGGCACAGCCCACGCACACGTCGGCCAGGGTGAAGTGGATGCCGCAGCAATAGGGCTTGTCGCCCAGGCCCTGGGACATCACGTTCAGTGCGGCGCGCACCTTGGCCAGCTGGCGGTCTATCCAGGCCTGGCAACGCTGCTCCTCGCTGCGACCATCCCAGGTGGCTTCGAGGCGGGCCAGAGCTCCGGCGTCCAGCACGCCATCGGCCAGGGCTTCCCAGGTCTTGATCTCGGCACGCTCGCGGCCTGTGCCGGGGATCAGCTTGCCTACCGGGGAAAGTGTGTCCAGATATTCGACGATCACGCGCGAGTCGAACATGGCATCGCTGCCGTCCATGACCAGGCGTGGCACCTTGCCCAGCGGGTTGCCGGTGCCGGGAGACAGCTCGCGGCTCCAGGGGTTTTCCTCGACGAACTGATAGTCGAGCCTTTTCTCGGCCAGTACGACGCGTACCTTGCGTACGTAGGCGCTGGTGGAGGAACCTATCAGTTTCATGGCTGTTTTCCGTGGCGAAGAGGCGGCCCATGGGCGGGCAGCCGATTCTATGCGCTGCCCGGCGATCTCCCCCTACAGCCCCCGTTTTTGCCGCGCGCACCTACAATCACGGCCCATGAATCTGCCGCACATCTCCGCCCTGTCCCCGCTCGACGGCCGCTACGCCGCCAAACTGTCTCCTCTGCGCCCGATCATGAGCGAGATGGGATACATGCACCGCCGCGTGCAGGTGGAGGTGACCTGGTTCATCGCCCTGTCGGACGCCGGCTTTGCCGAGTTCAAGCCCCTGACCGAAGGCGCCCGCGTCTATCTGCAGGATCTGGTGAAGAACTTCTCCGAGGCCGATGCCGTGGCCATCAAGGACATCGAAAAGACCACCAACCACGACGTCAAGGCCGTGGAGTACTGGATCAAGGGCAAGTTCGACGGCCGTCCCGAGCTGCTCAAGGCCGCCGAATTCGTGCATTTCGCCTGCACCAGCGAAGACATCAACAACACCAGCCATGCGCTGCAACTGCGCGCCGGTCGTGACAGCGTGCTGCTGCCGGCCTTGACGGGCATCACCGCCAAGCTGCGCGAGATGGCCCACGCCTACGCGGCCGTGCCCATGCTCAGCCGCACGCACGGCCAGACCGCCAGCCCCACCACCGTGGGCAAGGAAATCGCCAACGTGCTGGTGCGTCTGGAAAAGGCCTCTGCCCGCATCGCCGAGGTCAAGCTCCTGGCCAAGATGAATGGCGCCGTCGGCAACTACAACGCCCATCTGTCGGCCTGGCCCGAGTTCGACTGGGAAGCCTTCAGCAAGAAGGTGATCGAGTCGCCCGAGCCCCAGGGCCTGGGCCTGAGCTTCCAGCCCTACTCGATCCAGATCGAGCCGCATGACTACATGGCCGAGCTGTTCGACGCCATCGCGCGCGCCAACACCATCCTCATCGACTTCTCGCGCGATGTCTGGGGCTATGTGTCCCTGGGCTACTTCAAGCAGCGCCTGAAGGCCGGCGAGATCGGCTCGTCCACCATGCCGCACAAGGTCAACCCCATCGACTTCGAGAATGCCGAAGGCAATCTGGGCTTGGCCAACGCCCTGCTCAAGCACCTGGCCGAAAAGCTGCCCATCTCGCGCTGGCAGCGCGACCTGACCGACTCCACCGTGCTGCGCAACATCGGCGTGGCTATGGGCTATGCCACGCTGGCTTACAGCTCGCTGATGACGGGCCTGAACAAGCTCGAACTCAACGAAGAGCGCCTGCAGGAAGACCTGGACCACGCCTGGGAAGTCCTGGCCGAGCCCATCCAGACCGTCATGCGCCGCTACGGCGTGCAGGGCGCCTACGAAAAGCTCAAGGAAGTCACGCGCGGCAAGACCGTGCAGGCCGAAGACCTGCACCGCCTGATCAACGGCCTGGAAATCCCCCAGGCCGACAAGGACCGCCTGCTGGCCATGACGCCTGCCTCCTATGTGGGCAAGGCGGCCGAGCTGGCCCGCCGCGTCTAATCCATCCTTTGCCGCGCCATGAAGGGCGCGCTTCAACCATTCAGGGCTGCCGATGCAAGCACAGACTTGCTGCGGCAGCTCTTGTTTTTGATAGGTTCTGTCTCATGGCCCTCAAATCCACCATCTTCAAGGCGAACCTGTCCATCGCCGACATCGACCACGGCTACTACGCCGACCATGCGCTGACCCTGGCGCGCCATCCCAGCGAGACGGACGAACGCATGATGGTGCGCCTGGTGGCCCTGGCCCTCAATGCACACCAGCTCAATGACATGTGCAAGGGCGACGGCACGCTGGCGTTTGGCGCAGGCCTGTCCGATCCCGAAGACCCCGATGTCTCGCTGACCGACTTCACGGGCGCCAAGCGCCTGTGGATCGAGGTCGGCCAGCCCGAGGAAAAGCCCATCGCCAAGGCCTGCAACAAATCCGATGCGGTGGTGCTCTACGCCTTCCACCATGCGGCCGAGGTCTGGTGGAAGGGCCTGGAGGGCAAGCTGGCGCGGCTGAACAAGCTGCAGGTCTGGCGCATTCCCTCCGAAACATCCCAATCCCTGGCGGAGCTGGCCGAGCGCAGCATGCAGCTGCAGGCCACCATCCAGGAAGGCGCGCTGACGCTCAGCAGCAACCTGGGCACGGTCTTCATCGAGCCGCTGCGCTGGAAGTAAACGGGCTCCCGCTCAAGGTCCCTGTCTCAACCCGGCAACTGCATCCGGACGGCCTGGGCGAAGGACTCCACGGTCCAGCCCGCGCCCAGCAGCATGCGGCGCGTGGACAGGCGGTCCATGACATCGTCCGGCACATTGCGGCCCAGATGGATGAGCGACTTGCTGTCCGCAATTCCCACATATCGGCCGTCATAGCTTCGCGCCAGATGGTTCCACAGGCCGTGGGCGCCCGGCGACTGGCGTGCGCCGCTGACCAGGCAGGTGCCTTTGTCCAGCACGCTGCGATACACGGCGCTGGCAATGCCGCGCCGCTGGTAATGCGGCGCAAAGCGCGAATGCGGCGAGCGCACGCGCCGGTCGGTGCGCTTGTCCACCTCGACCAGGCGATTGAACACCGTGTAGCCGGCCAGGCAGCGCCGCTCCATGTCCTCCACGTAGGCAAACCATTCGCCGTCGGCTTCACGCCAGTGCAGCTGGAACTGCGGGTCGTGCAACGGGCGGCGCTCCAGGCCATGGAGCTTGTTGCCGGGCTGGTACAGGCGCTCGTGAATGGCTTCGAGCTCGCCCTCCACCAGCGGCTGCATCACGTCGATGCGCAGTTCGGTGACGTGGCGTGGCGCGCAGCGGGGCAGGGCGCGATGCGCCAAGGTATCGCTCAGATGGCGCAGATGGCGCAAGAGCGTGGAAAAAGAGGGGGCGGCAAAAGAGTGCCCGGCTGGGGCAAGGGCTAGACAGGTCACGGCAGGGCTCGCTTCGTCGGCTGGCCTTGTGGCCGGGCAGACGCGTGAAAATCCAACCGCCTTCAGGCTTCAGGGTGAAGGCGGCGCAAGAAGAGCGGATTCAGTGAAGCGACGCTGCCCGGTTCCGCGCAGGGCAGCGCATCAAGACCGTGCGGCCTGTCGGGGGCCGATGTTCAGCCGTGCTGCGTCACGCTCGCGCAGGCGCGTGGCCGTGGCGGGCCAGGCCTTGCCGGCCGGCACGCGCGTCTCGCCCGCATCACGTGCCGTGAGGCGCAAGCAAAGGCGGAGGTGGCTGTGGCGGTAAGCGGCGGTCTGCAGCATGGCGGCCGATGTTAGGCCGTCTGCAACATCGCACTGGTCCGGTGCGGTATCCGGCAGATCAGCCGGCAATCAACCAGCAATCAGCCAGAGTCACGCGATGTGTCCGTGCGCTCGGCCGCACGCTCTGCATAGCGGGTGAAACGCCAGGAGTCGCCCTCTGCCGTGATCCTGCGCCAGACCATCCGCTTTTGTGCCGGCTCCATCGCGGTCCACAGCTGCACTTCGTCAAAGCTGCGGCCGCAGCCCTTGCATCTTTCGTCGCCCTGGCTGGTGGAGCAGATGGCGATGCAGGGCGTATCGGGCGTGGTGTCGTACCAGGCCAGCCAGGCCGCCATGGCGTGCGAGGGAAAGCCCTCAACCTGTACTTCGCTCTCATGCCAGAAGATCATCAGCGCGTACACCTCGGCCAGGGCTCGTACTTCGGGCTGCAGCAGCACGCCGTCCGGGGACGGATGGCGCTCGCGCCAGTAGTTGATGGCGGCTTCGATGTCGGTGATGTGCAGTGCGGTCATGGACGGTCAGGGGCAAGGGACAGCGATGATAAGACGCCTGCCCGCGCATGGCCGGGCATGGCTGCAACACTCCGTTGGTTCAAGGGTTGCTATGGATAGTGAAGCATTTGAGGTAGGCAGATAAATGGTCTGGGGGATGCGCGACTTGTGCTTTCCGTGGAAATGAAGGGTTTTTTCACTTGCGTGCCGTGGCGGCTTTGTGTTGCAATCCACAGGTTCGAAGGGGAGTAGCTCTCTGCCGGCGGAGGTGGTTTTTGCAAAGCCACGGTGCCGGCATCGGAATGGTCGTCAATACGAAGCGCAAGCTTCCGGCCTTCCGGGTTGCGGTGTATACCGCAGCCGAGCAAGACCTTTGATGGACCTGATGACGGTCGATCAATGTGTTCTCCCCTGAGCCAGGCATGTCCTTGCCCGGGTAGGCGCTGCGGCGTTGCATCGGTCTTTCTGTGCCGGTGGGTGTTTCTCCAGGAGGGAGGAGTTCTCGCCGGCCTTACTCAACAGCGAGGACCTTATGGACTTGGACTTTCTGACTCACGCCCCGTTCTGGGTGGCCCTGGGCCAAATCATCATCATCGACATCCTGCTGGGCGGCGACAACGCGGTCGTGATCGCGCTGGCCTGCCGCAAGCTGCCGCCCGAGCAACGCAAGAAGGGCATCATCTGGGGCACGGCGGGTGCCATCATCCTGCGCGTCATCCTGATCGCCTTCGCGATGACATTGCTGGCGCTGCCCTTCCTGAAGTTCGTCGGCGCACTGCTGCTGGTGTGGATCGGCATCAAGCTGATTGCCCCTGATGAAGACGGCCACGACAACATCCAGGGCAGCGACAAGCTGCTGGCTGCCATCAAGACCATCATCGTTGCCGACTTGGTGATGAGCGTGGACAACGTGATCGCCATTGCCGGCGCCGCCCAGAGCTCGGGCGAGCACCAGATGCTGCTGGTCGTGCTGGGCCTGTTGATCTCCATCCCCATCATCGTCTGGGGCTCGCAGCTCGTGATCAAGCTGATGGAGCGCTTCCCCATCATCATCGTGGCCGGCGGCATGCTGCTGGGCTGGATTGCCGGCGGCATGCTGGTCACCGACCCCGTCTTCGCCAATACGGAGAAGTGGGACTGGATGGTCAAGTTGCCCCAGACCGACATGCTCAAGTACGGTGCCAGCGTGTTCGGAGCCCTGCTGGTGCTGGCACTGGGCAAGTACATCGCTTCGCGCCGTCCTGCTCCCAAGGCCGGTGCCCACGGAGCCTGATCCGCTGAAAAGTTGAGGTGGGCGCCGGGTTGGCCCGATGGGCCGCCCGCGCCGATTCGCGACAATCCATGGCAAGGGCGGCCCCGGCCGCCTGCCTCTCCCACTCCCGCAAACCCAGTTCGACAAGGACTTGCTTTGAACCCCATCATCGTCTACGTGGATGACGCTTCCTACGCTCTGCCTCTGGTACAGGCCCTGGCCGCCTCGCCGCAGGCACAGTCCTCGCACTGGCTGCTGGTGGCCTGCGCGCCGCGCATTACCCACCGGGTCAGCAAATGGGTGAGCCACAGCGCGCGCGAAAGCTGGCGCGGCAAGTGGGCGGACAAGCTGTTCGCCCAATTGCTGCCGGTGTTCGGTGACAGCGCTGGCAGGATCACGCCAGTGCTGGCCAAGGGCCCGCTGGCCGAACTGGTGGCCCAGCTCCAGCAGGAGCACGGCACGGCCCAGATCGTCGATGCACGCCGCCCCAAGCAGGAAGCTACGGCTCCCGCCGTGGCGCCTGCCGCCCCGCTGGGCCGGCGCTGGAATCTTCCGGGAACGCTGGCGGCCATCGGCGCGCTGATGGGCCTGGTGTTCGAGGAAGCGATGATCTAAAGGCTGGCATCTGCCTGGCCGCTCTGGTCAGGCGATCACTTTCAGGACGGCATCCCGGAAACGGGATGCCGTTTTTCATGGGGTTCTCCCGTCCACGGTTTCCAGTGCGCGGCCTCAACCTGGATCTGCCGGCTGCTGCTATGCTGCCCGCATGAAAATCCTGATCAAATGGCTGCTCAGCGCCGGTGCCCTGCTGGTCGTGGCCTATCTCTACGGCGGCGTGCAGGTCAACAGCTTCAGCTCGGCCATGATCGCGGCGCTGGTCATCGGCCTGCTCAATGCGGTGCTGCGCCCCATCCTCGTGGTGCTGACGCTGCCCGTGACCATCGTGACGGTCGGGCTGTTTCTCTTCGTGGTCAACGGACTGATGTTCTGGGCAGCCTCGGGCCTGCTCAGCGGCTTTCACGTCGCGGGCTTCTGGGCGGCCATGCTGGGCGCGCTCATCTACTCGCTGCTGGGCCTGGCCATCGAATCACTTCTCGCGCGCCTGTTCCCTTAGCAGCTCTTCCACGGCACGCAGCCGCGTGTCCACGATGGAGGCTTCGATGAAATCCACCTTGGGCCCACCCTTGCGGGCCAGGTCCTGCGCAGCCTTGAAACGGTCCACTGCCGCCGCGTAGTCGTAGTGCGCGACCTGGGCCTCGGCCTCGGCGCGCAGCGCGCGCAACTCCTGGCCCTGGGCTCGCTGCACCTGGGCCAGCAACTGCCAGGCGCTGGCATCACGCGGGTGGTCCGTCACCCAGGTCTGCAGCGGGCCCGCCATGCTGGCAGCGCCTTGCTCGCGCAGCAGTATCTGGGTGCGCATCAGCAGCTCGGGCCGGCGCACCGCGCGGCTTTCGACCACATTGACGGTGGCCAGACTGGGGCCGCTTTCCGTTGTCTTGGCGGGGATGGATTCCGTGGGATTGGGCTGGGCAGGCGCAGCTGCCGGCAGATAGAGCGGTGGCAACGCCTGCAACGCGGCGCCGGGCTTGCCGGCCGTCAGCTCCAGTTCGGCCTGCAGCAGCCTGGCCTGCCGCTGGGCGCCGGCATCTGCGGCGGTTGCCACTTGAAGCCGCCCGGACATTTCCCGCGCTTCGGCCCAATCACGCAATTGCACGGCGCTCAGCGTGGCGGCATATAGCTGCGCCACCTGCTGGGTTTGGGTTTGGCTGCCAAAGCTGGTGGAGCGCGGCTGCTCGGCCCACTGGCGCAGCACATCCACGCCGGGGCGCGACAGCACGCGGGCCCGTGCGGCCATCATCACGTGTTCCAGAGATGGTGCTGGCGCAGGCGCAACGCCACGCGGCAGGCGCGAATGCATGTCGGCCATGCGTTCCGTGGTCAGCGGATGGCTGCGCAGATAGGGCCAGCTGCCGTTGTCATTCAGGCGGTTGGCCTGCTGCAGCTTGTCGAACATGGTCACAAAGCCCTGCGGCGCGAACCCTGCAGGCGCCATCAGCCCGTAGCCCATGCGGTCGGCCTCGCGCTCCATGTCGCGAGAGAAATTGAGCTGGTTCTGCACGGCCAGCGCCTGGCCACCCATCATCATGGCCATGGCAGCATCGGGGCTGCGGCTGGCAGCAAGCGCGCCCAGAATCATCGAGCCTATCATCAGCGGCGTCTGCTTGCCCTGTTGGGCAATGAGTCGCGCGATATGGCGCTGGGTGACGTGGCTCAGCTCGTGTGCCAGCACCGATGCCAGCTCGTCGCGCGTGCTGACCACGCCGATCAGGCCCAGGTGCACCCCCAGATAGCCGCCGGGCAGCGCAAAGGCGTTGACCGATCGGTCCCGCCCCAGCAGGATCTCCCAGGCAAAGCGCTCTTCCAGCTCATCCGACAGCTCGCCACGCGTGCGTGCCGCATCGACCAGATGCTGCCAGATGCCTTCCACATACTCCTGCAGTACCGCATCGTCGATGTAGTCCGGATCGCGGTACAGCGAGCGGATGATGCGGTCACCCAACCGCCGCTCGTCACTGGTCGTCGTGGCCGCGCCGTCGCCCAGCGTGGGCAGGCGCAACTGGGCCTGTGCGGGGGCATGCGTTGCGATGGTGAGAGAGGCCGCCAGCAACTGCAGGCCGACGGCGATATGTGTCTTCAGGCGTGATGGGCGCATGGGCAGGTAAGAACCAAGGGGCCGGGCCCGTGCATAGGCACGGGGCGGTGAAACACCCCACTATGATGCCTCGGTTCGCCAAACGTTCATGGCAGGACTGACCAGCGTGTCAGGACTGCCGTAGACCGGCCAGTGCATTTTTTGGAGTTGCCATGTCTTCCCTCACCCATTTCGACGCCCAGGGCCAGGCCCACATGGTCGACGTCGGCGCCAAGCCGGCAACCCACCGCATCGCGGTCGCCGAAGGCCGCATCACCATGCAGCCCGCCACCCTGGCCATCATCCAGAGCGGCACCGCCAAGAAGGGTGACGTACTGGGCATTGCGCGCATCGCCGGCATCATGGCCGCCAAGAAAACCAGTGACCTGATACCGCTGTGCCATCCGCTGGCGTTGACGCGGGTGGCTGTGGAGTTTGATCCGTTGCCCGAAACGTCGTCCGTCCGCTGTCTTGCCACCGTCGAGACCGTTGGTCCGACCGGGGTGGAGATGGAGGCGCTCACAGCCGTGCAGGCGGCCCTGCTCACGGTCTATGACATGTGCAAGGCGGTGGACAAGGGCATGGTGATGGAGGGAATCAGGGTGCTGGAGAAGCACGGAGGCAAGACGGGGAGCTTTGTGGCGCAGTAGCGTCTGTCGTGCGATTGCCGGTACCAGAGCAAGAAAGGCCGGTTCACAATAACTGCTGGAAGGTCGCGGGATGTCCGTGACAGAGAACGACAAGAAATCAGAGGGAAACACCATGCATGCTGGCAACCCGGGGGCCCTTACGCGCCTCAAGGAAAAAATCTCCCATGGCTCCGTGCGCGTGGGTATCTACGGTCTGGGCTATGTGGGCTTGCCTCTGGCCCTTCGCTTCGCCGAGGTCGGCATCAAGGTAGTGGGCTTTGATATTGACGAGGCCAAGGTCCGTACGCTGGGCGAAAGCGGCAGCTATATAGAGCGAATCACTCCCGAGCAGATCAGACGTGCGTTGGAACAGGGATTCGAGGCCACCACTGACTTTGCACGGACAGAAGCAATAGATGCCCTGATCATCTGCGTACCCACGCCCCTGAATATTCACCGCGAGCCCGACCTGAGCTTCATCATCAACACGGTGGAGGCGGCGCTGCCTCACATGCGCGAAGGTCAATTGCTGAGCCTGGAGAGCACAACCTGGCCCGGCACGACGGACGAAGTGCTGGCACCGCGCCTGCGCAGCCGTGGACTGGAGCCTGGCTCCAATTGCGCTCTGGTGTTCTCCCCGGAGCGCGAAGATCCTGGCAATCCGCATTACGGCACCAAGGACATCCCCAAGGTGATCGGAGGGTGCACTGCCAGCTGCCTGGAACTGGGCATGGCGCTGTACCAACATGCCATCCAGACCATGGTGCCCGTCAGCAGTACCAAGGCGGCTGAAATGACCAAGCTGCTGGAGAACATCCACCGCAGCGTCAACATCGGCTTGGTGAACGAGATGAAGATCGTGGCCGACAAGATGGGCATCAACATCCATGAAGTCATCGACGCTGCGGCGACCAAGCCCTTCGGCTTTGTTCCCTATCGACCCGGTCCCGGCCTCGGCGGCCACTGCATTCCCATCGACCCCTTCTACCTGACATGGAAGGCGCGTGAATATGGCGTAAATACGCGCTTCATCGAACTGGCTGGTGAAATCAACCACTATATGCCGCACTGGGTGGTGGGCAAGGTCGCCGATGCACTTAATGAGCGAGGCAAGGCCGTCAAAGGGAGCCGTATATTGGTGCTGGGGCTGGCCTACAAGAAGAATATTGACGATACGAGGGAATCGCCCGCTGTGGAGATCATGGACTTGCTACAGGCCAAGGGCGCGAATGTTGAATACAGTGATCCGCACGTGCCGGTGTTTCCAATCAAGCGTAACTACTATTTTGATTTGCGTTCTATATCTTTGAATGAGGAATCCGTGGCGAGCTATGACTGTGTGTTGCTGGCCACAGATCATGATGGGTTTGACTACTCTCTTCTGGAGAGGAATGCGAAGATATTTGTGGATACACGTGGCCGCTTAAAAAGCAGCAGAAATATTATTCTTGCCTAGTGAAAAATGCATGATCATGGCGCCTCTCAGCAGCACCAAGGCAGCTGAAATGAATAAGCTGCCGGAGAGCATTCACCTCAGTGTCGCCATTGGACTGGTCCCACGAGATGAAGATCGCGGTTGACAAGACGTGCATCAATTTATTTTAAATGCGTACCGCTGGCGCTCGGAGCTGTGGATAGTTTCGAGAGTGTAGAGCGGTCTATCGATTATGATGAATTTTATTATTTATATAAAATCAAGGCGCAGATTTAAAATTATCTTATCTAATAGATAAATAAAAATTTTAGAAATAAAGTTGCGAAGACTTTAGATGGTTTGTAAAAGCAATCTGAACATAAAAGACTTGCTGCGGGGGTCGCCAAGGGGTAAATATAGATGTCATCAGTGTCTTCTTCCAATCGTCGCCCACGCGTACTGGTCGTTACTCGCAATTTGCCCCCGCTGGTAGGCGGGATGGAACGGTTAAATTGGCATATGGCGGAGGAACTTTCGCGTCTTGCCGAAGTGCATATCATCGGGCCCGAAGGCTCTGCGGCTCAAGGTCCTAAGGGGGTTACGTTCACAGAAGTGGCATTGCATCCATTATGGAAGTTTTTGTTTTTATCTGCCACGAATGCAGTACGAATAGCCAAAGAATGGCGACCCGACCTGGTTTTGGCGGGAAGTGGACTCACAGCACCTGCAGCGTATTTTGGGGCTAAAGTGGCCAAAGCCCGTTGTACAGCCTATGTTCATGGTCTAGATATTACGGTAAAGCATCCTATCTATCAATACGCTTGGCTTCCATTCATTAGGCGTATGGATACGATTATAGTCAATAGCTCTGTTACTCGAAGATTGGCAATTGCTGCAAATGTCACAGAGGATAGAATTCATACCGTATACCCTGGAGTTAGCTTACCTGCGCAACCTGCTTCTCTGGAAGCAAAGCAGCACTTCTTGGGGAAGTATGGGCTAGAAGGGAAAAGTTTGCTGATTTCTGTTGGGAGGCTCACGTCCCGGAAAGGATTGAGAGAGTTTGTTCAAAATTCTTTGCCTGGCATTGTGTATGCCCACCCTCATGCAGTTTTGGTGATTATTGGTGAATCGCCTTCAAATGCACTTGGCGCAGATTTGCAGTCGCCGCAGAGTATTATGGATACTGCGCGAGCAGGAAAAGTTGAAAAAAATATTCGATTATTAGGTTCGGTGAGTGAGGCGGAGTTGGCGACCGCATTTGAGTGTGCTTCATTACATATATTTCCAATAAGAAATATTCCAAATGATCCAGAGGGCTTTGGTATGGTGGCTATTGAGGCTGCAGCTCATGGGGTTCCGACAGTCGCATTCGCCAACGGAGGTGTGATAGATGCCGTTGCTGTAGGTCGGTCCGGTGAACTTTTGCCGCCTGATGACTATGAAGGAATGGCAAGGACAGTATTGAATATATTGAGGCGATCCCCCGAAAATAAATCTTGGCGCGAGGGATGTATAAGCTTTGCGCGCCAATTTGAGTGGACAGAGTTTGGAGTAAAAATGAATGCCGCATTGAGAATCGATGATTTATCAGTAAGACTGAAAGATAAGAAAGCTATGGATAACATCTAATAGTATGTCATAGATGTGATGCCATGTTGCGAATAATGGTGGCTATTAATCCATTTTGGAAATTTCTGGATGTGATTCATGGGGTGACGTAACCTTCAGGGTATGTAAAGTGCTTGAAAATTTCACTGCATTTTCTGTTTATATCGATAACCTCCTAGAGTGTGGTTTTGACGACATGGAGCGTATTTCAGAATCATGAAGAAAGAGCCCGCTGTTTGGCTGCCTACCGTACGTGCAGGAACGGGTACTGATGTATTTACTGAAGTGCTTGCGAAAGGCCTGCGGGAAAATGGTTTGCGCGCGGAGATTACTTGGCTGCCACTGCGAGCAGAATATGCCCCTTGGTCTGTAAAGATTCCTCGACCGCCAGACTGGGCGAATATTGCTCATGTCAATACTTGGTTGCATCCTCGGTTTCTTCCGAAGCATCTTCCGGTGGTTGCGACATTGCATCATTCCATTCATCATCCTGATGCAGTCCGTTATAAAGGAAATCTGCGATCCTTTTATCATCGACATTGGATTGAGAAGATTGAAAGAGCTAACATGGGTGCTGCAAATCAAGTGGTGGCTGTCAGCAGATTTGCTGCGGATGCAGCAGTTGCTACGTTGCTGAAGTCTCCTATGCATGTCATTCACAACGGTGTAGACACGTCCCTGTTCATTCCAGGTGTGCAGCGAAGTGGATGCAGGCCCTTCAGGCTGCTGTACATTGGAAGTTGGAAATTGCTCAAGGGTGTGGATTTGCTGGAACCCATCATGAGAATTCTGGGTGAAGATTATGAATTAGCATTTACCGGCGGGCTTGCCTCGATGTCCGAAAAGAGGCAACTATGTCCCAATATGCACGATATAGGTCGTCTCCACGATGCTAAGGAGGTCGTATTGGCTATGCAGCAGGCTGATGCCTTGCTGTTTCCTTCCCGAAGTGAGGGACTGCCTTTGTCTGTATTGGAGGCTATGGCCTGTGGATTGCCAGTAGTAGCGGCGTGTGGCTCATCGCTAAAAGAGTTGGTGAAACATGAGGAAACAGGTCTGCTCGCTGCCATGGACGATATCCAAGGATTTGTTGATAGTATCCGTAAAATTGCCTCGCAATCAGAAATGTATTCCAGATTCTCTGTAAACTCGAGAAAAGTCGCGGTTGAAAAATTTTCTGTTCAGAAGATGCTTAATAAATACATTGCTCTATACAGAGAGGTTTTGAAATAAAAGGTGGTGTTAAATGAAGGCAGTAATTTTGGCTGGAGGGCTGGGTACCCGCATAAGCGAAGAAACAGGTGTTCGTCCAAAACCCATGATTGAGATTGGAGGTCGGCCGGTTCTTTGGCACATCATGAAAATATATGCCTCACATGGCATCAATGATTTCGTGATTTGTTGTGGATATAAGGGATACTTGATCAAGGAGTATTTTGCCAACTATTTTCTTCACATGTCGGATGTGACGTTCGACATGGAGCACAACCGAATGGAAGTGCATTCACGACACGCCGAGCCGTGGCGCGTTACGTTGGTGGATACAGGAGAACATACCCAGACTGGTGGGCGCCTCAAGCGCGTCGCGTCTTATCTGCAGGGGGAGCGGTTTTGCTTTACTTATGGAGATGGTGTTGCCAACGTCGACATCAGAGCGCAAATCACCTTCCATGACAGCAGCCGCACGTTGGCCACGGTCTGTGCCGTTCAGCCGCCCGGCCGCTTTGGAGCGCTGGATCTGGATGGGCAGCGTATCACCAGCTTCACGGAGAAGCCGCAAGGCGATGGCACATGGGTCAATGGCGGCTTCTTTGTACTGGAGCCCCAGGTACTTGACTACATTGCCGGCGATGATGACATCTGGGAACGAGGGCCACTGGAGCGCCTCGCCCAGGAAGGCCAGCTATCGGCTTACCGTCATGCCGGTTTCTGGCAGCCGATGGACACGCTGCGTGACAAGATCAAGCTGGAGCAACTTTGGGAAACGGGAGCACCCCCATGGAAAACTTGGCGATGATCCCGTGCGTCGATTTCTGGCGTGGCAAGCGTGTGCTGCTGACGGGTCATACCGGCTTCAAAGGAGCGTGGCTGGCATTGTGGCTGCAGCGTCTGGGTGCCCATGTCACAGGCGTATCGCTGCCTGCTGCAACAACCCCTGCGCTCTACAACCTGGCAGGGGTGGAGCAAGGCATGGCAGAGAGCCATTTATGCGACATCCGCGATGCCCAGGCCTTGGCCGATGTCGTACGCGGTGCCCGGCCTGAAATTGTGCTCCATCTGGCCGCCCAGGCCTTGGTTCGGCCTGGTTACGTTGCACCCGTGGATACATTCGCTACCAATGTCATGGGCTCCGTTCATTTACTTGAAGCCGTGCGAACCTCAGGCTGCGTGCGCGTTGTTGTAGTGGTGACGACGGACAAGGTATACCGTAACCGGGAATGGGCCTATCCCTATCGTGAAGAGGACGCATTGGGTGGTCATGATCCGTACAGTGCAAGCAAAGCGGCTGCAGAATTGGTGGTTGCCAGTTATCGACAGGCTTTTCTGTCGGATCTGGGGATTGCCGTTGCCACCGCTCGTGCGGGCAACGTGATTGGTGGGGGGGATTGGGCAGCAGACCGATTATTGCCCGACGCTGTACGTGCCTGGGAGGCGGGGCAGCCATTGATGATCCGACGGCCCCGGGCCACGCGACCATGGCAGCATGTACTCGAGCCTTTGGCCGCCTATCTTTGCCTGGCCCAGGTCCTATGGCGCGATGGCGCCCTCGCCGGAGCCTACAATTTCGGCCCCTCACCTCAGGATGCAGCCTCTGTCCGGGCGGTCGTGGAGATTGCCCGTAGTACCTATCCATCAGCTGCGGTCTCTTATGGGGACGAGACCTCGGGGCCCCATGAAGCGGGTCTTCTGGCATTGGAGACGGCGCTTGCGCGTGAGTGTCTCGGTATTGTGCCTCGGTGGCAGCTGAAGGCTTCCATACTGCGTACCATGTGCTGGTACAAGGCGTTGAGTACGGGAGCATGTGCGCGCGCATTATGCGATGCAGATCTCGAAGCATTCATGGCCACAGATGCCATTTCTTACCCATGACCGCCTCGCGCTTTGTTGTATCGGCTACGCCTCTTTCGGGAGTAATGCGCATCCAGCGTGAGCGTCGTGGAGATGAACGCGGATTTCTGACGCGCATGTTTTGCGGACAGGAGCTCGCCCATGCAGGCTGGACCTGGCCGATCGCTCAGATCACTCATACCCAAACTGAGAACGTTGGAACGCTGCGCGGAATGCACTGGCAGTGCGCTCCCATGGTGGAGGCCAAACTGGTGAACTGCTTGCGCGGGGCTGTGTGGGATGTGGTGGTGGACTTGCGCTGCGGTTCACCCACGTTCCTGAAGTGGCATGCAGAGTGTCTTTCCGCCGCTAATCAAGTGTCTTTGTTAATCCCCCCCGGATTTGCACATGGCTTTCAGGCGCTGGAGCAAGGCAGTGAGCTGGTCTATCTGCACTCTGTCCCACATTCTCCTGAACACGAGGCTGGGGCCGATGCCCTGGACCCGCGCCTGTCGATTGCTTGGCCGTTGCCCGTACGGGAGCGTTCGGCCCGAGATGCCAGCCACCCGCCTCTTGGCGCAGATTTTGAAGGAATTGCATTGTGAGCATGCGCTGCCGTCATTGTGACGCATTGGTTTCCCTTCCTCTGGCTGACCTGGGGACCTCACCTCCTTCCAATGCCTACCTGAGCACTGCGGCTTTGCATGAGCCTGAGCGGTGGTATCCGCTGCGTGTTCTCGTGTGCGAACGCTGCTGGCTTGTGCAGACTGAAGATTTTGCGCAGGCCCATGAACTGTTTGATGCGAACTATGCTTACTTCAGTTCTTTTTCCAGCAGTTGGCTCGACCACGCGCGCCGGTATGCGAATACCATGCGCGATCGTTTCGGCCTTGAAAAAACCAGCCACGTGGTGGAGATTGCATCCAACGACGGCTATCTGCTCCAGTATGTGGCAGAACTAGGGATTCCCTGTCTTGGGGTAGAGCCCACTGCGAGCACGGCAGCCGCAGCCCGAGACAAGGGCCTGCAGGTCGTGGAAAGTTTTTTTGGCCGTGAATTGGCTCTAGAGTTGCATGGGCAAGGCCATGCAGCTGATCTTATGGTCGCCAACAATGTACTGGCGCATGTGCCCGACATTAATGATTTCGTTGCCGGCTTCTCTATATTGCTCAAACCGGCAGGTGTCGCGACTTTTGAATTTCCACACGTGCTGCAGCTCGTCCAACAAGCTCAGTTCGATACACTGTATCACGAGCATTTTTCCTATCTTTCGCTCACTGCAGTGCAGCGCATTTTTGTGGAAAATGGCCTGCAGATATTTGACGTGCAGGAGCTATTTACCCATGGCGGCAGTCTCCGTATTTTTGCGCAGAGAAGTGATTCTCCCACTCCATTCAAAACGGAAGCTGCAGTCTCTTTTGTGCAAGAACGAGAAGATCTGGCAGGTATACGTAGCTCGGATTTTTATAGAAATTTCCAGGCCCAAGCTCTTCGTATAAAAGATGAATTGCTTACATTCTTGTTGCAAGCAAAATTCAATGGTCAGAAGGTGGTTGCATATGGAGCTGCGGCAAAGGGTAATACCTTGCTGAATTTTGCAGGTGTGCGCGCAGATATGTTGGCCTATGTAGTAGATAAGAATCCATCAAAGCAAGGTTTCTATATGCCTGGCAGTCGAATTCCTATTGTGGATGAGTCGCGATTGCGAGAGGATCGCCCAGATATAGTGATCATTCTGCCTTGGAATTTGAAAGATGAAATAGTGACTCAGCTTGACTATGTACGGGAATGGGGTGGTCGCTTTGCTGTTGCTGTGCCTGCTTTGAAAATCCTCGAAAACATGCCGATATGAGAGTTCTGATAACTGGGGCCAGCGGATTTATTGGCCGGCATGTTTTGCGTGAGCTGCAGCATCGTGGGATAGATACGATTGTTGTGGGGCGCACCTGTCCTGACGGCGCTGATTGCTTCCATCATGTAGATCTGTTGGCAGAAAATGACTGGAAGAAAATATTCTCGGAAAATGAGATAACCCATTTCATTCATCTGGCTTGGTATGTCGAACATTCGAAATTCTGGACGTCGCCAGAAAACTGGAGATGGGTTGATGCTACTACCAAGATGGTAGAGGCATTTTGTGTTTCTGGTGGAAAGAAAATAATTTTTTCTGGCACATGTGCAGAGTATGACTGGAGTTCTGGTTATTGCAGGGAAGCTGCGACACCTCTTGAACCTTCAACCACCTATGGAGTGGCAAAAGATGTCACGAGGCGAATTGCCGAGAAGATATGCTTTGAATATGGGGTTTCATGTGTCTGGGGACGCATATTTTATCCGTTTGGTATAGGCGAAAGACCAGAGCGTCTTATTCCCTCGTTGATTGATGTGTTCCAAGGGCGGCGTGAGGCCTTTGAGATCAAAGCAAAAGCGTACAGGGATTTACTTCATGTCTCTGATGTTGCTAGTGCAATGGTCACTCTGCTTGGGCAGGATTTTTCAGGAGCATACAATATTTGTTCAGGAAGCCCTGTGGCGCTGGAAGATGTTGTGGTCGAGTTGGCAAAAATACTCAATGCGAATCCGGATTGCATGCTCGATTTGCAGGAAAAAGATCTGCCAACGGTTGACTTGCTCATTGGCTGCAATAGGCGTTTGTTGGCGACCGGTTGGCATCCCGCGGTTGATTTGCAGCAGGGTCTGAGAGACATATGCAAAGAAAGGCAAGGCGAAAATGAATAAGGGATGCATGTTGTGTGGAAGCAGTGAGGTGATCGAATTTCTGAAAAGAACAGACGTTCCCGTGCATCAAAACATCATCTTTCCATCGAGTGAATCCGCACGCATGGGTGCTCGAGGAGATTTAGACATGTGCGTTTGCGCGTCCTGTGGCTTTGTTTTCAACCGAAGCTTTGATGAAAAATTGCTGAGTTATGGGCCAAGCTACGATAATAATCAAACATGCTCCGAGCATTTTAATTCGTACTTGGATGAAATTGTCGAAAAGTTGGTCAACGAGAATGATGTTAGAGATTCGGTTATTGTTGAAGTGGGCTGTGGTCGAGGGCAATTTCTTAAAAAGCTGATCGACTATCCTGGTGCCAATAACAAAGGCTATGGATTTGACCCAAGTTATGTGGGTCCTGATACTGACTTAGATGGCCGAATACGGTTCCGCAAATGCTTCTATGACGAAAATTGCACGGACGTGGCTGCCGACGTCATCATATGCAGACACGTGATTGAACATGTGCGAAATCCGGTCGAATTGCTGCAATCTGTGGGGAAGGCGCTTGCAGGCTCACCGAGAGCAAAAATCTTCTTCGAAACGCCATGCGTCGAGTGGATTCTTGAAAATGGAGTGCTTTGGGACTTTTTTTATGAACATTGTTCCTTGTTCACCGCAAAGTCACTGATGACGGCTTTCCAACATGTGGGATTTCATGTCGAAAGCGTTGGTAAGGTGTTCGGTGGGCAATATCTTTGGATTGAAGGTGCTGTCACAGGAGCATCGATGCCGATGGTATATTCCTCTGAGAGGATAGTGGACCTTGCAAGGAAATTTTCACTTCAGGAGAAGAATTCGATTCTGGATTTCCAGGAGAAAATAACGCGAATGAAAAGCTCTGGACCCATAGCGCTATGGGGAGCGGGTGCCAAGGGCGTTACGTTGGCTAATTTAATTGACCCTCAAAAGAAACTGATTGACTGTATCGTTGATTTGAATCCTGCTAAACAGGGTTTTTTTATTTCAGGGACAGGGCATCCCGTTGTAGGTCCTAAAAGGCTCAAGGACCGCCATGTTGCTTATGCCGTGGTGATGAATCCAAACTATATGGATGAGAATAAGAGAATTCTGACAGATGAGTGTATAGATACCAAACTGGTGTTCTTGTAAAATCTGTATTTCTGGAAAATTTTTACTTTAGAGGCGAGTGATGATGAATTCGAATGAGAAAGATATGCAGGATCTCTCTAGAGAATGGATGCATAAAAGCATTGAAGATAGATACTCCTACAATTTTTCCTGGATGGGGCGCCCAATTATTCAATACCCCCAGGATATGCTTGCCATGCAAGAAATAATTTGGAACGTGAAACCTGATTTGATTATAGAAACGGGAATAGCGCATGGAGGGTCACTGATATACTATGCTTCGTTGTGTGAACTGGTAGGACATGGTGAGGTTCTGGGGATAGATATAGATATACGTCCTCACAACAGGGTTGAGATAGAAAATCACAGTATGTTCAAGCGTATTCGGATGATAGAGGGGTCCAGCATTGACCAGCATATCGTCGATCAAGTGCGCGAGCTGGCTAAGGATAAGCGAGTTATCGTAGTGTTAGACTCCAATCATACTCACGCTCATGTGTTGGCTGAGTTACGTGCATATGCGCCACTAGTCAGTGTGGGGGGGTATTGCGTCGTTTTTGACACCGTTGTGGAAGATTTGCAACCCGGTTCCTTTCCGGATAGACCCTGGGACGTAGGAGACAATCCCAAGACTGCTGTTCAAGAATTTCTGAAGGAAAATGATAATTTCGAGATTGACCGTGATATCGAGTCCAAGATTCGGATCACAGTTGCTCCGGATGGATATTTGCGCAGAACGAAATAATATTCAAATCGAATCCGGTGACGAAACTTCATCACAATATCATTGCAAATCTGGTCGGGCAGGTCTGGACAGCGCTTCTTGGTGTCCTTTTCATGCCGGTCTATTTGAGAGTGATGGGTGGAGAAGCATATGGCCTTGTGGGTGTATACATCAGTCTTCAGGCGCTTTGGTATACCTTGGATGCAGGTATGGCCACCACCTTGAATCGTGAGTTGGCGCGGCATGATCCAGTTGAAACGTCCGCACAATCTGCACGCGATACGGTTCGCACATTGGAGTGCCTGTTTCTTCCGTTGTGCGTGCTGACCTTGATGGCGGCGCCAATCATCGGTCATCTGATTTCCACATATTGGCTCAAGCCTGTAAATATGAGCCAAAGCGAAGTATCTTATGCTATTTCGATATTGGCATTGGCCATTGCTCTGCAATGGCCTTCTTCATTTTATGCAGGAGGCTTAGCGGGGCTTGAACGCCAAATATCACAGAATGTTATACAGATAGTCTTTAGTTCGCTGCGTTGGATAGTCGTGATACCTTTGTTGATATTCACGGATTCAAGCATAGAAACTTTTGCATGGTGGCAAGTATTCATTGCCGCTCTTCAAACGTTAGTCGCGCGAGCCATATTTTTTTATAAACTGCCGATCCCTGTTCGGCATGCGCGATTTCAACGTAGCATTGCTTTCAGTATAAGGCACTTTGCACTGGGTATGCTCGGAATTGCATGCGTGTCGTTTGTTTTGGCCCAGACTGATCGCATTGTACTGGCGCGTGTTCTACCATTGGATGCATTTGGGCACTACTTTCTAGTAGCAACGGCTGCTGGAGCATTGTCGCGTGTGTTCACGCCCTTCTTCTCCGCACTTTATCCTCGCTACAGCCGCCTTGTGGCACAAGGAAATATTGAGGATTTAATAGTCCTATACCATAGAAGCAATAGAGTTCTGGCGGTGATTGTTTCCGCTTTGGCTGCCATCATGGTTCTCTACGCGGAAGGCATATTGAAGCTTTGGACGGGGGACGGATTTTTTGCAGCAAGCAATGCACAGGTCTTTGTACTTTTAGTGATCGGCTCCGCCTTGAATGGGATCATGAATCTCCCATATGCTATACAGCTGGCTTATGGATACACCAGACTATCGCTATTGCTCAATGTGTTTTCGATTATTTGGCTGGTACCAATGATCTGGTATTTGGCGGATAGATATGGCGCGCTGGGTGCGGCATGTGCGTGGCCTCTGCTGAACTTGACCTATGTCAGTCTGGGTATTTTTCTGATGCACAGGAAAATACTGAAAGGAGAGATGATGAAATGGTATGTTGCGGATATCATTTTGCCAAGTATATTTTCAGTGGTAGTTGTATGCTCCATTGGGATGATATTTCCATTATTTGCGCAATTAGTGGGCGATCCGGTTGCATTGCCGGCAATTGTTTTTGTCAGCCTGCTCTCTGTAGGATGTCTCTATTTTTTATGGCTTAAGTGGTCGACAAATAGTTGACTCATAATTTATCCAGGAGATGGCCAAAATCATCCTGCAGATGACGCCTTGAATTGATCAGTCGTTTTTCGAGATTTCGGTAGATGCGCGAAAATATTTTGTGTGCAAAATTGGAATGCTCGCAGATGATTGTCGCTGCACTGAGTATGGACGAGGTAAGGAGCTTTCCACAATCCTCCTTGAGTGCCGTGGATGCATCTTTCGCAAAATCATACCGTCTATGTACAATTGCATTAACTCCTCGGCGGAAAAGCATTCTTTCACCGCTAAGCCTGAGCATTCTTGATAGGTTATCGTGGTGTATTTTAGATGTTTCGGAATAAGATTCTAGTTTTTTGAACATCTTTTTCCACCCAGGCCAAAATGAGGAAAGTGGCTGAGAGCCACTATATGTATCTTGAGATATGAAGAAAGCGGCGCTAGGATGCTTCCTTAGGATAAGTGTGTATCGAAGGGAAAGCCTTAATAAAAACTCATAGTCCATTACGCCCAGCATGCTCGTATCTATGAATCCTGTGTCATCCAGGATTTCTCGGCGAAAAACAATGCTTGTCCATACAGGAAGTAATCCGCCAGCAATGCAATAGGCAGCCTCGGGGGGGGTATAAATGCCTTCTTTGGGCCAGCGTTGAACCCTGGCATCAATGATTTTTTTCGATTCATCAAAGTGCAATCCCAAACCCACCCAAAACATCGCCTCTGGATGATCGTTCAAGTCATCTATGGCTCGACGGTAGAAGTCCGGTAGAAGATAGTCGTCATCAGAAAGAATGGAGAAGAATGGAGTATCGACTGTGCCGACTCCATGGATGAAATTTCCCAGGGCTCCTATATTCTCGGGGTGGCAATGATAAATTATTTGAGAATATGTCTTTTGAAGTTCATTCACTACATCCTCTGTTTCATCCAAGGAGTGATTGTCGAAGACAGCTACCTTGGTAGAGATGCCCAGTTGCTGGGCCGCACTGACGATGGCGCGTTTGAGCTTACTTGGTCTTTTATAGGTGGGTATGACCGTGGTTATTTGCGGAATTGAGGGCTTGTTTTCCACGTAGGCTCCTGGACTCTGACAGTCATGCGGTATTGTGGTCACTTGCCGTCTTTGTACATGAGAGCGGTGATTTGCTCCGAGATGAGGCCGAGCAGAAATATCAGTACACTTCCAGAATAGAGCAGTGCACTCATATTGGTGAATCGATTGCCACTCAAGTAAGTGTATAGATACCAGCCAGATGCCAAAATAAACATGATTGACGCGATTGGGGCAAATATTTTAAGAGGTGAAAATAACGTTCCTATCTTGAAAATAATCAAGAGAAATCTGGTTCCATCCTTCAGTAAGTGAATATGACTTTTACCTATACGCTGTGATGCATGTATCGGTAAATAGGCTACAGAATAGCCTGCCCGGAAGAATGCCATTGTGGATGTTGTGGGGTATGAGAAGCCGTTGGGTAGGAGATACAGGAATTCGCGGAACTTGGCGGTTCTTACTGCACGAAATCCGGATGTCAGGTCGGCGATTGGATGCCCCGTCATCCAGCTTGCAAGACGGTTGTAAAAACCATTTGCAAGTCCTCGCCCAACGCTTGCCTGAGAGCCTTTTTGACGAGCGCCAACCACCATGTCATGGCCTTGGTGTATTTTTTCAAGCAAACGAGGAATATCCGCTGGATCGTGCTGTCCATCGGCGTCCATGAATACAATGATTTCTCCTGCTGCCGCACGAGCTCCAGTTTTGATTGCAGCGCCGTTACCCTTGCTGTATGGATGCCGGACTACCTGCGCCCCTGCAGATATGGCTGTTTTTGCCGTTCCATCCGAAGAGCCATCGTCCACGACCAGAATCTGGATTTCTGGAAACTGCTGCCTTATCTTGGTCACAGTCTGACCGACTGCATCCACTTCATTCTTGGCAGGAAGAACAATGCTGACCTGAGCCAGATCAGTCTTAGATACAGGGTTTGTCATTGTGCTTTCTCTTCGGAGGTGGATTGTTTCAACAGTAGATTTTCCCGTTCGATTGCGGAAGTGTATCGCCCGAAACCATCCATTCTCTTAGCGACGTCGAGTTGTAGTCTGGACTCCTGAAAATCTCCTCTATTGCGTAGCACCTGGGCATAAACAATACGTGTGCTGGGCACATCTGAGAGGTTCAGGGCTTCTTCGACCATGGTTTGAGCCAATGTCCAGTCATTGGCGCGGGCAATAGCATACTCTGCCGCCATCTTGAGGACTTCACCCTTGGCGGAGGGGGACATGGATGGGTTCTCAATAGGGGCCGTGATCAGTGCGAGGGCATCCATGTCCTGGAGGCTGCACGGACCGCTCAGCTGGCAGTGGGAGAGCGCTGCAATATGTGCCGGAATAGCAGCCTCTGCGGGATTGTTTTTCAGCCGAAAAATCAGTGAGTCTACGATGTCCTGTACATCGGCGTGTGCATCTTCTTCTTTAGCCAAGGCAAATTTCACCGCAAGCAGACCGAAATACGAAGACACAGAGTCGCTGCGAGAGGCAGCAGCCGCTTCAAAAGCGGATTTGGCTTGTGCTAGCAAAGACCGCTTGTCTGTTGCTTGGTCGGCGGCGAATATTAATTCACTGCCTAATTGGTAGTTGGCTCGCATGGATAATGGATGCCTTGATGCTTCCATGGTGGCCAACACCAGAGGCGATGACCATTCCATTGCGCGAATTGCAGTTGACGATCCTAGAAGTATAATGAGGGCAGGTGCGATGATCCATATTTTATTACCCGCCTTGACAAAAAATGGAATCGAGAAATATGCGAAGGCGATGCAGAATCCTGCGGTCGCGAAATAGTTTCTGTGCTCATGCACAAGTTCAAGCGGAAAAATGCTGGATTCCAGGCTATGGCTGATCAAAAACCAGAGCCAGGAGAATAGAAGGATGGGGTAATTCTTTCGTAACTTAAATAGACTCAAACTTACGATCGATACAAAGCTTATCGCCAATGTTGTCGTCAGCGGTTGCCAGAATGAGCGGGATATCTCTATATCATCATGATACAGAGACATTTCTGAAATTTGGGGGATGAAAAATTCACTGAGATAAAAAACAAGTACTCTGCTTTGCGTCAAGAGACGATCGGGAGTGGAGAAATCCCGATATGGAATGCGCGTTGTATCCAGTATTCTTGGAGTGATCCAGATAAGAATGCAAACGGCAACCAAGATAACTGCATAAATGGCCCAGTGCTGCAGAGATTGGCCGAACACTGTGATGCTTGAGCCACGATTTTTGAATTTAAAAAGGAAAAATTCACATAGAATGATCAACGGAATAAAAAGAAGCCCACTTTCCTTGCTCAGGCATGACAGGACAAGCAAAACCACGACACTCGCATAGTGATGAATTCCTGATCTCGATGTATTTGAAACGTTGGGAATGAAAGCGCTGCGAGAACGCGCCTCGATGTACACTGCAACTGCCAGCAGGCCAAAAAGCGCTGCGAGACTCGTCATACGTTGCACCACATAGAGCACGCTGGTCAAATTGAGTGGATGCAGACCCCAGATGGACGCAGCCAGCAAGCCACCCCAAGCCCATGCCCTATGGCCAGGTTCAGAAGCTGATCCGGCGGTTTGCTGTAAATTCCAGGCTCGCAGAAACCGGGAGACCAAGAGTCCGATGGCAATCGTGCAGGAAAGATGCACAAATATATTGGTCAACTTGAAATACCATGGATCAAGCCCGCTGAAGTAGATATTCAAGGCAAAGCTGAGAACGGGCACTGGTCGTCGTAGTGGACCCGCATCTCCTGAAAATGCTGCGCGCCATAATTCTGCTGGTGAAAGATTCTTCAGCACCAGCTGGTCACTGTCTACTATGTTTGGAAAGTCATCAAATATGAATGACCCATCAAGCCCTTGGCTATAAGCGAAAAAGATGGCAAATAATATTGCCATCCATGCTGCCAGCAAGCGCCCATTTATATCTTCTGGATTTCTCTTGTGATTCAGCAAGAATTTGTTGATTTCCATTATTAGTCAATAGCTCTGCACGTATGGGTATTTTAGATTTATTTCTATTGACGGCACTCTGATGGAAGAAATCTTGTCTGAACGGTCGTTCCAGCAGAGGGGGTGCATTGCCAGGTCATTGAGTCTCCCGTGTTGCCTCCCTTCAAAACAACCACTCCTCCACCAGGAATCGCAAGGCTGCGCATGGTCGCCGTGATCACGCTGCCATTGACCTCTACTGACTGGACGCTGGAGCCTTTTATGGAGGTGGGTTGAGCCAAACCCACGTCTGTATTATTGGAGGGCCATGAATTTCGGCTGAGTCGGTATTCTGTTACCGATATTTTTGCGCCGGCCATCAGATTGAGCGCCTCTGTCACCCTGGCGCGAGAGGCATAGTCCTGGTAATTTGGTAGCGCAATGGCTGCCAGTACGCCAATGATTGCCACAACAATCATCAGTTCTATCAATGTGAAGCCTTTAGCCATCTGCGCCTCAAAAAAAAGCGCATCTCCACTTTGGGCGATGCGCTAGGCTTGTAACCAAGCCACCTATACTGGTGGCTATTTATATTTTTTAGATTAGCGGCATTCGCTTGGCAGGAATTTGGCGTTCACATCGGTGCCGGAAATGGCGTTCTTGCAGCTCCAGGTCACTCCGCCAGTCGTTGCCGTACCCTTGAGGACCACCTTCTTGCTGCCCGATTCGATATTGGTCCGAACCACGGCAGTGATCTTGCTGCCTGTAACCTCGACGCTGAGCACGCTGCCCCCAGAGATGGAGCGCATCGGGGCCAAACCTGCAGACGCATTGTTGCTAGGCCATGTGTTGTTTGTAGAGTAGTACTCGGTCACCGAGGCCTTGGCGCCGCTCATCAGCGACAGGGCTTCCGAAACGCGGGCACGCTTCGTGTAATCCTGATAAGCCGGCAGCGCCACGGCTGCCAAAATGCCGATGATCGCCACAACGATCATCAATTCGATCAAGGTAAAACCTTGCTGGATGGAACGCTTCATGAACTTCTCCTCATAGGGGTTGATTGCATGCTCTATTGAGCAAGAGCCGTGCCAGTCGATCCAGAGGGCCAAGGTCCACGTCTATGTATGGTTTGGTTGCAACTGACACGGTTGGACGCCATTCTCTGACAAATTGATCCACTTGTTGTGACGTTTTTGTCAGAGATCGTGGCGCTTGCTACAGACGTCATGCACAGCTTGTCGACGGGATCGAGCTGGTCCCTCACGCCACCAGGAACTGCATCTGCGTGCCTGCCAGTTCCACCGTATCGCCATGTTGCAGCGGCATGGCGCGGCGGCCGATTTCCTGGCCGTTGAGCTTGAGGCTGGGGGAGTCGCCTTCCAGCTGGGCCAGCACAAAGCCGTGGTGCTTCTGGGTGATGGAGGCGACCGCCACGCCGGGCTTGCCCAGGGTGGTGACGACTTTGACCAAGGGGACTTCGCGGCCAGCGGCGTTGCCGTTGAGCATGCGGATGGCAGCCTGGCGCGTGGCCAAGCCAGCCATCGAAGGCGGCAGTGTGTGGTCGAAGCCTGAGGGCGTCTGGGTGCTGAACTGCGATGGCAGGTCTTCCGCCAAGGGGGCTGGGCGGGTTGCCTCCACTGCTGCGGCAATGGCCGCGAGGGCCGAGCGTGAGGACGCGCTGACCTGCTGTTGCACGAAGCGGATCTTGTACTTGCCGATGTCCAGCAGGTCGCCGTGGTTCAGGGTCTGGCGCAGTATGGGCTGGCCGTTGACATAGGTGCCGTTGGTGCTGCGCAGGTCTTCGATGATGACGGTGCCGTCGACGATGCTGAGAACGGCGTGCTCGCCGCTGACGGCGAGGTTGTCGATCACGATGTCGTTGTAGGGGCGGCGTCCCAGCGTGGTGCGCTCCTTGGCCAGCTGCACTTCCTTGATGACGGCGCCGTCGATGGAGATGACCAGGGTCGGCATGCTCAAAGTTCCTTTGTTATGCCCGGCTTGCACCATCCACTGGGCGATCCGGAGCTGGGGTGTATCTAAATATTATGTCTGCGGCCTGCGCGCGCCGAGGTCTGCCATGGTATTTGATACAGACTATGGATTGTCTTTTCCTGATTGTTGGATTTGCAATCATTTTTAACAATTGGAACCTGCGAGGGCGGTGCAGGCAAGCGCGTCCATCGGTTGGGATCTGCCGTCGATCGCTGTGTGGGCTCAATCGAGGGAGGTGCTGGCTGCAGGGGGCGGGCTGGCCTGTATCTCGATCAGCGCCGCGCTGATGTTGTCGTTTCCGCCGGCTTCATTGGCGGCAGCGAGCAGCGAGGTCAGCAAGACGGGCAGCGGGCTGGATTGGGTGAACAGGGCGGCGATGGCTTGGTCATCGAGCATGTCGGTGAGGCCGTCGGAGCACAGCAGGATGCGGTCGCCGGGTTGCAGCGGCCACTCATTGAAATCGGGCGTGACGTCCGGCGTGACGCCCAGGGCCTGGGTGAGCAGGTGGCCCAGGCCGGATTGCCGGGCTTCGTGGTCCTGGATGCGGCCTGCGTCGATTTCTTCCTGGAGCCAGGTGTGGTCCCGGGTCAGGCGCAGCAGTTGTCCCTCACGCCAGCCGTAGGCCCGCGAGTCGCCAAGGTGGGCGAGCATCAGCAGGCCTGGCAGCAGGGCTGCGGTAATGATGGTGGTGCCCATGCCGCGGCAGCCGGGTGTTTTCTGGGCGGCGGTGAGGATGGCGGCGTTGGCCAGGTTCAAGGCATTGGCCAGTGACTGCTGCAATTCCTGGCGGGCTTGTGGAGTGTTGGCTGCCGGCGTCTCGGTGGCTACGCTTTGCAGTGCCACTGAGACCAGGCTGATGGCCATGGCGCTGGCGACTTCGCCGGCGTTGTAGCCACCCATGCCATCGGCCAGCACCGCAATGGGCCAGGGCTGGGCGCTGGGGTGGATGGTGACCGCATCCTCGTTGTTGTCACGGCGCCGGCCCACATCGGTGCGCGCAACCATGGCGCAGTGTTGTGCAGGGACTGCCTGTCGGCAGGGCTGGTCCGGGGTCTTGGGTGCGCTGGGCATGGTGGCGAAGGGTGGGCGCGGCGGTGTTGCCATCAGTCCCTGTGTGCAGATGCAATGGTGAAGCCGGTGCACAGCGTAATTGAAAACAGTGCTCCCAAGTGCCAAGAATGGACCGGCGTAGCGGCTCGTCAGCTTGACGCCACATCAAGAATGGACCCACACAAAGCAAAAACGCACTGCCGAGGCAGTGCGTTGTGGAGGTGGCGAGGGGCCGCCTGCGGCAGTATCAGGCCTGTGCCGCGTGCTTGGCGCCGGAGCGCGACTGCAGGAGCTTGCCAATGCCGACGACCAGCACGGCACCGGCGGCAGCCGCCACGTAGTGCAGCCAGGGATGGCTGATGGCGTAGTCGTGCAGCAGGCGGTCGTTGACGATGGTTTCTCCGCCGACCCAGCCGATCAGGGCAGCGCCCAGCGTGATGATGACGGGGAAGCGCTCCATGAGCTTGATCATCAGCGTGGAGCCGAAGATCACCAGCGGGATGCTGATGGCCAGGCCCAGGATCAGCAGGACCATGTTGCCTTGCGCCGTGGCGGCCACGGCAATCACGTTGTCCAGGCTCATCACCAGGTCGGCGATCAGGATGGTGCGGATGGCGACCATCATGCTGCCGTGACCCTTGGATTCGCCTTCATCATCTTCTTCGCCGGTCAGCAGTTGCAGGCCGATCCACAGCAGCAGGCAGCCGCCCACTATCTGCAGGAAGGACAGCTCCAGCAGCTTGGCCGCGACCACGGTCAGGATGATCCGCAGCACCACGGCGGCGCCGGAGCCGAACATGACGGCTTTCTTTTGCTGTGCGGGGGGCAGCGAGCGTGCTGCGAGGGCGATGACGACGGCGTTGTCGCCAGACAGAATGATGTTGATCCAGACGATCTTCAACAGGCCGATCCAGAAATCGGCGCTTTGCAGGTATTCCATGGTTTCTCCGCTGTTATGAGTTGAAAAGCGCCAGGGCGGTGGCCTCTGGCGCTTTTTCTTTTTTGGAGTCGTCAGTGTAGGGCGGACTTGCCGCCTTACCGATTCGTAATTCTGCGTAATTTTTTCCTGGGGCGAACCCCAGGATGTCGCGCAGAACCGGTGCCGCTTAGATCAGGCCCTTGAGCAGGCGACCCATTTCGGAAGGATTGCGGGTGATGACGAAACCGCACTCTTCCATGATGGCCAGCTTGGCGTCGGCCGTGTCGGCACCGCCGGAGATCAGCGCGCCGGCGTGGCCCATGCGCTTGCCGGGAGGGGCAGTGACACCAGCGATGAAGCCGACGATCGGCTTCTTCATGTTGTCCTTGCACCAGCGGGCAGCTTCGGCTTCGTCGGGACCGCCGATTTCGCCGATCATGATGACGGCATCGGTATCGGGATCGTCGTTGAAGGCCTTCATCACGTCGATGTGCTTGAGACCGTTGATCGGGTCACCGCCGATGCCCACGGCCGACGACTGGCCAATGCCCAGTTCGGTCAGCTGTGCCACGGCCTCATAGGTCAGCGTGCCGGAGCGGCTGACCACGCCGATGCGGCCCTTCTTGTGGATGTGGCCGGGCATGATGCCGATCTTGATCTCGTCGGGCGTGATCAGGCCGGGGCAGTTGGGGCCCAGCAGCAGGGTGCGCTTGCCGCCTGCGGCTTCCTTGGCGCGCATCTTGTTGCGCACTTCCAGCATGTCACGGACGGGGATGCCTTCGGTGATGCAGATGGCCAGGTCCAGGTCGGCTTCCACGGCTTCCCAGATCGCGGCGGCAGCGCCTGCGGGGGGAACGTAGATCACGGAGACCGTGGCGCCCGTGCCTTGCGCGGCTTCCTTGACGGAGGCGTAGATTGGCACGTCGAAGATCTTTTCGCCGGCCTTCTTGGGGTTCACACCGGCCACGAAGCAGTTCTTGCCGTTCGCGTATTCAATGCACTTTTCAGTGTGGAACTGGCCCGTCTTGCCCGTGATGCCTTGGGTGATGACCTTGGTGTCTTTGTTGATGTAGATCGACATGGTGTTTTCTCCGGGCCTGCTTACTTGACGGCTTCGACGATCTTGGTGGCCGCTTCGGCCATCGTGTCGGCGCTGATGATGGGCAGGCCGGACTCGGCCAGCATCTTCTTGCCCAGTTCTTCGTTCGTGCCCTTCATGCGCACGACCAGGGGCACTTGCAGGTTCACGGCCTTGCAGGCAGTGATCACGCCGGTGGCGATGGTGTCGCACTTCATGATGCCGCCGAAGATGTTGACCAGAATGCCTTCGACCTTGGGGTTCTTGAGCATGATCTTGAAGGCTTCGGTGACCTTCTCGGGGGTGGCGCCGCCGCCCACGTCCAGGAAGTTGGCCGGCTCGCCGCCGAACAGCTTGATGGTGTCCATGGTGGCCATGGCCAGACCTGCACCGTTGACCAGGCAGCCGATGTTGCCGTCCAGCGAGATGTAGGCCAGATCGAACTTGGAGGCTTCGACTTCAGCGGGATCTTCTTCGTCCAGGTCGCGCAGGGCCACGATTTCGGGCAGGCGGAACAGGGCGTTGGCGTCGAAGTTGAACTTCGCGTCCAGGGCAACCACGTTGCCCTTGCTGTCACGGTTCAGCGGGTTGATCTCGACCAGCGAGGCATCCGTGTCCATGTAGCACTTGTAGAGCTTCTGGCAGATGTCGATGAACTGGGCGGTGGAGTCGGCAGGCATGCCGATGCCCTTGGCCAGTTCTTCGCCTTGGGCCTGGGTCAGGCCGACCAGAGGGTCAACGAAGATGGTGATGATCTTCTCGGGAGTGGAGTGGGCCACTTCCTCGATGTCCATGCCGCCTTCGCTGGAAGCGATGAAGGCCACCTTCTGCGTGCCGCGATCGGTCACGCACGACAGGTAGTATTCCTTCTGGATGTCGGCGCCGTCTTCGATGTACAGGCGGCGGACCTTCTGGCCTTCGGGGCCGGTCTGGTGCGTGACCAGCTGCATGCCCAGGATCTGGCCAGCCAGTGCCTTGACGTCGTCAATGCTCTTGGCAACCTTCACGCCGCCGCCCTTGCCGCGACCACCAGCGTGGATCTGGGCCTTCACGACCCACACGGGGCCGCCAAGCTTCTGGGCGGCCTCGACGGCCTCTTGCACTGTGAACGCAGGGATACCGCGAGGTACAGGCACACCAAACTGACGCAAGATGTCCTTGCCTTGGTATTCATGAATCTTCATGATGTCTCTCTCAAACAAATAGGGGGGGATTGACCCGGTAGCCCTGGGGTGCTGCCTCAAGGCGGAGTGACCTGGCAATCGCCGAATGTACCATGCTGCACTGCGCCATCCGACACGCCCCCATGCGCAGAATCCACAATTTCCTGCGGGCCAAGCAGCATGCCAGGAACTGTGCAATGCATTGATATGTCAGGGAAAAGACGGTTTCCCGACATTTCTTTCAGGCGCCACAGCTCTTTTGTCTTATAGAGGATCTGCAGACGGCGCTGCCCGCTGTTTGTAACAGGCGCATGTCAGCAGGCCCTTGATCGCCGCTGCCAACCGTTTTGCGACAACGGGCGCAGGGGGACCCGGTTTCGGTGAGAATCCGCAGCTGGAACGCGGCAATGGTGCCGCAGCGGCTCCAGGAGGGCCGCGCAGCAGGAGAAATACAGCGATGGCAAAAGTCTTTATCGATGGCGAAGCAGGCACGACAGGGCTGCAGATCCGTGAGCGTCTGGTCGATCTGTCCGGCGTGGAGCTGGTCAGCATTGCCCCCGAGCTGCGAAAGGATCCTGCCGCCAAGCGTGCGCTGATCGCCGGCGTGGACTTGGTCATCCTGTGCCTGCATGACGATGCCGCGCGCGAGACCGTGGCCATGGTCGATTCCATTGAGGCCGAGACCGGCCGTGCCATCAAGATCATCGATGCATCCACGGCCCACCGCGTGGCGCCCGACTGGGTGTATGGCTTTCCGGAGCTGCGTGCCGGCCAGCTTGAGGCGGTCAAGACTGCCAAGCGCGTGTCCAACCCCGGCTGCTATGCGACGGGAGCCATCGCGCTGCTGCACCCGCTGGTCGCCGCGAGCCTCATCCCCACCGACCACGGCCTGAGCCTGCCCTCGGTGTCCGGCTATTCGGGTGGCGGCCGCAGCATGATCGAAGCCTATGAGGCCGGCACGGCCGCGCCGTACGAGGCCTACGCGCTGGGCCTGACGCACAAGCACATTCCCGAGATCCTGCAATACACCGGCCTGACGCGCCGCCCGGTGTTCATTCCCGCCGTGGGCAATTTCCGCCAGGGCATGCTGGTGCAGCTGCCGCTGCATCTGGACCTGCTGCCGGGCGCGCCCAAGGCGGCCGACCTGCACGATGCGCTGGCCTCCCACTACGCGGCCACCAACACGCCGGAGCAATGGGTGTCGGTGCTGCCGCCCACCGAGGACATGAAGCTGGCCGCCGACACGCTGACCGACACCAACAAGCTGGAGCTGCGCGTGTTCGCCAATGAGCAGTACCGCCAGGCCGTGTTGATCGCCCGTCTGGACAACCTGGGCAAGGGCGCCAGCGGCGCCGCCGTGCAGAACCTGCAGATCATGCTGGGCCTGTGAGCCCGGCCACGCCACCGTCCGCGTCCCTGCCGGGCCGGCGCAGTCCGGTCTGGGGCCATGTCCTGGCCCTGGCCGTGCTGTGCCTGCTGGTCGTTGTGTTTGCCTGGAAGCTGCGGCCGGCATTGCCGTCTTCATCGCGCCTGCTGCTGAGTCCGCTGCTGGGCAATATGGAGGCCTGTCTGGTGCAGGACGGGCTGCGCGAGGATTTTCCCAAGGAATTTCAGCAGATACCCGCCAGTTGCCTGGGGCCGCAGGGCTCGGCCGCAGAAATGGTGAAAGCCACGCTGCAGCGCCTGGGCCGGCCCCAGGGTGAACTGGACCTGGGCTATACGCTCAGCGTGCCGCTGCTGCGCTATGTGCAGTGGAATGGCAAGGCCTGGGAAGTCCGGGGCGAGGCGCTGGACCGCGTGGTGCGCACGGTGGCGCAGGCGCACCGGCCCGTGGTACTGTATCTGTTCGCCACGCATTTCGAAGTGCACTCCAAGGCCGAGGAGCGCCTGGCCGCCGATCCCGCCAATCTTGCGTGGACACCCAAGGGGCCGCTGCCGCTGGACAGCTATCTGGGCGCGCGCATCTTCCCGTGGTCGGTCGCGCGGCAGGACAACGAAGTCACGCGCGTGCGCAAGCTGGTCGTCGATGCCCTGGCCGAGCGCATGTGCGCCGCAGGCGATGCCGCCATGCACCAGCTGCGCGCCCTCACCGTGCTGGGCGAGACGCACCAGCTGTTTCCGGGGTTCGAGGCCGGCATGGGGTTCGCGGCCGAAGGCTATGCGGTCACCGACTACAGCCCTGCCTCCGTGGCGGGCTTCCATGCATTCCTGCGCCAGCGCTATGGCGACATCGCGCGGCTCAATGCCCACCTGAAGTCCGGCTTTGACAGCTTCGACGCGGTCGAGCCGCCATCGCGCAACATCCGCAGCGAGCCGCTGCAGAACTTCTTCCAGCACATCGACAGCTATGCAGCCGGCACCGTGCCCGTGTCCGGCTGGGTCCACTCGCCCGATGCGAAGCTGCAAAAGCAGCTGGCCGTGGCCGTCTTCGTGGACGGGCGCCCTTACTCGCATGCCCCCGTGCACATGCACCGCCAGGACGTGGCACAGGCCAAGCCCGGGTTCCTCACGCCCGATGTGGGCTGGCGTGCCGACATCCGCTATCCGGCGCTGGGCGAGGGCCTGCACCGCATCGACGTGGTACTGCAGGCCGGTGGACGCAGCCTGGGCCTGCTGGCCACGCGCCAGATCGCCGTGATGGACCGCAACCAGGGCGAGCCCAGGCCTCATGCCGCCGAGGCCTTGCCCGACTTCGGCAAGCTGCCGGACGGCGTGGAATTCTGGGTGGACAGCCCGCAGGACCGGCTGGCGCTGTTCTACAACCCGCTGGTCACGGACTGGAACGATTTCCGCGAGCAGCAGGTGGCCGACTACATCCAGGGCTTTTCCGAGCACATCGGCCACGGCTGCCTGGGCCGGGTTCCTCGCTTTGCCCACCAGCTCAACCCCCATGCGAATCCGAGCTGGGATGCCAACCGCTATGCCGTGGAGCGCAGCCTGCAGCGCATGCCGGGGCTGTCCCTGGGTGTCAGCCTGTACGGCGAAGATGCCTACGGCCCGCTGGTCGGCCAGATGCTGCGCCGCTATGGCCACACGGCCTATGGCGTGACGGAGTTCCATCCGCTGGTGGCCCTGTCGCCGCAGCGGCTGGAGAAAGTGCTGACCATGCACCGCCGTCAGGGCGCGCGCTTCCTGTCCTTCTTCATGGAAGCCCGGCCCGAGGATGCGACGGGAACGCAGTCCAGCAACGAGTTCTCGTTCGATGCGGACAACACCGCGCATGGCTCGGATGCGCTGTACCACTCGCTGCGCCAGCTGCTGCAACCGCACTGATCTGCCGCGCGCAGCCATCGACGTGTCTTCCCTGCAGAACAACTCCCCCGTGGCCGCCGGCCGGGCCACCGCCATCGGACTACTGGCCGTGGTGTGCTGGAGCTGCACCGTGGGCCTGATGCGCTCGGTGGCCGAGCCGCTGGGTGCCGTGGGCGGCGCCGCCATGCTCTACACGGTCAGCGCACTGTGCGTGGCCGCCGTGCGCGGCCTGCCCAGGCCCTCGCAGTGGCGGGCCATGCATCCGGCCTACTTCTGGGGCTGCGGCCTGCTGTTTGCGGTCTACGAGATCTGCCTGTCGCTGGCGATTGGCCTGGCGCAGGACCGCGCCCAGGCGCTGGAGCTGGGGCTGATCAATTACCTGTGGCCCAGCCTGACCATCGTTTTGGCCGTGCTGCTGCGCCAGCAGCATGCGCGCTGGTGGCTGTGGCCCGGCGTGCTGCTGTGCCTGTGGGGGCTGACGCGAGTACTGGGCGGTGATTCCCTGCAACTGCGGGGCATGGCGGACCACATGCTGTCCAACCCGCTGGCGTATGGACTGGCTTTTGGCGCGGCCCTGCTGTGGCCCTGCTATTCGCTGGCTGCGCGGCGCTGGGGCGGTGGCCACAATGCTGTGGGCCTTTTCCTGATATGGACTGCGCTGGCGTTGTGGATCAAATGGCTGTGGCTGGGCGGTGAAGGCGGCATGCAATGGTCGGGCACCGTGGTGCTGCAATTGCTGGCCGTGGGCGGGCTCACCGCCCTGGGCTACAGCTGCTGGGAGCACGGCATACAGCACGGGCATCTGGCCGTGATGGCTGCCGCCTCGTACTTCACGCCCGTGTTCTCGGCGCTGCTGGCCAGTGCCTGGCTGCAGGTGCAGCCGGGCTGGGGATTCTGGCAGGGCGTGGTGCTGGTGACCGTGGGGTCGCTGGTGTGCTGGGGTGCGACCCGGCGCGCAGATTAGCCTTCGTCCTCTGCTCCTGCGTCCCAGTCTTCGCTGCGCCCCCGCAGCACCTTGCTCGCAATTTCTCCACCAAAACCGCGCGCAGCCAGAAAGCGCATCTGCTTGAGTCGTTCCTGCGGTGTGGCCGGTGGTGCGCCGAAGCGCTGGCGCCATACGGCAAGGGCGCGCTGCAGTTCGGTGGCGCGCAGTTGCTCTGCGGCGGCGCGTACCAGGCCGTCGTCCAGTCCCTTGTTGCGCAACTCCTGCACCACGCGTGCCGTGCCAAAGCGCGCGGCCTTGCGGTGCAGCACGGATTCGGCCACGCGCTGGGCACTGATGAAGCCGCGCTGCTCCAGCGCGTCGAGCATGGCGCCCAGGTCTTCGCCTTCCTCCACATGGGGGGCGAGCTTGCGTTCCAGCTCCAGCCGTGAATGTTCGCGCTGGCCCAGCAGCTTGAGCGCCCGGCCCTTGAGCGACAGCTTGGCGAATCCCATGCGGCAATGTCTCCTGAATCGTCCCGAATAAAAAAGGCCCCCACGCTCCCCTTGCTGCGCAAGGTCCGCTGCCCCCCAAGGGGGCCGCTTTTTTGCCTTGGGGCGTCCCGGCGATAAAAAAGGCGCAGACGTGAGCCTGCGCCAAGATGGCAAACACAGTGTGTGCAGGCGCGGCGGCGCCTGCAGTGAGGGGTCAGGCCGCTCAGGCTTCGATCACGCCGTCCTTGTCGGCCTTGGCCTTGCCCGCCTTGGCGGCCTTGGCTTCGGGGGCATCGCCACCGGCCGTGGGCAGCAGGGCGATGCCCAGGCTGTCGCGCACCTTGTTCTCGATCTCCACGGCTAGGCCGCTGTTCTCGCGCAGGAATTCGCGGGCGTTGTCGCGGCCCTGGCCGATCTTCTCGCCGTTGTAGGCATACCAGGCGCCCGACTTGTCGAGGATCTTGGCGTTGACGCCCATGTCCAGGATTTCACCTTCGCGCGAGATGCCTTCACCGAAGAGGATGTCGAACTCGGCGGTCTTGAACGGAGGCGAGACCTTGTTCTTGACGACCTTGACCTTGGTCTCGTTGCCGATGGCCTCGTCGCCCTTCTTGATGGTGCCGGTGCGGCGGATGTCCAGGCGGACCGAGGCGTAGAACTTCAGCGCATTGCCGCCCGTGGTGGTTTCGGGGCTGCCGAACATCACGCCGATCTTCATGCGGATCTGGTTGATGAAGATGACCATGCAGTTGGTCTTCTTGATGGTGGCTGTCAGCTTGCGCAGCGCCTGGCTCATCAGGCGGGCCTGCAGGCCGGGCAACTGGTCGCCCATCTCGCCTTCGATTTCGGCCCGGGGTGTGAGGGCGGCCACCGAGTCCACGACGATCATGTCCACGGCGCCCGAGCGCACCAGGCTGTCCACGATTTCCAGGGCCTGCTCGCCGGTATCGGGCTGGCTGATCAGCACTTCGTTGAGGTTCACGCCCAGCTTCTGGGCGTAGCTGGTGTCCAGTGCGTGCTCGGCGTCGATGAAGGCGCAGGTGCCGCCCTGCTTTTGCATTTCGGCGATGACCTGCAGCGTCAGCGTGGTCTTGCCCGAGGATTCAGGGCCGTAGATCTCGATCACGCGGCCACGGGGCAGGCCGCCCACGCCCAGGGCGATGTCCAGGCCCAGCGAGCCGGTGGAGACGACCTGGATGTCCTGGATGGCTTCGCCTTCACCCAGGCGCATGATCGTGCCCTTGCCGAACTGCTTTTCGATCTGGGCGAGTGCGGCCTGCAGGGCCTTGGCTTTTTCACTGTTGGCGGTGGTGACGGCGGTGTTCATGCGGACTCCTGGGTTGGCTGGGGTTTCAGCTCTGTATTTGCATTCAGGCTGGATGCTTGAACAGTAGTTTATGGGCTTGTTGGTTTGTTTTGTTGGTGTTTTTAGTCAGTTTTCCTGACTTGTTGGATTTACCTCCACAATGCATCCATGAGTGAGTTTTCCCCCGTCACGCCGCCCGCCGACGCCTGGCGCCAGACCCACCTGGGCCGCCTGCTCGGCCATGCCATGCGGCGGTTCGACGCGCGTGTGCTGCAGCTCATGGCGCGCGATGTGGAGGTTCCGCTGGCGCTGTCCAATCTTGCGGCGCGCGACAAGGTGGGTGCGGCCCACATCCACATCACGCGGCATCTGTCGCTGGCTGGCGACAGGCTCACCGACCTGGCCGAGCGCGCTGGCATGACCAAGCAGTCCATGGGCGACCTGGTGGCCCAGTGCGAGGCCTGGGGCCTGGTCACGCGCGAAAGCGACGAGCGCGATGCGCGCGCACGCCGCATCCGCTTCACGCCTGCGGGCCTGGCATGGCTGCAGGCCTTCCATGACGCCGTGTCCCAGGCCGAGGCCGAGTTCCGCGAGGAAGTCGGCGACGACATCGCCACCGTGGTGGCGCTGGGGCTGGAGGCCTATGCGGGCGGCGGCTCACTCGGGTAAGGTCCCTGCCCGTGGGGCGGGGCGCATCCTAGAATCCTAGGAATCAAAGACGCGCATTTCCAACATCCAGAGCGCGTCTGTATTTCAGGAGACAACCCCATGCGCATTCTGATTGCCGAAGACGACCAGGTCCTGGCCGATGGTCTGCTGCGCAGCCTGCGCGGCTCGGGCGCCGTGGTCAGCCATGTGGCCAACGGCAGCGAGGCCGATACCGCGCTGATGACCAGCAGCGAGTTCGACCTGCTCATCCTGGACCTGGGCCTGCCCAAGATGCACGGGCTCGAAGTGCTCAAGAAGCTGCGCGGCCGGGGCGATGCGCTGCCGGTGCTCATCCTCACGGCGGCCGACAGCGTGGAAGAGCGCGTGCAGGGGCTGGACTACGGCGCCGACGACTACATGGCCAAGCCGTTTGCGCTGTCCGAGCTGGAGGCGCGTGTGCGCGCGCTCACGCGGCGCGGTATGGGTGGCGCCAGCAGCACCATCAAGCACGGCCCCCTGGTGTACGACCAGGCCGGCCGCGTGGCCACCATCGACGGCAAGATGGTCGAGCTGTCGGCGCGCGAGCTGGGCCTGCTGGAAGTGCTGCTGCAGCGTGCGGGCCGGCTGGTCAGCAAGGACCAGTTGGTCGAGCGCCTGTGCGAATGGGGCGACGAGGTCAGCAACAACGCCATCGAGGTCTATATCCACCGCCTGCGCAAGAAGATAGAGCGCGGCCCCATCCGCATCGCCACCGTGCGCGGCCTGGGCTACTGCCTTGAGAAGATCGCTTCCTGAGGCCGCTGCCCTGGCTGTCAGGCCCGGGTTGGCTTGCCTGCGCATAGTGGCGGATGCCACGGGGCCGTGAACCCGTCGTGAGGGCTGCCCGCCGATGAAAATCTTCCAGCGTGAACAGCGCTCACTGTTCGGCGAGATCCTTGACTGGATGCTCACGCCGCTGCTGCTGCTGTGGCCCGTGAGCCTGGCGCTGACCTGGCTGGTGGCCCAGGGCCTGGCCAACAAGCCGTTCGATCGCGCGCTGGAGTACAACGCCCAGGCGCTGGCGCAGCTGGTGATGGTGCAGCAGGGCAAGGTGCTGTTCAACCTGCCGCAATCGGCCAGCGAGATCCTGCGCGCCGACGAGTCGGACACCGTGTATTTCCAGGTGCTGGGCGTCAAGGGCGAGTACCTGGCCGGCGAGCGCGATCTGCCGCTGCCGCCCGAGTCCGACGATCCGCCATCCGGCGATCTATCGCCCGGCGGTGCACCGACCGGCGGGGCCGTGCAACTGCGCGATGCGGAGTTTCGCGGCATTGACCTGCGCGTGGCCCATGTCTGGGTGCGCATGCCCCTGCCCGACGAGCCCCAGGCCCTGGTCCAGGTGGCCGAAACGCGCGAAAAGCGCAGCGTGCTGGCCACGGAAATCATCAAGGGCGTGATGCTGCCCCAGTTCGTCATCCTGCCGCTGGCCGCCTTGCTGGTGTGGCTGGCGCTGGCTCGCGGCATCAAGCCGCTGCACCGGCTGGAGGAGCGCATCCGCGCGCGCCGGCCCGAGGACCTCTCGCCCATCAACCACAAGGACGTGCCGCTGGAAGTCGTGCCGCTGGTGGACTCGGTCAACGATCTGCTGGGCCGGCTCGGTGATTCGCTGGCCACGCAAAAGCGCTTTCTGGCCGACGCGGCCCACCAGCTCAAGACACCGCTGGCCGGGCTGCGCATGCAGGCCGAACTGGCCCAGCGCGAGGGCGTGAGCACGGAGGAGTTGCGGCAGTCCCTGGCACAGATTGCGCGCTCCAGCATTCGCGCCACGCACACGGTGAACCAGTTGCTGGCGCTGGCGCGCGCCGAGAGCGCCGGCGTGGGCCGCGGCCTGGCCATGCAGCCCTGCAACCTGGTGCGCATCGTCACCGACGTGGTGCGCGACTGCCTGCCGCGCGCCATGGACAAGCATGTGGACTTGGGATACGACGGCGCCGAGTCATCGGCCACCGGCGTCTGGCTGCAGGGCAACGCCACGCTGCTGACGGAGCTGGTGCGCAACCTCGTGGACAACGCCATCAACTACACGCCTTCCAGCAGCAGCCGGCCCGGCATGGTCACGGTGCGCGTGCTGGCCGATCCCTTCGGCCAGGTTTTGTTGCTGCAGGTGGAGGATTCGGGGCCCGGCGTGCCCGAGGCCGAGCGCGAGCTGGTGTTCCAGCCGTTCTACCGCGTGCTGGGCTCGGAGGCCGATGGCTCGGGCCTGGGCCTGCCCATCGTGCTGGAGATCGCTCGCCAGCATGGCGCCCAGGTGGTGCTGGAAGATGCGCATCCTGGCCAGCAGCCGCCGGGTGCGCGTTTCAGCGTGCGCTTCACGGCGCTGCGCTCGCCGCCGTCGCCCAAGCCTGCGGCATAGGTGGCGGGGCATCCCCGGCTGCCGCAGATTCCCCGGGAGCCACAGGCGCCACCGCGATCCGTCCCGGCGTCTGCGCGGCATGGTCCACCAGCCAGTTGCGGAAGATGCCCAGGGTGCCGTGGTTGGCACGGTCGGCCGGGTAGCACAGCCAGTAGCCCAGGGCGCTCTGGTAGCCGTGCTGGGGCAGGGGCTCGTTCACCAGGCCGGCCGCGATCTCGTCGTGCACCAGGCAGCGCGGCACCAGGGCGATGCCCATGCCGGCCATCACGGCGCGGATGATGGTCTGGAACTGGTCGAACTGCGGGCCCGCCAGGGGGCTGATGCCGTTGACGCCATGGGCCTCGCTCCAGCGCGCCCAGGCATCGGGAATGGTCACATGGCGCAGCCGGGTGCAGCGCGCCACGTCCTGTGGGGTGGTGATGCGTGCCTCGGGGCCCGCGCCGCGCGGCGGTGCGATCAGCGCCACCTGGCGGCCCACCAGATAGTGGGCATGCGCGCCATTCCAGTGCCCGTCGCCAAACAAAATTGCGCAGTCCAGCCCCGGACTGTCAAATTGGTAGCTGTGTACGTAGGGTACAAAGTGCAGCGTGATCTGTGGATAGCGCTGCTGAAACTGGGGCAGCCTGGGGATCAGCCACTTGGCCGCGAAAGTCGGCAGCGATGACAGGTGCAGCGCGCCTCGGCTGTCATCGCTGGTGATGAGTTCGAGGGTGGCTGCCTCCAGCTGGCCCAGCAGGGCGCGCACTGCGCGCTCATAGCGCTCGCCCGCGGGCGTCAGCCTCAAGCGCTTGCGCTCGCGTTCGAACAGCGGCACGCCCACCCATTTCTCCAGCTCCTGGATCTGCTTGCTGACTGCGCTTTGCGTCAGGTGCAAGGCTTCGGCCGCGCGCGAGACGCCCCCAAAACGCACCACGGTGGAGAAAGCGCGCAGCAGATGCGTGGGCGGGTTGAGGCGGCGCAAACTCATGACAGGGATATGATGAAAGTATTCCTGTTTGGAATATTAACAGGCACAGTATTTGCTTTTTTTGTGAGCAGATTTCTTTTAATCTGAACTTGTTTGTAAGAAAGATCCTATGCAACGACGTCATTTCCTTGCTTCCATCGCCGCTTCTTCTGTCGTTCCTGGAATGTCCTTCGCCCAGGACACCTCCCGTCCCCTGCGCATCGTCGTTCCGTTCCCTGCTGGTGGCTCCACCGACATGGTCCCGCGCAACATGCAGGACGTGCTGCCCAAGCTGCTGGGCGGCCAGGCCGTGGTGATCGAGAACAAGGCCGGCGCTGGCGGCTCCATCGGCATGGCCGAAGTGGCGCGTGCCACCGACGGCGTGACCTTCGGCATCGCCACGCTGTCCACGCACGGCGTGAACCCCGCCGTGTTCAAGAAGCTGCCCTACGACGCCATCAACGACTTCGTCGGCGTGACCGAGATCGTCAAGGCCCCCGGCGTGATCGTGATCAACCCCAAGCTGGTGCCCGCCAACAACTTCGCCGAGTTCGTGAAGTACCTGAAGGCCAACCCCGGCAAGGTCAGCTTCGCAACCCCCGGCAACGGCACCATCGGCCACATGTGGGGCGCCCAGTTCATGAAGAGCACGGGCACCGAGATGCAGCACATTCCCTACCGCGGTGCAGGCCCGGCCATCAACGACGTGCTCGGCGGCCAGGTGCCCGTGTACTTCGACCAGGTGGCTTCCTCCCTGCCCCACATCAAGGGCGGCAAGGTCAAGGCCCTGGCCGTGTCCTGGCATGAGCGCCTGGACGTCCTGCCCGACGTGCAGACCTACGCCGAAGCCGGCCATGCCGACCTGAACGATCCTTCGTGGTTCGGTCTCGTGGCCCCCAAGAGCACGCCGCCCGAGCAGATCGCCCGCGTGCAAAAGGCCATCGCGGCCGCGCTCAAGGACCCGGCCGTGCAAAAGCGCATGGCGGCCCAGGGCCTGTACATCTCCGGCACCAGCAGCGACGCTTTCACCAAGCAGATCGCCAGCGAAGTCGCCAAGATGAAGAAGATTGCCGCCACGGCCCAGATCCAGCTGGATTAAAGGCTCCCCCTGAGGCGCTTCGCGCCTTCCCCCTCTCTCGCTTCGCGGGAGGGGGACGACGCCCTCGCTGCGGGGCGGCCCTTGCTCGGCGTCCCTGGCCTGGGACGCGCCAGTTTCATGGCGGGCTGGCCGCAGCGCAGCGGTGCAATGCGTAACCGAGATAGACCACTTCCTCATGCATCCCGTCCTGCGACTGATCAGTCAGAACTTCCTGCAATCCCTGCCCGGCGCGGCAGGCTCCGGCGCGGCCGATGCCGCGCCGCCCATGGTCACCAGCGTTGCCGGCGCCAGTGCCGTGGTGCTGGACTCGCCGCACAGCGGCACGGTCTACCCGGCGGACTTCGGCTCCTGCCTGCCGCTGGCCACGCTGCGCCAGGCCGAGGACACGCATGTGGAGAAGATCTACGCCTTTGCGCCGGGCCTGGGCGTGAGCTGGGTGGAGGCGCATTTCCCGCGCATCTACCTGGATGCCAACCGCGACACCACCGAGATCGACACCACCATGATCGAGGGCCAGTGGCCGCTGCCCGTCACCACCGACCAGGTCGTGCTGCAGAAGGTGCGCCTGGGCAAGGGCCTGATCTGGAAGTTCACCGATGAGGGCGTGCCCATCTATGACCGCCAGCTGCCCGCCGCTGAACTGCTGCAGCGCATCGAGCGCTGCTGGAAGCCCTACCACGCCGCCGTGGAGCGCGCCATCGACGGCGCCCATGCGCGCCATGGCTACAGCATCCATATCAACTGCCACTCCATGCCTTCCGTCGCAGCCAGCCACGCCACGCTGCACCCGGGCCTGGTCCATGCCGACTTCGTCATCGGCGACCGCGACGGCAGCACGGCCAGCCCGGCGCTGTCCGAGCGCATCTGCGCCTTCCTGCGCGAGCGCGGCTACAGCGTGGACTACAACCATCCCTACAAGGGCGTGGAGCTGGTGCGCCGCTACGGCAAGCCCGCCGAGCACCGCCACAGCATCCAGATCGAGATCAACCGCAAGCTCTACATGAACGAGCAGACCCTGGATCTCGACCAGGCCGGCTACCTGCGCCTGACCACCGACCTGAAGGTGCTGGTGGAGCAGCTGATGGCCACCGATCCGCGTACGCTCTGAAGCCCCTGCGAGTGAAATGCAAAAGGCCCGCGATCACAGGATCGCGGGCCTTTTTTCATCGTGCCCTGGCGGGGCTCAACAGGGCCTGAACGGCTTGCCCTCGAAGGCCTTGCCGCCCATGGACTCGACCTGGCTGCGCAGCGCGGGCGTGGCCTGGGGCAGGCGCAGCGTGTAGAGGGTGATGTCGGGGCGCTCCTGCACCACGCGGGCCGTGCGCACGCCCTGGCGCGCAACGTTGGTCAGCTCGCGCGTGGCCGCTTCCTCGGAGGAGAAGCGGCCCAGCGACAGGCCCGGCTCCAGCGCGCCGCCTGCGCGGTCGAAGTCGATCTTGCGTGCACGCAGTTCCGCGCGCTTGCGCTCCAGGAACTCGGCATCGGGGAATTTGCCCATGTAGACCATCCAGCGGCCCGGCTGGTGCGTGCTGCTCAGGTCCCACTGGTCGCTGGCGACCTGGGCGATGAGGCCGCGGCGCAGCGCCTCGGCATGGCGGTCTTCGATGCCCGTGGCCACCAGGCAGCTGGTGGGCTGGCCCGCGGCTTTCTCGGGGCGAGCCGGTGCGGCGGGTTCCTCGCCACCTGCAGGAGCCGCAGGTGCTGCGGGTGCCGCGGGTGTGGCGGGTGCGGCAGGGGATGCAGGAGCCGTACCCGGGGTGGACGAGGAGGGGGCTGGCGCGTTGTCCACACTCAGCAGGCTCAGCGCCTCCGGGCGCACCTGCTGGCCCAGGCGCTCGGGCTCGGTCTGGGATGGCGGTGCCAGGCCCAGGGCCTGGAGCTGGCCGTGGTTCCAGAGGTAGTAGCCGGCATTGGCCAGCACCAGCAGCAGGAAGGCGATTCGCAGCATGTCGTTTCTTGGGCCCTAGTGATGAGTCACCCGCCCTAGCCTACAGCAGCCGGGCGCACGCTGATTTCCGAGCTGGTGATGGCCTGCAGGCCGCGCGCCGTGCGTACCAGCAGCGCGCCATCGGGGCCCACGCCCTCGGCCGTGCCGCTTTCGCCATCGCTGAGATTGACGGCGCGGCCACGCAGCAGGTCGCGCTGGGCAAAGCGCTCCACCAGCGGCGCAAAGCCCTGGGCGGCAAAGGTCTGGATGTCGGAGACCAGGCCCGGCAGCACGCAGGCCAGGGCGGTGGGTGCGTCCAGGCGTTCGTCCAGCTCCAGCAGGCTGGCCGGGGGCGTGCGCATGCCGTCGCCGGGGCGCGGGCGCACGTTCAGGCCGATGCCCACGACCACGTAGCGCGGCGTGCCGGGCTCATGCGCGGCGCTGCCGACAAAGCTGGCCGTCTCGATCAGGATGCCGCCGAGCTTGCGGTCGCCGTCGATCCACAGGTCGTTGGGCCATTTGAGGCCGATGCGCGGGCGCTGCGAGCCCGGGGCAGGCAACTGCGGCTGCAGGCTTTGCGCCACGCTCAGGCCCACGGCCAGCGACAGGCCGGACCAGTCGGCAGGCGCCAGCGGCATGCCCAGCGAGAAGGTCAGCGAATCGCCCACGCCGCTGGTCCACTGGCGGCCCAGCCGGCCCCGGCCGGCGGTCTGCACTTCGGTCACCAGCAGCACGGGTTCGTTGCGGCCATCGCGGGCGCGCGCCATCAGCTCGGTATTGGTCGAGCCGATGCTGGGCACGATTTCCACGGAAAAGCCCGGCAGTTGCGGCTCGATGGCCTGCCACAGCGATTCCGCAGGCCAGTGAATGGGGGACGATGCCATCATGCGCCGGCCTTTGTGGAGGATTTGCGGGATTTTTTCCTTGGCTTTTGGGGGGGCTTTTCCAAATGCTTTTCCAAAGGCTTTGCCGATTTGACCTGCTGCTTTTTGGCCCGCTTTGTCTTTTCAGATTGTTCCGATGCCGGCTTTGCGCTGGCCGGCAATGCATCGCCGGGCATGGGCGGGCGCCAGCCGCGCTTGGGCGCCAGCAGCGTGCCGCGGCAGGTGGCCGCGCCGCACCAGCATGGATACTCTGCCTTCAGCTTCCTGGTGTAGGGTTCGTCGATGATCAGGCCGTAGTCGTAGCTCAGCTCCTCGCCGGCGGCGATGTTGCGCAGCGCGACGATGAAAATCCTGCCATCGCGCTCATCGGTGTAGCAATTGGGAGCGCAGCTGTGGTTGATCCAGCGCGAGGAGTTGCCGCCGTAGTTGGCGTCGATCACGCGGTCTTCGTCCACGTGGAAGTAGAAGGTATGGTTGGGCTGGCTGGGGTCGTGCGGATGCCGGTCCTGGGCTTCCTGCCAGCTGACGATTTCCCCTACGTACTCGACAAGGACCTCGCCTTCGGCAAGATCCTGCGCGGCGAAGACGCCCTTGCCATGGACACCCGAGCGGCGGGTCTGGATACGGCGGCCGCCGGAAGGGGCCAAAGCTGTGCGGGGCATGTTTTCTCTGATAACTTGAATAGGCACACATGCGCGTGCGCGTACACGTACGTACACGCGTGAGCCATGGATTGTAGAAGCGCAGGCTGCGACATGCAGGTCCTGCGGGGAATGACGAGTACACACAATGACAAAGACCCTGGTGATTGCTGAGAAGCCTTCGGTCGCGCAGGACATCGTCCGCGCGTTGACTCCGGTGGCGGGCAAATTCGACAAGCACGATGAATACTTCGAGAGCGAGCACTACGTCGTGACCAGCGCCGTGGGCCACCTGGTGGAAATCCAGGCGCCCGAGGAATTCGACGTCAAGCGCGGCAAATGGAGTTTTGCCAACCTGCCGGTGATTCCGCCGTATTTCGACCTCAAGCCCGTGGACAAGACCAAGAGCCGGCTCAATGCCGTGGTCAAGCTGGCCAAGCGCAAGGATGTCACCGAACTCATCAACGCCTGCGACGCGGGCCGCGAGGGTGAGCTGATCTTCCGCCTGATCGAGCAGTACGCCGCAGGCGCCAAGCCCGACGGCAAGGGCCTGGGCAAGCCGGTCAAGCGCCTGTGGCTGCAGTCCATGACGCCGCAGGCCATCCGCGACGGCTTCCAGAACCTGCGCAGCGATGCGCAGATGCTGGGCCTGGCCAGCGCCGCGCGCAGCCGCTCCGAGGCCGACTGGCTGGTGGGCATCAACGGCACGCGCGCCATGACGGCCTTCAATTCGCGCGATGGCGGCTTCTTCCTGACCACCGTGGGCCGCGTGCAGACGCCCACGCTGTCCCTGGTGGTGGAGCGCGAGGAAAAGATCCGCAAGTTCGTGAGCCGCGACTACTGGGAAGTGCATGCCGCCTTCGATGCGCAGGCCGGCCAATACCTGGGCAAGTGGTTCGATCCCCAATGGAAGAAGAGCGAGGATGCGGAAGCCCGCGCCGACCGCATCTGGAACCAGCGCGACGCCCAGGCCATTGCCGACGCCGTGCGCGGCAAGCCGGCCCAGGTCACCGAGGAGTCCAAGCCCACGTCCCAGGCCAGCCCGCTGCTGTTCGACCTGACCAGTTTGCAGCGCGAGGCCAACGGCAAGTTCGGCTTCTCGGCCAAGACCACGCTGTCGCTGGCGCAAAGCCTGTACGAGCGCCACAAGGCCCTGACCTACCCGCGTACCGACTCGCGTGCCCTGCCCGAGGACTACGTGCCCGTGGCGCACCAGACCTTCGCCATGCTGGCCGGCAGCGGCATGCGCCACCTGGCACCCTTTGCCCAGCAGGCGCTGGACGAGAACTATGTGCGCCCGACCAAGCGCATCTTCGACAACAGCAAGGTGTCGGATCACTTTGCCATCATCCCGACCACGCAGGCGCCCAGCGGCCTGTCCGAGGCCGAGCAAAAGCTCTATGACCTCGTCGTGCGCCGCTTCATGGCCGTGTTCTTCCCCAGCGCAGAGCACCAGGTGACCACGCGCATCAGCAAGGTCGAGCAGCACAGCTTCAAGACCGAAGGCAAGATCCTGGTCAAGCCCGGTTGGCTGGCCATCTACGGCAAGGAGGCCGCCAACGAGGTCGAAGGCGGCAAGGACGGCGACAAGGGCCAGCCCCTGGTCGCGGTGCAGCCCGGCGAGCAGCCGCGCGCCGGCCAGGTCGATCCCAAGGGCCTCAAGACCAAGCCGCCCGCGCGCTACTCCGAAGCCACGCTGCTGGGCGCCATGGAAAGCGCCGGCAAGCAGGTCGAGGACGACGAGCTGCGCGAGGCCATGCAGGAAAAGGGCCTGGGCACGCCTGCCACGCGCGCGGCCATCATCGAAGGCCTGCTGACCGAAAAGTACATGCTGCGCGAAGGCCGCGAGCTGATTCCCACGGCCAAGGCCTTTCAGCTCATGACCCTGCTGCGCGGCCTGGGCGTGGAAGAACTCTCGCGCGCCGACCTCACCGGCGAATGGGAGTACAAGCTGGCGCAGATGGAAAAGGGCCAGCTCTCGCGTGATGCCTTCATGCAGCAGATCCAGTCCATGACGGAAAAGCTGGTCAAGAAGGCCAAGGAATACGACCGAGACACCGTGCCCGGCGACTACGCCACCCTGTCCACCCCCTGCCCCAACTGCGGCGGCGTGGTCAAGGAGAACTATCGCCGCTACGGCTGCACGGGCAGCGACGGACAGGGCGCGGGCTGCGGCTTCTCGTTCACCAAGTCGCCTGCAGGCCGCACCTTCGAGACGGCCGAGGCCGAGCAACTGCTGCGCGACCGCCGCCTGGGCCCGCTGGACGGCTTTCGCTCCAAGGCAGGCTGGCCCTTCGTGGCCGAGGTCACCATCGTGCACGATGAGGAAGGCGGCAACTACAAGCTCGAGTTCGACTTTGGCGACGACGCCGCCTCCGAAGACACGGGCGAGCTGGTGGACTTTGCCAGCCAGCAATCGCTGGGCCCCTGCCCCAAGTGCGGCGCGCCGGTCTTCGAGCACGGCAGCAACTACGTCTGCGCCAAGGCCGTGCCCACGCTGGCCCAGGCCACACCCAGCTGCGACTTCAAGAGCGGCCAGATCATCCTGCAGCAGCCCATAGAGCGCGAGCAGATGCAAAAGCTGCTGCAGACCGGCAAGACCGACCTGCTGGACAAGTTCGTCTCCAACCGCACGCGCCGCAGCTTCAAGGCCTTCCTGGTCTGGGATGGCGCGGCCGGCAAGGTGAACTTCGAGTTCGAGCAGCGCGACAGCAAGTACCCGCCGCGCAAGACGGCGGCCGCCAAGAGCGCGCCGGCCAAGAAGGCGCCTGCCAAGAAAGCCGCAGCCAAGACCACGGCAAAGACGGCCACCAAGACCGCGCGCAAGCCGGCCGCCGGCACGCTGCAGCCCAGCGCGGCCCTGGCCGCCGTCATCGGCGAAGGCACGGTGGCGCGTACCGAAGTGGTCAAGAAGCTGTGGGAATACGTCAAGGCCCAGAACCTGCAGGACCCCAAGGACAAGCGCGTCATCCGCGCCGATGACAAGCTGCGCCCCGTCTTCGGCAAGGACAGCGTGAACATGTTCGAGCTGGCCGGCATCGTGGGGAAACATCTCACCCCCTGAGGCGCTTACGCGCCTTCCCCCTCTTTACTCGCTCCGCGAGGGAGGGGGACGACACCCTCGGTGCGGGGCTGCCCTTCCTCGGTGTCCCTGGCTTTGGGGCGCGCCAGTTTTGAGGGCAGTGTTTGAGCTCTACACCAGCGGGTCGCCGGCCTGACACGGGGACAACACATGCTTGGGCTAATCTAGCGGGCATGGATACCGAAATGCTCACCCCGGCAGCGGCTGCCGCCGCTGCTTCCTCCCCGGCGCCCTCGCGCTCCATCCGCCTGGACGGCGCCTCCAACTTCCGAGACCTCGGTGGCTACGCGGGCCTGGATGGCCGGCGCGTGCGCTGGCGCACGCTGTTCCGTGCAGACCATCTGGCGGGCCTCAGCGCGGCGGACCTGGACGTGCTGCAGGGCCTGAAGCTCGCGCGCAGCGCGGACTTCCGGGGCAAGATGGAAAGCGCCCACCTGGCCTACGAATGGCCGGGCATTGCCCGCCATGCGCTCATCGTCGAGCCCACCGTGGTGCAGCGCGCCAGCGCCCTGATTGCCGCAGGCAACGACCTCACGGCCGCCCATGCCGAGGAGCTGATGCAGGACACCTACCGCAGCTTCGTGCACGACTACGCGCCACGCTTTGCACAGCTGTTCCAACTGCTGCTGGACAGCCAGGACCCGCTGGTCTTCCACTGCACGGCCGGCAAGGACCGCACGGGCTGGGCCGCCGCCCTGCTGCTCACCGCGCTGGGCGTGGACGAGGACACCGTGATGCAGGACTACCTGCTGACCAACCAGCTCTACCAGCGCCCCGCCACCACCTTCGCCCCCATGCCGGCCGAGGTGATGGATGTGCTGTGGCGCGTGCAGGCCTCCTACCTGGCGGCGGCCACCGACATGGTGCGGGCCGACTTCGGTGGAATGCAGGGGTATCTGCGGGATGCGCTGGGCATCGACAGCGCTGCACGCGAGCGGCTGGCTGCGCTTTACCTGGAAGGGTGATTACCTTCGCTCACGGGGCGGCGGGTTGGCGCGGCTAACATGGGCTGTGCCGGTCGGTTGCGCCGGAGATGAAGGAGATTGCGATGAAGTACGGCATGCGTGGGCTGGCCGCGATGGTGCTGGTGGCCCTGAGTGTGGGGCTGGCTGGCTGCGCGGGCGGGGTGCCTGGGGATGTTTCCGGGAGCCAGGCGTCCAGTGGCAGTGGGGTGACGGTGTTTGGGACTGTGGATGCCAATGTGAGTCATACGCGGACTTCGCGGTGACTCGGTTTGTGCTTTGATTCTTTCGCTGGATCTGTCCCTGCCGAGTGGTTGTTTTTCGAGGCCGGGTTTCGGCCCGGCGGCCGACCGACTTTCTTGCCGCGCGGCAAGAAAGTAGGCAAAGAAGCGCGCCCCACTGCCCACGACCCTTCGCTTCGCTACGGGCGACCTGCGTTGGGCGGGATGCGGGGTGCGCCGTGAAACTCGTTGCGCGCTGCGCGCTTCACTCAAACATCACGGCGAGCTAGACAACGAAGCAGCCCTGTCCTTCGGCAGGGCTGCCACCCCGCATCCCGCCCAACGCAGGCGTGGGCAGAAGGGGGAGGCTGGGGAACAGCCAACAGCCAACAGCCAACAGCCAACAGCCAACAGCCAACAGCCAGCCGGGTCAGGGCTGGATCGGCGTGATCACCACGCCGGTGCCTGCGGGGGCGTCTTCGCCGCCGGGCAGGGCTGGCGTGGCGGGGGTGGCTTCCTGCACTGCGCGCTGGTCCGTGGGGCCCAGCGTGCCCTGGGTGAGGGGGATGCTGGGTGCGGGCAGGGCGGGGGTGCTTTCTATGATTTCCTCGCCGGGCGACAGGCCCGGGCCGGGTGGCTCCGTGGGCTCGGGTGCGGGCTCCGGGGTAGGTGCTGGATCCGGGGTGGTGGGTTGGCCGGGCTGGGCGGGCGGCGGCTGGTCAGGCCACCAGTCCTGCATGCGTTCGCGCAGGCGGCCGACCATGTCGGACCACCAGTGGCTTTGTTCGGGCGGCTCGAATCGGGCCTTGGCGTCGATGACGGGGCTGCGCAGGGCGCGGGACATGAAGTCTCCCACCATGGGCAGGGCGCTGCGCGAGCCCTGGCCCCAGCGGTCGCTGCGCAGGGTGACGCGCGGGTCGTTGAAGCCGGCCCAGGCTCCGGTGACGATTTCCGGGTGCATGAGGATGAACCAGCCGTCGGCATTGCCCTGGGTGGTGCCGGTCTTGCCGGCCACGTCGGCGTGGATGCCGTAGCGCTGGCGCACGGCCACGGCCGTGCCTTTGTCCACCACGGCGCGCAGCATGTCCACCAGGGCGTAGGCGTGGTCTTCGTCCAGCGCGCGCTCAGGCTTGGGCGGACTGAATTCGGCAATGACCTTGCCGTCGGCGTCCTCGATGCGCGTGACCATCATGGGTGGCAGCCAGCGGCCACCGTGGGCCAGGCTGGCATAGGCGTTGACCATTTCCAGCAGCGACACCGGGCTGCTGCCCAGGGCCAGGGCGGGTACTTCGTCCAGCGGGCTCTGGCGCACGCCCAGGGCGCGCGCCAGGCGCGCCACGCGGGCGGGGCCCACGGACTGCATGACTTCGGCGGTGATGGTGTTCTTGGAGTAGGCCAGGGCGTCGCGCAGCGTCATCTCGCGGCCCGTGGGTGGCGTGGCGTCGGTGGGGCGCCAGACTTCGCCGCCGGGCAGCTTGATTTCCACGGGGCCGTCCACGCGCCTGTCGTCGGGGGTGGCGCCCTGCTGCAGCGCGGCGCCATAGACAAAGGGCTTGAAGGTCGATCCGGGCTGTCGCCGTGCCTGCTGCACATGGTCGTAGGCGTCCTGCGTGAAGTCGCGGCTGCCCACCCAGGCCAGCACTTCGGAGGTGGCCGGGTTCAGCGCCACAAAGCCTGCCTGCACGCGCGTCTTGTCCTCGCGCAGCTGCTTCATGAAGGCCTTGTCGGCCAGCAGGGCCTTGAGGGTGTCTTCCTCGCTGTCCTTGTCCGTTACCTTGTCCTTGCCTTGGCCGTCCGCGCGTTTGCGCGCCGCGCGCCAGGCGGGGGTCTCCCGCACCAGCTGTTGCACCAGCGGGTTGGCGGCATTCCAGCCGTCGCGCTGGCTCCAGGCGCCGTTGGCCACGCCCTGCAGCGTGCGCGTCTGGCGCGCCACGGCCTGGTTGGCCCAGCTCTGCAGGCGCGAGTCGATGGTGGTGTGCACCACCAGGCCGTCGGTGTAGATGTTGTAGTCGTTGCGGTCGGCCCAGTCGATCAGCCATTTGCGCAGCTGCTGCGCGAAGTGGGGCGCCATGCCCAGGGGCTCTTCCTGGCGCTCGAAATTGATGCGCATGGGGCGCTTCTTGAGCTGGGCGAACTCGGCCTCCTGCAGCACGCCGCGCTTGACCATTTGCGACAGCACCGTGTTGCGGCGGTACAGCGCGCGGTCAGGGTTGAGCACCGGGTTGTAGTAGCTCGTGCCCTTGAGCATGCCCACCAGCGTGGCGCTTTCCAGCACCGTCAGCCGCGCGGCCGGTTTGTCGAAATAGGTGCGCGCCGCCATCTCTATGCCGAAGGCGTTGTAGAGGAAGGGCACGGTGTTCAGATAGGTCTCGAGGATCTCGTCCTTGGTGTAGAGCGCCTCGATCTTGAAGGCCGTGATCGCCTCCTTGAGCTTGCGGTTGAGCGTGGGCGCGCGGCCGATTTCGGTCGGGTACAGATTGCGTGCGAGCTGCTGGGTGAGGGTGGAGCCGCCCTGGGGATCGCCGCGCAGCGTGTGCACCACCGAGCCCAGCGTGCGCCGCCAGTCCATGCCGTGGTGCTCGTAGAAGCGGTGGTCCTCCGTGGCGATCAGCGCCTTGATCACCGAGGGCGACATCTCGTCGAGCTTCACCCACTGCCGGTTGCTGCGCTTGAACTGCGCGAGCTGCTTGCCATCCGCGCTCATGATCTGGGCGGGCTGCTCCAGCTTGGCCTTGCGTATGTCGCGGATGCCGGGCGTGAACGGGATCAGGGCCAGCACATACAGCGCGAACAGCAGCGGCAGCGCGGCGGCGAACAGCAGCCATTCGCGCCGCGTGGGCCAGCGGTGCCACCAGGGCAGGGCCGCCACGCGCTGGCCGATGCGGCTGGCCAGCAGCCTTTGCCAGGCTGCGAGCACAGCGTCGGGCAGCTTCAAGTCATTGAAAGAAAAGCGCATATTGCAAGACGGCCCTGATGACAGGACATCAGGGCCGATAGGGCGGGACCATTCCGCGAAGCCGAGAGAATGCCCAAAAAAACGGCACCCCGCTCGCGCGGGGTGCCTTGCCTATGGGCCAAGCCCCGGTATTGTCGGGCTGGCGGGTACTGGCGGGAAGTGCTTATTTCTCCAGCCAGTCGGACAGCTCGTCCGCATGCTCCTGCTCCTGCTCCAGGATGGATTCGATCAGCCGGCGCGTGGTCGGGTCCTTGTCGCCGATCAGGTCGATCATCTGGCTGTAGGCCTCGATGGCCACGCGCTCGGCGATCAGGTTGGTGCGGATCATGGCCTTCAGGTCCATTTCGCCGTTGTAGTCGGCATGGCTGCGCTGGGTCAGCGTCTGGGGGTTGAAGTCGGGCTCGCCGCCCAACTGCACGATGCGCTGGGCCAGCTTGTCGGCGTGGGCCATTTCCTCGTTGGCATGGACCAGGAACTCGTCGGCAATGGCGGGCGAAGCCAGACCCACGGCCGTGAAGTGGTGGCGCTTGTAGCGCATCACGCACACCAGCTCGGTGGCCAGCGAGTCATTGAGCAGCTTGATGATGTCCTCGCGCCAGGGCCCGAAGTGCGGGGTCACTGCGCCATCGTCCAGGCTGTGCTTGGCGGCCTCCAGGGCCTTGGGGTCCAGCGCCAGGTGGCCGTTGCCGGCGTTGGATTTGGCTTGCTTCGTGGGGGTGCTGTTGGGATTCATACGTGGTCTCTTCATCGTGGGACGGAAACTACGGCAGGCATGCGCCTATGCGGCTTGTAAACACCTGCCAGCGAAACGGGACCAGGCGGGCCGATGTGCCCGCCTGTTGTCTTCCAAGGTAAGTTTTTGGCCGCCTGCTGTCTGTGAGACAAGTCCGCATCCCCATGCCCGGCCAGCGCGCCCCTGGGTGTCCCTGGCTATCCCGGCGCTACCATGGGCGCTCCACTCCAGGAGCACCCGCATGAATGACACCGCCGCCGCGCCCCGCTCGGCCTACGACTTCGAGGCCACCTCCATCACGGGCCAGGCCGTCCCCCTGTCGGACTACCGCGGCAAGGTGCTGCTCATCGTCAACACTGCCAGCGCCTGCGGCTTCACGCCGCAGTACGCGGGACTGCAGGCGCTGCATGAGCAGTACGGCGAGCGCGGCCTGGTGGTGCTGGGCTTTCCGTGCAACCAGTTCGGTTCCCAGGAAAAGGGCAGCGAATCGGAAATCGCCAGTTTCTGCGACCTGAACTTTGGCGTGCGCTTTCCGCTCATGGGCAAGATCGACGTCAACGGCGCCAACGCCCACCCGCTGTACCGCTGGCTCACGGCCGAGGCGCCGGGCGTGCTCGGCACCAAGGCCATCAAGTGGAACTTCACCAAATTCCTCGTTGGCCGCGACGGCCAGGTCATCCGCCGCTATGCGCCGCAGGATGCGCCGGCCAAGCTGTCCACGGACATCGAGGCCGCGCTGGCGCCTTGACGCGTTGATGCGCGTTGAGGCGCGCTGATCGCGCCTGTCCATCAGGGTTTCACGCAGGGCCGTCAGTGCGGGCCGGCCGCACGCCATGGTTAGCATGCTCCTTGACATCACAACAAGGAGACAACACCCGTGAAAGCCTTCCGCCGCACCGCCCTCGCCCTGCTCACCGCCTGCACCCTGCCCATGATTGCTACCAGCGCCGCCGCCCAGGACAAGCCCGTGGTCCAATTCATCGCCACGGGCGGCACCATCGCCATGAAGATCGACCCGGTCAAGAACGCGCCCGTGCCCGCGATCTCGGGCGACGACCTGCTGGCCACCGTGCCCGACGTGGGCAAGTACGCGCGCATCCAGGTCAACAACCTGTCCAACGTGCCCTCCGACTACATGGACCCGGCCCGCTGGGTGCAGCTCACCCAGGCCGTACAGGCAGCGCTGGCCCGCCCTGAGGTGGCCGGCGCCATCGTCTCGCACGGCACGGACACGCTGGAGGAAACCGCCTTCTGGCTGGACCTGACCGTGCAGTCGTCCAAGCCCGTCGTGCTCATAGGCGCGCAGCGCAATGCCTCGGTGTCCGACTTCGACGGCCCGCGCAACCTGCTCAACGCCGTGCGCATCGCCGTGGACCCCAAGGCGCGCGACAAGGGCGCCATGCTGGCCATGAACAACCAGATCAACGCCGCGCGCTACGTCACCAAGACACACACGGCCAACGTGGAGACCTTCCGCTCGGGTGAGTTCGGCTTTCTGGGCGAGGTCTACCCGGACCGCGTGAACTTCGCCTCCGCCCCCGCGCGCCGCCAGCACCTGCCCATCCAGGCGCAGACCATGCCCGAGGTGGAAATCTTCCCCATGTACGGCGGCGCCAACGGCCAGGCCGTTCGCCAAGCGGTGGACCGTGGCGTCAAGGGCATCGTCATCGACGCCCTGGGCATGGGCAACATGAACGTCGCCATGCTCGATGCCGCCAAGTACGCCATCGGCAAGAACGTGCCCGTGGTCGTCAGCACGCGCGTGCACAACGGCCGCGTCATGCCCAGCTACGGCTTCGAGGGCGGCGGCAAGACCTCGTTCGAGGCCGGCGCCGTCATGGCCGACGATCTGCGCGCGCCCAAGGCGCGAATCCTGCTGATGCTGGCGCTGCAGTCCGGCGTGACGGGGCAGAAGGACCTGCAGGCGGTATTCGATCGATAGTTCGACCGACAGGCCGCCGCAACCCTGCCGCGCAGGCCCTGGCCTTGCGCGGCATTTCTGGCGGGCACCGAGGTGGCACACTGGCAGCCTCATATGCCAACCAGGGCGCACCATGCAGGATGACGATCTCGAATACGTGGGCTTTTGGGCCCGCACCGGCGCCGCGCTGATCGACACCCTGATCCTGCTCGTGCTCATGCTTCCGGCCCTGATCTCCATCTATGGCTGGGAATACCTGGAGTCCGAAAAACTGCTGCACGGCCCGGCCGATTTCGCCATCACCTGGGTGCTGCCTGCCATTGCCGTCGTCATCTTCTGGATCAAGAAACAGGCCACGCCGGGCAAGATGCTCATCGCCGCCAGGATCGTGGACGCGCAGACCGGCGCGGACATGAGCACACGGCAGGCCATCATTCGCTACCTGGCCTACTTCGTGTCCATCATCCCGCTGTGCCTGGGGCTGATCTGGGTGGCCTTTGACCCGCGCAAGCAGGGCTGGCACGACAAGATTGCGGGCACCGTGGTGGTCAGGCCCAAGCACCTGGGGGTGCAGCCGGTGAAGTTCCGCTGACACGCTCCTCAGGCGCGCCCGCAGCGGGCGCTCCGTGCTATTTCAACGGCAGCTCGGATGTGGCATCGCGCAGCTGCGCGGCCCGCCCGAAGTTCAGTGCTGCAGCACAGTACAGGCGCCTGATCTCCGTCGCGTTGCCGGCTGCGCCGCCAGCCAGAGAAGCAAGCCAGCTGCATTGGGCATCGCGGTACTGCGTGAATTCCTTGCCGGAGGCGGACAGCCTGGCCTTGGCCTGTGCGGCATATTTGGCATCCTCATCCCATTGCCCCAGTGCGCTGGCTGCCTGTTCCTCGGCCTGCTTCAAGGCCTTGTGGCTGTCAGCCAGCCTGTGCGCCAGGCACTCGCGCATTCCGGCCTGGGAGTGCACGCTGCATTCCTCGCGCAGCGCGCGCTCGCCGGGCGTGGGCGTGATCTCGGTCGCCAGGGCCCATGCGGGCAGGCAGACGGCCAGTGCCAGGGTCATCAGCTTGATTGAACGCATGTGGTGGTCCTGAATTCAAGGAGTCTGCGATGGGCCCGAATCCGATGTTCTGGCCATTGAGGAACGGGCACCGGGAATTCTGGCACGTATGTTCCGCAGATTCCGGTAAAAGTGCCGCAATCGCACTGCCGCTTTCAAGCGCCCATGCCCGCATCACTGTCGAAGGCATTCAGGCTGAGGGTTTGTGGATTGCCAGGCCTTAGTTCGGATGAACAATGGGGTTGTATGTTTTTTAGATAAAAGAGGAATGTGGTTGTATGATGTTCGTTTTACTTTATTAAGTAAGTGCTTGAAATAAAAATTTAATCTTGCAAATAATTTTTGACTATCTTTTTAAATAGATTGGATTTTTCCTATTTTGTGAATGGATCTGCGGGATGGTGCGAGTTTTTGGGATTTGAGACGGGTTTTGGTGTTTTGACAATTACAGTGAGGATTTATGGAATCAATAGCGATTAATTCTGTGTTGAAGATTGCAGAAGAATTTGGTTTGTGGGGAACTGTGTTAATTGTTCTTCTATATGCAGCACTGCTTATTTATGTGGCATATAGAGCTGAGTCATGGTTCTTTGTTTTCGATAAGATATGGCTGATTATTGGTGGTGGCGGAGTTTTTAAGAGCAAGGATATTGAGACTATATGGAATGATCTTCGGGAGATTGAGGCTTTCAGATTTAGAACTAGACTGAATATTAGTACAATAGAGAATATAAAGGACGTTGATATATATTTGAAGAAATATAAAATGGGGTTCAGGGATCTGATTCCTTTTGCGATATATTTTGATACTTCAAAATTAGCCTTGAGAAAGGTTAACTTCAGAAGGCTTCAGATATTTTTCTTCTTGTTTACGATTATTTCTTATTTATTGACAACAGCCCCAATAATCTTAAAAACCGTGGTTGATTTTGATTACGGTAAAGTTGCCTATTTGAAGTTCAATGACTCGAAAAAGGTTGTCTATCTCTATAAGAATAGAGCAATCATTGATGGAAAGAGTGTTGGAAGAGTTGACTGTGATGATGAAGTAAAGGTGGAGAAAAATACTGGAGCAACTGCAATTGAGGTTAATGCGATATGTGGCAATATAAAATCTGATAATAATGAATTTCACTCCAAGGTAGTGAAGGAGCAGAGCTGGCTTGCAGGAGCGTGGTTGGTGTTTTTCTTAATAATGATGATATTTTTTGCTAGAAAATCATTCGCTGTTACGAAGGCGATTGAATTCGAGAAAATGATAAATCAGTATCATGAAACTAATTCAAAAAATGAGGTTTTGTAGAAAATTTCTATGAAGTCTTGAAATACTATTTCTTGATTGAATTCTTGATTATTTTTGCTATTGATGAGTATTTCAATTTAAAAATTGGCGACGATATTTGAGGAAAATTGCCTATTGGATTTATCTGGCTTTTATGTGCGAGCGCAGTTGATATGTTTAGTTAGTACGCCTCGCTAATAGCCCGTTTTTTCGAAGTTTGAGGTCAGCTGCTGTAGAGCAGTGTTGAGAGCGCTGTCTACTCCCTTTATGTCTAACTGCAGGCATTCGGCGGTGAGAGGGCATCCACAGCTATCATTCACCCTGGCCCCCTGTACCGGGGCTGGTGCGTAAGAACACCATCAAGTAAGCGGCGCTGCCTCCCCGTGAGCGAGGCCTTGTCACGTCTGATCACTCGGAAGAGTGGGCATCGCGCCCGCTCGTCCACGCGGTTACGGGCGGGATGGGGCTACCCGCAAGGGCGTCCGCACGGCTTGCTTCGTGTTCTTAACATCCCGTCCACCTGTCTGCGCGTAAGAACGCGGGTTGGTGGTTTCGATCTCAGCAAGGAGCACGGAGCCATGTACGACGTTTCTCACCCTTTGGCTTGCGCCCGGATGCCCGGCGCCCCAAGCTTGTCTGTGGCTGCAGCCACATTGGCATTGCGTCCCATCTTTTTTGTTCGTTGGTCCGAGGCTGGCGTGCGTGCCCGGCAGAGGGCCGAACAATGAACGCCATTTCCAATCCGCACTCCGATACCGAGCCGCTGCGCCAAGCTCTGGTCGAGGTCGGCCGGCTGACCCGGCAGGGCTGCAATGAGGTGTCTTCGCTGGCGCAGATGGCGCTGGTCTGGCTGGAGACGCCGGCGGGCTGCCGCGATCTGGAGGTGGTGGCCAGTGCCTTGCTGGCCATCCGTGATGCGGTACAGAGGTTGGAGGACTTTGTGGATGACGAGACGGGCGGGGCTTGTTGCGGGTATGACGATCCCGACCGGTTGCGCCGATTGGCGGCTTGTTCTGCGGCACTGAAGGGCTGATACGGGGACTGCTTTGAGCCCCTGCCGGGCGGTTGTTTTGCGATGCCGAGTCTCGGCCCGGCAGCCGATTGTCTTGACACCCGCCGTTCGCCAAGAAAGGTCAGAACAAAGAAGGCGACCCGAATGCCCGCGACCCTCCGCTGCGCTGCGGGCAACTCCGCAACCGCCACGTCGCAGGCACTGACATACGGGAGTGGGCTCGGACCTTTGCTGCGCTTGGCACGTTCCTGTGGCTCCAGCTTCAGCTTCAGCTTGGTTCTTGCTGCAGAGTGCTGAGCGTGCAGTTCGGCAGGTCCCCGGTCGCCGCGGGCAGGCTCTGCCGACCCTTCAATCCTCTTCCAACCCCGGCTCGTCCACCACGAAGCCCGAGCCGTCCTCGTCGCAGAACACGCATTGCTGCAAGAAGCTGTCCAGGCTGCGGGCGTGGAACCAGATCAGGCCCTGGTCTTCGTCGCAAAGCATGTCAGTCTGCTCGTCCACGCTGGCGGCGGCAAAGCCACTCAGTTCCATCTCTTCGAGGAACTGCTCCAGGTCCTCGCAGCCTGCAAACAGCTCATGGTCCAGGCTGCCGATGCGGCCCTTGAAGGCGCCGTGCAGCACTTCCACGAAGGGGTTGCCGCCGGGGTCATGGCCAATGACCATGAAGTGCGCGGCAAACAGGTTCTCGCGCTGGTGGTCCTCCACGTCGCAGTGCTCCGAGCCTGCGCGGAAGTGGTGCAAGGTGCGCAGCCAGGCGTGGTTGTCGCCGGTCTCGTCGTCGGCCTGCAGGTAGTCCTCGCGGTCGGGCGCCGCTTCGAGCCGGTCCAAGTCCAGGCCGTTCTGCGTGATCAGGAACTGCGCGTAGGCGTCGGAGAAGCCTTGCGCGGCCTGGTAGTCGCGCACCGCCTGGGCGTCGGGCAGTGCCAGGCCGAAGGGATTGGGAAAGCGCACATGCATGGAACGGTCCTTGAAAAGGAGTGAACGGCGGCCAGGCAGGCCGTGCCCGCAGGATGGTGCAGGCGTTGGGCGGCAGTTTGGTGACAGTTCTGTAGTGACTCACAGCCCCGCAAGCAGAGTCGGGCGAAGCGGTAGCACGCAACAACTTACCTGCAGAAATCGAAAGAGCCTTTTTCGGTACGTTTCTCAAAAAACCAGAAACGTACCGAAATTCTTTTCAAAACAACAGCCTAAGAGATTTTGAAACGATTCGGATCACGAAGAAACCACCAGCCTCGAATGCCCCACGCCACCGCCTTTCTCCACACGCACCTGCACGGCGATGCGCTCCTTGAGCGCCTCCACGTGGCTGATGATGCCGATCATCTTGCCGCTGTCGTTGAGCCGGTCGAGTGCGTCGAGCGCGATCTCCAGCGTGTCGGCATCGAGCGTGCCGAAGCCTTCGTCGAGGAACAGGGAGTCGATGGAGGTCTTGTGGCTGACCAGGTCGGACAGCGCCAGAGCCAGGGCCAGGCTGACGAGGAAGGCTTCGCCGCCCGATAGCGTGCGCGTGTCGCGCGGGGTGTCGCCCTGCCAGCTGTCGACGATGTCCAGTTCCAGCTCGCCTTCGGGCTTGCGGCGCAGCAGGTAGCGGCCGTGCAGGCGCGCCAGGTGGAGGTTGGCCAGGTGCAGCAGGTGGTCCAGGGTGAGGCCCTGGGCAAAGCGCCGGTATTTGTCCCCCTTGGCCGAGCCGATGAGGCCGTCCAGGTGCTGCCACAGGTCGCTGTCGCTGGCCTGGGCGGCGATGTGCTCGAACAGGGCCTGCTGGCCCTGGCGGCGGCGCTGGTCGTCGGCCAGCTGGGCGCGGGCGCCGCCCAGCTGTTCGCTGAGTGCCGTATGGCGCTCCTGCAGTGTTTGCAGCAGCGCCTGGATGGCTTCGGGTGTCAGGTCGGTGAGGGCCTGGGCTTGCAGTTGCGCGTGCTCGCGCTGTGCGGCTTCCAGCAGGGTGGCCGCGCGCTGTTGTGCCGCCTGCAGTTGCTGGCGCAGCGCGGCCAGGCGCTGGCGTTCGGGTGCGGGCAGCAGGGCCTGCAGGAAGGCGGGCTCGTCAGCAAAGGGGCTGGCGGCCAGGGCGGCCTGCCATGCGGATTCGGCCTGGGCCGCTTCCTCACGCTGGCGGGCCAGCGTAGCCTGGGCCTGTTGCTGCTGGCCTTGCAGGGCATCCTGCCGCCGCGTGAGAGCGGCGATGTCGCTGGCGCATTCGGCCAGGGCCTGCGGCAGCTGTTCCACGGGCGGCAAGGGCAGTGAAGGCGGCTCTGCCACAGCCGTATCGGCGGGATGGGGCTGCGCCGTTCTCTGCCCCTCCCACTGTGCCTCCCACTGTGTTTCCGACTGTTTTTTCCAGCGCTGCGCATCGGCCTCGGCCGCCTTGCATTCCTTGCGCTGCAAGGCCATGGATTGGGCCAGTTGCTGCAGGTCGTGCCGCGCCTGTTGCCAGTGCTGCCATTCGGCTTCGCGCGCTTCAAGCCAGGGCTGGGCGTCGTCGGGCAGGGTGTGGCCGGCCTCGCCGAGTGAAGCCTGCAACTGCGCGTTCAGCGCCTGGGCTTCGGCCTGCAGGCCGGCGACGGATTGCTGCAGTTCGTCGCGGCGTGCGCTGTGGTCGGCCAGGGCCTGCTGCTGCAGCGCAAGCTGGCCTTGCGCGGTCTGCAGTGACTGGCGGCTGTGCTGGGCGGCGTCCTTGGCCTGTTGCACGGCCTGCTCGCCCTGCTCGGCGGCCTGCACGGCGCGCTTGAGCGTGTCCAGCTGGCGGGCGCAGGCCTGGGCCGATGCGGCGAGGGTGTCGGCCTGTTGCCAACTGTCTGGCGCGAGTTGCAGGGGTTGCGTGAGGCCCTGCCATGTGTCGTGCCAGCGTGCGATGTCCTGTTCCAGTTCGTCGGCCTGGCGCTGGCGCGCAGCCTGCGCGGCCGTGGTGGCGGCCAGCGTGGCGCGGGCGGTTTCGCCCTGGGTTTGCAGGGCGTCGAGTTCATCCTGCTTGCGGCGCAGCGCGGCTTCGGTGGCTGAGGCGTCCAGCGCTTCGTAGGCGGCCACGGCCGGGTGCTCGTGCGCGCCGCACAGCGGGCAGGGCTGGCCGGGCTGCAGGGCGTGGCGGTGCTCGGACAGGCTTTGGATGCGCTGCTCCTGCAGGAGCAGGGTCTGCTTGTCCGCGACCTGTTCCTTGACGCTCTTGTACTGCTGCCGCAGGGCTTGCAGCGATGTGTCCTGCGCCCGCGCCTGTGCCTCTCCATCGCGCAATTCCTGCTCCAGCGCAGCTTGCTGGCGCGCAAGTTCGCGGCGCTGCGCGGCCTGGGTTTCTGCCTGGCGCCACAGGTGCAGGCGGTCCTGCTCTGCCTGCTCGCGCGCGCGCAGCTCGGCCATGCCGCCGCTGCCTTGAAGGCGCTGCGCCTGTTCGTCCTGCGCGTGCTGGAGTGTGGCGCTGGCGCGGGCCTGGGCGTCGGTGGCGGCCTGGACCTGGGCCGTGCCGGCTTCGGCGCTTTGCGCCATGCGGGCCTGTTCAGCATCCAGCTTGCGCAGGGCCTGCTGCTGGTTGGCCGCTTGCTGTTGCTGGCTGGCGCGCAGCTTGAACTGCTGGCGCCAGCTGCCCAGGCGCTCGCCCAGCAGGGCATGTGCGGCATGGTGGGTGCAGAACTGTTCCAGCGTTTGGTGCTCGGCCTGCTGGCGGGCCAGGGTGTCTTGCGCAGCCTGGGCCAGGCGGGCGGACAGGGCCTGGGCATGGCGGTGCTGCAGCAGCAGCCGGGCCTGGGTCTGCTGTTCGTGCTCGCGCAGTTGCTGCAGTTGCTGGCGGCTGTCATCGCAGGCGGCGGTGCTGCGCTGCCAGGCCTGGTGCAGCGGCTGCAGCGCCTGCGCGGGCTCGTCATGGGCCAGGCTTTCCAGTTCGGGCGTGGCCTGCTCCAGTGCCCGGGCGGCGTCTGCGCAGCCGGTGCCGGCGGCCTGCAGTGTCTGGGTGGCCTGGGCCAGTTGCTGCTGCCATTGGTGCTGGGCCTGGGTGCGCAGGTAGTCGGCCTGCAGCGTGGCCTGCTCCGTTACCAGGCTGTCGGCCTGGGCCTGCAGGGCATCGCGTGCCTCGGGCGTCAGCAACTCCACGCCATCGGCCTGGGCCTTGAGCTGGTCCAGGCGCTGGCGCGCATCGCGGGCGCGTTCGAAGACTTTCTGCGAGATGAGGCCGTAGATCTCGGTGCCTGTCAGCTCTTCCAGCAGGCCGGCGCGGACGTTGGCATTGGCTTCAAGGAACGCCGCAAAGCCGCCTTGGGCCAGCAGCATGGACTTGGTGAAGCGCTCGAAGTCCAGCCCCGTGATGGCAGCGGTCTGCTCCAGCTTGTCGCGCGTCTGGCTGCTGAGGATGCTGCCGTCGCCCCGGGCCAGTTCCACCTTGGGCGCCTGCAGCGCGCCATCGAGCCTGTCGCGTGCGCGGCGCTGGCTCCAGAAGGCGCGGTAGACCTGCCCCTTGACCTCGAATTCGACCTCGGCCAGACAGTCGGCCGTGTGGCGCGTCATGAGGTCGTTGGCCGATGCCGAGATGTTGTTCAGCCTGGGTGTCTGGTGGTACAGCGCCAGGCAGATGGCATCGAGCAGGGTGGACTTGCCCGCGCCCGTGGCCCCGGTGATGGCGAACAGGCCGTTGCCCGCGAACGGTGCCTGCGTGAAGTCGATGCGCCATTCGCCCTTGAGCGAGTTGAGGTTCTTGAGCCGCAGCGTAAGGATCTTCATGCGCGGGCCTCCTCGCCGTGTTCGCCGGCGCCTGGCTGGGGCGCATCAAGCCCGGCCATCACTTCCTGGTAGCGCCGGGTAAGGGCCTGGGCCAGGCCGGGCTCCAGTGTTTCCAGCGCCAGTCGGCGCTCGAAGACGTCGGCGGGGCTGATCTCGTGCAGCGACTCGCCAGCGGCGGCGGCCATGCCGGCCACCGCCCGGCCGCGCTGGCGCCGCACGCGCAGCAGCTCCACCGGCAGCTCGTCGGCCAGGGCCTGCACGCGGTCGGTGAGCTGGGGCAGGTAGTCGTCCTGCTCCACCACCACCTCCAACCACACGGGCCGTGCAGGGCTGCCGGCCTGGGCGGTGGCGCGCATCAGATCCGGCAAGGCGGTCAGGCTGCCTGCCACCGAGGCCATGGGCTGAAAGCAGGGCACGGGTAGCGGCGTGACGGCCTGCAGCCCTTCGGGGCCCAGGTCCACCAGCAGCATCTGCTTGGACTGGCGGGCCTCGTCAAAACTCAGCGCAATGGGCGAGCCGCTGTAGCGGATGTGCTCCAGGCCGCCCACTTTCTGCGGCTGGTGGATGTGGCCCAGGGCCACGTAGTCGGCGGGCGGAAAGGCCGAGGTGGGGAAGGCGTCCAGCGATCCCACGTAGATCTCGCGCACGGACTCGCTGCTGCTGGCGCCCACGGTGGTGAGATGGCCCGTGGCGATGATGGGCAGGCGCTGGCCGGATGCGGCGGCCAGCGCGTCACGGCGTGCCATGGCGGCGTCGTGCACGCTGCGGTAGCACGACTCGATGGCGGCCTGCAGCGCCTGCTGCTTTTGCTCGGCGCTTTGGCCGGGCTGGCTCAGCACCAGGTCGCGCGGGCGCATGAAGGGCAGGGCGCAGACGATGCAGCCGGGCGCGGCCGGCTGCCCCGGCCGGCGCCGCAGCGGCAGCTCGACCACGTGGCTGGCCGTCTCGCCCACGGCGGCAACCACGGTGGTGTCCAGGCAGGCCAGCAGCTCGCGGTTCTCCGCCAGCGTGGCCACGGAGTCGTGGTTGCCGCCCAGCAGCAACAGGGCCACGCCCGCCGCATGCAGGCGCACCACCAGCTGGCTGTACAGCTCGCGCGCATAGCTGGGCGGCGCGCCGGTGTCGAAGATATCGCCCGCGATGAGCACGGCATCCACCGCCTGGGCATCGACCTGCTCCAGCAGCCAGTCGATGAGCGCAGCGTGCTCGGCCTGGCGGCTCTTGCCCATGAAGTGCTGGCCCAGGTGCCAGTCGGAAGTGTGAAGAAGGCGCATGGTTTCGGTATCGCGGTATCGGTGCAATGTCCGCCGGCTGTGGCGGGGGCGACAGTATGGTCGCTGGCGCGCATGGGTGACAGCAGGACGGCGTGCCGCAGCTAACATCCCGGTTCGCATCAACCAAGGAGACACAGGCATGTTCAGCCACGTCATGGTCGGGGTCAACGACCTCGAAAAATCCAAGCAGTTCTACGACGCATTCCTGGGCGCGCTCGGCGTTGCGCCGGGCATGGCCAACAAGAACCGCTATTTCTACCGCAGCGCGGGCGGCACGTTTGCCATTTCCACACCGATCAACGGCGAGTCTGCCTGCCACGGCAATGGCGCGACCATCGGCTTTGCGACGCAGTCGCCCGAGCAGGCCGACGCGGCCCATGCTGCCGCCGTGGCAGCCGGCGGCGTGACCTGCGAGGATCCGCCCGGCTGGCGCGAGGCTTCGCCCGGTGGCCGGCTGTACCTGGCCTATGTGCGGGATCTGGATGGCAACAAGCTGTGCCTGTTGCATCGGCCGCCGAAGGCCTGAGCGAATACCGCATCCCGGCATATACAAACCCCTCTGCGCCATACTCCCGCCCGAACGCGCCCGCCGGGCGCTCACCCCCAAGGAGAATGCGTGCAATCAGCAAGTGACCAGTGGTTCGACGAGGCGTACTACCAGCGCTACTACTTCGACAAGAAGACCAGCGTGGTCGATACCGAGCATGTGAACCGTCTGGGCGCTTTCGTCTGTTCCTATCTGAGTTATGTGCGCGTGCCCATGCGCCGCGTGCTGGATGTAGGCTGCGGCATCGGTCTTTGGCGCGAGGCGGTGCAGCGCCACTTCCCCGGTGCCAGCTACCACGGCGTGGAGTTCAGCGAGTACCTGTGCGGGCGCTTCGGTTGGGAGCGTGGCTCGGTGGTGGACTATGCGGCGCATGATCCTGCAGAGCCCTTCGATCTGGTGATCTGCCAGGGCGTGCTGCCCTATCTGAGCCCGTCGGATCTCAAGCGCGCGCTGGCCAATCTGGGGCGGTTGAGCCGAGGCGGTCTGTATGTGGAGGCGGTGGCGCGCGAGGATTACGAACGCGGCGTGATCGATGAGGATCTGACCGATCCGCGCCTGTTCCGCCACCGGGCCGATCTGTACCGGCGCGGGCTGGCCGAGCATTTCAAGGAACTGGGAGGCGGCGTGTGGCTGAGCCGCCGCGCCGAGCTGCCGCTGTTCGAGCTGGAAAGCGTGGGATGAGCCTGGAAATGTCAGCTGTGCCTGCTTCGGCGCAGGATGCCTGCGTGCCTCTGTCCTATCTGCGCGGCGTGGACTCCGGCGTGGCGCCGCATGCGGTCTCGCGGCTGCGCACGCAGCGGCTGGCGCGCAGCACGCGGCCGTTTCTGTCGCGCGGCGGGCCGCGCGGTGAGCGTTGCGAGGGATGCCGGCTGCGGCCTTCGCACTGCCTTTGCGCGCTGCGTCCCATGCTGCCGACGCGGGCAGGCTTTTGCCTGCTGATGCACGATGCCGAGCCGCTCAAGCCCAGCAATACGGGCTGGCTGATCGCCGATGTGGTGGAGCAGACGCAAGCCTTCGGCTGGGCGCGCACCGAGGCCGATGTGGGCCTGCTGGCCTTGCTCGATGATCCGCAGTGGCAGCCCTATGTGGTGTTTCCCGGCGAGTTCGTGGAGCCGCCGCAGCGCGTGGTGCATGCGCTGCCGGCGCCCCGAGCCGGGGTCGAACCGAACCAAGGCAGGCGCCCGCTGTTCATCCTGCTGGACGCGACCTGGCCCGAGGCGCGCAAGATGTTCCGCAAGAGCCCTTACCTGGACCGCTTTCCGGTGCTGAGCCTGCACCCGGACCAGGTGTCGCAGTACCGCCTGCGCCGCTCGCAGCGCGAAGACCATTTCTGCACCAGCGAGGTGGCGGCCCTGTGCCTGGAGCTGACGGGCGACGGAGGCGACCGGCGCGCAGGCCGCGCGCTGGAGAGCTACCTGGCGCTGTTCACCGAGCACTATCTGCGGGCCAAGAACCAGCAGCCGGTGCAGACAGACAGTGACGCGCGCCGTGGTCTGCAGGACGCGATCTCTTCCGTTTGTCCGCCTGCTTGTTAAAAACGATAGCGGAAGATGCTGGTGTTCATTGGGATTGCTGGCGTTTTGTTCCAAATTGTTGACGGCGCATCCAACTCCCCTTGCCCTGTGTTCGCCAGTGGCTCAACAGGGCGGCGCAGGGCGGCGTGAGGCCGGGCGCAGCAGCGTCGGCGGCAACTTCCTGTTACGTTCCGGCCGCGGTGCGCTGCCCATACTCGCGGCGTGCGATGAGAGGTGGACAGGCGGCAGAGCGGGGTGACCCAGGACTCCAGGCCGAATGTCCATCGAACCTGGCCCGCAGGCGGTGATGGCTAAAATCGGATTTCGCTGAAATTCATCAGCCATTGCCCTGCACTGCAGGGCATGTTCGTGCACGCAGGGCCGCCCGTAGAGGCGGCCCGCATCCTCCAGGTGCGCCGCAGCCGCGGCTCGCGGATTGCTGGTCACAGCATCTGCCGGGAACCTTGGGGCGTGCCGTCTCTCTTATCGCGCTGGACCATGCGTTGCGACCCTCCCGGGGCCGGCTGCGCCATGTCCGCGTGCTCCATTTTTCATGGGGTTTGTTCATGGCCCGGGGCGTATGCCCCGGCGTTGGAAAGGTGTCCGGTTTTGGTGGTCAAGGATTTCAAACTGCACTACAACCCCGCCCTTGACGGGCTGCGGGGCGTGGCGATCCTGTTGGTGATCTTGTCGCACTCCCATGCGCCTTTGTTCGATGGCGCATTCTTCGGGGTGGACCTGTTCTTCGTGCTCAGCGGCTATCTGATCACCTCGCTGCTGCTGATGGAGAACGAATCCGAAGGCCGCATCGGCTTCTGGCGCTTTTACCGCCGCCGCTTCTATCGCCTGATGCCGGCGCTGGCCCTGTTCCTGGGCGCGTACTGCATCTTCGCGCCCTTGCTGTGGCCGGACCTGAACGACATCTACACCGATGCGCTGGTCTCCATCCTCTATCTGGCCGACTACGGCATCGCCTTCTTCGACAGCCCGGACACGCTGCTGCACATGTGGTCGCTGTCGGTGGAGGAGCATTTCTACCTGATCTGGCCGCCGCTGCTGGTGCTGCTGCTGCGCTTTTCCAAGCCGGGCCGTCTGTGGCGCCCGATTGCCCTGCTGTGGGCGCTGAGCTGGCTGTGGCGCGTGTACTGGGTGGACCAGGGCCAGCACTTCTATGAGATCTTCTTTCGCTTCGACACCCGTGCCTCGGGCCTGTTCGCCGGTGCGCTGCTGGCGGCGGTGATGATCGAGCGGCCCGACTTCATCGCTGCACTGAAGGCGCGCATGCACCACGCCATGTGGGTGCCGCTGGCCGTGCCGCTGTTGATGGCGCTGCAATGGGACAACCAGGACGCCATGGTCTGGGGCATCACCGTGGTGGAATGCGCCGCCGTGGTGCTGCTGGTGGCGGCAAGCCAGGGCTCCGGCCTGGTCTTCGACATGCTGTCGTCGCCCACGCTGGTGAAGCTGGGCCGCCTGTCCTATGGCGTCTACCTCTGGCACTACCCGGTGGTGCGCTATCTGCGCGCCGACTTCTCGTGGCCCGTGGTGGTGGCGCTGGGCCTGGCGATCTCGGTGGCGCTGTCGGCGCTGTCGTTCTACACGATCGAGCGCTGGGCGCTGCGCATGCGCGATGGCGAGCGCAAGGGCGGCGAGCGCCAGCCGCAGGCGCAGCCGGCCTGAATGCCGGCAGCGCGCCGAAAGCAAAAAAGGGAACGTTGGCACGTTCCCTTTTTTTGTGGGTGAAGGAGATCCGCTGCGCTCTCAGAACCCTGAGCCGGGCTGGGACAGGTACTGCAGTTCCTCGGCCGTGCTGGTGCGGCCCAGGATGGCATTGCGGTGCGGAAAGCGGCCGTAGCGCACGATGACGTCGCGGTGCCGGTGGGCGTAGTCCAGCGTGCCGGCGAGGAACTCGCGCACGCCCTCGCCGCCAGCGTCAACGGCCTGGTCGGCCAGGGCCTGGAAGGCAGCCACGCTGCGGTCCTGCAGGGCCATGTCCTCGGCATGCTCCAGCGGCAGGTAGCAGAAGATGCGCGCCACGGCAGGCAGGTCGGCATGGCGGTCATGGCCCAGGGCGATGCCGTCCAGCGCCAGTTGCAGCGCCTGCGGGTCGCCTGCAAAGCTGCGTGCCGTGCCCCGGAACAGGTTGCGCGTGAACTGGTCCAGCAACACGATCAGCGCCAGCCGCCCCAGCGCCGTGCCGGCCCAGCCGTCCAGTTGGCCGGCCAGTGCATCTTCGACCAGGGCGCCGAAGCGCTCGCGGATCTGGTCGTCAGTGGCATCGGACTTGATGAACCACAGGTTCTTGCAGGCCAGGGCGCCCGCGTTGTCAGGATGCGCGGAGCCCAGCCAGTAGCTGAGCACGTCTGCGATGCGCGGGTCTGCGGCGTGAGAAGGGGCAATGCTTGTCATCGGTGGCCAGGCTCTTGTCGGATGAGGAAGCCTTCGATTGTGCAGGCGGTGGCGTACTGCCCTTGTGGATGGCGGTTTTGCGCAGATGAAGCACAGCTTGTGCAAATGTTTTTCAAGAGGATGTGCACAGGTTTTTCAATAGAAATTACCTGAGTTATCAACAGATATTTGTTCGTATTTCATTGCTGATGCCTGTCAATCAGGCACTCATGAATTCAAGATTGCGCGCAGCGATGCTGCGAAATTCCCCGGAGATGCGCGCATCCTGCGCCACGGTCTGCCAGAAGCGGCGTGCCAGCGCCTGGGCATGCGGCCATTCGGCCAGCGTGGCGGCCGTGGGGCGCTGGGGCTGGGCGCCGAAGTCGCGCTCCACGATCTCGCCGTTGATGGGCATGTAGAGCATGGGCAGCATGTCGTAGGTGGGCGACAGCGCCCAGTCGCCATGGGGCTGCGGCAGCACGAAGGAGATGTTGCCGTAGTGCCGGTCGGTGTTGGCGATGAGCTGGCCGTAGGCTTCGAGCAGGCGCAGGCTGCGCGCGTCGGCCTCGGTGATGAGGCCGCGTGCGGCCAGGCGGTTGGCCGTGGCTGCCCAGTTGTCCACCTCGCCCACGTACTGGGCATTGAGCACCTGCAGGGACACCATGCCGATGCGTCCAGGGTTGCTGCCCGGGTGGGCCTGTGAGACTGGCACATCGCTCGGTACATCGCCTGGCACAACGCTTGGCATATCGCCCGGCGCCGGCTGGCTGCGGTCGAACCGCTCCGATTCGAGGAAGGCGCGGCCGCCATCGAGGAACAGCCGCGTGCGCGCCGCGGGCAGGCCGTCTTCGGCCAGGGTCTGCAGCGCCAGGTGCTCGCAGACCAGCAGGTCGCGGATGCGCTGCTCGGCCGGCGCGTTGCCTGCCGGGGAGAACTTGACGATGACGCTGCGCCCGTCCGTGATGCAGCAGAACTTGGGCTGCTCGCCGCCCGCCGACGAGCCCGGATGCGTGCCCTGCATGGCCTGCATGGCCAGGCGCGGATAGTCGGCCGCAGAGGCGGCGCGCAGCATGCGCGCGGGCAGGGAGTGGAAGCGCTCGAAGGCGGCTTCGCCCACGATGAGGTTGCCCGGCAGGTCTTCGCCAAAGCGGGCCAGGGCGCGCAGCACATCGTCCTCGCCCCACTGGCGCGGGTCGCCGCCCAGCTGCAGTTCGGGGTGGCTGTGCGCAAAGCTGCGGCCGATGAAGCCCTGGGGCCGCATGTCGTCCAGGAACCAGGGCAGGCCGTCGTGCTGCTCGCTGAGGCCGTCGGCCTCATCCACCCAGAAGCCGCCGCCGTGCAGGGCGATCATGCGGCCGAAGGGCGATGCATGGCCTTCGGTGTCCACGCGCATGATGGCCACCTCGGCACCCACGCCCGCCACCTGGCGCGGCAGCACATAGCGCTGCGTGCGCGCCGCCCCCACCTTGCGCACCTGGCCCGACTGGATCAGCGGTGCCAGCGCGCGCGACACCGTGGGCTGGCTCACGCCCAGCATCTGCTGCAACTCGCGCGCCGCGAGCGCACCGCCCTGGCGGCGCAGTGCTGCCAGCACCTGCAGGGAGAGGTCTTCAGTGGCCATGGGGAATCAATTCATGAATGGATGAAACAAGGGGTTAATTTATTGAAAATCAAGGATTTATGCAAATCCATGAATGGATATATGAATAGATAAAAAAACCGCGCCCAAGGGCGCGGCAAAGCTGGATTTCGCGGCGGCTTGCAGGTCTGCGAATCACGATCACAGCCTGTGAAACTGGCGTGCTCCAACTCAGAGACGCCGAGCAAGAGCCGCCTCGCGGCGGGGGCGCCTAGCCGAGGGCGTCGTCCCCTGGGGGAAGCGGCGCCAGCCGCTCAGGGGGTCAGAAATTGTGCGTGATACCCAGGCTGATGCCGCTGGCGCGTGTCTTGTTGCCTGCGCCCTGGTAACCGTTCTTCCACTTGGTCGTGTCCAGCTCCAGGAACAGGCTGGTGCGCTTGGACAGCTGGTAGTCCACGAAGCCGATCAGGCGCTGGAAGCCGTCGTCGCCCTGGCCCGTGCGCTCGCGGTCCACCTTGTAGTAGCCGCCGTTCAGGCCGATGACGGGCGTGACGGCATAGCGTGCGCCCAGGGCCAGGATCTTGTTCGTGGTTTTCGCGGTGTCGCTGGTCTCGGCCTTGTTGCGGCCGTAGTTGAGCATCAGGCGCAGGTCGCCACGGCTCCAGGCGCCACCGATGTTGGCGGCGTCCAGCGTGCGGCCGCTGGCGTCGTGGAACTGGGTGTAGGCGCTGGTCAGCACCAGGTCGTCCTGGCGCCAGTCCAGGCCCAGGCCGCGCGTGTCCAGGCGCGAGGCCGACACGCCGGTCTCCCCGAAGCTGTACATGGCGCGCGCCGTGAGGCCGCCAAAGCTGCCCGAGTACTTGATGGAGTTGTTGACGCGGTTGGAGCCCACCTTGGTGTTGGTGGCGCCCCATTCGTTGTTGAGGCCGTGGCCCGTGAGGCTGGTGACCTGGATGTTGGGGTTCAGGCCCGCAAAGCGCAGGGCAATGGGATCGACCAGGCCCACGGAGTCGGAGATCAGCGTGTTCTGCCGGCCAGCCGTGACCGCGCCCCAGTGGCCGGCCAGGCCCACGATGGCCGCCCGGTCGAAGGTGCCGGCCACGCCGCCGATGCCGCCCACGTCGGCGCCCAGCGTGGATTCGAGGTTGAAGATGGCGCGCAGGCCGCCGCCCAGGTCCTCGCTGCCGCGTATGCCCCAGCGACTGGTGGGACCCACGCCGCTGTTGACCGAGCCCATGCTGCCCGCAGCCGGCGCATTGGCGCCCGACAGGCCGCTTTGCGCGCGCACCGACACGTCGATGATGCCGTACAGGCTCACGCTGCTGGTGGACTGCGCCAGGGCGGGGCCGGCCGCGCAGCCTGTGGCCAGCAGGGCGAGGGCGATGTTCTTCTTCATGGTGTCTCCTTGATTTCTTCTGGAAGGCGGGAACTTTGCGAGCGGCCGAGTTTCCGTATGGGAGCCGGTACTGCCTATGTCCGGCGGGCACTAGCTGCTATGTCGTTTCGTTCTCGAAGTGGCTGCGCGCAGGTGCCGGGCAACACCCACTGCCGGGACAGGGAATAGCCCCTGGCGGGACAATGTCGCTCTCAAAAAACATAGCGCCATGCGTATGGCATGCATGGCGCTTCAGGGTTTCGTGTCGGGCTTTCTGAGGCTTGTGCTGTCGTGATGAATCGCCGCTTTTTGTTGATGGTCGTGGCAGCGGGCTGGAGCCTGGCCGCGACCGGATGTTCGGGAAAGTCCGGACCTGGGAATGTCTCGGTTTCGCGGCAAAGGCTGCAGGAGGTGGTGGCCCAGCGCTTTCCCCGGCAGTTCCCCGTGGCCGGCATGCTGCAGCTCAAGCTGCATTCGCCGGTGCTGGGATTGCTGCCCGAGCGCAACGCGCTCAATGCGGTGCTGCAGGCCGATCTGTCGGGGCCCGTGCTCAAGCAGGGCTATGGCGGCCATCTGAACCTGGACTTCGCGCTGCGCTACGAGCCCACGGACCGCACGCTGCGCGCCCACCAGATCAAGGTCAACAGCCTGGTCATCAACGACCTGGCGCCCGCCATGAGCGACATGCTCACCACCTACGCCAGCGCGCTGGCCGAGCAGGCGCTGGGCCAGCTCGTGCTCTACCAGCTGCAGGACAAGGAACTGGCCCTGATGGACTCGCTGAACATGGAGCCCGGCGCCATCACGGTGACGCCGGACGGCCTGAGCGTGGCCCTGGTCCAGAAGCCCGTCGCGCCGCGCTGAGCGCAGCGGCGCACCTTCGCCCGCGCCTCAGTCCGCGCGGATATTGGCCGCGCGAATCACCTCGCCCAGCTCGGCACTCTCGGCCTGAATGAAGGCGCCAAACTCGGCCGGCGTGCCGCCCATGGGCGATGCGCCGATGTCGGCCAGCTTCTGCAGCACGGCGGGCTGGGCCAGGCTTTTGTTCAAAGCCTGGTTCAGCGCCTGCACCACGGCCGGCGGCGTGCCGGCCGGCGCCACCAGGCCCCACCACACGGTGGCCTGCACATTCACTCCCAGCGAGCGTGCCGTGGGCACGCCCGGCAACAGGCGCGAACCATTGTGGTTGAGCACCGCCAGGGCGCGCAGCGCACCGCTGCCCACATGGCCTGCCACCTCCAGCGGGTTGATGGCCATGAAGTCCAGCCGCCCGCCCAGCAGGTCGGTCACGGCGGCCGAGCCGCCCTTGTAGGGGATGTGCACGGCCTGGAAGCCGCCTGCGCGCTCCAGCAGGGCGCTGGCCATGTGGCCCGAGCTGCCCACGCCAGCCGTGCCATAGGACAGCGCGCCGGCCTTGGCCTTGCCGGCGGCGATCAGCTCGGCCAGGTTCTTGTGGGGCGACTTGGCGTTGACCACCACGACCAGCGGCGCCTCGCCGATGCGGCCCACCGGGATGAGGTCCTTGAGCGGATCGAAATTGAGCTTGGCGTACAGCGCCTTGTTGGTGGTCAGCGTGTTGGATGCCGTCAGCAGCAGGTAGCCGTCGGCCGCGCCGCGTGCCACCGCGCCCATGCCGATGTTGGTGCCGCCGCCTGGCTTGTTGTCCACCACCAGGGACTGGCCCAGCAGCTCGGCCATGGGCGGCGTGACCAGGCGCGTGATGATGTCCACGCCGCCGCCGGGCGAGTAGGGCACGACCACGGTCACGGGGCGCTCGGGGTAGCCGGCCGCTGTGGCGACCAGGGGCAGGGCCGCCCAGGCGGCGGCGGTGGTGCCGAGCAGGGCCAGTGCGTGGCGGCGGGTGGAATGTCTTGTCATGCATGTCTCCGTTGATTGTTATGACCCGGCGGCAGGGCCGGGTCCGCCATTATTTAGCGTGCCAAGCATGGCTGGGCGCCGAACGTTACGATGCAGCGGCCATCGATTTCTTGGCGAACCCGTCCAGCCTTCAAGGTGCCCCATGACTTCACAGAATCCGCTTTCCGCCTTTTCCGTCACGCGCAAGTGGCCGGCCACGCAGCCGGACCGCATCCAGCTGTATTCCCTGCCCACGCCCAACGGCGTCAAGGTGTCGATCGCTCTGGAGGAGATGGGCCTGCCGTATGAGGCGCACCGCGTGGGCTTCGAGAGCAATGACCAGCTCTCGCCCGAGTTCGTGGACACCTTCCCCAACAACAAGATCCCGGCCATCCTGGACCCGCAGGGTCCGGGCGGAAAGCCGCTGGCGCTGTTCGAATCGGGCGCCATCCTGGTCTACCTGGCCGAGAAGTCCGGCAGCCCGCTGCTGCCCGCTGACCCGGCAGCGCGCTATGAAACGCTGCAGTGGCTGATGTTCCAGATGGGTGGCGTCGGCCCCATGTTCGGCCAGCTGGGGTTCTTCCACAAATTCGCGGGCAAGGACTTCGAGGACAAGCGCCCGCGCGACCGCTACGTGAACGAGTCCGTGCGCCTGCTGGGTGTGCTGGAGCGCCGCCTCACAGGGCGCGCCTGGGTGATGGGCGAGCAGTTCACCATTGCCGACATCGCCCTGTGGCCCTGGGTGCGCAACATGGTGGTGGAGCAGGGCTACAACGCGGCCGAACTGCTGGGCTGGGAGCGCTTTCCCGAGCTGCAGCGCGTGCTGGCCGCCTTCGTGGCGCGCCCGGCCGTGCAAAAGGGCCTGGTGACGCCGCCGCGCAACTGACCCGGCGGGCGTTGCATTCCTGGGCCGCACTGTCCCAGCCATGGTGGCTTTCAAAACCGGCGCGGGGGCCGCATCTGTCCGAGAATGCAGCGCCCCCTTTTTTCTTGCGGGCGCAGCCTCACAGGAGCCACGATGACCGCAGCCACCACCCCCGTCCTCCAGAGCCAGCCGCTGGGCCCGCTGTGGCCCACCATGGACCCCTTCCTGTTCTGTGCCCACCATGACGATGCCTATCCGCCCAGCGATGGCCGCCTGGGCGTGCAGGCCGTGGACCTGGAAGGCCGCCAGATGGGCAGCGACTTCAGCCGCAAGGACGGCTTTTCCATGTACCACGGCGACGGCGTGCCGGGCTTTCCCGGCCACCCGCACCGCGGCTTCGAGACCGTGACCCTGGTGCGCAAGGGCCTGATCGACCATTCCGATTCGCTGGGCGCGGCCGCGCGCTTTGGCGGCGGCGACGTGCAGTGGCTGACGGCCGGCAAGGGAATCCAGCATTCGGAGATGTTTCCTCTGCTCGACAGCGACGCGCCCAATCCGCTGGAGCTGTTCCAGATCTGGCTGAACCTGCCTGCGCGCTCCAAGATGGTGGAGCCGCACTTCACCATGTTCTGGAACGAGCGCATCCCGCGCCTGGAGCACGCAGACGCCGCAGGCCGCAGGACCGTGGTCACCGTGGTGGCAGGCAGCCTGCCCGGCACGGCGGCCGCCCTGCCTCCGCCGCCCGAATCCTGGGCCTCGCAACTCGAGGGCGACGTGGCCATCTGGACGCTGCGCCTGGAGCCTGGCGCGCGCTGGACGCTGCCGCGCGCAGCCGGCGCGGACACGCAGCGCATGCTGTATTTCTTTGCAGGCCAGGCACTGCAGGTCGGGCCCACGGCGCTGGCACAGCATGCGGCCCTGCATGTGGATGCCACGCAGGACTGGGAACTGCACAACAGCGGCGCCGACGCCGTGGAATGCCTGGTGCTGCAGGGCCGCCCCATTGGCGAGAGCGTGGCGCAGTACGGCCCCTTCGTGATGAACACGCAGCAGGAAATCATGCAGGCCATGCAGGACTACCGGCGCACCCAGTTCGGCGGATGGCCCTGGGCCGAGCAGGACCCGGTGCATGGCGCAGAGAACCGGCGCTTTGCGCGCTACCCGGGCGCTGCGGCCGAGGAGCAGCCGCCGGCCGCCTGAGTCCGGTCAGGCCGCGTCAGGTCGCGTCTGCGGGTGGATGAAAGCTGGCCGGCGCGGGCGTGCGCCCCAGCTCCTTGAGGATCTTCAGCGTGATGGCCATGCCGGTGTTGCCTGCGGGCACGCCGGCATAGACAGCGGTCTGCAGCAGCACTTCGCGGATGGTGTCCAGGTCCAGCGGCGCGGCCTCGGCATCGGCCGGGTCGGCCAGCAGGCCCGTGCGGATGTGCAGCTCGAACTCTTCCCAGCGGCCCATGGAGGCCGTGATGGCCAGCACCATGATGCGGCGCGTGCGGCGCTCCAGGCCGGGGCGGCTCCAGATGCCGTCCCAGGCATAGGCCGTGATCATGCGCTGGAACTCCACATTCAGTTCGTTGGCGCGCGCCACGGATTGGTCCACCCATTCATCGCCCAGCACGCGGCGGCGGTTGGCAAGGCCGCGCTGCAGGGCGTCGGCGGAAGATTCGGTCATGGCGGGGGGTCCTGTGTCAAGCATGGGAATGGGCATTGGCGTGGGCGTGGGTCTGCGGCGCTGCCAGCAGCGCCAGGCATGCATCATGCGATGCCTGCACGGCGCGGGCCGGGTCGCAGGCCCGGGCCAGCGCATCTTGCAGCGCCTGCAGGGCCGCTGCGTTCAGCCGGGGCGCAGCCCATTCGGCCAGCAGCAGGCGCAGCTCGCGCCCCTGCTCCAGCGCCTGCGGGGCCAGCAGCTCCACGGCGGCCAGGGCCTCGGGCTTGCCCGTCCAGGGCGCCATGGCGTGCACGCAGGCCTCTGAAAACACCAGTCCGTGCAGGCCCCGCACATGGCCCAGCATGCGCTGCGGATGCACCTGCAGCGACTGCGCGGCCTGGCGCAATGCGGCGGCGGCGCCATGCACATGGCGCCACAGGTCGGGCCAGTGCGCGACCTCGGCCTGCCACTCGCCCAGCGCGCGCTCATGGGCCTGGGCCATGCAGCCCAGCAGCAGGGCCGCAAGCTGGGGCACGGCCTGGGCCTGTGCCACCGCCTGCATCAGGTGCACGGGATTGCGCTTGTGCGGCATGGCGCTGGAGGTGCTGCCGCGCGGCGCCTCGCTGACCTCGCCCACCTCGTACTGCGACATCAGCGACCAGTCCTTGGCCAGCTTGGCCAGGCTGCCGCCGCATACGGCGGCCTCCATGGCCAGGCGCATCCAGTCGTCGCGCTGGGTATGCCAGCTGCGGCCGCAGGCCGACAGGCCCAGGCGCCGGGCCAGTGCCTGCTCCACCTCGGCACGGTGGCTTCCCAGCACGGCGCCATTGCCCACGGCGCCGCCCAATTGCACGCACAGCGCAGCGGTGGCAAGCCTTTCGAGCTGTTCGATGCTGCGCCCCACGGCGGCAGCCGACTGCGCGCACTTGAATCCGAAGCTGGTGATCTGCGCGGGCTGCAGCAGGCTGCGCGCCAGCATGGGCGTGGCCGCGTGCGTGCGGGCCAGGGCCTGCAGTGCGGACTGCAGCGCGCCCAGCTCGGCCAGCAGCGCCTGCAGGGCCTGCTGCGTGAGCAGGGCCTGCGCCGTGTCCACGGCGTCCTGCGTGGTCGCGCCCCAGTGCAGCCAGGGCAGGCCTTCGGGGGCGTGGGCCTGCAGCCACTGCTGCAGCGGCCGCACCACAGCCAGGCCCAGCGCGCCGCTGGCGCGTGCCTGCTCCACCACGCCTTCGCACGTGAGCGGCGCCTGCGCGCAGGCGCGCGCAATGGCCTCGGCGGCCGGGCGCGGCACCAGGCCGCAGTCGGCCTGGGCCTGGGCCAGCGCGCTCTCGAAGCGCAGCAGCGCGTCCAGCCAGCGCGCGTCTGCAAACCAGTGGCCGCTGTCGGCGGGGCCCAGATAGTCCTTCACCAATGACATGCTGTCCTTGCCGGTCTCAGGCCGTGGCGCCCGAGGCCTTGATCACGGCCGCCCACTTGGCGCTCTCCACCTGGATGCGGGCCGCGTACTGCGCGCCATCGCCCAGCAGCGGCACGGCGCCCTCGATGCCCAGGCGCGACTGGAAGGACTCGGCAGACGCCACCTTGAGGATGTCGCGCCCCAGCGCGCGCACCGTCTCGGCAGGCGTGCCCTTGGGCGCGAGGATGCCGTAGGTCAGCGAGCTCTCGAAGTCGGCCAGCGCACGCACGCCGGACTCGGCCACCGTGGGCACGTCGGGCAGCTGGGGCTGGCGTTTGGCGCCGGTCACGGCCAGGGCGCGCAGCTTGCCGGCCTTCACCAGGGCCATGGCCGCGGGAATCACGCCAAAGCTGAAGTCCACATTGCCGCCCACCAGGTCGGTCAGCGACGGGGCCGTGCCCTTGTACGGCACGTGGATGGCCTTGGCGCCCAGCGCGTGGGCGAACATCTCGCCCGTCAGGTGGCCGCCCGTGCCCGAGCCGCTGGAGGCGTAGTTCATCTCGCCGCTGCGCTTGCGCATCTGCTCGGCCAGATCGGCCACGCTGCGCGCGGGCGAGGAAGCCGGCACGACCAGCAGCAGGGCCGACGAGGCGAACATGGCCACCGGCTGCAGATCGGTGGCCGCATTGAACTTGAGGCCCGGATACAGCGAGGGATTGATGGACACCGTGCCCGTGTGGCCCAGCAGCCAGGTGCTGCCGTCGCCGGCCGCACGCACCACGGCTTCCGTACCCAGGTTGCCGCCCGCGCCGGCCTTGTTCTCCACGATCATCCCGTAGCCGAAGGACTCGTTGAGGCCATGCGCCATCTGCCGCGCGAACACATCGTTGCCGCCGCCCGGCGCAAACGGTACCACCAGGCGGCTGCCGCGCTTTTGGGCCCAGGCCGGCAGCGCACAGGCGGCCAGCGCGGCGGCGGCGGTGGACAGCCACATCCGGCGCGGCAAAGAGGTCTGAGAGGCTTGAGCGGTTTGAGAGTTGGGCCGGGAATCCATGCGTCTGTCTCCTGAAATAGTCGTTGTCACGCAGTGTGGTGCAGCGCAGCCGGGGAAAACAGCAGTTGCATCTGCGTTGTGATTCAAGAAAATGTGTGAAATGGACGTGAGATACATACACAATTTCTTGAGAGTGGTGGACACCGGCTCCATGTCCGAGGCCGCTCGCCAGCTGGACCTGAGCCCCTCGGCCATTGCCCAGCAGATGCGCGTGCTGGAAGGCGAGCTGGGTGCGCCGCTGCTGGTGCGCCATGGCCGCAGCGTGCGCGCCACCGAAGCGGGCGAGCGGCTGTTCGAGCGCGGCCGCCAGCTGCTGCAGGACTTCGAGGGCCTGCGCGAATGGGTGGCCTCGGACGCGGACGGCGGCGAGCTGCGGCTGGGCACCGTGAACACGGCGCTGCACGGCTTTGTGCCCGCCGTGATGCGGGCCTTCGTGGCGCGCCACGCCGAGGTGCGCATCAGCGTGCGCGCCGGCCTCACGCCCGAGCTGTACACGGCCCTGGTTCAGTCCGAGCTGGACGTGCTGATCTGCCTGCAACCCTCGTTCGACCTGCCCAAGACCGTGTGCTGGGCCGAGCTGCGCCAGGAGCCTTTGGTCGTGCTGTGCCGCGCCCGCGATGCGCAGCAGGACCCGCTGGCCCTGCTGCGCACCCGGCCCCTGGTGCGCTACGACCGATCCCTGGCCGGTGGCCGGCTGGCCGACCGCTACCTGCGCGCCCAGGGCATTGCGCCGCTGGAGCGCATGGAACTGAACTCGGTGCTGGCCGTGGCCATGATGGTGGACCAGGGCCTGGGCGTGGGCCTGGTGCCCGACATAGGCCCCGTGCTCTCCCAGGGCCGCGACGTGCGCGTGCTGGCGCTGCCCGATCAGGCCGGCGGCGAGGGCCCCCGGCCTGCCGATGCGCGCAAGGTCGGCCTGCTGTGGCTCAACACCTCGGCCCGCGCGCGCTGGGCGCGCAGCCTGCTCGAATGCGCGCGCGAGTGCCTGGCTTGAGGTTGGGCGGCCGGTGAACCCACGGCCGCGACGCTGGAATGCCCCAGGTCGCCGACAATGGCAGCTTTGCGCGGCGCGCCTTCTGCGCTGCGGTTTTCCAAGACCTTTGCCATGAACATCACCAAAGACACCGCCGTCACCATCAACTACAAGATCACCGACAAGCTGGGCAAGCTGCTCGACAAGGGCGACGTGGCCTATCTGCACGGCGGCTACGACAACATCTTCGCCAAGGTGGAAGCCGCCCTGGACGGCAAGGCCGTGGGCGACACGCTGACCGTGGACCTGGCCGTGGAAGACGCCTTCGGCGCGCGCGACGAGAGCCTGACGCGCACCATCCCCAAGGGCGAGTTCCCGCCCGGCGTGAAGGTCGGCGGCCAGCTGCGCGGCACCGATGACCAGGGCCAGCCCCAGATCTACCACGTGGTCAAGATCAAGGGCCCCGTGGTGCTGCTGGACGGCAACCATCCGCTGGCCGGCATGGCGCTGCACTTTGCCTGCAAGGTGACTGAAGTGCGCGCGGCCAAGCCCGAGGAAATCGAGCACCGCCACGTGCACGGCGGCCACGGCCACCACCATTGAGAGGCAGGGCCGGGATACACCCGGTCCGCACGGCCCCGCAAAGCACAAAGGCCGCCTGGCATGCCCGGCGGCCTTTGTGTTTTCCGACTAGACCGCCTCCAGCGCCAGCACGGCCGTGGCGGTGTTGGAGATCGGTATGTGGTAGTTGCCGTGCACGCGGCGCACGCCGGGCGCAGCCGCGGACAGGGCGCCGCGCATGGCCAGCCACATCAGCAGTTCCACGCCCTGGGTGCCGGTCTTTTCCACCAGTTCATGCACGCTGAACTGCGTGGCCCATTCGGGATTGGTGGCCATGCTTTCAAGGAACTGCAGGTCGAAGGCCTTGTTGATGAAGCCCGCGCGCTCGCCATCGAGCTGGTGCGACAGGCCTCCTGAGGCGATGACGGCCACGCGCTGGTCGCTGTTCCAGCGCGCAATCGCCCGGCCCACGGCCTGGCCCAGCGCATAGCAGCGGCGCGCCGAGGGCAGCGGGAACTGCACGGTGTTGATGCACACCGGCACGACGGCCACAGGGCAGTCGCCCTCGGGCCAGAACAGCTTGAGCGGCAGCGTGCAGGCGTGGTCCACCAGCATTTCCTGGCAGCTGACCACGTCGAAATCCTCGCCCACCAGGGACTCGATCAGGTGCCATGACAGCTCCGTGTGGCCGCGCAGCGGTGCCAGCGTGGGAATGCCCCAGCCTTCGTCGGCGTTGCAGTAGCGCTCGGCCGCGCCCACGGCGAAGGTGGGCATCTTGTCTAGGAAGAAGTTCAGGCCGTGGTCGTTGTAGAACATCACCACCACGTCGGGGCGCTGGGCGGCCAGCCATTCGCGGATGGGCGGGAAGCCGTCGAAGAAGGGCTTCCAGTAGGGCTCGTTCTGCAGGCCCTTGTGGATGGCGTTGCCGATGGCGGGGATGTGCGAGGTGCCGAGGCCGCCGATGAGATGTGTCATGGTGGGTGTCTCCTGTGCTGTGTCTTGCGTGTGGTCTGCGGCGGGGCTCAGGCGTGCGAGCGCAGCAGGGCCTGGAACTCGGCCTTGGTCATGCCGGTCTGCTGGGCGCCTATGTCCTGCATGTCCAGGTGAAAGATGCCGGCCAGCTTGGCCAGGTAGTAGGCGTTGCCGCCGGCCGCGATCATCTGCAGCACGTTGCGCGCGCGCACGGCATCGGCCTGCTCCTGGTTCAGCCCGTAGCTGCGCATATAGGCCTCCTCGTCGGCCAGGAAGGCCTGGCGGTTGGCCAGCTCGTTGAAGGAAAAGCACATGCTGTTGAGCGCATAGCCCTTGCGGGCCTGCCTGCCGTCGAACAGGGTGGTGCCGGGAATCTGCGGCTGGTCGGCCATGTTTTGTCTCCGGTATTTGCGTTGGATCAGCCGCAGTGTCCGGCCCGCGTTGCCAAAGATAAAGCGGCGGCCAATCATGGAATGCATGAGACAAATCGATGGATCGCAGCTGGACGGCCGGCTGCTGCAACTGCTGCTGGCCGTGCTGGAGACCGGCAGCGTCACGGCGGCGGCGCAGCGCCTGGGCGTGACGCAGTCGGCCGTCAGCCATCTGCTGGACAAGCTGCGCGCCATCACGGGCGACAGATTGTTCGTGCGGCAGGGGCGGGGCATTGCGCCCACGGCCCATGCGCTGGCGCTGCAGGCCCCGGCGCGCGAGCTGCTGCGGCAGATGCAGCAGTTCGGCCAGGGGCCCAGCTTTGACCCCGCGCACTGGCGTGCCGAGATCACCATTGCCGCCAACGACCTGCAGCGCGAGTTGCTGCTGCCCGCGCTGGCCCGGCGCCTGCGCACGCAAGCGCCCGCAGCCATGCTGCGCGTGATCGACAGCGGCGCGCCGGATGCCGAACTGCTGCGCTCGGACGCCTGCCTGCTGGCCATCAGCCCGCGCCCGCCCGATGCCACGGACATCGTGCAAAAGCGCCTGTTCAGCGATGAGTACGCAGTCTTCTATGACAGCGCCGTGCGACGGCCGCCGGCCAGCCTGGCCGACTATCTGCAGGCCGACCACGCCACCGTGGCCTATGCCGACCGCCAGGCGCTGGACCTGGACCTGCAACTGCAGGCGCGCGGGCTGGAGCGCCGCTTTGCCGTGCGCGTGCCGGGCTTTGCGGCGCTGGCCGCCTTTGTGCGCGGCACGCCGCTGCTGGCGACGGCGCCGTCGCTGCTGGGCCGCACGGCCCTGTCATCGCTGGCCAGCTTTGTCGTGCCCGTGGACTGCCCGCCGCTGCCCATGTTCATGATCTGGCATACGCGCCACCAGGCCGATCCAGCCCATGCGTGGCTGCGCGGGCAGTTGCAGCAGGTGGTGGCGCAGGCGCTTGGCGGCGCCGGGCCGTCAATGCCTGCGAAGCAAGGCGCGGCGCAGCAGGCGCGCGGCGCGGTTGCGGATCTGGAAGGGGCTGTGGCTCACGGCCGGGCTCACGCGGGCGCGTGAGCAGGCGGCCAGGAAGTCGCGCAGCAGCACGCTGTCATCCAGCGTGCTGGTGTCCGGGTTGCGGAACTGGAATTCGGGGTGCCACTGCGTGGCCGCGATATAGCTCTTGAGCGTGCCGGGCTTGCGGAAGATGGCCTCGGGAATGCGGTCGGGCAGGCTCCATGCCTCCACATCGAACTCGGGCGCCACGTCCTTGATGCCCTGGTGGTGGATGCTGTTCACGCGTGCGCGGTCCAGCGTGGGGTACAGCGCCTCCAGCCGGCTGCCGGGCACGATGGCGATGTCGTGGTAGTGGCGGTCGTACTCGGTGGGATTGCGGTGCAGCTGCGAGCCGGGCACCTGGGTCTCGATGTCCTGGTAGAGCGTTCCGCCGAAGGCCACGTTGATCAGCTGCAGACCGCGGCAGACGCCGAAGATGGGCTTGCCGGCCTGGGAAAACGCCTCGACCACGGCCAGGTCGTAGAGGTCGCGCACGCGGTCGCCCAGCCATTCGGGGCGCATGGGTTCCTCGCCATAGCTGCCGGGCCAGACATCGGCGCCGCCGTGCATGACCACGCCGTCCAGCCATTCGGCATAGTGCTCCAGCGTCACGTCGCCGCGCGCGGTCTCGCCTGTGGGGCAGGGCACCATCACCACCATGGCGCCGGCCGACATGATCCAGTGCGCTATCGATTGCTCCACGTACTGCAGCGTCTTGCCCGTGAAAAGCGGACGCTGCGGGTCCGCATGGGAGAAACAGGCCGAAAGGCCGATCTTGAGGCGGCGTGAGGCAAGTGGGCTCATGGGGTGGTGGGCAAGGGGAAAGTCCTGATGGTCACGTTGTAAGCCCAATCGTGCCTGCGACCTGTAGGAAGGGGTTGAACGCCCGCGACCGGCGCAGGGCCATCACTGCAAATAGGTGTAGGTGAATGCAAGAGTTGTCTTGAGGCATCTCAAGCTTTTTCCGTCCATTCGTGCAGGCGCCCCGCCTGCGGGTGTAGCCTGTAGGCAGGGGTTGGGGCTGCGGATGCTGCAGCGCGAAAAACCTGACGACGCAGGGTGCGACTTGCTGTGCAGGCAGCCCGCATGGCGTTACGATGGATTCGCCAGTTCATCAATGGCCCCGACAACCCCGCCGCGCCGGTGGTGCGGCTTTTGGCGACTAGGAGGATATGCATGCAAGTTCAGGTTCATGCCGACGATTCGATCCAGGGTGGCGAGTCCTTGGCGCAATGGGCGCAGGAAGAGATCAACGCCAAGCTGGCGAGGTTCAAGGACTACGTGGTACGCGTGGAGGTTTTCCTCACCGGCGTCGATGCGCTCAAGACCTCCGGCGCTCCCGGCAAGCGCTGCGTTCTGGAGACCCGGGCCAATGGCCGCCCGCCGATCGCCGTGAACGCCGAGGCTGAAAAGGTCAAGGATGCCTTCAACGCGGCCATTGAAAAGCTGAAGCGGGCCGTGGAGACCGACCTGGGCAAGCTCAAGGACAAGAACGGCCGCGAGAGCGTTCGCGGCGTGGAAGACGGCACCGAGGTGGATGCGGCCAGCCCGGCCTGACCCTCGAAATTCCCGCAACACAAACGGCAAGGCGCCCCATTCGGGGCGCCTTTTGGTTGGGCAGGGCCATGGCTGCAGGTCGATCGCCGCAGCAAGCGTGTTCAGCGCGAGGCGCGCAGCACCACGCCGTCCAGCGAAGGCGCATGCAGCGGCTTCAGGGGCGATGCCAGCGGCGGCCCGAAGCGGCGCGCCGCACCTGCGGGCAGGGCCTGCGCATTCTGACCGGCCTCCGCTTCCCATTGCGCGCGGGCCTCGGCGATCTCCTCGCTGGTGCGGGCCACGAAGTTCCACCACAGCAAAATGGCTTCATCCATGGGCTCGCCGCCAATGACCAGCAGGCGGCTGCCAGGCGTGGTCTCGATGGCGACCGAGGCCGTGCCCAGGGGCAGGTAGAGCAGTTCCTCCACCGGCAGGGGCTGGCCGTTCACGCTCACGCTGCCTTCCAGGCTGAGCACGGCATGCTCGAAATCGGCGCGCAGCGGCAGCGTGGCGACGGCATTGCCATTGCCCGCGCTGTCCGCATGCAGGTCCACGCTCATCAGGGGCGTGTGCACCTCGGCCGGCGACGTCAGGCCCAGCGCTTCGCCGGCCAGCACCGTGGCCGTGAAGTCGCCCACCGTGGTCCTGGGCAGCTCGGGGTAGTGCTGGAAGCGCGGCGGACCGTTGCGGTGCGACTCGGGCAGCGCAATCCACAGCTGCGCGGCGTGGATGTGAGAAGGGGTCTGGCTTTCCTCGGAGTGGGCGATGCCGTGGCCGGCCGTCATCAGGTTGACCTGGCCGGGGCGGATGATCTGGGTGTGGCCCAGGCTGTCGCGGTGCAGCACTTCGCCGCGGATCATCCAGGTGAAGGTCTGCAGGCCGATGTGCGGATGCGGGCCGACCTGCATGCCCGGTGGCGCGGGGTCGGCAGGACCGGCGTGGTCGAGAAAGCACCAGGCGCCGACCTTGCGCAGGGCGCGCTGGGGAATGGCGCGCTGGATGGGAATGCCGCCCACATCGGCGGTGCGGGTGGGCAGGTGCTGGGGCTGGGACTGGGGCTGGGACGTGTCGGACATGGTCGGATCGGCCTGTTTCGTGGGGGAAGCCACCAGTGTCGTGCAGGGCGGCGCAGCAGGCAAACGCGGCTCGCATGGATTGGGCCTGTTCGCTGACAGCGCGTTCTCAGGAACATTGTTTACATTCGAAGAACGGACCGGCGCCCGCCATTTTGGCGGGCGCCGGCCTCACTCTTACAGGAGAAAACGCCATGAATACATCCGTACAGACGCAAGCCGAAGCCGCTGAAGAGGCGGTCCAGAGCGCCGTGGAAGTCCAGCGATTCCCCGAGAAGTTCGAAGCCACGGTCACCGGCAATGTGCAGCACCGGGTAGGCGACGGCCCCCTGGAAGACATTCCGCGCGGCACCCGTGTGCAGGTGGCCACGGCCATTGGAAGCTATGTGCTGTCCTGGACCCAGGACGAGCAGCCGATCACCGTGTCGCTGGCCAAGCGCGAGTTCGAGCTCTATGTCGATACCGGGGAGATCGAGGTCAGCCAAGCCTGACGCCGGCCATGTCCCCATCCACTCCCAAAAGCCCTGCGGCCTGACAGCTGCAGGGCTTTTTGCATGGTAGCCCGGCCCGGGCTCAGGCCGGCAGCTGCAGCGCGGTCTGGATGTGCACCTCGCCGGCCAGCAGCTTGTGCACGGGGCAGGCCTCGGCCACCTGCAGCAGGCGCTGGCGCTGCTCGTCGTCCAGCGCGCCTTGCAGCGTGATCTGGCGCTCGATCAGGTTGCCGCTGGCGGGTGTGCCTTCGGGGTTCAGGCGCAGTTGCACGTCCACCTGCTCCAGCTTCCACTGCTTGCGCGCCGCGTACATCTGCAGCGTGACCGTGGTGCAGGCGCCCAGGGCCGACAGCAGCAGCTGCAGCGGGTTGGGCGCCGTGTCGCCGCCGCCCTTGTCCGCAGGCTCGTCCACATGCCAGCGGTGGCCTTGGGGGTCGCCAAGCGTGACGCGATAGGGGGTGTCCGTGCTGGTGGCGTGGGCGCTGTGGATCATGGAAGGTCCTTTGTCCTGGGGTGTCGCAAGAGGGGTGGGAGAGGCAACGGACGACTCTACGCCTGCTTCGCGTCCGCTGCCTGGGGCCGGTGCTTCATGCGCAGCGGGATTTTGAGGTAGTGCACACCATTGGCCTCGGCCGCAGGCCAATGGCCTGCGTGCATGTTGACCTGGATGGCGGGCAGCAGCAGGGCGGGCGCGGACAGCGTGGCGTCTCGCTGGTTGCGCATGGCCACGAAGCTTGCCTCGTCCACGCCCGTGTGCACATGCACATTGCCGGCGCGTTGCGCGTCCACCGTGGTTTCCCAGGCATGGCGGTCGCGGCCCGGCGCCTTGTAGTCATGGCACATGAACAACCGCGTTGCGGGCGGCAGGGCCAGCAGGCGCTGAATGGAGCGGAACAGCGTGCCCGCGTCGCCGCCGGGGAAGTCGGCACGCGCCGTGCCGTAGTCGGGCATGAACAGCGTATCGCCCACGAAGACCGCGTCCGCGACGCGGTAGGACACGCAGGCCGGCGTATGGCCGGGCGTGTGCATCACCTCGATGCGCAGCCCGCCCAGCGGCAGGCTGTCGCCGTCGGCCAGCAGCCGGTCGAAGGGCTGGTTGCCGCCGGACGCGGGCAGGTTGAAGACGGAGCGGAAGATGCGCTGCACCTCGCGGATGTGCTCGCCCACGGCAATCGGGGCGCCCGTGCGCTCGCGCAGGTACGGGGCCGCGCTGAGGTGATCGGCATGGGCATGGGTTTCCAGGATCCAGCGCACTCGCAGGCCCTGGGCCTGCGCGGCGTCCAGCACGGCATCGGCCGAGCCGGTGTGGGCCTGGCCGCTGGCGTGGTCGTAGTCGAGCACGGGGTCGATGACGGCGGCCTCGGCCGTGTCCGCGTCCCAGGCCAGGTAGGTCACGGTGTGGGTGTTGGCGTCGAAGAACGGTGCAATGCGCAGCGGTGATGTCATGGAGGCACTCCTGGTTCGATGGCTCGTGTGCAGCCTGTCGGCAATTATATTAGAATTTGCTAAATTAGATTGTTCTTGATAAACCATGACCGAACCGACGCTATCTCCCGAACAGGCCTTTTTGCAGCAGGGCGCTGCACGTGCCGCCGCGCTGCTGCGCGCCGTGGGCAACGAGAGGCGCCTGCTGGTGCTGTGCCTGCTGATCGAGCATGGCGAGCTGTCCGTGGGCGAATTGCTGCAGCAGATCCCGCTGAGCCAGTCGGCCCTGTCCCAGCATCTGGCCCGCATGCGCGAAGAGGGTCTGGTCGCCTACCGCCGCGAGTCGCAGACGCTGTACTACCGCATCGCCAATCCCGATGTGCAAAAGCTGGTGGCCACGCTCAAGAGCATCTTCTGCGCCTGAAATCCTCTGTTCCCAAGGAGCTGATCCATGTCCCTTTCCTCCGTCTCCTCCCAAGCCGCCCGCCAGATGCAGGAGCAGGGCGCCTGGCTCATCGACATCCGCGCGCCGGACGAACATGCGCGCGAACGCATAGGCGGCGCCCGCAGCTTGCCCATGGACCGCCTGGCGGCGGGAGCCCTGGCCGGCGCGCCCGCCGCCGTGGTGTTTCACTGCCGCTCCGGCCACCGCACGCGTCTCAACGCCCAGGCCCTGGCGGCAGCCTTGCCGCCCGGCTGTGCCGGCCATGTGCTCGACGGCGGCCTGGACGCCTGGAAGGCACAAGGCCTGCCCGTGCTGCGCGACAGCCGCCAGCCGCTGGAGCTGCAGCGCCAGGTGCAACTGGGCGCGGGCGGGCTGGCGCTGCTGGGCGCCGTGCTCGGCGCCACGGTGTCCCCGTGGTGGCACCTGCTGTCGGCCTTCGTGGGCTGCGGCCTGATCGTGGCCGGTGCCACGGGCTTTTGCGGATTGGCGCGCGTTCTGATGAAGGCGCCCTGGAACCGGCGCGCCCTGGGGCAGTGACGGCGCCTGCACTGAATCCAGCCTGACGCCTGATGTCCGACCCCCAAGTTCCCCTGTTCAGGGGACTGTGGAGAACCCCGGACGGCAGTACGATAGCTGTATGACATCTGTTTACGCTCAACGCCGCGCACGCTTGGCCGCCCAGTTGGGCGCTGGCGGCATCGCCATCATTCCCACCGCTCCCGAGCGCCAGCGCAACCGGGACACCGGCTACCTGTACCGCCACGACAGCTACTTCTACTACCTGACCGGCTTTGCCGAGCCCAATGCCTGCCTGGTGCTGGCCGCCGACGGCACCAGCGTGCTGTTCTGCCAGCCCAAGGACCTGGAGCGCGAAATCTGGGACGGCATCCGCCTGGGCCCCGAGGCCGCCGTGGCCACGCTGGGCGTGAGCCAGGCGTTCTCCAGCGCCGAGATCGATACGCGCCTGCCCCGCCTGCTGGAGAACCGGGGCCGCCTCTGGTATCCGTTCGCCACGCATGAAGGCCTGGCCGTGCGCGTGGAAGGCTGGCTGGGCCAGGTGCGCGCGCGCGTGCGCTTCGGCGCGCTGTGCCCGGCCGAGCAGGGCGACCTGTGCACGCTGCTGGACGAGATGCGCCTGGTCAAGGACGCGCATGAGCAGGACATCATGCGCCGCGCCGCCGCCATCAGCGCCCAGGCCCATATCCGTGCCATGCAGCGCTCGGCACGCATGCTGCGCGCAGGCCAGGAGGTGCGCGAATACCACCTGGACGCCGAGTTGCTGCATGAATTCCGCCAGCAGGGCTCGCAGTACGTGGCCTACGGCTCCATCGTGGCGGCCGGCGCCAACGCCTGCGTGCTGCACTACCAGGCCGACAAGGCGCCCGTGCATGCGGGCGAGCTGGTGCTGATCGACGCGGGCTGCGAGCTCGACGGCTACGCCAGCGACATCACGCGCACCTTCCCCGCCGATGGCCGCTTCACCGGCCCGCAGCGCGCGCTCTACGAGCTGGTGCTGGAAAGCCAGAAGGCCGCCGTGGCGGCCACGCGCGCCGGCGCGCGTTTCAACGATCCGCACGACGCCACCGTGGCCGTGCTGGCGCAGGGCATGCTGGACCTGGGCCTGCTGGACAGAAAGGTCTATGGCAACGCCCAGGACGTGATCGAGCAGCGCGCCTTCTTCCAGTTCTACATGCACCGCACGGGCCACTGGCTGGGCATGGACGTGCACGACTGCGGCAGCTATGTGGAGCCCTCGGAGCTGGGCCAGTCGCACGAGCGCAAGGACCCGCTGTCGGGCGAGACCATCACCAACCGCCCCAGCCGCATCCTGCGCCCGGGAATGTGCACCACCATCGAGCCGGGCATCTACGTACGCCCTGCGGCCGGCGTGCCCGAGCAGTTCCACAACATCGGCATCCGCATCGAGGACGATGCCATCGTCACCGAGACGGGCTGCGAGCTGATCACGCGCGGCGTGCCCGTGGAGCCCGACGAGATAGAAGCCTTGATGCGTGACTGACAACGCCAGCCTGCCCACCACCGGCCCCGTGTCCACCCTCATGCCCGCCCCATCGGCCTATGTCCCGCCCGCGCTGCCACGGCTGAGCTGGCGCATCTTCACGGTGCTCTGGCTGCTGGGCCTGCCCGGCGTGGCGGCCATGGCCTGGTTCGTGCTGCCCGACTGGATGCGCCTGCTGGGCCTGCCCGTGGAGCCGCTGGCCACGCCGCTGGCCGGCATTGGCGTGATGGCCGCGCTGCTGGCCCTGCCCGTGGGCGTCGGGGTGTGGCTGGGGCCAAGGCTGGGCCTGTCCGCACCGCTGCTGACCACCTGGGTGGCCGGGCGTTCGCCCCAGCGCGCCGTGCGCTACCTCACGTTGCCGGGGCTGGCCGGCGGCGTGGTCGGCGCGGCCTGGCTGGTGACCCTGGCCCTGGCCTGGCCCGACGACCTGACCCTGATCGACCCCGTCTACGCCATGCCGCTGGGCGCCAAGATCCTGTACGCGGGCATCACGGCCGAGCTGGTGATGCGCCTGGGCGGCATGACGCTGGTGATGTGGCTGCTGTGGCGGCTGAGCGGGCGCACCGACCGCCGCCCGGGCTGGATGCTGGGCTGGTGGTCGGTGATGCTGTCGGCCCTGCTCTGGGGCTTGCTGCAGCTGGCGCTGGCCTGGGGTACCTGGGGCGGCCTGTCGGACGGGCTGGTGCTGCAGCTGCTGCTGTTCGAAATCGTCCACGGCGCCGTGGGCGGCTTCCTGTTCTGGCGCTATGGCCTGGAGGCGGCCATGGTGGCCCATGCGATCACCTATCTGCTCTCGCACGGGCTGGTGTGACTCTAGCCAAACCTCAGCGAGCCGAACAAGCCTTCGGTCTCATCCTTGGGGCCGGCCGCGAAGTACAGGGCATTGCTGTCGCCCAGGGCCACGCCGTTGCCGAACTGCAGCGCCCAGAGGCCCGGTATGGCGACCGGGCGATCCTGGCCATCGCGCAGCTCGTCCACGTAGCTGCCGCTGTCCAGGTCGAAGGCGCAGATGCGGCCCGCGCCGCCGAAGTTGCCCACCAGCAACCGGCCCGATAGCGGCCCGAAGTCGGGCGGTGCGATGGCCACGCCCCAGGGCGCGTTGAGCCTGCCATCGTCTGAATAGATCCGCTGCAGGCGGCCGTCCAGATCGAACTCGACCAGCTTGCCGCGCGCGGGGCGGTTGCCGGTTGCGGCCTCGCGCTCTGCATCCATGGCATCTTCCTCACCCGCGAAGAAGGCGCTGGCGTCCTCGGGGTCAGGCTGGCTCATGGCGTAGAGCACGAAGACGCGGTCTCTTGAGCCGTCGTTGACAACCTGGATGTTGAACGGCACGGGATCGCCAGGTCTGGCAACGCCGGCAGGGCCGCTGGCGAAGGGGTTGACGAAGCCCTGGGTGGGGGTGAGCTGCCACTGCGCGTCCAGTGTGCGGATCTGAGGCTGGTCGCCGAAATCGGCCAGCCACAGACGGTCCCAGCGGCCCGTATGCAGGGCCGCGCCGAAGAAGGCCATGCCCCGGCCCGTGCCATCGAAGACCTCGACGGCTGGGCCGTCCACGCGCACGATGGCGCCCGTCTCGGCGTCGCGCTCGGTCCAGGCGCTGACGCTGCCGCTGTCGGTCACGAAGACGAAGCGCGCCGCGCCGTCGAGCAGGCGCCCGCCTGCGGGCTGGCTGCGCACGCGGAACAGGTGGGATTCCAGGGGCGCGCCGTGGTAGACCACGCCAGTGACCTTGCCTGCGCTGCCGTCGTCGATGCGGGAGTCCGACTGAGGCACGGCCACCTTGCGAAGGCCGTCCTGGCGCAGTGTGCGCAGGCTTGGCTCGGACGAGCGCGAGACGTCACCCAGGAATTGCCAGGAAGTGCCACCGCCGCCAATCCAGAAATGGCCGCCTGCGCCGGCCGGGCGGATGGCAATGCCCCAGCCGTTGACGAAGTCGGGTTCCGTGAAGCGCGCGCCGTAGCCAGCATGGCTGGCGAGCAGGGGTGTCTGGAGGTAGCGGTTGGCGGGTGCGCCGCCGCCGCAGGCGGTCAGCGCCGAGGAGGCGAGGGCGCTCAGAACAAAATGTCTCCGGTCGAGCATGTTGGATTTTCTGGTGGCATGGCAAAGCGGTGGACGGGTTGGCTGAGCATGCGAAACCAAGGGGCACCGGATGTTCTGGCTGCTGCCTGCGAACCCGGGGGCCGCAGATATGAACAGGCGATGCTAGGGAGGGGCCGCCTGCCGGGTCAATGCGGCCCCGTCTGATTCTGCAGAGCGATGCAGGAGGACTCAGCGCAGCTGCCTGCGCAGAATCTTTCCGGTCACGGTCTTGGGCAGTTCCTCGCGCAGCTCGACGATGCGCGGCACCTTGTAGGCAGCCATGTGCGCCTTGCAATGGGCGATGAGTTCCTCGGGCGCGGCCTGCCGGCCCGCTTTCAGCGAGACCACGGCCTTGACGGTCTCGCCCCGGTAGTCGTCTGGCACGCCGATGACGGCGGCCTCGCGCACGGCGGGATGGGTGTAGAGCACGTCCTCGACCTCGCGCGGCCAGACCTTGTAGCCGGCGGCGTTGATCATGTCCTTCTTGCGGTCCACCAGGTAGAACCAGCCGCGCTCGTCCATGAAGCCCACGTCGCCCGTGCGCAGCCCGCCCTCGAACATGGCGTCGGCCGTGGCTTCGGGCAGGTTCCAGTAGCCGGACATGATCTGCGGGCCGGCCGAGACGATCTCGCCGATCTCGCCCGGCGCGGCCTCGCGGTGCTGGTCGTCGATGATGCGCACCACCGTGCCATAGACCGGCACGCCGATGGACAGCGCACCCGATGCCGGGTCCACCGGCGCCCGCGCGCCCAGCGGCACGAAGTGCGTGGGCGAGCAGGTCTCGGTCATGCCGAAGGCGTTGTGGATGGCCAGGCCCGACAGCTGCTCGAAGGCCTGGATCACGGCCGGCGCAATGGGCGCGCCGCCCGAGTACAAGGCCTTGAAGCTGCGGAAATCCTCGCGCGAGACGCCCGGGTGGTTCATCAGCGCCACGAAGGCGGTGATGGCGCCGATGGTGAAGCTGGGCCGGTGCTCGCGCATGGATTCGAGCATGGTCGCGGGATGGAAGCGGTGGCTGAGCACCAGCGGGCAGGGCACCAGCAGGGCCAGGGCCACATGGCCGACCAGGCCGGTGATGTGGAACAGCGGCGCCAGGCCCAGCACGCTGTCGTCCGCCGTGATGCCTATCCAGTCGCGGTAGGTCTGGGCGTTGAAGGCCAGGTTGCCGTGCGTGTTCATGGCGCCCTTGGGCTGGCCCGTGGTGCCCGATGTGTAGGTGATCACGGCCGTATCGTCCGCCGAGGGCCGGCGCGCCAGCGGCGCGGGCTGGCCGCCAGCCTGCACCAGCGCAAGCAGGTCCAGCGTGCCATCGGCCACGGGCAGGCGCGGACCGTCGCCGAGCACGCGCGCATCGCCGCGCGTCTGCCAGTCCAGCGCCGATGTGGTGACCACGGTGGCCAGCGGCAGGCCGCCGGCCGCATGCACTTCGCGGGCCACGTCCAGGTACAGCTGGTCCAGGCACAGCAGGGCCTGGGCGCCCGCGTTGTGCAGGATGTAGTGCAGCTCGCGCTGACGGTTCATGGGATTGACCGGCACGGCGATACCGCCCAGCTTCCAGGCCGCCACCAGGCCGATGACGAAGGCCGGATTGTTCTGCGTATAGAGGGCCAGCCGGTCGCCGGCCGCAAAGCCCCGCGCCTGCAGCGCATGGGCCAGCGCGCTGGCGGCCTGGTCGAGTTCGCGCAGGTTCAGTCCGCCGTCGAAGTAGCGCACGATGGCGCAGCCGGGTGCCGCAGCCAGCGAGGCTTCGAACAGGTCGAGCATGCTGCTGAACTGCGGCCGCATCTCGGCCGGCTGGCCCGGCGCGTAAAGGCCCAGCCAGGGCCTGTCGTGCGATGGGGCCGCGCTCATTTGATCACCACGGGATTGACGGGCGAGCCCGTGGCGCGGTGGATCTTCAGCGGCGCGGCCACGTACAGAAAGGTGTAGCGGCCGTCGTGCGCGCAGCTGTCGGCCAGGGCCTCCAGGTCGCAGATCTCGGTCAGCGTCACGCCCAGGTTGCGCATCAGCGCGCAGTGCAGCGGCAGGGCCACGCCGTGCACGGGGTCCATGGTGACTTCGTTGGCGATGGTGTCGGTGACCAGGTTGGGGATCTCCATCGCATGGAACCAGTCCACGAGTTCGGGCGAGTAGGTCAGGCCGGGCTCGCAGAAGTCGTTGTAGAAGCTCGCCTGGTCTTCGTAGAAGCCCGACAGGAAATTGGTGCGCACGATCAGGATGTCGTGCTTTTCTATGGTGTGCCCCTGGGCCTTGGCGCAGGCCATCAGGTCTTCGTGCGTGAAGGTCTCGGCACGCTCCAGCGCTGCCTTGCCGCGGTGGCGCGCCATGTCCAGCAGCACGCCGCGCCCCACGATGCCGCGCGCGCCCAGCGCCTCCACGCTGGCCTTGTCCAGCCCGCCGATGGTGGTGCGTGCGTCATAGCCATTCCAGATGCGCCCGCCGTACCAGACATGGCCCAGCGCGTCGTACTGGGTCGATCCCTGCAGGAAGGCGTCCAGCTTGTCATCGGCATAGTGCAGGCCGCCGGGGAACCGGGGTGCATCGGGGCCGTCCCAGCTGGACTCGTCAAACACCATGGTGCGCTCGGCCGGTGTGCGACCGGGCCAGACCGGATCGCCGCGCGGGTCGCCGATCAGCCGCTGCAGCGTGAACGTCTCGCCCGAGCGGATGTGGGACACGCCGCGCAGCACCTCGGCGGGCGTGAGGAAGTTCAGCGCCCCGACCTCGTCGTCGGGTCCCCAGCGGCCCCAGTTGCTGGGGGTCTTCCTGAGCAGATCCTCCATCAGCGGGGCGTCGTCGTGCGTATGTCCATGGTCGTGAGCATGTCCCATGTCTGTCTCCTGTCGTTGGTTTGTCGAACAAGGCGCGCAGGGCATTCAAACGCCAGGAGGGGCGCGAGGCTGTCGCGGGTTCGACACGCGGGCGGCAGGCATTGCGAACGTCCCGGGCAAAACTGCTTTCACAGGCGGCAGGCATGGCGGCGTGCCTGCGCCGGCGATGCTGCGCTGCAGCATCAAAACCCATAGCGGCAAAGGCCAGGCGCCACGGTGCTTTGCGATGCGCTGCGTGCCGCGCCTGCGCGATCTGCGGGGTGCCTGGGGCCTGGCTTTCAGCCCCTGGCCACATGCCGGAATGTTGCCTTCATGTAACCGCATTCGTGTGAGAATTGAAACCCGATTACAAACCCTGAGCGAGAGACATTCCATGCAAGTCCGCCGTGCCACCAAGATCGTCGCCACCCTGGGCCCCGCTTCCAGCGACCCGCAACTGCTGGAACAGATGGTGCGTGAAGGCGTCAACGTGGTGCGCCTGAATTTCAGCCACGGCAAGGCGCAGGACCACATCGACCGTGCCACCATGGTGCGCGAGGCGGCCCAGCGCGCAGGCCGCGAGGTGGCCATCATGGCCGACCTGCAGGGCCCCAAGATCCGCGTCGGCAAGTTCGCCGAAGGCAAGGTCATGCTGGAGCCCGGCGCGCGCTTCGTGCTCGACGCATCGCGCACAGCGCCCGGCGACCTGGGCGGCGTGGGCCTGGACTACAAGGAGCTGCCGCGCGACGTGAAGCCCGGCGATGTGCTGCTGCTCAACGACGGCCTGATCGTGCTCACCGTGGACCATGTGCGCGGCGACGAGGTGCACACCACCGTGAAGCTGGGCGGCGAGCTGTCCAACAACAAGGGCATCAACAAGCAGGGCGGCGGCCTGACGGCCCCGGCGCTGACGGCCAAGGACATGGAGGACATCAAGACCGCCATGAGCTTCCAGGCCGACTACGTGGCCGTGAGCTTTCCCAAGAACGCCACCGACATGGAGATGGCGCGCCAGCTGTGCAACGTGGCTGCGGCCCAGTACGGCCACAAGCCCGGCCTGATCGCCAAGATCGAGCGTGCCGAGGCCATTCCGCGCCTGGAAGAGATCCTGCATGTCTCCGACGGCATCATGGTCGCCCGTGGCGACCTGGCCGTGGAAGTGGGCAACGCGGCCGTGCCCGCGCTGCAAAAGAAGATGATCCGCATGGCGCGCGACATGGACAAGTTCGTGATCACCGCCACGCAGATGATGGAAAGCATGATCACCAACCCCGTGCCCACGCGCGCCGAGGTCAGCGACGTGGCCAACGCCGTGCTGGACGGCACGGACGCCGTCATGCTCAGCGCCGAGACCGCCGCCGGCAAGTACCCGCTGGAGACCGTGCAGGAAATGGCCAAGATCTGCGCTGCCGCAGAAGCCGCCGAAGACCCGGACAGCGATGCCGAGTTCACCGGCCGCCAGTTCTCGCGCATCGACCAGTCGATCGCCATCGGCGCGCTGTTCACGGCCCACCACCTGGGTGCCAAGGCCATCGTCGCCATGACGGACAGCGGCTCCACCGCGCTGTGGATGAGCCGCCACCGCATCCACATCCCCATCTACGCGCTCACGCCCAAGATCTCCACGCAGCGCAAGATGGCCATGTACCGCAACGTGCGCCCCCTGCTCATGGACACCAGCGCCGACCGCGACACCGCGCTGGACCAGGCCGAAGGCCATCTGCGCGCGCGCAACATCGTGCAAAGCGGCGATGTCTATGCCATCACCTGCGGCGAGCCCATGGGCCAGCCCGGTGGCACGAACATGCTGAAGATATGTCGTGTGAACTGATGCGCACGCATCCGCTGCGCGTCAGTGATTGAACCCGACCCGGGACAGGCCCACAGGCCTTCCCGGGTTTTTTGTTTCAGAGCGTGCCTGAGCCCAGGCGTGCCAGCAGCGGTCCGCCTGCACGGCGGCGCCACAGCGCGGCATGCCAGACCAGGGTGGCGCTGCAGATGCCCACGATGGCGCCGCCGACCACATCGGACGGGAAGTGCACGCCCAGGTGCACGCGGCTCCAGGCCATGCCCAGGGCCAGCGACCAGGCGGACACCATGACCCAGCGGCGGTGGCGCGTGCAGCCCAGGGTCAGCGCCTGGGCCAGGGCAAAGGCGCCCGTGGCGTGCATGCTCGGAAAGCTGGACCGCAGCGCGTGTTCCACCCATTGCACGCCCATGCCCAGCTGGGCAGGACGCGGCGCAGGAAAGCCCCAGCGGATCAGCCGCGCCACGGCCCAGGCGGCCAGCATGGACAGCAGGGCCAGCACCAGCGTGCGGCGCAGGGCGGGCGAGCCGCGCAGCAGCCCGGCCATCACGGGAAGGGCGCACAGCGAGGGAAGCCAGGACGAGATGGCGCGCGCCGCCTCGATCGAGATGGCGGGCGTTTGCGCGTTGGCGTTCAGCAGCGTGAACAGGGCGGGGTCCAGGGGCAGCATGGCAATGCTCGATCAGGGTGCGGAAGGCGGAAGGCTGGCGGCGGGCCACAGGGAGTCAGGCGCGCCGTCCCGGGTGCGCAGCGCACGCGTGACCGCCAGGTCGAAAAGCCAGCCCGCCGTCCAGCACAGCCAGCCGGTCCACAGCGTGTGGCTCATGAAATGGGCGCCGCGCATCTGCTGGGCCAGGCCCATCGACAGGCCTGCGGCCAGCGAGACGGCCAGCCAGATCCAGGCTGCGCGCGGTGCATGGCGGCGCAGCGCGAAATAGCCGGCCAAAAAGGCGAAGCCCGCCGAGGCATGGCCTGCGGGAAAGCAGCGGCCCGGCCCGCCGTCGGCCAGGCCCAGCGACCAGTGCGAGACATGGCGCGCCACACCGCCGAACTCGGCCAGGTCCCAGGGGCAACTGGTCGCGCTGGTGTACTTGAGCAGCGAGATCAGGGCCAGCGACAGCAAGATGCCCGCCACCAGCTGCACGCGCCGCCCATGGGGCAGCAGACGCAGCGGGCCCACGGGCCGCCAGACGCACAGCGTCAGGCCCAGCACCACCAGCCAGGCCAGGCGGCGTGCGCCTTCGTGGGCGATGTTCACGAAGAACCAGTCCGAACGCAGCGCAAAGCCATCGGCGTCGCCAAACCAGCGGGCCATGGCCAGGTCCAGGGCGCTGGCATCCCAGGCCAGGACCACGGCCAGGGCCGCCAGGGTCCACAGCAGGGTGCTTTTGAAGGAGGGGCCCTGCGCGGGGGCTGCGGAGAAATCTCGGGGTTCAGGTGTCGGCATGGCCGGCAGCATGAGAAGCGCGGCTTAAACCCGTCTTAACGCATGTCCCGGCGTGCGGCCATCGTCTGGCGCCGCAGCCGGCAGCGGCCATTGCACAATGCGCGCATGCGAATACTGGTCGTCGAAGACAACGCGGGCATTGCCGCAGGCCTGCAGGCCAATCTGCAACAGCGCCGCTATGCGGTCGATGTCTGCACCACCGTGGCCGAGGCCTGGCATGCGCTGGAGATGGAGCGCTTCGACGCCGTGCTGCTGGACCTGGGCCTGCCCGATGGCGACGGCAGCGAAATCCTGCGCCGCCTGCGGGGCCCGCGCCGCCCGGGTGGCGACAGCAAGGCCCTGCCGGACCCCAACACGCCCGTGCTCATCCTGACCGCGCGCGACCAGGTGCGCGAGCGCATCGCCGGGCTGGACCTGGGTGCCGACGACTACCTGGTCAAGCCCTTCGACATCGACGAGCTGGAGGCGCGGCTGCGCGCCATGCTGCGCCGCGCAGGCGGGCAGGCGGCACCCGTGATCCGCCATGGCGAGCTGGAGGTCGACCCGGCCGCGCGCACCGTGCGCCGCGACGGAAAGCTGGTGGAGATGTCGCCGCGCGAGTTCTCCGTGCTCTGGGTGCTGCTGCAGGCGCGCGGGCGCGTGCTCTCGCGCCAGCAGATCGAAGAGCACCTCTACAGCTGGGGCACGGCCGTGGAAAGCAATGCCGTCGAAGTCCACATCCACCACCTGCGCAAGAAGCTGGGCAATGCCAGCATCGTCACCATGCGTGGCGTGGGCTACTTCCTGCCCGTGGAGAACACATGAGCACCGCGCCGGACCGCCGCCCCTCGCTGATCTGGCATCTGATGGCCTGGATGCTGGGCGCGCTGGTCGTGGTCTGGGCCAGCTTCGTGGCACTGGGCTACCAGACCGGCGTGCACGAGGCCGACGAGCTGACCGACGGCCACCTGGCCGGCGTGGCTGCGCTGGTGCTCAACCTGGAAGTCGCAGGCGCCGTAGGCCAGGGAGCAGCCACGCCCGTGCATGAGCCCCCCGGCCTCATGGCCCACGACTACCAGCAGTCGCTGAGCGTGGCCCTGTGGGATGGCTCGGGCCGGCTCATCTCGCGCACGGGCGATGCGCCCGAGCCCTCCTTCGACACCGAGCAGGGCTTTGCCACGCTACGCCTGGGCCCGGAGCGCCGCGCCTGGCGCAGCTTCACCCAGTGGAGCCGCGACCATGCGCGCAAGGTCAGCGTGATGATCGAGCTGCAGGAGCGCGACGAACTGGCCGACGACATTGCGGGCCAGATGGTCGAGCCCGGCCTGTGGCTGCTGCCCGTGGTGGCGCTGGCGCTGGGGCTGGCGATTCGCCGGGGCATGCGGCCGCTCAACGAACTCTCGCGCGAGGTGGAGCGCCTGGACCTGGCCCAGGCCGAGCGCGTCTCGCACCACCACGCGCTGCGGGAATTCATGCCCGTGGTGAACTCCATCAACACCTTGCTGGACCGCCAGCAGGAGGCGCTGGAGCGCGAGCGCAGCCTGGCCAACGAAGTGGCCCATGAACTGCGCACTCCGCTGGCCTCCATCGCCTTGCAGGCGCGGGCCCTGGGCGATGCGCCGGCCGGTGCCATGGACGCACCGGCCCAGCGCCAGGCGCTGGCGCAGATAGGCCAGGACGCGCTGCATGCCGGCCATGTGCTCAGCCAGCTGCTGGCACTGGCGCGCGCAGGCCGCGCCATGCTGGCCGAGCCGCCCGTGCCCGTGGACCTGGCCGCGCTGGCCCGGCAGGTGGGGGCCGCCCATGCGCAGGCGGCCTGGCAGCGCGGCTGCAGCCTGTCCGTGCAGGCGCCTGAGGCACTGGGCGTGATGGGCAATGCCGTGCTGCTGGAGCTGGCGCTGCGCAACCTGGTGGAAAACGCCCTCAAGCACACGCCGCACGGCACGCAGATCGAAGTCCAGGCCGGGCAGGGGCCGGATGGCGAGGTCTGGCTGCAGGTCTGCGACGACGGCCGCCGTAGCGACGGCCGCCGCGATGGCGCAGAGCGCGCGGCAGCGCCCGTGGACAGCCTGCACCTGGGCCACGAGATCGTGGCGCGCGTGCTGCGCGCCCACCAGGGAAGCTTTGGCGAGGCCGCGCCGCCCGAAGGCTTCACGTCCTGCTACCGCATGGGAATGCCCGGGACAGGGTTGGCGGCAGCTGGTTAAAATCGCCAGTTACCAAGCGGTTACTGCCGCGATTCCCCGGCCGTGGCCCCGCAGCGCACCCATGACGCAGCGGCGGCTGCCATGCGGCAGGGGCATCCCCCTCTCAACAACTTGATACGGACCCTACACATGCCTCTCGTTTCGATGCGCGAACTGCTGGACCACGCTGCCGAAAACGGCTACGGTCTTCCCGCCTTCAACGTCAACAACCTGGAGCAGGTGCAAGCCGTGATGTCGGCCGCCGACGAAGTGGGCGCGCCCGTCATCCTGCAGGCCAGCGCAGGCGCCCGCAAGTACGCTGGCGAGCCCTTCATCAAGCACCTGATCCAGGCCGCTGCCGAGCAGTATCCCCACATCCCCCTGGTCATGCACCAGGACCACGGCACCTCGCCCGCCATCTGTCAGGGCGCGCTGAACCTGGGCTTCGGCTCGGTGATGATGGACGGCTCGCTGATGGAAGACGGCAAGACGCCTTCCTCCTTCGAATACAACGTGGACGTGACCCGCAAGGTCGTGGAAATGGCCCACAAGCTGGGCGCCACCGTCGAAGGTGAGCTCGGCTGCCTGGGCTCGCTGGAAACCGGCATGGCCGGCGAGGAAGACGGCGTGGGCGCCGAAGGCGTGCTCGACCACTCGGCCCTGCTGACCGATCCCGAGGAAGCGGCCCAGTTCGTCAAGGCCACGCAGCTGGACGCGCTGGCCATTGCCATCGGCACCAGCCACGGCGCCTACAAGTTCACGCGCAAGCCCACGGGCGACATCCTGTCCATCCAGCGCGTCAAGGAAATCCACGCGCGCCTGCCCAACACCCACCTGGTCATGCACGGCTCCTCCTCCGTGCCCCAGGAACTGCTGGAAATCATCCGCCAGTACGGCGGCGCCATGAAGGAAACCTACGGCGTGCCCGTCGAGGAAATCCAGGAAGCCATCAAGCACGGCGTGCGCAAGATCAACATCGACACCGACATCCGCCTGGCGATGACCGGCGCCGTGCGTAAGTTCCTGGCCGAGAACCCCGAGAAGTTCGATGCCCGCGAATGGCTCAAGCCCGCCCGCGAAGCCGCCAAGCAGATCTGCAAGGCCCGCTACATCGAGTTCGGCTGCGAAGGCCAGGGCGCCAAGATCAAGGGCTACACGCTGGAGCAGATGGCCGCCAAGTACGCTGCCGGTTCGCTGCAGCAGGTCGTGAACTGATCGGTTCCTTCCCCTTCAAAAAAGCCCGCCGGTCCGCCCGGCGGGCTTTTTTGTTTTCAGCGCGGCGCGGGGGCCGCAGCCGGGGACCGCTGGGGCACGGCCATGGCCATCTCGTCATCGGGCACCACGGGCTGGGGGTGGCTGGCGTTCCAGCCCGACACCAGCAGGCTGGTGCCCGACAGCACCAGCAGCAGGCAGACCATCCATTCGACCAGCCGCTTGGGCAGGGCGGGCGGATGGCGCATGTGCAGCCAGGTCACCACCGTCACCACGGGAAAGGCCAGGGCCGCCGCCAGCAGCACGCTGGCGGTGATCTCGCCCTCCCAGGCCACCATCACCAGGCGCAGCAGCGCGCAGGTGAGGAACATGGCAAACAGACACTGGCGCACCACCAGGCGGTCCAGTGGCTGGCGGTACAGGTGGTAGACCATGGGCGGGCCCGGCGTGGCAAACAGCCCGCCCAGCACCCCCGATGCCACACCGGCCACCCACAGCGACACCGGCCCCGACACCTGCGCGTTGACCTGCTTTTGCAGCAACAGCAACAGCGCGCAGGCCACGATGGCCAGGCCCAGCAGCATGCGCAGCCCGCTCAGCGCATTGCCGCTGAGCCACTGCAGCAGCAGCACGCCGCCGATCACGCCGATGACGCTGCTGATCAGCATGGGCTTGAGCAGCGTCCACTGCGGCACCTGGCGGTGGGCGCGCAGGTAGGCCACGCCGTTGACCACGGACAGCAGGCAGGCCACGTTGGCCGCATCGCCAATGCCCATCAGGTGCGTGGCACCGGCCACGCCCACGAAGATCAGCCCGAAGGCAAAGCCCGTCAGGTTCTGGCAAAACGTCGCCAGGCCCACCAGGGCCAGGAACATCACATACTGGATCACGCTCATCGAAAGGCTTTCTGGCGCGCCGCTGCGCCGAACCGGCGACGCTATCACGAAGCGCCCGCCGCTGCCTGCAGGCGCAGGAGGCAGGGCGCCAAGCCGCCGATCGCCAGGCCGCACTCACAGACGCGCGGTGTATCAGCCCGGCGCGTTGAGGCGTTCCAGCCGCTCGGGCGTGCCCACGTCGGTCCAGCGGCCCGTGTACAGGCTGGCCCCCACCTGGCCGGCCGCCATGGCGCGGCGCAGCAGCAGTACCAGCGGCACGCGCCATCCCTCGGGGTTGCCGGGCGGGATGTCGCACCAGGGCGCGGCAAACAGCTCGGCGCGCAGCAGCGCAATGGTGCCGTAGGTCTGGCGCGGGCGGGCATCGCCCTCGGGCCAGTCGCAGGCCAGGCCCAGTTCGTCCACGCCGAAGTCGCCACGCCGATGGTGCTCGGGGTTGGGCACCAGCCACAGATGGGCCAGGCGGCCGCTGGCCGCGAATTCCCGGGCGGCCTCGAACGGAAAATCGAAGTCGGGCGCGTAGACGTCGCCGGCCGCCAGCCAGAACACATCGCCCAGCAGCGGCAGCGCGCGCGCAATGCCGCCGGCGGTCTCCAGCGCCTGCTCGGGCTCGGGGGAATAGGCCAACTGCAGCGGCTCGCCACCTGTGTCGGGCGCGAAGCGCGCGCCGAAGCGCGCGGGAATCTGCTCGCCCAGCCAGCCCGTGTTGACCACGGCGCGGCGCACGCCGGCCTGCGCAAGGGCCTGCAGGTGGTGCTGCAGCAGCGGCCGGCCCTGCACCTGCAGCAGCGGCTTGGGGCAGGTATCGGTCAGCGGCCGCATGCGCTCGCCACGGCCTGCGGCCAGCAGCATGGCAGGCGGCTGTTCGGTGAGGGAAAGCGCCTTGGCGGCGGGGAACGGCGGGATGGGCTGGGCGGTCATGGAGGGCAACTGTAGACCATTGCCAGCGGCCATTGTCCCGCGCGCGGGAGCCGAAAACCCCAGTCCTTTAAAATGGCCGGCTTATTCTGATTACCCCCTCCTTCACGGAGCGCCCTGATGGCCAACACTCAACAAATGGCGAATGCGATCCGCGCACTCGCAATGGATGCCGTTCAACAAGCCAACTCCGGCCACCCCGGCGCCCCCATGGGCATGGCCGACATGGCCGTGGCACTGTGGAGCCGTCACCTCAAGCACAACCCCGTCAACCCGCAATGGGCTGACCGTGACCGCTTCATCCTGTCCAACGGCCACGGCTCCATGCTGATCTACGCGCTGCTGCACCTCACGGGCTACGCGCTGCCGATCGACGAGCTCAAGAACTTCCGCCAGCTGCACAGCAAGACGGCCGGCCACCCCGAAGTGGGCATCACCCCCGGCGTGGAAACCACCACCGGCCCGCTGGGCCAGGGCATCACCAATGCCGTGGGCTTCGCGCTGGCCGAAAAGCTGCTGGCTGCCGAATTCAACCGTCCCGGCCACGCCATCGTCGACCACCACACCTACGTGTTCCTGGGTGACGGCTGCCTGATGGAAGGCATCAGCCACGAGGCCGCGGCCCTGGCCGGCGCCTGGAAGCTGGGCAAGCTGGTGGCGCTGTACGACGACAACGGCATCTCCATCGACGGCAAGGTCGCCCCCTGGTTCATCGACAACACGCCCGCCCGCTTCGAAGCCTATGGCTGGAACGTGATCCGCGACGTGGACGGCCACAACGTCCAGGCCCTCGATGCCGCCATCGCCGCTGCCAAGAAGAACAGCTCCAAGCCCACGCTGATCTGCTGCAAGACCAGCATCGGCAAGGGCTCGCCCAACCGCCAGGACACGGCCAAGGCCCACGGCGAGCCCCTGGGCGCCGAGGAAATCGCGCTGACCCGCGCGGCCCTGGGCTGGGAGCACGGCCCCTTCGACATCCCCGCCAGCGTCTACGGCGACTGGGATGCCAAGGCCGCCGGCGCCAAGGCCGAAGCGGCCTGGAACAAGAAGTTCGCCGCCTACGCCAAGGCCTTCCCCGAACTGGCTGCCGACTTCACGCGCCGCATGGCCGGCGACCTGCCTGCCAACTTCGGCGAGATCGCCGCGCAGATCGCCTCCGACGCGCATGACGCAGGCGCCACCGTGGCCAGCCGCAAGGCCAGCCAGCTGGCCCTGGAAGGCCTGACCGCAGCCCTGCCCGAACTGCTGGGCGGCTCGGCCGACCTGACCGGCTCCAACCTGACCAACACCAAGAGCACGCCTTCGCTGCGCGTGGACGACAAGGGTGCCGTGGTCCTGACCGAAGACGGCAAGATCGGCCGCCACATCAACTACGGTGTGCGCGAGTTCGGCATGGCCGCCATCATGAACGGCATCGCCCTGCATGGCGGCTACATCCCCTACGCAGGCACCTTCCTGACCTTCAGCGACTACAGCCGCAACGCCATCCGCATGGCCGCGCTGATGAAGCAGCGCGTGGTCCACGTCTTCACGCACGACTCCATCGGCCTGGGCGAAGACGGCCCCACCCACCAGTCCATCGAGCACGCCGCCTCGCTGCGCCTGATCCCGGGCCTGGATGTCTGGCGCCCTGCCGACACCACGGAAACCGCCGTCGCCTGGACCGTGGCCCTGAGCCAGAAGAACAAGCCCACGGCCCTGCTGCTGTCGCGCCAGAACCTGGCCTACGCAGCCAAGACCGAAGACGCGCTGGACGACATCGCCTGTGGCGCCTACGTGCTGTCCGAGCCCAAGGCCGTCGGCCTGAACAAGAAGGCCCAGGCCGTCATCATCGCCACCGGCTCCGAAGTGCAACTGGCCCTGGCCGCCCAGAAGCTGCTGGCCGAGCGCAAGGTCGCCGTGCGCGTGGTCTCCATGCCCAGCACGACCACCTTCGACAAGCAGGACGCCAAGTACAAGAGCCAGGTGCTGCCGGCCAATCTGCCGCGCATCGCCGTGGAAATGGGCGTGACCGACTTCTGGTGGAAGTACGGCTGCGCCGCCGTCGTCGGCATCGACACCTACGGCGAATCGGCCCCAGCGCCCGTGCTGTTCAAGCACTTCGGCTTCACGGCCGAGAACGTGGCCGACACCGTGCAGGCTGCGCTGCAGCGCGCCGGCAAGTAAAGCTGCGAGAAGGGGCCTGTGGCCCCTTTTTGCCGCCCGCCAGGCCCGGCCTGGCCCTCACCGTTTCAGTTTTTCCGTTTTTCGCAATCCGTCAATCCAAGAGGCAAATATGACGATCAAGATCGGTATCAACGGCTTCGGCCGCATCGGCCGCATGGTGTTCCGCGCTGCCGTGCAGAACTTCAGCGACATCGAAGTCGTGGGCATCAACGACCTGCTCGAGCCCGACTACCTGGCCTACATGCTCAAGTACGACAGCGTGCACGGCCGCTTCAAGGGCGAGGTCTCGGTGGAGGGCTCCAACCTGATCGTCAACGGCAAGACCATTCGCCTGACGCAGGAGCGCGACCCCGCCAACCTGAAGTGGAACGAAGTCGGCGCCGACATCGTGATCGAGGCCACCGGCCTGTTCCTGACCGACGAGACCGCACGCAAGCACCTGGCTGCCGGCGCCAAGAAGGTCATCATGTCCGCGCCTTCCAAGGACAGCACCCCGATGTTCGTCTTCGGCGTGAACTGCAAGACCTACGCCGGCCAGGACGTGATCTCCAACGCCTCCTGCACCACCAACTGCCTGGCTCCCGTGGCCAAGGTGCTCAACGACAAGTGGGGCATCAAGCGCGGCCTGATGACCACCGTGCACGCTGCCACCGCCACGCAAAAGACCGTGGACGGACCCAGCAACAAGGACTGGCGCGGCGGCCGCGGCATCCTGGAAAACATCATTCCCTCCAGCACGGGCGCAGCCAAGGCCGTGGGCGTGGTGATTCCTGAGCTCAACAAGAAGCTGACCGGCATGTCCTTCCGCGTGCCCACCTCCGACGTGTCGGTGGTGGACCTGACGGTGGAGCTGAACAGCGAAGCCAGCTACGAAGAGATCTGCGCCGAAATGAAGGCCCAGTCGCAGGGCGCGCTCAAGGGCGTGCTGGGCTACACCGAAGACAAGGTCGTGGCCACGGACTTCCGCGGCGAGTCCTGCACCTCGGTGTTCGATGCCGAAGCCGGCATCGCCCTGGACAAGACCTTCGTGAAGGTCGTGTCCTGGTACGACAACGAGTGGGGCTACTCGAACAAGTGCCTGGAAATGGTGCGCGTGGTCGCCGCCAAGTAATCCTGGCGCGAACCGCTGCGGGGCCTGTCGAGGGCCCCGCACCAGGCCGGCATCGGACGCGATGCCGGCCTTTTTCATGGCGGACAGTGTGCCCTGGCACTGCAAGCGTTGCTCGACAAAGCGGGCACCGGCGGCGCGGCATCATGGCCGCATGACTACTTCATCCGCATTGCACGAGACCATTGGCTTTGACGACTTCCTCAAGGTGGAGCTGCGCGTGGGCCGCATCGTGGACGCCCAGGTGTTCAAGGAGGCGCGCCGCCCCGCCTATGTGCTGCAGGTCGATTTCGGCCCGGAGCTGGGCCTGCGCAAGTCCAGCGCCCAGATCACGGCGCTGTACCGGCCCGAGGAACTGATAGGCCGCCAGGTGGTGGCCGTGCTGAACTTTCCCAGCAAGCAGATCGGTCCCATGCGATCGGAATGCCTGGTCACGGGATTCCACAACGAGAACGGCGAGGTGGCGCTGTGCGTGCCCGACCGCGAGGTGCCGCTGGGCACCAAGCTGCTGTGACGGCCTGGGTGACTATTGGCCTGGGTGACTATTCGATGCGCACGTCGGCCGCCTTGACGATGCGCCCGGACGCTTCCCAGTCGTCCTTGAGCAGGCGCTGGAATTCGGCGGCCGGCAGGGTGGCGGCTTCCACGCCCACGCGGGCCAGGCGCTCCTGGACCACGGGCTCGGCCAGCACCTTGCGCACGGCGGTGTTGATGCGCTCCACTTCGGCGGGCGGCGTGCCGGCCGGTGCCAGCAGGCCCAGCCAGGAGTCGAAGGCATAGCCGGGCACGCCGGACTCGGCCACCGTGGGCAGGTCAGGCAGGAAGCGCGACCGTTGCTGGCCCGAGTAGGCCAGCAGTTTGACGCGCGGGTCTTTCTGGAAGGCCAGCATGCCGATGGTGGCGCCCGTGACCAGCTGCACGCGGCCGGCCAGCAGTTCGGTGGTGGCGTCGCCCGTGGATTTCATGGGGATGTGCTGCAGCTTGATGCCCGCCTGCGCGGCCAGCGAGGCCGAGGCCAGGTGCGAGGCGCTGCCATTGCCGGCCGACGCATAGTTGAGCTGGCCGGGCTGGGCCCTGGCGCGCTGCAGCAGCTCGCCCAGGGTCTGCACGCCCGAGGCGGCCGGCACGCCCACCACATAGCCCGTGCGGCCCAGGAAGGACACGCCCACGAAGTCCTTGAGCGGGTCATAGGGCAGCTTCGCGTACAGATGGCCGGCCAGGTTGTGGCTGGCGGCAGCCAGCACCAGGGTGTTGCCGTCCGGCGCGGACTTGGCCACCTGGGCCGTGCCCACGCTGCCACCCGCGCCCGCCCGGTTTTCCACCACCACGGTGGCGCCCAGGGCCTGGCCCAGTTCATTGCTGAAGGTGCGTGCCACCGTGTCCTGCGTGGCGCCTGCGCCGAAGGGCACGACGATGCGGATCACGCGTTCGGCATGCACGGCCGGTGCCAGTCCCAGGGCCAGGGCTGCTGCCAGCAGAACGCGGCGGGTGACGGGGGAAGGGTGAGAGGTTTTCATGGGGAAGTTTCCTGGGTGACGGCAAGCCACCGCTCCACCAGCCGCACGAAGTAGCTGGCGCCGATGGCAAGGATGTCGTCGTTGAAGTCGTAGGAGCGGTTGTGGATCAGGCAGGGGCCGTCGCCATGGCCGGGCAGTCGGTGATCGCCCTGGCCGTTGCCGATGAAGGCGTAGCAGCCGGGCCGCGCCTGCAGCATGTGGGCGAAGTCCTCGGCCGCCAGCACGCCGGGGAACTGCGTGTCCACGGCGTCGTCGCCCGCGATCTCGCGCATCACGGCGGCGGCGAAGGCGGCCTCGGCCGCGTGGTTGACCAGGGGCGGCGAGGCGCGCCGGAAATGGATCTCGGCCCTGCAGCCATGGGCCAGGGCCGTGTGCTCGGCCTGGCGGCGCAGAGCGGCTTCGAGGATGTCCAGCGCCGCCACGGAGAAGGTGCGCACCGTGCCGCCCACCCAGGCGCTGTCGGGAATCACGTTGGGCGCGTCCGAGCCCTGGATCTGCGTGACCGCCAGCAGCGCGCGTTCGCGCGAATCCACATGGCGCGCGACCAGGGTCTGCAGCTGCTGGGCCAGGTCAATGGTGGCGGCCACCGGATCGATGCCCGTGTGCGGCAGCGAGGCATGCGTGCCCTGCCCGTGCAGCACGATGCGGAAGGTGTTGCTGGAGGCCATGAGCGCGCCCGGGTTGAGCGCGAAGCTGCCCACGCGGTCCAGCGCGAAGTTGTGCAGTGCGAAGACCGCATCGCAGGGGAAGCGCTCGAACAGGCCTTCGTCGATCATCCTGCGTGCGCCGGCCTTGCCCATCTCTTCGGCCGGCTGAAAGATCAGGTGCACCGTGCCCGCGAAGTCGCGCGTGCGCGCCAGATGCCAGGCCGCGGCCAGCAGCATGGTGGTGTGGCCGTCATGGCCGCAGGCATGCATGCGGCCTGCGTGCTGCGAGCGGTGGGCAAACCGGTTTTCTTCCTGCAGCGGCAGCGCATCCAGGTCGGCGCGCAGGCCGATGGTGCGCATGCCATGGCGTGCGTCCGTATGCCTGCCGTGCACCACGCCCACCACGCCCGTGCCGGCCAGGCCGGTGTGCACCTCCACGCCCCAGGAGGCCAGGCGTTCGGCCACGATGGCCGAGGTGCGGTGTTCCTCGAAGCCCAGCTCGGGGTGGGCATGCAGGTCGCGCCGCAGGGCCACGAAGGGCGCCATGTCGGCAAAGCTTTCGATCAGGTGGGGCAAGACGGTCTCCGGCCGCAGCCGGCCCATGCCTGCTGCGGCGAATCCCGGATTCTGTAAAACCGCCAGCCCTGCGGCAACGAAGCAAAACGCATATGCATGCGCCCTGCATGCACAAGCCGAACGGGCCGATCAAGCCGTTCAGGCCGTTCAGGCGGACGTCACACGGCCCTCAGGACTGCGCCATGCGCTGCGCGAGAAAGTCCAGGAAGGCCGTGATGCGCGCGGCCAGCGCCGTGTTGCGGTAGTAGACGGCGTGGATGGGCTGGCGCTGCTGCACGGTCTCGCGCGCCAGCACCTGCACCAGCTCGCCCTGGGCGCGATCGCGCACGGTCATGAAGTCGGCCAGGCAGACCACACCCTGGCCTGCCAGGGCCAGCTGGCGCATGGTCTCGCCGCTGGAGGCCGTGAGCTGGGGCGCGGCATCCCAGCGGTCGCCGCCATCGGGCGTGCGCAGCGGCCAGTGGTTCAGGCCTGGCACCTGGCTGTTGCCAATGCGCTGGTGGCGCGCCAGCGCGGCCACGCTCGCCACGGGGCCATGGGCCTGCAGGTAGGCGGGGCTGGCCAGCACGCGCAGCACGCTGTGGCACAGCAGCCGCGCATGCAGCGTGGAGTCGCGCAGCTCGCCGATGCGGATGGCGATGTCGGTGCGCTGGGCCAGCAGGTCGATGTGCAGGTCATCGGTGTTCAGCTCCAGCGTGATCAGCGGATAGAGCGCGCGGAACTCGCCGACCAGCGGCACGATGGCATGCAGCATGAAGGGCGAGGCCGCGTTGACGCGCAGCAGCCCGGCCGGCGCCTGGCGCCGCGCGGCCAGCTCATCCTCGGCCGCGTCCAGGGCCTGCAGCACCTCGCGCGCGCGGGCCAGGAAGCGCTCGCCTTCCTCGGTCAGTTCCAGGCTGCGCGTGGTGCGCCGCACCAGGGTGGTGGCCAGCTTTTTCTCCAGGCGCGACAGGCTGCGGCTGATGCCCGAGGTGGTCTGTCCCAACTGCTCGGCCGCCGCCGTGATGCTGCCGCAGTCGATCACGGCGCGAAAGGCCTGCAGTTCGTCCAGCGTGGTTTTCATGGGGCGCCAGCTTGGCGCAATTGTTGCTGCAGCGTCAAATATTTTCTGCTGATACCAGGCTTTATCTGCAAGCGCTAACCCGCCAGACTGCAGTCTTCGGGGCGTGGTTCCGCGCCTTGTTTGCTTTTTTGAAAGACCTGCATGACATCGACTGCCTCTCTCGTTTCCGTGGTGCCCGCGTTCGGCCTGGGCACCTTCCGCCTCAAGGATGAGGTGGTGCGCCACTCCGTGGGCCAGGCCCTGGAGGTGGGCTACCGCGCCATCGACACCGCCCAGATCTACGGCAACGAGGCCGATGTGGGTGCCGCCATCGCCGCCAGCGCCGTGCCGCGCGATCAGCTCTTTCTCACCACCAAGATCTGGACCGAGAACCTGTCTGCCGACGCGCTGATCCCCAGCCTGGAGCGCAGCCTTGAAGCCCTGCGCACCGACCATGTGGAGCTGACGCTGATCCACTGGCCCTCGCGCAGCGTGCCGCTGGAGGACAGCCTGGGCGCGCTCATGCGCGCCAGGGAGCAGGGGCTGACGCGCCACATCGGCGTGTCCAACTTCAACATCGCGCTGCTGCAGCAATCCATCGCCGCCGTGGGCGCCGCGAACATCGCCACCAACCAGATCGAACTGAGCCCCTATCTGCAAAACCGTGCCGTCACCGACTTCGCACGCCAGCAGGGCATTCACACCACCTCGTACATGACGCTGGGCTACGGCAAGCTGCTGGCCGATCCCGTGCTGGCCGACATCGCCACCGCCCACGGCGCCACGCCCGCCCAGGTGGCGCTGGCCTGGGCCATGGCCATGGGCTATGCCGTCATTCCCTCGTCCACCCAGCGCGCCCACCTGCAGGCCAACCTGGACAGCTGCCAGCTGGTGCTGGGCGCCGAAGACATGCAGCGCATCGCCGCGCTGGAACGCGGCGACCGCCAGGTCAGCCCTGACGGCCTGGCTCCCGCCTGGGATTGAACGGGGGGCTGTGATCGGGGGCCTGCGCGGCCCGGTGGGCTTTGACCTGGAGCAACGCAATGGTGACCCTAGGGGTAGTACTAGGGTTATCACAGTATCGAACGACCGTGCTTTTTATGAGAATGCACGTTCAATCGAGAAACCAGGAGACGAGCAGCATGAGTGACCGCCCATGGCTGGGTGCCTATCCGGCAGGTGTGCCCGCCGACATCGATCCCTCCCAATACCCCTCGCTGGTGGCCCTGATGGAGGAGGCCTTCAGCCGCTACGCGGACCGCGTGGCCTATTCCTTCATGGGCAAGGAGCTGACCTACTCGCAGGTCGATGCGCAAAGCCGCGCCTTCGCCGCCTATCTGCAGAGCCTGGGCCTGGCCCGGGGCGACCGCGTGGCGCTGATGATGCCCAACATTCCCCAGTACCCCGTGGCCGTGGCCGCCGTGCTGCGTGCGGGCTTCGTCGTGGTCAACGTCAACCCGCTGTACACGGCCCGCGAGCTGGAGCACCAGCTCAAGGACTCGGGCGCCAAGGCCATCGTCATCATCGAGAACTTCGCCCACACGCTGCAGGCCTGCAAGGCCGCCACGCCCGTGCAGCACATGGTGTTGTGCACCATGGGCGACCAGCTGGGCATGCTCAAGGGCGCCATCGTCAATTACGTGGTGCGCAAGGTCAAGAAGCTGGTGCCGCCGTTCTCGCTGCCGGGGGCCGTGCGCTTCAACGACGCGCTGTCCAAGGGCATGCGCTCGCCCTTCCAGGCGCCGCAGCTGCAGGCCTCCGACATGGCCCTGCTGCAGTACACGGGCGGCACCACGGGCGTGAGCAAGGGCGCGGTCCTGCTGCACAGCAACATCATCGCCAACGTGCTGCAGTCCGAGGCCTGGAACCAGCCCGCCATGGGCAAGGTGCCGGCCGGCGAGCAGCCCACCAGCATCTGCGCGCTGCCGCTGTACCACATCTTCGCCTTCACGGTGAACATGATGCTGTCCATGCGCACGGGCGGCAAAACCATCCTGATTCCCAATCCGCGCGACCTCAAGGCCACGCTCAAGGAACTGTCCACGCAGCGCTTTCACAGCTTCCCGGCCGTGAGCACGCTGTTCAACGGCCTGGCCAACCACCCGGACTTCAATACCGTGGACTGGTCGCACCTGAAGGTCTCGGTCGGCGGCGGCATGGCGGTGCAAAGTGCCGTGGCCCAGCTGTGGCTGCAAAAGACCGGCTGCCCCATCTGCGAGGGCTACGGCCTGTCGGAGACCAGTCCCTCGGTCAGCTGCAACCCGGTCAACTCCACCGAGTTCTCGGGCACCATCGGCGTGCCCCTGCCCAGCACCTGGATGAAGCTCGTCGATGACGAAGGAAACGACGTGACCACCATCGGCGAGCGCGGCGAGGTCGCCATCAAGGGCCCGCAGGTCATGGCCGCCTACTGGCAGCGCCCCGACGAAACCGCCAAGGTCTTCACCGCCGACGGATATTTCCGCACCGGCGACATCGGCACCATGGACGAGCGCGGCTACTTCAAGATCGTGGACCGCAAGAAGGACATGGTCCTGGTCAGCGGCTTCAACGTCTATCCCAATGAAGTGGAAGACGTGGTCTCCAACTGCCCCGGCGTGCTCGAATGCGCCGTGGTCGGCGTGCCCGACGAGAAGACCGGCGAGGCCGTCAAGCTGGTCATCGTGCGCAAGGACGACAGCCTCACCGAACAGGCCGTGCGCGACTTTTGCCACGACAACCTCACGGGCTACAAGCGGCCTCGCGTGATCGAGTTCCGCACCGAACTGCCCAAGACCCCGGTCGGCAAGATCCTGCGCCGGGAGCTGCGCGACAGCAAGTAACGCAGGCGGCTTGCCGTGTTTGCAAAGAGGCGCTGCGGCGCCTCTTTCCATTGGGAGTTCTTACTCGCGTGACGCAGGCATGTTGAGCTTGTATTGCGTCAGCGAACGCTCGAAGGCGTTGCACGACTGCATCGCCGCGATGACCTGGTCCATGTCTTCATAGTCGAAGCGGCTGGTCCAGCTTTGGATGTGCGTCATGGCCTTCACGAACGGCACAGGGTCGGCCTCTCTGGTCAGGCGGCGCAGGCAGTCCAGATAGGTTTCCCGGTACAGCGTCGGGATGATGATCCGGCATTCATCGACCAGGGTCAGCGCAGCGTTCATGACCAGACGCGCCAGCCGGCCATTGCCGTCGTCGAAGGGGTGGACCTCGGCCACCAGGAACATGGAAAACAGCGCACGCGCCAAGCCTTCCGGAATGCTGGCAAGCAGCTTGCTGCCCTCGATCAGGGTCCCGCGCACGAGCCCGGGCAGCACAAAGGCAGAGTTGCCGGCCTGGTTTGCCTTGAGCTTGAAAGCGCCTGGGGCGACCTCGGGGCGGTACTTCATCTGCAAGGCATGGCGATCCTGCAATTGCTGCAGCACGGGCTCACCGGCCGGCAAGGTCAGGGTCGACCAGCTGGGGCTCAGGCATTGCTCGTAGACCCCGATGATGTCGTGAGAGTCCTGGGGCCTGTGCTCGATGGGAACGCCCTGCAGCACGAAGCCGCGTGCTTCAGAGACTTCGAACTCGGTGCCTTCGATGAAGTTGGAGAAGTAGCTTTCCAGGAAGGCGAAATGGCGTTTTGCGGCATCGCTGCGTGCGACCGAAGGGATGCGGGGAAATTCCGTGCTGCGCAGATGCGCAGCCAGAGTCTCGAACAGGCCCATGCGGTCGCTGTCGTAAGGCGGGACTGCCCGGCGCGCCTTGGCCTTGTCCGTCAGAAGATGAGCGGGTGACCGTGTGCTCAAAATCGCTCCGATGAGGTTCTCCAGCGTTGCCATCTCTGCCTGGCGACCCAGCGCAGGCGCAATCGCGCGAGCTTGGTCTCGCAGCTGGTTCAGCGCTTTCTCGCCCCGCGCATCGCAGATTTCCAGAAGCTTCTCTTCCACTCCGGCCTTGCCCGCAGCCCTGGAACCCACATTGCGCCACAGGTTCTCCAGCAGCCCTCGTTCTTGCGAAGCGAAGTAGACAGGGCGGCCGCTCATGGGCACATCGCCGGGTTGGCAAGGCGCCCCTTGCCAGACCTGAAGGGTCAGGCCGGGCAGCCTCACCGTCTTGCGCGCTTCTCCCACCAGGTGGACTTCCCCACGGACCGTGCGGCCGCCAGTGAACCAAGTGTTGAAGCTGAGCACGCTTTGAGGTGCAAATGCCGCCACGATCCGCGTGAGGTTGCGGCTCAGCAGCGCAGGCCACTCCGACTCTTTGCCGATGGAGGTGGCCACGCCCGCGCGAATCCGGAATAGCTCGCCGTTTGCCACCCGGCGCTGCACCGTTCGCTGCTGCGCAGCCGTGAGCTCCGCGTTGAGCAAAAGCGTGTCATCGAGGATTGACGTTTTCTTCATGGTTTGGTGGACCAGCGATTGGATGATTGACGGAAATTATTGCATTTACTTAAATAAATGTCGCAAAACTTCAATAATCCATGCATTGGCGAGGCACAAGGTTTGTCGGAAAACTGGAAGCTTGTGCAAATGAACAGACAGAATTGACGCAAATTCTCAAAACTATTGAATTTATTGACGGAAAAATGCTGTTTAACGAGTATCAAACCACCCCCACCCCACCCACAACCAAGGCCGCCAACGCCACCAAAGCCGCATTGGCACACGCCAGCGCAAAGCCGAAGCGCACCAGCTCGCCTTCTTCCTGGGCATTGGTCCGTGCCAGGCCCAGCACCAGCATCACGATGGACAGGGAGCCCAGTGCCGCATGCCCGGCGGCGCTGTTGTGTACGGCGGCCAGCAGCAGGCGCGAGGATTCGGGCAGCAGGGCGATGGCGGGCATGAAGATCGCGTTGCCGCCCACGTTGGAGCCCGTCATGTAGCCGGCCAGCGCACCGAAGGCCGCCACGATGGGCGCCAGGGCAGCGGGCGCCAGCTCGGCCAGCAGCTGCACCAGGCCGGACAGGAAACCAGCCTTGACCATCATCTGGGACATGGCCAGAAAGAAGAAGATGGTCAGCAGCGGGCGCTTGGCGCGGGCGGCCAGAGCACCAGCCAGGGCAACGCCACGGCCGGCCCCGCGCGCCAGCAGCAGGGCCAGCACCAGGGCCAGCACCAGGGTCAGCGCCACGCCCGGGGAGGCCAGAGGCTTCCAGGCCACCTGGGCGCCCTGCACGATCCAGCGCTGGTCCCACTGCGTGGCCAGGGCCAGCAGCTTGAGCAGCACGATGGCAAGAGCCAGCGCCAGATACGGCCAGGCCTGTCGCGGCCAGCCGGGTGCCGCCTGGGCCGTGCCGCGCAGCAGCAGCGCGCGCACCAGCATGCCCAGCGCCACTGCAAAGCCCGCACCCACGCCCGCCACCTCGGGGCCCAGCCAGCGGCTGATGCCATGCAGCACCCCCACGAACAGCAGGCCGAAGCCGCCCAGCAGCAGCCAGGCTCGCGCACCGCGCTCGCCGGCCAGGTGCAGGGACAGGGCGCCCAGCACCAGGAATACCGGCGCGCTGGTCAGCGAGGACACAGCGGCCAGCGCGGCCGCGTCCACATGGGCCAGCGAGGCACCGATCACGGTGGCCAGGCCCAGCGTGCCCCAGGGCATGATGGCCATGCCCGCCAGCGCCATGCGCAGTGCGGCGCGCCGCTCGAACAGGCTCAGCAGCAGCGGCACGGTGGCGATCAGCGACACGCCAAAGCCCGTCATCGCCTCCAGCAGCGGCGCCAGGCCCAGCACGATGAACACCACCTGATCGGCCGGCCCCAGGCCCAGCGAGCGCACCCACTGGCTCAGCGCCTGGTTGACACCCATGCGTTCGATGAGGATCACAAAGCCCAGGCCCGGCACGATCACGAAGGCCGTGCTCAGGAACAGCACGCCCGTGTCGCGCGCTGCGGCCAGGGCGGCGCCGGAAGCGGAGGTGCCCGTCGCCATCCAGGCATCGACCAGCCACAGCAGGGCGACCAGCGCCGCCCCGGCCATGGCCGCCTGCACAGGCGGGCGGCGCAAAACCATGAGCATGGACATCACAAGAAACACGGGAGACAGGTGGAGCAGGGTGGCCATGGGATGGGCTTTCTCGGCAGGCAGGTCCGCATGCGTTGGATGCGGAAAACGACGAAATACTATTTCGCGGCACCTGTTTTTTGGTCTCTGAATTGGGGGTGTTTGCGAGAAAATTTCTCACCCTCCAAAAGTCCTCGCTTCCCATGACCAAGCACACCGCCCACCCTGCTCACCTGGCCGACCTGGACGGCTTCGACCGCGCCATCCTGGCCATCGTCCAGCGCGACAGCACGGTGCCGCTGCGCCTGCTGGCCGAGCAGGTCAACCTGTCCACGGCCGCCGTGCAGCGCCGCCTCAAGCGCATGCAGGCCGAAGGCGTGATCACCGGCCAGGCCGCCACCGTGGACCCCACGCGCGTGGGCCGGCCCATCACCATCATCGTGGAGGTCATGACCGAGCGCACCAGCATCGACGCGCTCAACGCCATGAAGTCGCACTTCGCCGTGCCCGAGGTCCAGCAGTGCTACTACGTTACGGGCGAGGTGGACTTCGTGCTCGTGCTCACCGTGGCCACCATGCAGGAGTACGAGGCCCTGGCGCGGCGCCTGTTCGCCGAGAACCCCAACGTCAAATGGTTCAAGACCATCGTGGCGCTGGACCGCGTGAAGGTGGGGTTGGAAATTCCCTGCGAGTGAAGGCCCTTTGGCGCAATCTTGACAGCCGCGGAACGGCCGCCTACATTGAGTGGAATGATCGTTCCAATTCAATGAGCCACCATGCGCACCAAGGACTTCGACCCCGATGACATCGCAGACGCCGCCATGCAGGTGTTCTGGCAGCGCGGCTACGCGGCCACCTCGGTGCAGGACCTGGTGGACGGCACGGGCCTGTCGCGCAGCAGCCTGTACGGCACCTTCGAGAACAAGCAGGGGCTGTTCCAGCATGCGCTGCACCGCTATGAGGCCGTGACCACCTCCAACGTGGAACTGTTGTCTGGCCCCGGACGCGCCCGGGACCTGGTGCGGCAGCTGCTGCTGCGCATCGTGCAGGACGAATTGAGCGATGCCGGGCGCCGTGGCTGCCTGGTCGCCAATGCCGCGCTGGAGCTGGCCGGCCATGACGAGGCCGTGGCCGAGAGGGTGGCCGGCAACTTCCAGCGCCTGCAAAAGGCGCTGGAAAAGCTCATCCTGCGCGGCCAGCAGGAAGGCGACATCACCGACAGCAAAAAGCCGCGCGCCCTGGCGCGCTTCGTCCTGAACACCGTGCAGGGCCTGCGCGTGCTGGGCAAGGGCAGCAGCGCGCCGCAGCGCCGCCAGTGCCTGATGGACGTGGTCGACGTGGTCGACATGGCGCTGCAGGCGCAGTAGCCGGCCACCCGCCACCCGCCGCGCGCATGTCGTGCCGTTGCGGGTTTTTATTTTCCTTGAATTGGAATGATCGTTCCAGTAATCCGGATTTCAGTTTTCCTTGTCTGTTTCACTCTCTCATCACCCTGGAGTTCCCATGCATTCAAACCTTCAAACCACCATTGCCGTGCTCGGCACGGGCCTGATCGGTGCGCCCGTCGCGCGCAACCTGCAACGCAAGGGCTTCACCGTCCGCGCCTGGAACCGGACGGCCGCCAAGGCCCAGGCCCTTGCGGCAGACGGCGTTCAGGCCTGTGGCGATGCGGCCGACGCCGTGCGTGGCGCCCGCATCGTCGTCACCGTGCTCAAGGACGGGCCGGCCGTGCTGCAGGCCATGCAGGCTGCAGCGCCCGCATTGCAGCCGGGCACACTGTGGCTGCAACTGAGCACGGTGGGTGTGGACGCCATCGCGCCGCTGGCGCAGTTCGCCGATCGGCATGGCCTGGTGTTCTACGACTGCCCCGTGCAGGGCACGCGCCAGCCGGCCGAGCAGGGCCAGCTGGTCATCCTGGCCGCAGGCCCGCTGGCGCAGCGCGGCCAGGTGCAGCCGGTGTTCGATGCCATTGGCAAACGCAGCCTGTGGATTGCGCAGCAGGCAGGCGCCGCCAGCCGGCTCAAGCTGGCGCTCAACCACTGGGCCTTCGCACTCACGCATGGCCTGGCCGAAAGCCTGGCGCTGGCCAAGGGGCTGGACATAGAACCGGCCCTGGTGGTCGAAGCCGTCACGGGCGGGCCCATGGACAGTGGCTTCTTCCAGGCCAAGGCCGCTGCCATGCTGTCAGGCCGCTACGACGCCAGCTTCACCGTGGCCAATGCCGTCAAGGACGCGCAACTGGTGGCCGATGCCGCCGCCGGCGCAGGCCTGCTGCTGGATGGCGCCCAGGCCGGGCTGCGCCGCTTCGAGCGCGCGCTGGCCGCCGGGCATGGCGACAAGGACATGGCGGCATCCCACCTGGCATCCCATCCAGCCTCCCATGCCTGAGATGCGCAGCGAGGAAAAGGCAATGAACCAGCCCATGGACACCTCCGGCGACACGGGCCTGCCGCTGGGCAGGCTGCTGGCCCTGGCGATGGCAGGCTTTCTGGCCATCATGACCGAGACCCTGCCGGCCGGCCTGCTGCCGCAGATCGGCACGGGACTGGCAGTGTCCGAAGCCATGGCCGGCCAGATGGTCACGCTGTACGCGCTGGGTTCGGTGCTGGCCGCCATTCCCGTCGTGGCCGCCACGCGCGGGCTCAGGCGCCGGCCGCTGTTCATGGCGGCGGTGGGCGGGCTGCTGCTGTTCAACAGCCTCACTGCGCTGTCCGGCCACTACGGCCTGACTCTGGTCGCCCGCTTTGCCGCAGGCATGGCTGCCGGCGTGATCTGGGGGCTGGTGGCCGGCTATGCGCGGCGCATGGTGCCGCCGCATCTGCAGGGGCGTGCACTGGCCGTGGCGGGTGTGGGCCAACCGTTGGCCCTGGCGGCCGGCGTGCCGCTGGGCGCCTGGCTGGGCAGCCTGTTCGATTGGCGCGGCGTGTTCTGGGCGCTGTCCGCGCTGTGCCTGCTGCTGCTGGCCTGGGTGCGGCTGGGTGTGCCGGATTACGCCGGGCAGACGGCGCACCAACGTCAGCCCGTGGCGCGCATCCTGCTCGTGCCCGGCGTGCGTCCCGTGCTGCTGGCGCTGTTCGGCTGGATGCTCGCACACAACATGCTCTACACCTTCATCGCGCCCTTCCTGGCTTCGGCGGGTCTGGGGCAAAGGGTGGATGGGGTGCTGCTGCTGTTCGGCCTTGCGGCCATTGCCGGTATCTGGCTCACGGGCCTGCTGGTGGACCGCTGGCTGCGCGCGCTCACCGTGTTGAGCCTGGCCTTGTTCGCCGTGTCTGCGCTGGTGCTGGGGCTGGCCGGGCAGTCGGCCGTGGCCGTTCTGATCGGGGTTGCGGCCTGGGGCCTGAGCTTTGGCGGCGCACCCACGCTGCTGCAGACCGCGCTGGCCGACGCGGCAGGCGAGGGCGCCGACGTGGCCCAGTCCATGCTGGTGACGGTCTTCAACCTGGCCGTGGCGAGCGGCGGCGTGGCCGGCGGACTGCTGCTGGGCTGGCTGGGTGCCCGCGCCTTGCCCTGGGCGCTGGCGGTGTTGGCACTGGCCTGCCTGTCCGTGGTCTGGCCGGCCAGCCAGGCGGGCTTTCGGCCTGGGCGGCGCAGCATGGCTGCCTGAGGCACCCGCATCGCTGTTGCACCCGCATCGCTGTTCCCTCAACAGACTGGGCAGCAAAGGGGCCACATGCCACTGCGCATGTGGCCCTTGTTGCGTGCGATCAATCTTCCTATAATTGTTTTACCCCATGAACTGCGATTCATGGATAAAACAAATGGCGCCTTCCCCGCCATGATCCACCGACGTTGATGGAGAGACACATGTCCGAATCCGCTCAGAACACGCCCCGCACCTGGGACCAGCCCGAAGGCTCCAGCTTCGAACAATGGATGGAGTCGCGCGTGGCGCGGTTTTCCACGCGCAAGTACGACTTCGACGCGCTGAAGTTCCAGGCCGACTTCGACCCCAAGTACCGCCGTGGCCAGATGCGCTACATCGGCACGGGCGGCACGGGCGTGGCTGCGGACAGCAACACCATCCCGTCCGAGAACTTCACCTTCTCCACCATGGTCATCCCGGCCGGCAATGAAGGCCCCTCGCACCTGCACACCGATGTGGAGGAAGTCTTCTTCCTGATCCGCGGCAAGCTCAAGCTCGTGCTGGAGAAGGACGGCCAGCGCTTCGAGACCATCCTCACCGACCGCGACGTGGTCTCCGTGCCGCCCGGCGTGTACCGCGAGGAAATCAACATCGGCGACGAAGACGCGCTGATGTGCGTGATGCTGGGCGCCAAGAAGCCCATCACGCCCACCTATCCCCCAGAACACCCCCTGGCAAAAATCAAACGTTGAGTAGCGGGCCTGCCATGACCGCGCAGACGCTGCAGCGCATGGAACAGCGCCTTCAGGCGCAGTTCCCCGAACACCTCATCGCCCTGCCCGGTGGCGCTCAGGCCGCCTGGCGCGAGGCCGGCGACACGGCCTCGGACTTTGCCGTGGTGATGCTGCACGGCATCAGCTCGGGCGCCGCCTCCTGGCTGGACGTGGCCCTGGAGCTGGCGCCGCGCACGCGTGTGCTGGCCTGGGACGCGCCCGGCTATGGCCGCTCCACGCCGCTGGCATCCGCCGCGCCCACGGGCACCGACTACGCCCGCATGCTGGAGCAGTCGCTGCAGGCGCTGGGCGTACGCCGCTGCCTGCTGGTGGGTCACTCGCTGGGTGCGCTCATGGGCACGCCCTGGGCGGTGCAGGCCGGTGCCGGGCGCGTGCAGCAACTGGTGCTGATCAGCCCCGCCGGCGGCTATGGCGCACCCGGCATGGGCGAGCAGCAAGCCAAGGTACGCCAGGGCCGTCTTGCTGCCCTGCAGGAAAAAGGCATCGAAGGCCTGGCCGCCGCCATCGACCAGCGCCTGGTCTCGCCCGCCGCGCCCGAGCCCGTGCGCCAATGGGTGCGCTGGAACACGGCGCGCCTGCATGCTGCCGGCTACGCCCAGGCCGTGGAGCTGCTGTGCGGCAGCGACCTGGGGCAGGCGGCGGGGCAACTGGCCATGCCGGTCGAGGTCTGGGTGGGCGAGCACGACGTGGTCACGCCGCCCGCCGCCTGCGCGGCCTGGGCAGCAAGGCTGGGCGCGCGGTACGTTACGCTTGCGGCAGCCGGCCATGCCTCTGTCGTCGAACAACCTGCGGATGTCGCACAGAGGCTGGCCACCCTGCTGACCTGATGGCCTACCGGCCCGAATTGCGATGAGCGACACCTCCGAAACCCTCTCGAACGACAACGACCGCTACACCGTCCCCGCGCTGGAGCGCGGCCTGCGCCTGCTGGCATGCTTCACGCCTTCGCAGCCCGTGTGGAGCGCGCCCGACCTGGCGCGCACCCTGGCGCTGCCGCGTTCCACGGTGTTCCGGATGCTGACGACGCTGGAGAACATGGGGTATCTGCAACGCTCGGGCACCGAGTACCGGCTGGGCCTGTCCGTGCTGCGCCTGGGCTACGACTACCTGTCCACCCAGCCGCTGGCACAGCTGGCCGAGCCCGTGCTGCAGGCGCTGTGCGAGCGCCTGGGCTTCACCACCAACCTGGCGCTGCTGGACGGCACCTCCGTGGTCTACGTGGCGCGCATTGCGCCGGCCGGCGCCTTCCAGGGCGCCGTGCGCGTGGGCTCGCGCCTGCCGGCCCATGCCACCGTGCTGGGCCGTGCCCTGTTGCAGGATATGAACGCAGACCAGCTGCGAGAACTCTTCGGCGGCAGCGAACTGCCGCAATTCTCGGAAAGCACCCCGCGTGACGTGCAGCAACTGCAGCAGCTGCTGCTGCAGGACCGCGAGCGCGGCTACGCCATGGGCGAGGGCTTCTACGAGCCCGGCGTCTCCAGCATTGCCGCGCCTGTGCGCGATGCGCAGGGCCGCATCATCGCGGGCCTGGGCATGGCCGTGGCATTTACCGAAATCGCACCCGGGCGCATGGCGCACTGGGTGGAACAGGTGCGCGAGGCCGCCGTCGAACTGACGGGCCACCTGCGCACCCAGCATCCTGGTTTTCTGCGCTGAGGAACTGGTGCTCCCACCGGCCTTCAGCGCGTTCTTGTTCAGAAAGAAATGACGATGAATATTGCTGTGATTGGCTGCGGTGCGATTGGCGCCAGCGTGCTCGAACTGCTCAAGGGCCATGCCGCGGTGCAGGTGGGCTGGGTGCTTGTGCCCGAAGTGACGGACGCCGTGCGCGCCACCCTGGCCCGGCATGCGCCCCAGGCGCGCGCACTGCCTGCGCTGACGACTGAGGACCGGCCCGATCTCATCGTCGAATGCGCAGGCCATACCGCCATCGAAGAGCATGTGCTGCCCGCCCTGCAGCGGGGCATTCCTGCCGTCGTGGCCTCCATCGGCGCACTCAGCGCCCCGGGCATGGCCGAGGCCGTGCAGGCGGCGGCCGAGGCCGGAGGCACCCAGGTGCAATTGCTGTCGGGCGCCATCGGCGGCGTGGATGCGCTGGCCGCAGCCCGCATCGGCGGCCTGGACGAAGTGGTCTACACCGGCCGCAAGCCGCCCCTGGCCTGGACCGGCACGCCCGCAGAACAGCGCTGCGACCTCGCCAGCCTCAAGGAAGCCTTCTGCATCTTCGAAGGCAGCGCACGCGAGGCCGCCCAGCTCTACCCCAAGAACGCCAACGTGGCCGCCACCCTGTCGCTGGCCGGCATGGGCCTGGACCGCACCACGGTGCGCCTGTACGCCGACCCGGGCGTGGACGAGAACGTGCACCATGTGGCCGCGCGCGGCGCCTTCGGTTCCATGGAATTGACCATGCGCGGCAAGCCGCTGGAGGCCAACCCCAAGACCTCGGCCCTCACCGTCTACAGCGTGGTGCGCGCCGTGCTCAACCAGGCCACGGCCATCGCCATCTGAGCCGCACCGGGCACAGGCTCGCGGCACAATGGGCGCTTTCGCCCCGCAGGCGGCCCCCGGGCCGCCTTTGCTTTTTGCCTGTGCCGTTGAAACGTTGAAAGAGAAGCCACCATGACCATCGCCATCCTCAGTGCCCTGCCGCAGGAGCAGGAAGGCCTGGTCCATGCCCTGTCCGACGCCCAGGGCACGGCCCACGCCGGCCGCATGTTCTGGCGCGGGCGCCTGCATGGGCACGACGTGGTCTGCGCGCTGTCGGGCATAGGCAAGGTGGCAGCGGCCACCACGGCCACGGCGCTGATCGAGCGCTTCGGCGTACGCCGCATCGCCTTCACCGGCGTCGCCGGTGGCCTGGGCGAAGGCGTGCGCGTGGGCGATGTCGTCGTGGCCGACGAATACCTGCAGCACGACCTGGACGCCTCGCCCATCTTCCCGCGCTGGGAAATGCCCGGCTACGGACGCACGCGCCTGCCCTGCGACCCCGAAATGACCGCCGCGCTGCTGGCGGCCGCCCAGGCCTGCGTGGCCGAGGCGGGCGAAGACCTGCGCGCCGCCCACGCCACCACTGCGCCGCGCGCGCACCAGGGACTGATTGCCAGCGGTGACCAGTTCGTGGGCACGGCGGGCGCTTCTTCCGCCCTGGCGCACGGCCTGCGTGCTGCAGGGCATGAGGTGCTGGCGGTGGAGATGGAAGGCGCCGCCGTGGCGCAGGCCTGCCTGGACTATGGCGTGCCGTTTGCTGCCATGCGGACTGTTTCCGATCGGGCGGATGACAGTGCGCATGTGGACTTTGCGGAGTTTGTGAGGGTGGTGGCTAGTCGGTATGCGTTGCGGGTTGTTGATGGATTTTTGCGGCGGCTGTCGACGCAGCGCTGAGCGGTAGTGCTTTTATGCCGCTGATGCCTGGAGAACCGTCGCATCGTCCAGTTCAAAGTGCAAAGCCGTGCCAAGCGCCACGCTGGCGCGGGCCAACGTGGCCAGGGTGACGCCGGTGTCGTTTTCGTCCAGCAGGCGGTTCACCACCATGCGGCTGGTGCGCATGCGTGTCGCCATCTCGGTCTTGCTGACTTTCTGGGCTTTCATCGCCTGTGCGAATTGCCAGGAAATCACCCGCTTCACTGCGATAGCTGTGGCCTCCTCAAGCAGGCCTTCTTCTTCGAGGAAGTCATCGAAATTGCTGCCTAGATGTTTGTTCATGGGGTATTCCTCAGCTTCTTGAGCCGGTTTCTGGCAGTTGTCAGATCCGGCCCGGGGGTGTTGGCCGACTTTTTGATGAAGCCATGCAGCAGAACCATTTTTCCATTCTGGGCCGTGAATAGGACACGTGCGATGCCATCGGCAATGCTGCACCGCACCTCCCACAGTCCTGGCTCCATCTTGCGTACTACCGGCATGCCCAGAGGCCAGTTGTATTGGACGGTCTTGATATCGGCGCCGATGGCTTTGCGGTCTTCCACCGTAAGTTCACGAAGCCAGTCACGCACGGGCTCCTTGCCGGCATCGGATCGGTAGAAGACAACGGAAAGAATGGGCTCTTCCATCGGAAAAGTGTATCTAAAAAAGTACTATTTTGCTGCGTGTCGTTACTGATGACCGTGTAGCCCGTGTGTCATCGGAGGCCAAAGCCTTGACGCTGGACGCGAGGGGAATTCCTGCCACTGCGATTGCTTGGTTTTGATGCCTGGTTCCTGGCCCGGCAGCCGATGGCCCTTCTTGATGCGCCAAGAAAGGTCAGGTCAAAGACGGCAACCCGAATGCCCGCGACCCCTTCGCTGCGCTCGGCCGGATGTGGCCGCACTCGTGGCTATGGGCTTTGAGTGTGGTCGCAACCTACGCTTCTGGCTTCGCCCTGCACATAGTCGGCCAGTGACTCAGCGCCGTCGCGGATGGCGCGCAGTGCGTGAGCCATGGCTTGCGGACGTCGCAAGTCTTCTGGTGCATTGAGGCTGGCCAACACAAGTTGGGCCAGGGCCCATATTTCGTTGCAGCCTTCCTGTACCCATCCATTGGTGTCGGTGATGGTGCGAGCCAGTTGCTCGAAGCTGGCGCGCGTGGGAAGAGCGGTGCGCTGATCGTCCATGTTTTCGTACTCCTGTGCGAGACGGAAACACCCGACCTGCGTTTTCAAGCGCAGAAAGGGTGGATGGGATGTTGAAAACACGCACACAGACGTGCGGGCAGCCTTGCGGGTAGCCCCATCCCATCCAAAACCGTGTGGACGTGCGGGTGCGATGCCCACTGTCCAAGTGTTCAGACGTGACGAGGCCTCTCTTTCGGGGAGGCTCTGCCGCTGTGTGTTGATGGTGTTTTCAAGCACCAGCCCCGGAACAGGGGGCCACCGAAATCATAGAGGCATTCCACAACCCCGCCTCAAACCCCAGGCCGAGCGAAGCGACGGCCCGCATCCACTCCCCGTATGAACGCGCCTGCGGCGTGGTGGTTGCGGGGTTGCAGTCCTGCCGAAGGACAGGACTGCTTCGTCATCTGGCTCGCTGCGGTCGGCCGCCGGGCCGAAACCCGACTCCCGCCCGCAGGGCGGGCGCATGTCCTCACAAGCCATAAAAAGCCCCCATCCAAAACACACCCAGACACACCTCTGTCATCCATTTCCCACACGCCTCCGTGTTTTCCCCAATCCCACCCCGAACCATCAGTCCTAAACTCACGCTTGTTTCAAGAAAAAAGTGTCATTTCAAATTTGAAACAGACACAAACCCCCTTCGATTGAGGTACGCCATGAACACCACGCCCTCCACAGGCCAGCTTGCCGGCCGCCGCATTCTCGTCACAGGCTCGGCGCGCGGCCTGGGCTTTGCGTTCGCCAAGGCCTTTTGCGAGCAGGGCGCGCGTGTCGCCATGGCCGATCTGCGCGAGGAGCTGCTGGCCGAGTCCGTGGCCCGGCTGCGCGCGCAGGGCTTCGAGGCGCATGGCTTCGGGCTGGATGCCGGCAATCCGGAGTCGATAGAGCGCTGCGCGCAGCAGGCCGTGCAGGCGCTGGGCGGGCTGGACGGCCTGGTGAACAACGCGGCCGTGACCGATTCGGGCGGCAAGGGCATGGACGACATCGATCTGGACAAGTGGGACCAGGTGATGAACGTGAACGTGCGCGGCGTGTGGCTGATGACGCGGGCCTGCCGCGCCGCACTGCGCGACAGCGGCCGGGGCGCCATCGTCAACCTGGCGTCCGACACCGCGATGTGGGGCGCCCCCAACCTGATGGCCTATGTGGCCAGCAAGGGCGCGGTGATGGCCATGACGCGTTCCATGGCGCGCGAGCTGGGCGCCGACGGCATCACCATCAACGCCGTGGCGCCGGGCCTGGTGCTGGTGGAGGCCACGGAGTACGTGCCCGAGCACCGCCACCGCCTGTACATCGACCAGCGCGCGCTGCAGCGCGAGCAGCGGCCCGAGGATGTGTCGGGCGCCGTGGCCTATGCGCTGTCCGATGGCGCGCGCTTCGTGACGGGGCAGGTGCTGCCCGTCAACGGCGGCTTCGTCATGAATTGAAGGGGTTTCGCCATGACCGACACCACCCCTTCCGGGAATGCCGAGAGCGCCGAGAGCGCGGACAACGGCGCCGACAAGTACATGGTGCCCGCGCTGGAGCGCGGCCTGCGCCTGCTGCAGGAGTTCGGGCGCGGCAATGCCACGCTGGGCGCGCCCGAGCTGGCCCGCCGCCTGCAGCTGCCGCGCGCCACGATTTTCCGCATGCTCAACACGCTGGAGGCCATGGGCTTTCTGCAGCGTGCCGAGGGCAGCAATGACTACCGGCTGGGCCTGTCCGTGCTGCGCCTGGGCTTCGAGTTCCTGTCGTCCATGGACCTGACCGAACTGGGCCAGCCCGTGATCGCGCGGCTGTGCGGCGAGATCCGCTATCCCTGCAACATCGTGGTGCGCGATGGCCGCTCCATCGTCTACGTGGCCAAGGTCACGCCGCCCACGCCGCTGACCAGTTCGGTGCGTGTGGGCACGCGCCTGCCTGCCCATGCCACGGCCCTGGGCCGCGTGCTGCTGGGCGACCTGTCCCTGCCCGAGCTGCGCGCGCTCTACCCCGAGGAGCACCTGGAAGCGCACACGCCCAAGACGCCGCGCACGGTGCTGGACCTGTTCAACCTGGTCGAGGCCGACCGCGAGCGCGGCCATGTGTTCAGCGAAGGCTTCTACGAAAGCTCCATCTGCACCATCGCCGCCCCCGTGCGCGACCACAGCGGCCGCGTGGTGGCGGCGCTGGGCACGACGGTTCCCGCGCCCCATGTGGAGGAGGGCCGTGCCGAGACCCTGATCGCCGGCGTCTGCGACGCGGCGGCCGAGCTGTCCGAGCTGCTGAACTACCGCCCGCAAACGCAAACGCAGACGGCACAGCTGCTTTCCCTCAATTCCCGGCGCGCAGGAGGCGGCCATGTTTGATTCCCAACTCAAGGACACCACGGCCGTCGTCACCGGCGGCTCTTCGGGCATTGGCCTGGCCACGGTCGATCTGCTGCTGTCGCAGGGCGCGCGTGTCGCCCTGTGCGGGCGCAGCGCCGAACGCCTGGAGCAGGCCGTGCAGCAGCTGCGCGGGCGCCATCCCGAGGCCCGCCTGTTCGCCCAGGCCTGCGACGTGCTCGACGCTGCCCAGGTGCAGCAGTTCGCGCGCGACAGCGAGGCTGCGCTGGGTCCGGCCTCCATCCTCGTGAACAACGCGGGCCAGGGCCGGGTCTCGACGTTTGCCAGCACCGACGATGCGGCCTGGACCGAGGAGCTGCACCTGAAGTTCTTCTCGGTGCTGCATCCCACGCGCGCCTTTTTGCCGCAGCTCGAGCGCACGGCTGAGCCGGCCATCGTCTGCGTCAATTCGCTGCTGGCCTCGCAGCCCGAGCCGCACATGGTGGCCACATCGGCCGCGCGCGCCGGCCTCAAGAACCTGGTGCGCTCCATGGCCACCGAGTTCGCGCCCAAGGGTGTGCGCGTCAACGGCATCCTGGTCGGCCTGATCGAGTCCGGCCAGTGGCGCCGCCGCTTCGAGGCGCGCGAGGACCGCAGCCAGGACTGGAACGCCTGGAGCGCCGACCTCGCGCGCAAGAAGTCCATTCCGCTGGGCCGCCTGGGCTCGCCCGACGAGGCCGCGCGCGCCATCTTCTATCTCGCCACGCCCCTGTCCTCCTACACGACCGGCAGCCACATCGACGTCTCCGGTGGCCTTGCACGGCAAGCGTAGTGCTTCAGCCCCTTCACCCGATTCAAAGCAGAACATGACTTCTTCCGCATCCAAAATCACCGTCGGCGCCGTTGTGGCCCAGTTCCTCGAACACTGCGGCGTGCAGGCCGCGTTCGGGGTGATCTCCATCCACAACATGCCCATCCTGGACGCGATGAATGCGCGCGGCCATGTCCGCTTCGTGATGGCGCGCGGCGAGGCCGGCGCCGGCAACATGGCCGATGCCTGCGCGCGTTCCACCTCCAGCCTGGGCGTGTGCATCACCAGCACCGGCCCGGCCGCCGGCAACATTGCGGGCAGCCTGGTGGAGGCCTATACGGCCGGCACGCCGCTGCTGCACATCACGGGCCAGATCGAGACGCAGTACCTGGACCAGAAGCTGTCGTACATCCACGAGGCGCCCGACCAGCTGACCATGCTGGGCGCCGTGTCCAAGGCGGCGTTCCGCGTGCGCAGCGCCGAGACCTGCCTGTCCACCCTGAAGGCCGCCGTGCAGGCCGCCATGACCGCGCCCACGGGCCCGGTGAGCGTGGAGATTCCCATCGACATCCAGCAGACCGTGATCGACATGCCGGCCGACCTGTCGCCGCTGCCGGTGGCCGTGCTGGCACCCAGCGAGGCATCGCTGGATGCGCTGGCCGACACGCTGGCCAAGGCACGCCGCCCGCTGCTGTGGCTGGGTGGCGGCGCACGCCACGCAGTCGCTGCCGTGCAGCGTCTGAAGGCGCTGGGCTTCGGCATCGTCAGCACGGGCCAGGGCCGCGGCATCGTGGCCGAGGACGATCCGGCCTCGCTGGGCGCCTACAACATCCAAAAGCCAGTGGAGGCCTTCTACCAGCGCTGCGACGCCATGCTGGCCGTGGGCACGCGCCTGCGCAGCAATGAGACGCTGAAGTACGAACTGAAGCTGCCGCGCCCGCTGCTGCGCATCGATGTGGACGCCGCCCAGCAGGGCCGCTGCTATGCCGATGACGGCTTTGTCTGCGGCGACTCGGCCCTGGCGCTGACGGGCCTGGCCGACCGGCTGGAGGCACGCGGCTACAAGGCCGACCCCGAGCTGCTGGCCGACCTGCGCCAGGTGCACGACGAGGCCGTGGCCACCATGCGCGACGGCCTGGGCCCGTACAGCGTGCTGGTGCAGGAGCTGCAAAAGGCCGTGGGCCGCAACTTCAACTGGGTGCGTGACGTGACCGTCTCCAACAGCACCTGGGGCAACCGCGAGCTGCGCTTTTTCGAGCCCAACGCGGGCGTGCACGCCACGGGCGGCGGCATCGGCATGGGCATGCCCATGGCCATCGGCGCGGCCGTGGGCGCGGCGGTCAGCGGCTCGGGCCGCAAGACGCTGGGCCTGGCGGGTGACGGCGGCTTCATCCTGAACCTGGGCGAGCTGGCCACGCTGGTGCAGGAAGAGTGCGACACCCTGATCGTGCTGATGAACGACCAGCGCTACGGCGTGATCCAGAACATCCAGGACGCCTCCTACGGCGGCCGCCGCTGCTATGTGGAACTGCACACGCCCGACTACGCGCAGCTGTGCGCCTCCATCCAGCTGCCCCATGCCCGCGTGCAGAACCTTGACGAGCTGCCGGCCGTGCTGGCCTCGGCCTGGCCGAAGAAGGGCCCCTTCCTGCTGGAGATCGACATGCGCGCCATCGGCAATTTCAAGGCCACGTTCTCGGGCCCGCCCGTGAACAAGCTGGACCAGATCCCGGCCACCACCACGGCGTCCAAGGCCGCCTGAGGCGGCTGGATTCGAACGAACGAGAGAGGCTCACCATGTCGAACCTGGAACTGCTCCCCATCAATATCGCCGGCGAATGGCGCCTGGGCGGCGGTGGCGAATCCACCACGCTCTATCCCGCCACCGGCGAAGTGGTGGGCCGCCTGCGAGCGCCCAGCCTGGAGGATGTGGAGGAGGCCATCCAGAAGGCCGACCACGCCTTCCGCACCAGCGGCTGGGCCCAGAAAAAGCCCCATGAACGCGCGGCCGTGCTGCACCGCGTGGCCCAGCTGATCCGCGAGCGCGCCGAGCCCCTGGCCCAGCTGCAGCGCCTGGACAACGGCAAGCCCATCAAGGAAACACGCATGCTGGTGGCCAGCGCCGCCGCCACCTTCCAGTTCTTTGCAGCCGCCTGCGAGACCATGGAGGAAACCATCACGCCCTCGCGCGGCGACTTCATGACCATGAGCGTGTACGAGCCCATGGGCGTGGTGGCGGCCATCACGCCGTGGAACTCGCCGATCGCCAGCGAGGCGCAAAAGCTGGCGCCCGCGCTGGCCGCCGGCAACGCCGTGGTCGTCAAGCCCGCCGAGGCCACGCCGCTGCTGGCGCTGGAGCTGGCGAAGATCTGCGAAGAGGCCGGCGTGCCCAAGGGCCTGGTCAGCGTGCTGCCGGGCCGTGGCTCGGTGATCGGCGACGCCATCACCAAGCACCCGCTGGTCAAGCGCGTGTCGTTCACGGGCGGCACGTCCACGGGCAAGCACATCGCCCACATCGCGGCCGACAAGATGATGCCGGTCTCGCTGGAGCTGGGCGGCAAGTCGGCCACCATGGTGCTGGCCGATGCCGACATCGACCATGCCGTCAACGGCGTGCTCTACGGCATCTTCAGCTCCTCGGGCGAGTCGTGCATTGCGGGCTCGCGCCTGTTCGTGGCACGCAGCCTGCATGCCGAATTCATGCAGCGCCTCACGGCCAAGGCCGCCGCGCTGCAGGTGGGCGACCCCGCCGACGAGCGCACGCAGATGGGCCCGCTGATCACCGCCAAGCACCGCGAATCCATAGAGAGCTATGTGGCCCTGGGCCTGTCCGAGGGCGGCCGGCTGCTCACGGGCGGCCAGCGGCCCGAGGGCGCGCAGTTCGAGCGCGGCTACTACTACCGCCCGACCATCATCGACGGCGTGAAGAACGACTGGCAGATCTGCCAGCAGGAAATCTTCGGCCCCGTGCTCGTGGCCATGCCCTTCGACAACGAGGACGACCTGCTCGCCCAGGCCAACGACAGCGTCTACGCGCTGGCCGCCGGCATCTGGACGCGCGACTACAAGAGCGCCTGGCGCATTGGCCGCGCCGTGCAGGCCGGCACCGTCTGGATCAACACCTACAAGCAGTTCTCCATCTCCACACCCTTCGGCGGCTGGCGCGACAGCGGCCTGGGCCGCGAGAAGGGACGGCTGGGCATACAGCAGTACATGGAGCAAAAGAGCATGTACTGGGGCTTGAACGACCAGCCTTTGGCCTGGGCGAACTGAAAGGGAATCGACATGAGCGTACTGGGCATAGACGAAATCACCTACGGCGCGGACGACCTGGCTACCTGCCGCCGCTTCTTCCTGGACTGGGGCCTGGCGCTGGTGCAGGAAGCGGACGACCGGCTGGTGTTCGAGACCCTCAACGGCTGCCGCGTGATCGTGGCCGCCGCGGACCATCCCGATCTGCCGCCCGCCATCGAGGCCGGCCCCACGCTGCGCGAAGTGGTCTGGGGTGTGGAAAGCGAGGCGGACCTTGCGCTGTACGCCAGCCGCATTGCCGCGCTGCCGGGCTTCACACAGGGCCAGGGCCCGGGCCAGGGGCGCATAGGCTGCACCGACCCCAACGGCCTGTCCGTGCGCCTGCAGGTCACGCAAAAGCGTGATGTGGATGTGCAAGGCGCCGCCTACAACACCTGGAACCGCAAGGACCGCGTCAACCAGGCCAGCCCGGCCTACGAGCGCGCCCAGCCCATCGAGGTCGGCCATGTGGTGTTCTTCGTGAAGGACGTGCAGGCCTGCGAGCGCTTCTACGTGGACAACTTCGGCTTCGCGGCCTCGGACCGCTACCCCGAGCGCGGCGCCTTCCTGCGCTGCGCACCCGACGGCGGCCACCACGACATCTTCCTGCTGCAGCGCCCCGCCAAGGACGCGGGCCTGAACCACGTGGCCTTCACGGTGCGCGACATCCACGAGGTCTTCGGCGGCGGCATGCACATCTCGCGCTGCGGCTGGGACACCCAGCTGGGCCCGGGCCGCCATCCCGTGTCCTCGGCCTATTTCTGGTACTTCCGCAATCCGGCCGGCGCTCTGGTCGAGTACTACGCCGACGAGGACCAGCTCACCGCCGACTGGCAGCCGCGCGAGTTCGAGCCCGGTCCCACGGTGTTTGCCGAATGGGCCATCGATGGCGGCATCGACGGCAACACCCGGCGCCAAAAGGGCGTGGGTACCAGCGACGGGAAATTCATCACCGACAAGCGGCATTGAGACCGCGCCTGACGGCTCACCCCACAACCCAACCACCCCACGGCCCCCACCATGAACAAGACACGTCGCCAGGTTTCTCTTGCCGCTGCATTCCTGGCTGCAGCCACGCTGTCCGGCACCGCGATGGCCCAGGCCTATCCGGCCAAGCCCATCACCATCATCGTGGCCTATCCGGCCGGTGGCGACACCGATGCCATGGCGCGCCTGTATGCCGAGAAGCTGTCCACGCGCCTGGGCCAGCCCGTGCTGGTGGACAACCGCCCCGGTGCCAGCGGCACCATCGGCAGCGTGCATGTGGCCAAGGCCGCGCCGGACGGCTACACGCTGCTGCTGGCGCCCAATACCTTCGCCATCGCGCAATTCGTGCTCAAGACGGCCTCGGGCTCCAGCTACGACGTGCTGCACGGCTTCACGCCTATCGTGCAGACCAGCGTGCAGCCCATGTTCGTGGCCACCAACCAGGCCTCGGGCATCAAGGACATGAAGACCCTGATCGCCCAGGGCAAGCGCGACGGCCTGACCTACGCCAGCCCCGGCAGCGGCTCGCCCATGCACATCCTGGGCGAGATGTTCAACCGTGCCGCCGGCACGCGCATCGCCCACATTCCCTACAAGGGCGTGGCGCCTGCCGTCAACGACCTGATCGGCGGCCATGTGCCCACGACCTTCATGACCTGGGGCCCGATTGCGCCCTACATCGGCGGCAAGGTCACCGCCCTGGCCGTGGCCGACAGCCAGCGCAGCGCGCTGGCCCCCAATGTGCCCACCCTGGCCGAGCTGGGCGTCAAGGACGTGGAAGTGTCCGCATGGCAGGGCCTGTTCGGTCCCAAGGGCATGTCGCCCGAGACCGTGAAGCTGCTGAACACGCACCTCAACGAGATCCTGAAGATGCCCGACGTGGTCTCCAAGATGGCCACCTTCGGCGCGCTGCCAGCAGGCGGCGAGCCCGCGAGGCTTGAGAAGACCAATGCAGCGGACTTCAACCGCTTCGGCAAGCTCATCAAAGACCTGGATATCAGGGCTGATTGAGCACCCCCCACACAAGACAGTTTTCGAAGGAGAGAACCATGGCCGCTGATCGCTATCTCGAGCCGCACCAGGCGCGCGAACGTGCCCCCACCCTGATGGAAGACCTGCTGGGCGATTCCATCGAACGCGCCTTCGGCGAAGGCGTGCAGACCCTGCCCGAACTGGTGGCCTATCTCAACCGCAGCGGCCCCGCCGGCGAAAACGGCCAGGCCTGGACCGAAGACAGCTTCCAGGCGCTGATGGCGCGGCTGGGCTATTGATACCGAGCAGGACTGGAGAGCCCCATGAACGTACAAACCATCACCATCGATCCGGTGGACGGCCTGCTCAACAAAGGCCTGAAGAACCTCTGGTACGCGGTCTGCCCCTCGGACTTCGTGAAGACCCAGCCCGTGTCGGTGCGCCGCTTCGGCCGCAAGATCGCGCTGTGGCGCGATGCCGCCGGCCAGGTCCACGCGCTGGAAGACCATTGCCCGCACCGCGGCGCGCCGCTGTCGCAGGGCGTGATCCTGGGCGACCGCCTGGCCTGCCCCTACCACGGCGTGGAAGTGCGCGGCGACGGCACGGTGACCAAGGTGCCCGGCAGCCCCGGCTGCAAGCTCGAAGGCTCGCGCGCGGCGCTGGCCTTCCATGCGCGCGAGGCGCATGGCGCCATCTTTCTCTACAACAGCGACAAGGCCGTTGACGAGGCGCCCGAGTTCACGCTGCCCGAGGAGCTGACCTCGCCCGAGTACTCCAACTTCCTGTGCTATGCCGAGTGGCGCAGCGACTACCGCTATGCGCTGGACAACGTCATGGACCCCATGCACGGCACCTTCCTGCACAAGCAGTCGCACTCCATGGCCGAGGGCGACAGCAAGGCCACGTTCCAGGTGCGCGAGACCGATGACGGCTTCGTCTTCGAGAAGGTGGGCCAGCGCGGCGTGAACTTCGACTGGACCGAGTGGGGCAGCACGGGCGTGCACTGGATGCGCCTGGAGATTCCGTACCCCAAGACCGGTGGCCCCGGCGGCAACTTCGCCATCGTGGCCTGCGTCACGCCCATCAGCGCCGACCTGTGCGCCGTGTTCTTCTGGCGCTGCCGCAAGGTGCAGGGCTGGATGCGCGACACCTGGCGCTTCCTGTACCGCAACCGCCTGGAGGCGCGCCACTGGGCCGTGCTGGAGCAGGACCGGATCATGATGGAGCAGATGGAGCTGGACGCCAACGAGCGCGAGAACCTCTACCAGCACGACATCGGCCTGGTGCGCCTGCGCCGCCACCTGCGCCGCCTGGCCCAGGAGCAGATCGACGAAGGCGCCGCATCATGAGCACCAACCTCCAGGCCTTCGTGCACACGCTGCGCTTCGAGGCCCAGGACACCATCAGCGTGGACCTGCGGCCCGTGGCGGGCGGGGAGCTTCCCGCCTTCACGCCGGGCTCGCACATCGATCTGCACCTGCCCAACGGCCTGGTGCGCAGCTACTCGCTGAGCAACCCCAGCGATGAGCGCCACCGCTACGTGGTCGGCGTGCTGCGCGACCGCGCCAGCCGCGGCGGCTCGCGCTGCGTGCACGAGTCGCTGCGCGTGGGCATGCCCATCACCATCTCCGAGCCGCGCAACCATTTCGCGCTGGACGAAAGCGCCGCGCACACCGTGCTGGTGGCCGGCGGCATCGGCATCACGCCGCTGCTGTGCATGGCGCGCCGGCTCAAGGGCCAGGGCCGCTCGTTCGAGATGCTGTACTTCGCCCGCGAGCGCAAGGGCGCGGCCTTCCTGGAAGAGCTGCAGGCGCTGGGCATGCCGCTGCACCTGCACTTCGACAGCGAGGCCGGCGGCCCGCCCGACCTGCGCGCGCTGCTGGCCCAACGGCAGCCCGACGCGGGCACGCACCACTACGCCTGCGGCCCCACGCCCATGCTGGACGCCTTCGAGAAGTTCTGCGCCGAGCTGGGCCACGCCAACGCCCACGTCGAGCGCTTCACGCCCGTGGAGGTCAAGGCCGCCGATGACGCGCGCAGCAACTACACGGTGGAGCTCAAGCGCAGCGGCCGCTTCATCGAGATCACGCCCGAGAAGTCGCTGCTCGACACCCTGCTGGATGCCGGCATCCAGATGGACCACAGCTGCTGCGAAGGCGTCTGCGGCTCCTGCGAGACGCGCGTGCTCGAAGGCATTCCGGACCACCGCGACTCGGTGCTCAGCCCCAAGGAAAAGGCCAGCAACAAAGTGATGATGGTCTGCGTTTCCGGCTGCAAGAGCGAACGTTTAGTGCTCGATATCTGAGCAGGCAATCAGACCTGCACGGCAACAACCCACCACCCCCAAGCCCCCCAAGCCACCACCCCCAGAGGAGACAACCCCATGAAAACCATCCATACGCCCATGCTGGGCGTGGCGCTAGCCTGCCTGGCGTCCTTGCCCGGTGCCGCTTCGGCGCAGTCCAAGGTCGAGATCTTCGGCGTCGTCGATGTCGGCGTCACGCACCTGAACGGCTCCGGCCCCTCCAAGACCGGCCTGTCCACGGGCGGCGCCAACATCAGCCGCATCGGCTTTCGCGGCACGGAAGAGCTGGGCGGCGGCCTGCGTGCGGGCTTCTGGCTGGAGGCGGGCATGGACGTGGACAGCGGCTCGGGCAAGGCCAGCGGTGGCGGCCTGAGCTTCAACCGCCGCTCCACCGTGAGCCTGTCGGGCGACTTCGGCGAAGTGCGCCTGGGCCGCGATGACTCGGCCACCTTCCTGAGCACGCTGATCTTCGACCCCTTCCTCACCAACGGCGTGGGCGGCACCATGGGCTTCACCATGCTGGGCATTCCCGGCACGGGCACGGCCACGGGCGGCGCGCCCATCCAGATCAGCAACGCGGTCAGCTACTTCCTGCCGCAGAACCTGGGCGGCTTCTACGGCCAGGTGCAGGTGGCCATGGGCGAGCAGGCGCGCAGCGCGCCCAACAAGAACCAGGGCGACTACCGCGGCCTGCGCTTCGGCTACCGCCAGGGCCCCTTCAACGGCGCGCTGGCCACGGGCAAGTTCTATGGCGACAGCGATGCGACCAACCTCACGGCCAGCAACGTGGGCCTGAGCTGGGACTTCGGCGTGGCCAAGCCCATGCTGCTGTGGGCCAGCGAAAAGCGCGGCGCCCTCAAGGTCACCGCCCTGCAGCTGGGCGTGACCGCGCCCCTGGGCATGGGCGAGTTCAAGGCCTCCTACGGCCACTACAACACCGACGGCAGCAATGCCGACTGGAACAAGATCAGCGTGGGCTACGGGCACAACCTGTCCAAGCGCACCCAGGTCTACGGCACGGTGGCCTTCCTCAAGAACAAGGACGGCGCGGCCAAGTCCATCGGCGTGCAGGGCCTGTCGGCCCCGGGCACCACGCTGGGCGGCCGCTCCTCCGGCTTCGAGGTGGGCGTGCGCCACTTCTTCTGATACAGCCCATCGGGCGATAGAGACTTGCCATGAAAGATATGCGTGCGGCCCGCTGGTGGGGGGTGATCAGCCTCTTCATCATCGTCGCCATCTCCTATGTGGACCGGATCAACCTTTCGATCCTCATCCTCGACCAGGGATTTCTGGACCACATCGGGCTGACGCACGACGACCGCACGCGCCAGGGCCTGCTGGCCACGGCCTTCATGGTGGGCTACGGCGTTTCTTCCTTCGTGTTGACGCCGTTTTGCGCGGCGCTCTTCGGCGTGCGCCGAAGCCTGGTGGTCGGCCTGCTGCTGTGGGGCGCCGTGTCCTTTCTGTCCCCGGCCATGAACAGCTATGGCCTGCTGCTGGCCTCGCGCATCCTGCTGGGCATCTCCGAAGGGCCGCTGTACTCGCTGGCGGGCAGCTACATCAAGGCGCATTTCCAGAGCCACGAGAACGGCCTGCCCAACTCCTTCGTGAACATGGGCACGGGCCTGGGGCTGGCGGTGGGCTACCCGCTGATCGGCTACCTGGTGGTCGGCCATGACTGGCAGACCTCGTTCCACGTGCTGGGCCTGATCAATGTGGCCATCGGCATCCCGCTGGTGCTGGCCTTCATCCGCATGCCCCGCGTGGACACCGGCATGCCGCGCCCGCGCTCGCTGGGCGAGGCCGTGGGCCAGGTCGGGCAGATCGTGCGCGGCGCCATGCACACGCGCTATCTGGTGCTGGTGGCCGTGCTGTCGGCGGCCTTCTTCTCCTACCTCTGGGGCAGCAGCAACTGGCTGCCGGCCTATCTGGAATCGCGCGGCTTTTCGCTGCGCGAGATGGGCTGGCTGGCCTCGCTGCCGCAGTACGCCACGGTATTGGCCGTGCTGGTCGGCGGCATCGTCATCGACCGCCTGCCGCGCCGCCAGGTGCCGCTGATCTTCGTCGGCGGCAGCCTGGGCCTGGCGCTGGCCATCTGGCTGGCCATCCACATGGAAGACCGCTACGCGGCGGCCTACTGCCTGATCGCCGCCAATTTCTGCTGGGGCCTGATGAGCCCGGCCATTCCCAGCACCGTGCAGTACTGCGCGCGGCCCGAGCATGTGGCCAGCGCCTACGGCGTCGTCAACGGCACGGCGACCCTGGTGGCGGGCTTCATGCCTGCGCTCATGGGGGCCGTCATCGGCTGGACCTCGCATTCGGCCGGTGGCGGGTTCGTCGCAGGCTTCAGCCTGCTGGTGGGCACGCAGCTGGTGGTCATGGTCTGCGGCCTGGTGCTGTGGCTGCGCGAGCGCGGCCAGGGCACCGGCAGTGCCAGCGATGCCCGGGACAGGTCCGCGCGCACGGCCTGAGCTGCACTACAGCGCGCCCGCTGCGGCGCACTGCTCCAGAAACGTCACCAGGGCCTGCACGCGCGCCGTGCGTCCCTTGCGCGTGGGCACCAGCAGGGTGACGGGCGCGCTGCCGAAATGCCAGTCGTGCAGCACGCGCACCAGCCGGCCCTCGGCAACGGCCTGCTCCATGTCCCATTGCGAACGCAGCACCAGGCCCAGACCCTGCTCGGCCCAGTGGCGGGCCACGCCGCCATCGTTGGTGACGTAGGACGGCGTCACGCGCAGGGTCTGGCCGTCCACGGCGCGCCGGCTGGCGGCCGGGCGCAGGTGCCACAGCGTCACGTCCTCCTCGTTCTCGCGGATGCAGATGCAGGCGTGCTCCAGCAATTCGCGCGGCGTGGCGGGCGTGCCGCGGCGGCGCAGGTAGTCGGGGCTGGCGCACAGCCAGCGGTCATTGGCGGCCAGCTCGCGCGCCACCCAGGAGGAGTCGCGCACCACGCCGATGTGGACCACGGCGTCGGCATCGTGGCGGTCGGGGAAAGGCGTTTCGCGCAGGTCCAGCTGCAGTTTCAGTTGCGGGTGCTGGCGCGTGAAGGGCACCAGGGCCGGGGCCAGCCGGCTGCGCCCGTAGCCAAAGGGCGCGGCAATGCGTAGCGTGCCACCCAGCTGGCGGGCATCGCCGTGCAGCGAGTCGCGCAGCTCCTCGATCTGGCCCAGCAGCCGCACGGCCTCGCGGGCGAAGCGGTCGCCCTCGGGCGTCAGCGCCAGGCGCCGCGCGCTGCGGTTGGCCAGGGACAGGCCCAGTTCGGCCTCCAGCCGGCGCAGCCGCATGGACAGGGCAGGCGGCGTCACATCGAGCGCACGGGCCGCCGCGCTCAGCGAGCTTTCGCGCAGCAGGGCGGCGGCAAGCTGCAGGTCTTCGATGGCAATCATTCAATTTGCCTTAACGATTGATGACGGCGGATTTAACCACGGGCACAGGTTCCATCCGTACAGTTCCAGGCCATGAACACCCCAGCCCCACTGACGGAACCGACCGCCGCCGCCTGGCCCCGTGCCGTGCTTTTCGACCTGCTGACCGCCTTGCTCGACTCCTGGACGGTTTGGAACAGCGCTGCCGGCAGCGAGGCCGCAGGGCGCGACTGGCGCGCCGAGTACCTGCGCCTGACCTATGGCTGCGGCGCCTACCAGCCCTATGAAGACCTGGTGCGTGAGGCGGCCCGCAACCGGGGCCTGCCCGCCTCGGCCACCGACCGGCTGGAGGCGCAATGGGACCAGCTGCAGCCCTGGGATGGCGCGCGCGAGCTGCTGGCCGCCCTGCGCCCGCACTGCCGCCTGGCCGTGGTGACCAATTGCTCCGAACGCCTGGGTCAGCGTGCCGCCGCGCTGCTGGGCGTGGATTGGGACGTGGTGGTCACCTCCGAAGCAGCAGGCTTCTACAAGCCCGACCCCCGGCCCTACCAGCTGGCGCTGGACCGGCTGGGGCTGCCTGCGGACCAGGCCGCCTTTGTGGCCGGATCGGGCTATGACCTGTTCGGCACCTCGGCCGTGGGCCTGCGCACCTTCTGGCACAACCGCGTGGGTCTGTCGCGGCCCGATGGAGCGCCTGCCGCCGAAGCTGAAGCTTCCACGCTGACCCCCGCCTTGCCCTGGCTGCGCGGTTTTGCCGCAGGCCGCTGACTGTGCCAAGTCTTTTTCAGGAGCCGCCATGCAAGACACTCTTTTGACGCTGGACACGCCCGCTGCCGTGATCGACCTCGACCGCATGCAGCGCAACATCGCCCGCATGCAGCAGCGCATGGACGCGCAGGGCGTGCGCCTGCGCCCCCATGTGAAGACCAGCAAGAGCGTGCCCGTGGCCGCCGCGCAGCGTGCGGCCGGGGCCTCGGGCATCACGGTCTCCACCCTGAAGGAGGCCGAGCAGTTCTTTGCGGCAGGCACCACCGACATCCTCTATGCAGTCAGCATGGCGCCGCACCGCCTGCCGCATGCGCTGCAACTGCGCCGGCGCGGCTGCGACCTCAAGCTCATCGTGGACAGCGTGGCGGCGGCCCAGGCCATTGCCGCGTTCGGCCACGAGCAGGGCGAGGCCTTCGAGGTGTGGATAGAGATCGACACCGACGGCCACCGCTCTGGCGTGGGCGCAGACGATACGCCGCTGCTGCTGGCCATTGGCCGCACGCTGCACGATGGCGGCATGCGCCTGGGCGGCGTGCTCACGCATGCAGGCTCCAGCTACGAGCTGGACACGCCCGAGGCGCTGCAGGCCCTGGCCGAGCGCGAGCGCGCCGGCTGCGTGCAGGCCGCCGAGGCCCTGCGCGCGGCCGGCCTGCCGTGCCCCGTGGTCAGCGTGGGCTCCACGCCCACGGCGCTGGCGGCCAGCCGGCTGGACGGTGTGACCGAGGTGCGCGCAGGCGTCTACGTGTTCTTCGACCTGGTGATGCGCAACATCGGCGTGTGCACGGCCGAGGACGTGGCGTTGTCGGTGCTGGCCACCGTGATCGGCCACCAGGCCGACAAGGGCTGGGCCATCGTGGATGCGGGCTGGATGGCCATGAGCCGCGACCGCGGAACGGCCCGGCAGAAACAGGATTTCGGCTACGGCCAGGTCTGCGACCTGCAGGGGCGGGTGATGCCGGGCTTCGTGCTCACGGGCGCCAACCAGGAGCACGGCATTCTGGCCCGGGCCGATGGCGCGGCGGAGGCCGACATCGCCACGCGCTTTCCTCTGGGCACGCGGCTGCGCATCCTGCCCAACCATGCCTGCGCCACGGGCGCGCAGTTCCCGGCCTACCAGGCGCTGGCGGCAGATGGCTCGGTGCAAACCTGGGAGCGGCTCCATGGCTGGTGAAAACGGGATCGATCTGCGCCATGCATCGCCGAACCTGCCTGCGCCGGGCGGCCACTACAGCCACACGGCCACGGGCCAGGGGCTGGTCTTCGTGTCAGGGCAGCTGCCCATACGGCCCGACGGCACGCGCCTGGTGGATGCCGGTTTCGAGGACCAGGCCCGGCAGGCGCTGGCCAACCTGGCAGCGGCGCTGGAGCTGGCCGGCAGCGGCGTGCCGCGGCTGCTGCAGGTGCGCGTGTACCTGGACGACATGGCGCACTGGCCGGCCTTCGACCGCATCTACGCGGACTGGGCCGGCGCGCACCGGCCCGCGCGCGCCGTGGTGCCCACGGGGGCGCTGCATTTCGGGTTGAAGGTGGAGATCGAGGCCGTGGCGCTGGCCTGAAGAAAGCCCGGCCCGAGGGGGCCGGCTGCCGCTACTTCAGCCAGCCGCGCTTGCGGAAGTAGAGCATGGGCCCCACGGCGCTGAGCACCATGAGCCCGATGACGTAGACGTAGCCGAACTCCCATTCCAGCTCGGGCATGAACTTGAAGTTCATGCCGTAGACGCTGGCGATCAGCGTGGGTGGCAGCAGGGCCACGCTGGCCACCGAGAAGATCTTGATGATCTTGTTCTGGTTGATGTTGATGAAGCCGACCGTGGCATCCATCAGGAAGTTGATCTTGTCGAAGAGGAAGGCCGTGTGGCTGTCCAGCGATTCGATGTCGCGCAGGATCTGGCGCGCTTCCTCGAACTGCTCGGCATTGAGCATCTTGGAGCGCATCATGAAGCTGACGGCGCGGCGCGTGTCCATGACGTTGCGGCGGATGCGGCCGTTCAAGTCTTCCTGGCGCGCAATGGCGCCCAGCACCTCGCGGGCCACGTCGTCGGTCACGTCGCCGGACAGCACCATCTGGCTGGCTTTTTCGAGGTCGTCGTAGATGCGCTCCAGCGTGTCGGCCGAGTATTCGGCGTCGGCGTCGAAGAGCTTGAGCAGCACGTCCTTGGCCTCGTCGATCAGGCCCGGCGCGCGGCGCGCGCGCATGCGCAGCAGGCGAAAGACGGGCACGTCCTCGTCGTGGATGGAGAACAATACGCCGCAGCTGCGCAGGTTCTTGTTGTGCTCGTTGACGATGAAGGCCACGCGCACCGAACGCGGGTCCTCGTCATCGTCGATCAGGAAGTCGCTGCGGATGTGCAGCTCGCCGTTGTCTTCTTCGTAGAAGCGGGCGGATTCCTCGATGTCGTCGTCCATCGCATCCTCGGGGATGGACAGCTCGTAGTGCTGCTTGATCCAGCGCTTTTCCTCGACCGTGGGCGACTCCAGGTCCACCCAGATCGGCTTGAAGCGGGACAGCTCCTCCAGCGACTCGATCTCTTCTTGAACCAGGCGGCCATTGGCCAGCGTAAAGATGTTGAGCATAGGCTCACTCCAGGTGTTCTTCTCAGGCGTGCGGGGTATCGGAGGTGCTTTCAACCCCACAGGCCAACCGGGAGTTGAAAGCTACCAACTGGGGTAGGTTTCCACGGAGCTTTCTCCAAGATGCAAAGCGTTGGATTATGCAGCGTTGCGCTGCAACATGCGGGCCGGCTGCGCTATTCGGAAGCGGCTCCAGGGGGCATCTGGCGGCCTGTCACAAAAGCCTGGGCATGGCACAGGTCGGCCCAGGCGCCAGCCTTGGCCTGGGGCGCGCGCAGCAGGTAGTTGGGGTCGTAGCTGACCACGGCGGGCACGCCCGCAATGCGGTGCGGCTCGGCGCGCAGGCGGCCCAGCGCCTCCTGGCGCTGCAGCACGGCACGCGCCGTGGCCAGGCCCAGCACCAGCACGCAGGCCGGGCGCAGATCGCGCAGCAGCGCCTCCAGCGATGGCTGCAGCGCCGGGACCTCGGGCGCCTCCTGTCCTTCGGCCGCAGGCTGCACGCGGTGCAGGGCGGCGCTGTACAGGCGCGGATGGTCCTGCAGGTTCAGCGCGCGCAGCATGTTGTCCAGCAGCCGGGCCGCGTCGCCTTCCAGCGCGGTGCGCGCGCAGTCGGGGCCGGGGCGCTGGGCGGGTGGCAGGGGCAGGGAGTTGGCGGGCGGCTCCAGCAGGATCAGCCAGCCGCCTTCGCCGCCATCACCGGCAGGCGGCGTTGCCGCATAAACGGGCCGCACGGGGCCCAGCCGCCAGCCCAGCCCCGGGGCGCCGGCCACGGGCTGCTGCACGTAGCGGCGCGGCGGGCGTTCGCGTTCGGGAATGACGGGTGCGGGAGGCGGCGGCGCCTGAACAGGCACCTGAACGCGTGCGGGCGTTGGCGCGGCGACAGGCGCCGGTGCAGCAGGCGCCGGGGGGGGCGCCTCCTGCACGGGCGGCGGCACGGGGCGGGCCGCCGGCGGATCTGCCAGGGGCGCCGCTGCAGGCGCATCGGCGGGCGCAGCCAGGGCCTCGGACAGCACGGCGGGTGCGGTCTCGGGCTCGGGCAGCCAGACGGTGATGCCCATGGCGTGCAGCATGGCCCGCTGGCGGGTGTCTAGATTCAGGGCCATAGCTTGAGGCTCATGAGCACGGCATGCTCGCGCGGGCCGTCGTGCATGGGATAGTAGTTCTTGCGCAGGCCCACCTCCTGGTAGCCATGCGCGGCGTAGATGCTGCGTGCGCGGACATTGCTCTCGCGCACTTCCAGCCAGATCCATTGGGCCTTGCGCTGGCGCGCCCACAGGGCCAGCGCGTCCAGCAGAATGCGGGCCCAGCCCTGGCGCTGGCGCGACGGGGCCACGGTGATGTTGAGCAGGTGGACCTCGTCGAGCACGATCATGGCGACGAAGTAGCCCACCAGTTCGCCCCGCGCATCGACCAGCAGCTGCGCTTCATTGCCGGCCGCCATGGCATCGATGAAGTTGCCACGGGACCAGGGATGCGAGTAGGCCTGCTGCTCCACGGGCAGCAGCATGTCGAGCGACAGCACGTTCAGCGGCTCGAAGCGCACGCTGTCCCGCTCCGGCGCCGGAGCGTCGGTCAGGGGCGGCTGCGGCCGCGAGGGCTGTGGCGTGTGCGTGCTCATGGTGCGGGTGGGGTGGCCTCTGGAGTGGGCGTGGCCAGGGCCAGCGCGGCGGCCGCCTTGGCAGCCTCCCGCTCGGCCGTGGTCTGCGCGACTTTATCGCGGATGTAGCGCGGCAGGGCCTGGTCGGCCGGCAAGGCGCGGTCGGCCGCCAGCAGGGCCGGGGCCAGGCGCAGCATGGCGGCGGCGGTGGGCAGGGCGGCCAGGTGGCTGGCCTGGGGCGCCAGGCGCTCGCCGTAGGCGGCCAGGGCGTTGCCGGCCACCACGGTGCCGGGCGGCAGTTGCAGGGCCTCGGGCGCGCACAGGCCGAAGTCGCCGCTTTGCTCGCCAATGTCGTTCCAGCGGCCGTCGCTCCAGTGGTAGGCGGCGTGGTAGACCTCGTTCATGCGCGCATCGATCACGGCGATGAGGTCGGTGCAGCCGTATTGCATGCGGGCCTGCTCGGCCACGGCCAGCAGGCTGTCCATGGGCAGCACGGGCACGCGGGCGGCAAAGGCCAGCCCCTGGGCCACGGAGCAGGCCGTGCGCAGGCCCGTGAACGAGCCCGGACCCCGGCCGAAGACGATGGCCTGCAGCTCGGCGAATTCCAGGCCGGCCTGGGCCATCAGCGCCAGGATGGCGGGGATCAGCTCGGTCGAGGTCTGCGGACCGCCGGGGCCGCTGTGCTCCCAGACGGCATCGCCGCGCTGCACGGCGATGGAGAGGGTGTCGGTACTGGTGTCTAGGGCAAGAAGATTCATGGCTTGGGGCAGGCGGCGGTGCCGCAGCAAGTGCAGGATTATCGGTGCCCCGCCCGTCCCGCGCCCGGCAGGGCTGCAATGACCGGCGTAGACTTGCCGGCCATGTTGCATCTTTCGCCGTCTTCTTCCCTTATTTCCTCGATTTCCTCCGCCTTCTCACTCGGAACGCCGCGTTCACGCCGGGGTCTGGCGGCCGCGCTGCTGGTGGCGTCTGTCCTGCCCGGCGTGGCAAGCGCCCAGGCAGATGCGCCCACCTCGCCGGCCTCGCTGTCCACCAAGACTGCACGCGAAAGCCGGCTGCCCCCGGCCGTGGAGGCGGCGCTTGCGCGCGCCAAGCTGCCGCGCGACGCGGTCTCGGCCCTGGTGGTCGAGGTCGATGGCCGGGCCGCCCCGCGCCTGGACTGGCAAAGCCACGTGGCCATGAACCCCGCCTCGGTCATGAAGCTGGTCACCACCTATGCGGCGCTGGACCAGCTGGGTCCCGCACATGTCTGGCGCACGCCCGTCTTCCTGGGCGGGCCGGTGCAGGACGGCGTGCTGCGCGGGCCGCTGTACATCCAGGGGCAGGGCGATCCCAAGCTCGTGATGGAGCGGCTGTGGCTGATGCTGCGCCGCCTGCAGGGCATGGGCATCAAGGTCATCGTGGGCGACATCGTGCTGGACCGCAGCGCGTTTTCCGTGAGCGGCCATGACGCGGCCACCTTCGACAACGAACCCTGGCGCCCCTACAACGTGGCGCCCGACGCGCTGCTGGTCAACTACAAGGCCGTGACCGTGGGCTTCACGCCCGACGCGGCGGCGGGCGTGGCGCGGCTGCAATACGACCCGCCGCTGGCCGGCATCCAGCAGCAGGAAACCGTGCCACTGGCGCCGGCTGGCAGCGAGTGCGGCGACTGGCGCGCCCGGCTGCAGCTGGACATGGCCGACCCGCTGCGCATCGCCTTTGCCGGCCCGTTCCCGGCCAGCTGCGGCGACAAGAGCTGGTCGCTGGCGCCGGCCCAGCCCGAGGCCTTCGCGGCCCGCGCCATCGAGGGCATGTGGCGCGAGCTGGGCGGCAAGCTCACCGGCACCGTGCACGACGGCCGCGTGCCGGCCGGGCTGCAGCCAGCATTCCAGAACGAATCCCCTTCGCTGGCCGAGGTGGTGCGCGACATCAACAAGTACAGCAACAACGTCATGGCCCAGCAGGTGTTCCTGACCATGGGTATGCAGCGCACGGGCGTGGCCAGCTTCGAGTCCTCGCGCCAGGCCCTGGGCCAGTGGTGGCAGGCGCGCTGGGGCGCGGCCGAGCAGCCCGTGGCCGACAACGGCGCGGGCCTGAGCCGCGAGGCGCGCATCACCGCCTCGGGCCTGGGCCGCATGCTGCAGCAGGCCTGGGCCTCGCCGGTGATGCCGGAGTTCGTGGCCTCCATGCCCATCGTCGGCGTGGATGGCACGCTGCGCCGCAGCCTCAGCCGGGCCCAGGGCATGGCGCATCTGAAGACCGGCACGCTGCGCGATGCCTCGGCCCTGGCCGGCTATGTGGACGGGGCCAGCGGCCGCCGCTACGTGCTGGTGGCCATGGCCAACCACACCAACGCCCCGGCCGCGCGCGCGGCCTGGGATGCGCTGGTGGACTGGACGGCGCGCGACCGCTGATCGGGCGCCTTCGCGTCTTGTGCAGGGCCTGCTTTCGCAGGCCCTTTTTCATTGTTTTTCCAGCAAGGACGTTGTCCTACCTACGGGCCATGCGGCGATCCTTATCGTCTGTTCGCCCGCGTGCGAATTGCCTTGTCGGCGTGCGATTTCTATCCGTAGTTGCCCGGTGTCGCCAATGCGCAAGTGTCGTTACGATGGCTTTAGCAAAAAAGCACGGTCGTGCTATTCATAACACTTCACGGAGATTCCATCTTGGCAAATCGTTATCGAATCCTCGCGGCCGCTCTGGCCACGGCCGGCCTGCTGGTCGCTTGCGGCGGCGGCAGCGGCGCCGACACCACCCCCCGCGCCAAGATCACTTCCGTCAAGGTGATGGGCGACAGCCTCTCCGACAGCGGCACCTTCGGCTACAAGTTCACCGTCCAGAACGCCACGCTGACGGGCGCAGGCTCCAACCAGGTCTGGGCCGAGCGCGTGGCGGGCCTGTACAACATCTCCCTGTGCCCGCGCTTCAACGGCACGGCCTTCACGCCCAACACCTCGTGCAACAACTACGCCGTGGGCGGCGGCCGCATCAACTACACCAGCGCGCCCACGGCGCCCATCTCCATCACGCAGCAGATCCTGCTGGCAGGTGCGGCGGGCTTCACGGCCGATGACCTGGCGGTGATCGACGGCGGCGCCAATGACGCGGCCGATGTGATCGGCGCCTTCCTGGCCGCCTCCAGGGACCAGGGCGCCAACTTCAAGGCGCTGCTGTCCACCAAGATCGACGCGGCCACGCTGGGCGCGCTGCTGCAGCAGGGCCAGGCCGGCATGGCCCAGGCCGGTGGCCTGTACATGCAGAACCTGGCCAAGGGCTTTGTCTCCAGCATCCAGACCAATGTGCTGGGCAAGGGCGCCACGCGCGTGGCCATCCTCAACGTGCCCGCCATCACGCTGACGCCGCGCTTCCAGCTGGTGCTGCAGTCCGTGGCCCAGCAGCAGGGCTCGGCCGCCGCCGCGCAGCTGGAGACCGTGTTCGACGGCTGGGTCAAGGCCTTCAACCAGCAGGTCGCGGCCGGCTTCGCGGGCGAGAGCCGCGTGGCCATCATCGACTTCTACAGCGAGTTCCGCCAGCAGATGGCTGACCCCGCCCAGTACGCCTACACCAACGTGAAAAAGGCGGCCTGCCCTGCCACCGGCGTGGGCGCCGACGGCCTGCCCACCTACAGCTTCCCGACCTGCACCGAGGCCGCGCTGTCCGCCTCCATTCCCGTGGGCGAGACCAGCGCCAACTGGTGGAAGAGCTATGCCTTTGCCGACAGCTTCCACCCCACGCCCTATGGCCACCAGCAGATGAGCCAGCTGGCCTCCCGCACCCTGGCCCGCGCCGGCTGGCTGTGATAGCAGACACGCAGCACGAGGAGACACATCCATGAAGACATTCCTGCGTATCACCGCCGCCGTGGCGATGGCCACGGCCTGCATGGCCGCCACCGCCCAGTCCGCCGGCACCTGGAGCGTGCGCCTGGGCGCCACGCGCATCGATCCCCAGACCAGCAGCGGCTGGCTGAGCACGCCCAGCTTCCCCGACACCCGCGTGGACGTGAAGGCCAACAGCCAGCTCACGGGCGGCGTGACCTATATGGTCACCAACAACTGGGCCATCGACGTGCCCATGGGCCTGCCGTTCAAGCACGACTTCGTGGGCGATGGCGCCATCTCCGGCACGGGCAAGCTCGGCCGCACCAAGGTGCTGCCCGCCACCGTGTTCGCGCAGTACCGCTTCGGCGAGGCCAACTCCGCCTTCCGCCCCTACCTGGGCCTGGGCGTGACCTATGCCAAGTTCTTCGGCGAGCGCACCACGGCCTCCCTCAACGGCCTGACCGGCGGCACGCTGGCCAACCCCACCACGGCCTCGGTGGACAGCAAGTGGGGCCTGACGCCGCAGATCGGCTTCGTCTACAACTTCAACGAGCGCTGGTTCCTGGACGTGGCCTACTACAAGAGCTTCCTGAAGACCACGGCACACCTGTCCTCGGGCCAGAGCGTGTCGCTCAAGCTGAACCCGAACGTCTACGCCATCGGCATCGGATACCGCTTCTGACAGGTCGCAGTCCCCAAAGAAAAACCAGCCCGCGGGCTGGTTTTTCATGGAGCGGGCCTGCGCCTACTTGGCCGTGGGCATCACGAATTCCGCGCCCTTGGGCGTGCTCTCGGGCCAGCGCTGCATGATGCTCTTTTGGCGGGTATAGAAGCGCACGCCTTCCTCGCCGTAGGCGTGCATGTCGCCGAACAGGCTGCGCTTCCAGCCGCCGAAGCCGTGCCAGGCCATGGGAACGGGAATCGGCACGTTGATGCCGACCATGCCGACCTCGATGCGGCGGCCGAACTCGCGCGCCACATTGCCGTCGCGCGTGAAGCAGGCCACGCCGTTGCCGAACTCATGGTCGTTGACCAGCTGCACGGCCTCGGCGAAGTCCTTGGCGCGCACCACGGCCAGCACGGGGCCGAAGATCTCTTCCTTGTAGATGCGCATGTCGGGCGTGACATGGTCGAACAGCGTGCCGCCCAGCCAGAAGCCGCCCGAGGTGTCGGTGCCCGTGGCGGCGCCGGCCGCCTTGCCGTCGAAGCCCCGGCCATCGACCAGCAGCTGCGCGCCTTCCTTGACGCCCAGGTCGATGTAGCCGCTGATGCGCTCGTGCGCGGCGCGCGTCACGATGGGGCCCATTTCCGCAGCCAGGTCCTCGCCGTCCAGCACCTTCAGCGCCTTGGTGCGCTCGATCAGGCGCGGCAGCAGCTGGTCGGCCACGTCGCCCACCAGCACGGCCACGCTGATGGCCATGCAGCGCTCGCCGGCCGAGCCGTAGCCGGCGCCGATCAGTGCGTCCACGGCCTGTTCGATATCGGCGTCGGGCATGACCACCATGTGGTTCTTGGCGCCGCCCAGGGCCTGGACGCGCTTGCCGTGGCGGGCGCCCGTCTCATAGATGTAGTTGGCAATCGGCGTGGAGCCGACAAAGCTCACGGCCTTCACCTGGGGATGCTCGATCAGCGCATCCACGGCTTCCTTGTCGCCCTGGACCACGTTGAACACGCCGTCGGGCAGGCCGGCCTGCTTGAGCAGGTCGGCGATCAGCAGCGAGGGCGTGGGATCGATGGGACTGGGCTTGAGCACGAAGGTGTTGCCCGCCGCAATGGCCACCGGGAACATCCACATCGGCACCATCACGGGGAAGTTGAACGGCGTCACGCCCGCCACCACGCCCAGCGGCTGGCGCAGCGTCCAGTTGTCGATGCCGGTGGAGACCTGGTCGGTGAAATCGCCCTTGAGCAGTTGCGGGATGCCGCAGGCGAACTCCACGATGTCGATGCCGCGGCTGACCTCGCCCTGCGCATCGGTGAAGACCTTGCCGTGCTCGGCCGTGATGGCGTGGGCCAGTTCGTCCTTGTGCTGGTTGAGCAGTTCGAGGAAGCGGAACATCACGCGCGCCCGGCGCAGCGGTGGCGTGTCGGCCCACTTGGGGAAGGCCGCCTGGGCGGCCGCCACGGCGGCATCGACATCGGCGCGCGAGGCCAGGGCCACGCGGCCCGTGACCTGGCCGGTGGCCGGGTTGGTCACGTCCTGCTCGCGGCCGCTGGCACCTGCCGTGCGCTGGCCGTTGACGTAATGGACGATGGAAGCGAAGGAGGTGTTTGCGGTGTTCATGCCAGCCAGTCTAGGAGTGCGCTTTCGGCCTGCCTAGGCGCTGCGCTTGAATTGATTGTTCATTTTGCTGAACAATCCCTGCATGGCAAATGAAAAACCCGATGCCAAGGCCGAGGCCTTGTGGAGCCACCTGCACTGGCTGGTCGTGCTGGAGCAGCAAGGCAGCTTCACCTCGGCCGCCGCGCGCCTGGGCGTGAGCAAGGCGGCCATGAGCCAGCGCGTGGCCGAACTGGAGCGCGCGGCCGGCGTGGCCCTGGTCACACGCACCACGCGCAGCGTGCGCCTGACCGAAGCGGGCCAGCGTCTGGTGGACGAGACGCGCGGCGCCTTCGAGCACATCGCCGACAGCTTTGCGGGCGTGCGCGACCTGGCGGCCGAGCCGCGCGGCCTGCTGCGCGTGACCGCGCCCGTGGCCTTCTCGCGCCAGCAGCTCATGCCCCGGCTGCCGGCCTTCCTGCGCGCCCATCCGCAGATCCGGCTGGAGCTGGACCTGTCTGACCACCTGCGCTCGCTGGCGATGGAGGGCTTCGACATCGCCGTGCGCCATGCCTCCACCCCGCCCGAAACCCATGTGGCCTGGGCGCTGGCGCCCACGCGCTCGCTGCTGGTGGCCAGCACGGACTACCTGGCCGCGCACGGCACCCCGGCCACCCCGCAGGACCTGGCCGCGCACCAGTGCCTGCACTACCCGCGCACCCAGGGCGCCATGGCCTGGAGCTTCGTGCCCGCCGATGCCGATGCCGGTGCGGACGCCGGTGCAGACGCCGCACGCACCGTCGTGCCCGTGGCCGGCGGCTTTGCCGCCAACAACAGCGAAATGCTGCGCGACGCCGCCATGGCAGGCCTGGGCATCGCCCTGGTGCCTGACTTCAGCGCCCAGTCGGGCCTGGCCTCCGGCCACCTGCGCGAGGTGCTGCCCGGCTGGCGGCCCGTCGATGCCTTCGGCGAACACCTGTTCGCGATACGCCCCTACGCCAGCCACGTGCCGCGCGCGGTGGCAGTGTTCGTGGAGTTCCTGCGGGCGTCGTTTGCGGCGGGGTTCATTCGGTGAAGGCTGCTGCTCCTCAGGCCTTGATCCCCAGCTTGTCCACCAACTGCTTGAACACCGCGTTGTCGCGGTCGATCACGGCCTTGAATTCGGGCTGGTCCAGGTAGCCCTCGCCCATGTTCTGCTTGGCCATGGTCTCGCGCAGGACGGGGTCCTTGAGGGTCAGGGCCATGGCCTTGCGCAGGGTCTGAACCACGGCGTCGGGCGTGTTGCGGGGCACGGCCAGGCCGCGCCAGCCGCCGATGAGCAGGTCGATGCCGCGCTCCTTGAGCGTGGGCACGGCTTCCCAGCCGGCCTGTATGCGCTGCTCGGCCATGATGGCCAGCGGGCGGATCTTGCCGGCCGCCACATAGGTGGCCACCTCCACGGGCGTGACGGCCACGGCCTCGATGTGGCCGCCCAGCAGGTCGAGCACGGCGGGGTTGGCGCCGCGGTAGGGCGCGTGGTTGAACTTCACGCCCACCTTGTCCTGCAGCGCGGCGGCGGCCAGGTGGCCCAGCGAGCCCGGGCCGGCATTGCCGATGCGCACGGCGGCCTCGTCCTTGCGCGCGGCGGCGATCAGTTCCTCGATGCTGCGATAGGGCGAGTCGGCACGCACGGCGATGGTGGCGGGGTCGGCATTCAGGCGGGCCACGGGCAGCAGGGCGTCGGAGCTGATCTTGGTCAGCCCCATGTGCGGGATCATGGTCAGCTCGACGGTGATGATGCCGATCTTGTAGCCATCCGGCCGGGCATTGGCCAGTTCGGTCCAGCCCACGGCGCCGCTGGCGCCTGCGCGGTTGAGCACGATCAGGTCCTGCGGCAGGTGCTTGCGCGCCACCTCGGCCAGCGCGCGTGCCAGCACGTCGGTGCCGCCGCCAGCGGCAAAGGGCACGATGAGTTCAATGGGGCGCTGGGGCCAGGCGCCGGCCGGTGCCTGCGCCATGGCGGGCAGGACCGGCGTTGCGGCCAGGGCGGCCAGCGAGTGGATGAATTGGCGGCGGGATGCGAGGGTCATGGCTTGTCTCCGGGATCTTTGTTATGTGGCGATGTCTGCGCTTCAATCCATTTTGATGTTGGCGGCCTTGATCACGCCGCTCCACAGCGCCTGTTCCGAGCGCACGAAGCCTGCGAACTGCTGCGGCGTCATCTCCATGGGCTGTATGCCGATCTCTTCGAGCTTGGCACGCGTTTCGGGGTGGCGCAGGGCGGTGGCCAGGCTTTTGTTCAGGCGCTCGGTGAGCGCGGGGCTCAGGTGGGCGGGGCCGACGAAGCCCTGCCAGGCATAGGCTTCGAAGCCGGGCACGCCGGCTTCGGCCATGGTGGGTACGTCGGGCAGGATGGGCAGGCGCTGGGGCGTGGCCACGGCCAGCACGCGCAGCTTGCCCGCGCGGATGGCCGAGATGCTGGGCGGCAGGTCCACGAACATGGACTGGATCTGGCCGGCCATGAGGTCCTGCAGCGCCGGGGCCGAGCCCTTGTAGGCCACGTGCAGGATCTGGGTGCCCGTGCGCTGCTTGAACAGCTCCAGCGCCACGTGCAGCGGCGATCCCGGGCCCGACGAGGCCGAGGAGATGCCGCCCGGCTCCTTGCGCGCCATCGCCAGGAATTCCTGCACGTTCTTCGCAGGGAAGGACGGATGCACGGCCAGCACCAGCGGCATGCGGCCCAGGCCGCCGATGTAGCTGAAGTCCTTGCCCGCGTCATAGCTCAGGCGCGCATACATGGCGGGGTTGAAGGCCAGCGTGCCCGAGTCGGCCGTGCCCAGCGTGTAGCCATCGGCCGGGGCGCGTGCGATCAGCGTGGCGCCGATGATGCTGGCCGCGCCGGGACGGTTGTCCACCACCACGGGCTGGCCCAGGTCCTTGCCCATCTGCACGGCCAGCTGGCGCGCGATCACGTCGGTGGTGCCGCCCGGTGCGTAGGGCACCACCCATTTGACGGGCTGGGTGGGCCAGGCTGGCGCACTCTGGGAGGACGGGGCTGGTGCGGATTGCGCCTGGGCGGTGCCCATGCCCAGCGTCAGCAGGGCGCAGGAAAGCCAGGCCTGGCGGTGCAGGGCCATTGGGTTGAACAGCATTTGTTGTCTCCGGTGGTTTTTATGGGTGTCTGTTGCGCCGTGCTTCAGCGCGGCCGCAGCATCCATTCGTGCGCGGGGTCGTTGCGGAAGGCCCAGCGCCGCTCGGGCCCGGCCATGGTGTTGAGGTAGTAGAGGTCGTAGCCGTGCGGGGCCACGCAGGGGTGGTAGCCGCGCGGCACCATCACGGTGTCGCGGTGCTCCACCGCCATGGCTTCGTCGATGCTGCGGTCATCGGTGTAGACGCGCTGGAAGGCAAAGCCCTGGCTGGGGTTGAGCAGGTGGAAGTAGGTCTCCTCCAGCACGGTCTCGGCGTCCGGTGCGGCGGGGTCGGCGCTGTCGTGCTTGTGCGGCGGATAGCTGGACGAGTTGCCTGCGGGCGTGATGACCTCGACCACCAGCAGGGACTCGGCCGCCTCGGTCTCGGGCAGGATGTCGCAGACATGGCGCGTGTTGCTGCCCTGGCCGCGCACGCTGCGGCGCATGCTTTCGGGCGCAATCACGCGCGTGGCATGGCGGCCCGTGGCGGGTGCGGCGCTCAAGGCAACGTCGGCCGGGCCGCGCGCCGTGATGCGCAGGCTTTGGCCGGGCGGCACGTAGACGGCCGTGGGCGCACTCTCCTCGAACACGCTGGCGCGGCTGCCCAGGGCGCTGAACGCCTGGCTGCCGACCTGCACATCCACCTGGCCGGTGAGCACGGTGATGCAGTATTCAAGCGGGCCGGTGGACAGCACCTCCACCTCGCCCGCCTGCAGCCTCAGGGCCTTGAAGTGGATGTGCTTCCAACCCGCGCTGGCGGGCGTGATGTCGGTGACGACGCGGCCGGGCGCGGCCTTGACGAGAAGGCTCATTGGGAGACCTTCGCCCTCACGGGCTGCGGTGCGAGCCCCCTTCGGAGCGGCCGGGCGGGGGCTCATGCCGCGGCTCCTTCGGTGATGTCCTGGCGCGCGTCCACGCGGCTGGCATCCCAGCCCGCGATCAGCGCGCGGAAGTTGGCGGCGACGGCATCGCGCAGCGCGGCGTCGTCCAGCTCGTTGCGCAGCCACTGCAGCGCGGGTCCGGCCCAGACGCTGCGGCCGATCATGAAACCCTTGACCACGGGCGCCCGCGCCTGGGCAAAGCCCTGCACCAGTTGCTCCACGGGCTGAGACAGCCCCAGGATCACGGCGCCCCGGCACCAGGGATCGCGTTCGTTCACCAGGGCGTCCAGCGCCTCCCAGTTCTCGCGCGCCATGGTGCCGACCTTCCACCATTCGGGCTTGAGGCCCAGGTCGTAGAAGTGGCGTATGGCGCGCAGCACGGCCTCGCCCCGGTCGTCGGGCGCCAGCGTGTCCTTTGGCGGGATCACTTCCAGCAGCAGCTCATGGCCGCTGGCGCGCGTGGCGGTCCATACCTGCTTCAGCCAGGCATCCTGCTCGGCGCGCAGTGCGGGTGTGTCGTCGGGGTGGTAGAAGACCAGGCATTTGACGGTATGGCTTTGCGGCCAGTGCAGCAGCTCGGACGCCAGCGAGTCCGTGCCGTCAAAGCGCAGCGGGCGCGAGCCCGGCAGCTCGATGGGCCGGCCTATCCACCAGCCGCGTCCCGTGGCGTCGTGCAGCGCGGCCTCGCCCAGGTCGTGCCGGCCGTCGATCAGCACGCCCATGCGGCCCGCGTTGCCCGGATCGCGCTCGACCTGTGCGACCACCTCGTTGATCAGCCGCTTGAGCGGGCGCAGCCGCGCGGGCGCTGCGCCGGCCTCGCGCGCCAGATCGTCGAACTGGCTGCGGTGGTCATAGGCCAGCACGCACAGCGCGGGCCACTGCGGCCGCGCGCGGCTGATGCGGTGCAGGTGGGACAGCTCGGGGTCCTGGTCGGGACGCGGATGGCGGTGGCCCGAGAACCAGTGCGCCAGCTCGGCCTGCGTGGGCATGGCCGGCGCGCAGCCATGGCGCGAGACCACGATGGCGCCGCAGGCGTTGGCAATCGCCGCAGATTCCTCCAGGCTCTTGCCGCGCAGCAGCCCGGACAGCAGGCCCGAGGCAAAGGCATCGCCCGCGCCCAGCACATTGAGCACTTCCACGCGCTCGCCCAGCACTGTGGGCGCATCGGCGATCGCATCGGGCACCTCGCCCTCGATCAGCGAGCAGCCCAGCGGCCCGCGCTTGACCACGAAGACGGCGCGGCTGCATTCGCGCACGCGGCGCAGGCTGGCGATCAGGTCGCCCTCCACGCCGCCGGCGATCAGCCATTCCTCCTCGGTGCCGATGATGAGTTCGAACTGGCCCAGCTCGGCCTGCAGCCTGCGGCTGACCTCGGCGCTGGCCACATAGCGTGTCTCGCCGTCGCCGCGCGAGGCCAGGCCCCACAGCACGGGCCGGTAGTCGATGTCCAGCACGCGCACCAGGCCGTGGCGGCCTGCCATCTCCAGTGCCTTGCGGCTGGCGGCCAGCACGCCGGGCGCGCTCAGGTGGGTGCCCGTGATGGCCAGGCAGCGGCAGCGGGCCAGGAACGCCTCGCTGATGGCCTCGGCGTCCAGTGCCATGTCGGCGCAGTTCTCGCGGGCGAAGAGCAGGGGGAAGGTTTCCTGGTCCTTGATGCCCAGCAGCACCATGCCGGTCAGGCGCTGGGCATCGACCTGCACCTGGCTGGTGTCGCAGCCCTCGCGGCGTAGCGTCTCGACCAGGAAGCGGCCATTTTGTTCATCACCCACGCGCGAAATCATGGCCGAGCGCAGCCCCAGGCGCGCCGTGCCGAAAGCCATGTTGCCGGAGGAGCCGCCCAGGTACTTGGCAAAGCTGCCGGCCTCCTCCAGGCTGCAGCCGATCTGCTGCGCGTAAAGGTCCACGGCCAGTCGGCCCAGGCAGGCCACGTCCAGCGGCCGGTCGGAGGGAAAGTTCAGCATGCTCATCGTCATAGGCCTGTGCGTTGCGGACACCCGCGTGCGGGCCTGTCCATAATCGTTGCGTGCATGCGATCATAGATCGAAATAGAAAAAGTTTTCCATATATATGAAAAATAGAAAAACCCTTGGCGATGCAGGTGCCCCCTCGCTGGCCGGCCCCTACGCCGACCGCGCCGCCTTCCTCACCGTGCTGCGCGAAGGCTTCGAGGCCCTTAGCCGCCAGCTCAAGGCCATCGGCCGCCATGTGGAAATGCAGGGCGATCGCCTGGCCTTCGAGGGCATCCAGGCCACGGCCGAGCAATGTGGCGTGCAGCCTTCGGCCGTGGTGCGCTTTGCCAAGCATTTCGGGTTCTCGGGGTACTCGGAACTGCAGGCGCTGTTCCGCGCCGATGCGGCGCGCCAGCTCTCGGCCCAGCATGACTACCAGGACCGCATCCGGGGCCTGATCGCCTCGGGCAACGAGCCACGCAGCAGCGCGCGCCTGGCGCACGAGGTCATCGAAGGCAGCATCGAAAGCCTGCAGGCCCTGCAGCGCGGCCTGCCGCCCGAGCAGTTCGAGGCGGCGGTGGATCTCATGCTGGATGCCCCCTCGCTGTGGCTGGCCGCCTCGCGCCGCGCCTTCCCCGTGGGCGCCTACCTGGCCTATGCGCTGCAGCACACCGAAAAGCCCGTGCACTGGCTGCACGGCCTGGGCGCCATGCAAAAGGGCGAGCTGCGCGCGCTGGCGCCCGGCGACGTGATGCTGGCCGTCTCCTTCGAGCCCTATGCGCCCGAAACGCTGGAGGTGGTGGACGCGGCCCTGGCACGCGGCGCGCGCCTGCTGGCGCTGACCGACAGCCAGCTCAGCCCCCTGGCATCCCGCGCCACCGTCACCCTGCTGGCCCAGGACGCAGCCACTTTCGGCTTTCGCTCGCTGACCAGCACGCTGACCCTGGCGCAGTCGCTGTTCCTGGCGCTGGCCTACCGGATGGAGCTGGCATACGAGCCTTCGGTGAAGAGGTCCTAGGCGGCAGCGTTCCGCCCAGGGCCGCTTTGTGGGGGTTCACCAATGCGCAGGCTTGCTGGCTGGTTTTTTCCGCGTCTGCACGTTCAGCGGCAACTGCGATTGCGCCAGCTCGTCGTCCCTGATGTGATGGCGAACCCAGTGCGCCAACGCCGTCAAGCGCTTGTTGGGCACTTTGCCGTCTGCTGCGGTCCTGTCGCGCAATGGCATGACCAGCCCCAGCCTGGCGGCGGGCACGTCCTCGCGCAGCATGCGCAGTGCGGGTTCCACGTCACTGTCGTTGGAGCAGATCACCAGCTGGTCGCATTCGCCACGTACTGCATCACGGTAGGCGTGCAGCGCAAGGTTCACGTCGGTCTGCTTTTCTTCGATCATCCAGACGCGCGACACGTTGTTCTTGCTCGGGTTGGCGCCCGCTTGGTAGCTCGGCAGGGATGTGGGTTCGAAGACGTGGAAGCCGTTGACGATCTGGATCAGGCCAGGGTCTCGTGCCTGAAGGGCGCGAAGGTACTGGGTCTGTGCCTGGACCGATGCCTCGCCATGCCGGGCGTACGAGGCTTTGACGGGGGCCGTGAAGTACTTGATGGCGACAACCTCTGCCCCAGGGTCTTGCGGCAGCAGGATGCGATCACGAAACAGCGCAGCAATGTCCAGCCACTTGTACGGCGTGCCCTTGAGCCGCGAGTAGTAGAGGTTGTAGCCGTCGATGTAGATGGTTGTTCTGGTCAATGTCCAAGCCACCAATGAAAAGACCACCTTGCGGTGGCCTTTTCGCCCTAAGCCTGAGCCAACTGAATGACACCGCGAAGGGATTGTGTAGCGCGATTCTAGCAACTCCTGCCATTCAAAGGCCTGGAACGGCGCCTGTTCCTGCGCCGCACGCCGTTGGACAGGCGCGCGGGTTGATGCCCGATGCGGCACTGCAGTCCCGGGGGGCCTCTTCTATCCCGCAGCCGCCGCGCGCAGCAGCCGGTCGCGCACGCCTTCCCAGTCCGGCGTGTCGGGCGGAGTCTCGATCCAGATCAGCCTGGCGCCGACTTCATCGAAGTCGCGCAGGGCGCCGAACAGCTCGCGTGCGGTGGCGGCGGCGTCGGCGGGCATGGCGCGCAGCGTGACGGCGCGCGAGGCGGTGCGCAGCGGTGTGCGGTGGTAGACGGCCAGGTTCCTGGCGTCGGCGCCCAGCACGTCCAGCCCGGCCTGCAGCTGTTTTGCGTCCATGAGGCGCACCTGGGCGTTGGGCGCGTAGTGGGCCAGCAGGGTGCCGGAGGCGCGTGGCGTGTTTTCCTGCAGCTCTTCCTTGGACAGGGGGCGCTGGCCGCAGGCGCGCTCGATGTCGTCGCGCGTGATGGCGCCGGGGCGCAGCAGCACGGGCACGCCGCGCGTGCAGTCCACGATGGTCGATTCAATCCCCACTTCGCAGGCGCCGCCGTCCAGCACCAGCAGCGTGTCGCCGAACTCGCCGGCCACATGGGCCGCCGTGGTGGGGCTGACGCGGCCGAACTTGTTGGCGCTGGGCGCCGACACGCCCCAGACGGGCGGCTGCAGTTGCTGGCAGGCGGCCAGCACGGCATGGGCGACGGGGTGTGACGGGCAGCGCAGGCCCACGCTGTCCTGGCCGCCGGTCGAGGCCCGGGCGGCCTGGGGCAGGCGCGGCAGGATCAGGGTCAGCGGGCCGGGCCAGAAGGCGTCGATCAGCTGCTGCGCGAACAGCGGCACTTCGCGTGCGTAGCGCGTAATGGCGCCGCTGTCGGCCACATGCACGATGAGCGGATGGTTGGGCGGCCGGCCCTTGGCGGTGAAGATCTGCGCGACGGCCGCGTCGTTGTCGGCATCGGCCGCGAGGCCGTAGACGGTTTCCGTGGGCAGGCCCAGCAGTTCGCCGCGCTGCAGCGCCTGTGCGGCGGCCTGGACAGAGGCCGCCAGCGTTCCATCGAGAATCATCGCGCGGGCCTTCAGAACGGCTCTATGCCCAGGATGGCAGCGGCCTGCAGGGCGGTGGAGCGCACGGCCTCGGGCGAGGGGCCGGTGACGTTCAGGTGGCCCATCTTGCGGCCGCGCTTGGCGTCGTGCTTGCCGTACAGGTGCAGGTGGCAGCCGGGCAGGGCCAGGACCTGGTCCCAGGCCGGCGCCTTGACCTGCTCGCCGTCCTTGAACCACAGGTCGCCCAGCAGGTTCAGCATGATGGACGGGCTGTGCTGGCGCGGCTGCGTCAGCGGCAGGCCGGTCATGCAGCGCACCTGCAGCTCGAACTGCGAGACATCGCAGGCGTTCTGGCTGTAGTGGCCGCTGTTGTGCGGGCGCGGCGCGATCTCGTTGACCACGAGCATGCCGTCCTGCAGCACGAAGAATTCGACGCAGAGAACGCCCACGTAGTCCAGGCCATCGGCCACGGAACGTGCGGCGGCCAGCGCCTGCTCGACCTGGGCCTGCGGCAGGTTGCCTTCGTAGACCTCGGTGACGGAGAGGATGCCTTCGCGGTGCAGATTGCGTTGCACGGGCAGGTTGACCATGGAGCCGTCACGGCCGCGCGCCACGATGACCGAGCATTCATGGGCCAGCGGCAGCATTTTTTCCAGCACGCAGGCCACGCGGCCCAGTTGCTCCCAGGCGGTGGCCAGCTCGGCGGCGTTCTTCACGCGCACCTGGCCCTTGCCGTCGTAGCCCATGCGGGCGGTCTTGAGGATGCCGGGCAGCAGGCTGGCGTGCACGGCCGCCAGCTGGGCGGGAGTCTCGATCACCGCGTAGGGCGCGCAGGGCACGCCGCAGCGCACGAAGTGGGCCTTTTCCTGGGCGCGGTCCTGGGCAATGGCCACGGAGGAGCCAGCCGGCGAGACCGGCCGCTGGGCGGCCAGCAGGTTCAGCGCCGCGGCGGGCACGTTCTCGAATTCGGTGGTGACGGCGGCCGACAGGCGCGCCAGTTCGGCCAGACCCTGCGGGTCTTCGTAGCCGGTACGGATGTGGTGGTGGCTGACCAGGCCGGCAGGGCTGGTCGGGTCGGCGTCGAGCACGGCCGTGAAATAGCCCATGGCCTGGGCCGATTGCACGAACATGCGGCCCAGCTGGCCGCCACCCAGCACGCCCAGCGTGGCGCCCGGCAGGATCACATCTGCGCTCATACGGCCACCGGGGGAAGCGTCATCGCGCGCGCTGCGGCGGTCTGCTCGGCGCGGAAGGCTTCGAGCCTGGTGCGCAGGGCCGGGTCCTCATTGGCCAGCAGGGCCACAGCGAAGAGGGCCGCATTGGCCGCACCGGCCGCGCCGATGGCGAAGGTGGCCACGGGCACGCCCTTGGGCATCTGCACGATGGAGTGCAGCGAGTCCACGCCCTGCAGGTGGCGGCTGGCCACGGGCACGCCGAGCACGGGCACCACGGTCTTGGCGGCAATCATGCCGGGCAGGTGGGCAGCGCCCCCCGCACCCGCGATGATGGCCTTCAGGCCACGGCCGGCAGCGGCCTCGGCGTAGGCGAACATGTCGTCGGGCATGCGGTGGGCCGAGACGACCTGGGCTTCATGGGCGATGCCAAATTGCTGAAGAATGGCAACTGCGTGCTGCATGGTCTCCCAGTCGCTGCTGGAGCCCATGACCACACCGATCTGGATGGAGTTCATGTCGTGAGGGCGCCTGCGGCCCGGCCTAGTGGAACCCGCGATTTTACTTTTTTAGTCCTAATTCGCGTAATCCATGCGCCAAATCACCGCACAGCCGTGTGCTGCTCGCGCGCAAAACCCAGCACGCGCTGGCGAAACACATGGGTCAGCCAGGCCAGGGCCAGCCCCACCTGCACGGCCAGCGACAGCCACATTCCGCTGGTGACGGGCTTTGTCAGGCCGGCTGCCAGCGGTTGGGCCAGCACGGCGGCATCGGCCCCGGCCAGGCCAAAGGCCAGCAGCGGCAGCACGATGTTGACCAGCAGCCAGGTGACGGCAAACGCGGCCAGCGGCGACTTGATGCGCCCGGCCAGCAGGGAAAAGCCCGTGGCCAGCGCGGCATCGCGCAGCAACTGCGCCGTGGCCAGCGCCGCCAGTTGGGCCGCGCCCGGCACCATGGGCTGGCCGCCCGCGGGCCACAGCAGCCACAGCGCGCAGGCCAGCACGGCCAGCAGCCAGCTCACGGGCCACAGCGGCAGCGCTTCGAGCGCGCCACGCCAGCGCCCCTGCAACACGCACCACTGCACCTGGCGCCAGCTGCGCAGGCCCTCGTCCATGCCGTGCAGGCAGACATAGGCCGTGCCCGCCAGCGCCAGCCCGGTGGTCCAAGCGAAGAAGGAGGCCGGGCCGGGGCCCTGCAACTGCATTGCATCGAGGTGCATGCCTCCAAAGGCCAGGCCCGCCACGCACAGGCCCAGCGGCCAGGCCCAGGGCAGGGTGCGCACATCCAGCCGCGTGCACAGCAGCCGCCACAGGGCCAGCAGGCCCAGCCCCAGCGCGATGGCGCCGAACAGGTAGATGGCGCCGCGCCCATGCAGCGGCACGGACCACCACAGCACAGGGCGGCCTTCTTCGCGGCCCAGCTGCTCGGTCAACCGGCCCAGGATGGGGCCGGGCAGCACCATCACGAACAGCAGCGGCACCAGCACGAAGCGGATGCGGCGCGCGGGCTGCTCCTTCGGCCCCCAGCCCATGAGCACGGAGTGCATGCTCCAGGCCTGCAGGGCCAGGCCCCACAGCACGGCCTGCAGCACGGCGTGCACGCCCCAGGCCAGCCCGCCCGGCTGGCCCGCCGAGGTGGCCAGCACGGCAAGCGCGCACCACAGCATGTACAGCCAGGCCGGCAGCGGGGCGCCCAGCAGCTTGCCCCAGGCCATCTGCCAGGGCGTCAGGGCCGACAGGCGCTGCCAGTCCCAGGTGTGCTGGTGCGCCTCTTCGTTGAGGCCGCGCCCGGCCAGCACGCTGCCCAGGCCGGCCGCGGCGATCCACATGCCGATCAGGGCAGCAACCAGCAGGGCATGCAGGCGGTCTTCGGGCTGGACCAGGACCATTGGCGTGGCCAGCAGCAAGGCGGTGAGCAGCAGGCTCCAGCCCAGTTGGGCGGGCCGCCAGTTGAGCCAGAGTTGGCGCTGGAATTCCGGGTTGTGCGTCATGGCTGCTCCGCAGGGGTGAGGGGGGCTGCGGCCTGCAGGCCGCGTGCGTAGCGGTCCTGCAGGCGCTCGCGCACAGGCGCCAGGCTGGCCACGGGCAGGCCGGCGCCAACCAGGCGTGCCAGCAGATCGGCGCGTTCGCGCGGCGGCGTGGGCAGCCAAAGCTGCAGATGCACCAGGCCCTGGTCATCGGGCGGCGGCACAGGGGTGTCGGGAAGGACCTGGTGCAGCTGCCGCGCCAGCGACCCGGCCGAGGCGCCTGGGGGCGGTGCCAGCTCCAGCGCGTACAGCGCCAGCGGCACATCGCCGCCGGCGGCCGGCGCCTGAATGCCGCCGTGCAGGGCCTCGTGGCTTTCCACGCGGCCGCCGCGCAGGCTCAGGATGTGGGTGCAGTACTCGTCGAGTTCGCTGAGGATGTGGCTGGAGACGATCAGGGTCATGCCCTGGGCCTGCAGCGCCCGCATCAGCTGGGACAGGCTGGCGCGGGCCTCGGGGTCCAGGCCGCTGGCCGGCTCGTCCAGCAGCAGCACGCGCGGCTGGTGGACGATGGCCTGGCCGATGGCCACGCGCTGGCGCTGGCCGCGAGACAGCTCGGTGGGCAGGCGCTCCAGCAGATCGGCCAGGCCCAGCTGCCCGGCCACGTGCGCCACGCGCTGCGGTGCCTCGGACGGGGGCACGCCCATGGACAGGGCCGCGTACTGCAGGCAGCGCCGCACGCTCAGGCGGTCATAGAGGCCGAAGAAATCCGACAGATAGCCCAGGTGCCGGTGCACTTCGCGGGGCTGCTCCTGCACGGCAATGCCATGCACCTGGACCTGGCCCGACAGCGGCTGGTCCAGCCCGGCGATGCAGCGCATCAGCGTGGATTTGCCGGCGCCGTTGGGCCCCACCAGGGCCGTGACGGTGCCTGCGGCGATATGGACGCTGACGCCATCGAGCGCGCGGTGGCCTGGGTACTCGAACACCAGCTGCGAAACCTTGATCAAGGCGAGCCCTCCCTCATTGCGTTGATGGCAGGCCGCAATGGCGGCACAGCGCGCCAATATAGCCCAGCGCTGCCGCGCCGCGCCCTCGGCCGGGCGGCTTGAAATGCGCGCAGCCTGCTCCCATCTGGGGTGGCTGCCGCCCAGGGCGTTCACGCCCTGGGCCTTGGAATTGCTGGAGAATCACACGGTCCGTATCGGAGGCATTCGGCCGCCGAACTCCGAACCGCCACAGTCCGCGCGCCCTGGCCGCGCGCCTTGCCACAGGGTCTGATCACATGATTGATGTCACCATTGAGAATTTCGAAGCCGAAGTCGTCGCCGCCTCCATGCAGGTGCCGGTGCTCGTCGACTTCTGGGCGCCCTGGTGCGGCCCGTGCAAGACGCTGGGCCCCATCCTGGAAAAGCTCGAAGTGGCCTACGAGGGCCGCTTCAAGCTGGTCAAGATCGACTCCGACCAGGAGCAGCAACTGGCCGGCATGTTCGGCATCCGCTCCATCCCGACCTGCATTCTGATGATGGGCGGCCGCCCCGTGGACGGCTTCATGGGCGCGCAGCCCGAAGGCAAGCTGCGCGAGTTCCTTGACAAGCACCTGCCCTCCGAAGGCGAACTGGCCGCCGAGGCCGAAGCCGACGAGGCCCACCAGTTGCTGGAAGCCGGCGACACCCAGGCCGCCCTGCAAAAGCTGGCCGACGCCCTGGCCGCCGACCCCGCCAACGACGATGCGCGCTTCGACTACGTGCGCCTGCTGATCGCCACGGGCGGCTACGAAGAGGCCGGCGCCCTGCTGGCCGAGCCGCTCAAGCGCATTCCCCAGGCCACGCGCTTCGAGGCGCTCAACCAGTGGCTGCAGTGCATGCTGTTCGTGCACAACGACGAGCGTGGCAACTGGGAGTTTGCGCAGTTCGACGCCGTCATCGCGCAGAACAAGCGCGACTTCGACACCCGCTTCGGCAAGGCCCGGGCCCTGGCCGCCGAAGGCCAATGGGCAGCCAGCATGGACGAACTGCTGGAAATCATCATGCGCGACAAGGATTGGAACGGCCAGGCTGCGCGCAAGCTCTACGTGGGCATCCTGGAGCTGCTCACGCCCCCGAAGCCCAAGAAGCAGGACGCCATCCCCGGCAAGAGCAGCGGCGGCATCGAGCTGCTGGGCAAGGCTGGCGCCGAGCAGGACGAAGCCACGCAACTGGTCAACAGCTACCGCCGCAAGCTCAGCATGGCGCTGAACTGAGACCGGCGCTGCACGGGTGAAGAGACGGGGGAGCCTTGCGGCTCCCCTTTTTCATGGCGAGGGCTCAGGGTGCAACCGGTTCCTCGGCCGCATGCGCGCGGTGCAGCAACTGCACGAAGCCGGGCGCATCGGGCAGACGCACATCGGCCAGGCGCCTGACCGGAATGCCCGGGGACCACGAATTCATCACCACGGCGCCGGCCAGGGATGGCAGGTCGGCCAGGGTCAGCACGGCCTGGCGCTGCGCCACGCCCAGGCGCTGCAACTGGCGCCGCAGCATGGACTCGGTCGTGCCCGGCAGCACCTGGGCGCGCGGCCAGACCACGGCATCTCCATCCCAGAAGGCCAGGTTCCAGATGGTGGCCTCGCCAATGCGGCCGTGGCGGTCGGCAAAGGCGGCGTCGTCAAAGCCCTGGGCCACGGCGCGGCGCAGCAGATGCGTCTTGGCCACCTCGCCCACATGCTTGAGGTGGGGCAGCATGCGCTCATGCTCGAACAGCGCCAGGCTCAAGGGCCCGGCGGGGCCCGAGGCGGGTGCCGAGGTGCGCACCAGCATGCGCGGCCGCGCATCGGCGGCCGTGAATTCCCCGGCAGGCGAGTACACCGTGGCGGTCAGCGAAACATCCTGCGGGCCGTTGGCAAGCGCTGCCCGCAGCTGCGCCTGGACATGGTCATCGGACAAGGCCTGGCCGTACAGCTCCAGCGAGGCCTGGCGCAGACGCTGCAGATGCAGGTCCAGCCCGCGCAGCCTGCCGCCGCGCACCTGCATGGCCGTGAAATGGGCATGGCCGGCAAAGGCCAGGGCGGCGAGTTCGGCCGCCGTAGCGGGCTGCCCATCGATAAGGCTGGTGAAGAAGGAGGCGGTTTCCATGGGTTCATCCATCAAGTTTTCTTGATTGTTCGATGGCAGTCCCAAAAGAGGAAGCAAGTAGTATTCGGCACTTCATCAAGAAAAATTTGAAGATCCATGCGCCAGCTTCCACCCGGCACGCGCGCCCTGCGCAGCTTCGAGGCTGCAGGGCGCCATCTGAACTTCACGCGCGCGGCCGACGAACTGGGGCTGACCCCGGCGGCGGTCAGCCACCAGATCAAGGAGATGGAGGAACAGCTGGGCCTCGTCCTCTTCACGCGCAACAGCCGCAGCATGCAGCTCACGCCCGCAGGCAGCGTGCTGCTGGAGGCCACGGCCGAGGCGCTGGGCCTGCTGCGGCGCGCCACCGGCCGTGCCCGCCAGCTGGCCCGGGGCGAGACGCGGCTGCGCCTGTCGCTGGGCGCGCGCTTTGCCACGCAGTGGCTGCTGCCCCGGCTGCCGCGCTTTCGCGCCGCGCATCCGCAGATCGAACTGAGCTTCGACATCTGCGACGAGGTGCGCGACTTCGACGCCGATGACATCGACGCCGCCATCCGCTTCGGCACCGGCCGTGATCCGCACACCCTTGCGGTGCGCCTGTTCGATGCCAGGGTGCTCCCCGTCTGCAGCCCGTCCCTGCTGCAGTCCGGCCCGCCGCTGGCCCGGCCCGTTGATCTGCTGGCGCACACGCTGTGCCATGTCGATTGCAGGGTGGACGGCCAGGTCTGGCCGAACTGGCCGATGTGGATGGCGGCGGCCGGCGTGGAGGGCCTGGACGCAGGCCGCTGCATCGCCTTCACCGACTCCAGCCATGTCGTGCAGGCCGTGATGGACGGTGGCGCCGTGGGCCTGGTCGAGCAGGATTTGGTGGCCGAAGACCTGGCCCGTGGCCGCCTGGTGCGCCTGTTCGACATCACCGTGGGCCTGGGCCCGGCCTATGCCTACCACCTGCTGTACCCCCGACGCAGCCAGGGCCAGCCGGCCATCGAGGCGCTGCGTGCGTGGGTGCTGCAGGAGGCCGGGCTGTAGCGCCTACTGCCGTACGGGATCGGCAAATCGCATCAACCCGCGCACCACGGCCAGCACGGCCGGGTCTTGTTGCGCGGCGCTGCGGCAGGCCAGTCCCAGCGGGCGTGTCAGTGCGGGGCTGAGTCCGCGCTGCTGCAGCGTGCGGCTGACGGCGTCCATGGGCTCCTCGCGTGGCAGGACCGTGGGGCCGTGGCCGGCGGCGACCAGGGCGCGTATGCCTTCGGGAAAGCTCATTTCCATGCGTGGCTGCGGCAGCAGGCCCGCCTGGGCGAACCATTGGGACAGCAGGCGGTGCATCTGGGTGCCGGCGGCAAAGCCTATCCAGGGCTGGGCGTTGAGCCATTCGGGCGTGATCTGGTCGGGCAGCGGCATCTGCGGCGGGGCAAACAGCTCCATGGGGTCGTTGCGCCAGGCACGCATTTCAAGGCCTGAAGGCAAGGGCTGGGGCAGTCCGACCAGGGCCAGGTCCAGGTGGCCAGTCGCCAGGCGCTGCATGGCCTGGGCGGAACTCACGACTTCCAGGCGCAGTTCCACGCCGGGCGCGTGCTCGGCCAGCCATTGCAGCAGTTCGGGCAAAAGCAAGGGGCTGACGCCGGCCGAGGCGCCTATGCGCACGCTGGCGCCAAAGCCCTCGGCACGCTTGCGCACCTGGCGCAGCAGGGATTCGCTATCGGCCAGCAGGCGGCGTCCGCCTTCGGCCAGCAGAGCGCCTGCGGGCGTCAGCTGCGCCTGTCGCTTGCCGCGCACCAGCAGGGGGGTGTCCAGGCGCGCTTCCAGCTCCTGGATATGCAGGCTGACGGCTGGCGGCGACAGGTGAAGGGCCTGGGCGGCGGCAGCCAGCGTGCCCAGGTCGGCCACGGCCACCAGGGTCTGGAGCTGGTCAAGGTTCAGGCGTCGCATCAGGTTTCCTGAAGATGATGTTCTGAAGATTCGACTTTATCTAATCTGGGTGCGAATCCATCATCCCGTCCCGTATCAAGAGCGAGGCCATGGAATGGAATTGAGCAATGCGGTGCTGGCCGCGGCCCTGGGGGCCGCGCTGATGAATGCGGGATGGAACAGCGCCATCAAGCTGGGCGGCGACAAGATGGTCGCCATGGCGCTGACCACGGGGCTGGCCAGCCTGTGGTCGCTGCTGGTGCTGCCCTGGCTGGACTGGCGCGCGGCGGGGCTGTGGGACGCATCGGTGTGGTGGTGGCTGGCGGCCTCGGTGGCTGTGCACACCGTCTATCACTTCGTGCTGCCGCGCGCCTACCAGCATGGCGAGTTCGGCGTGGTTTACCCGGTGGCACGCGGCAGTGCGCCGCTGTTCGTCACGCTGGGCGCGGCGCTGCTGGCCGGTGAGTGGCCGGGCGTACCCGGGCTGGCCGGCGTGCTGTGCCTGTCGCTGGGCGTGCTGGCGCTGTCGGTGCGCAGCGGCGCGGCCAGCGGTTATGGCGGCAGCGGCTATGCGCTGGCCACGGGCGCCATGATTGCCTGCTATACGGTCATCGACGGGCTGGGGGCGCGCGCATCCGGTTCCGCGCTGCTCTATGCGGCCCTGCTCACGCTGGGCGATGGCCTGGCCACGGTGCTGATCGTCGCCTGGCGGCGCGGCCCCGCCGTGCTGCGTGCCGATGCACGCACCTGGCGCCTGTGCGCCCTGGCCGCCGCCATGCAGCTGAGTGCCAGCTGGATGGCGACCTGGGCGCTGTCGCAGGCGCCCATGGGGCTGGTGTCTGCGCTGCGTGAAAGCAGCGTGCTGTTTGCGGGCTGGATTGCCGCCTGGCTGATGCGCGAGCGCCTGGGCCGCGTGCGCATGCTGGCCTCGGCCCTGGTGTTCGGCGGCATCGTGCTGGTGCGCTGGGGCGGTTGATCCGCCCGGCGCTAACGGCGGCTGCGTGCTCAGCCGTGGCTGATGCGCGTGCCCAGGAGCGTCAGGAACTGGGCGATCCAGGCCGGATGGGCCGGCCAGGCGGGGGCGCTGACCAGGTTGCCTTCGGTGTGCGCCTGGTCCACGCCGATGTCGGCGTAGGTGCCGCCGGCCAGTTCGACCTCGGCACGGCAGGCCGGGTAGGCCGAGCAGGTGCGGCCCTTGAGCACGCCGGCTCCGGCCAGCAGCTGGGCGCCATGGCAGACGGCGGCCACGGGCTTGTTGTTGTCGAAGAAGTGGCGCACGGCGGCGCGCACGGCGTCGTAGTTGCGCAGGTACTCGGGGCCGCGTCCACCGGGGATCACCAGGGCGTCGTACTGCTCGGGCTTGATGTCGGCGAAGCTGGCGTTGAGCGTGAAGTTGTGGCCGGGCTTTTCGCTGTAGGTCTGCGCGCCCTCGAAATCATGGATGGCCGTCTTGATGTGTTCCCCGGCCTTCTTGTCGGGGCAGACCGCATGCACCGTGTGTCCCACGGCCTGCAGGGCCTGGAAGGGGACCATGGTTTCGTAGTCCTCGCAGTAGTCGCCACAGATCATCAGAATCTTCTTGCCAGCCATGTGCTTGCTCCTTCAGAAAAAGCCAGAGGAAGCGAACATTGTGGCAGCGTCGGTGACGCAGGCATGACCGGCTGCAAAAACGCAGGCCCGCAACGAAAAAGAGAGCCGAAGCTCTCTTTTGCGGGGAAAGGCGCGCGGGGCCGGGCTACGGCGGGCCGTCAGGCCGTCAGGCGCTGCAGGGCTTCACGGTACTTGGCGGCCGTCTTCTCGGTCACTTCCTGGGGCAGGCGCGGGGCCGGGGCCTTCTTGTCCCAGGGCTTGCCGTTGACCTGGGCCTGCTCCAGCCAGTCGCGCACGAACTGCTTGTCGTAGCTGGGCGGGTTCTCGCCATTGGCCAGGGCCTGGGCATAGCCCTCCACGGGCCAGTAGCGCGAGCTGTCGGGCGTGAGGACTTCGTCCATCAGCACCAGTTCGCCGTTCTCGTCCAGGCCGAATTCGAACTTGGTGTCGGCAATGATCATGCCCTTTTCGAGGGCGATGGCCGCAGCTTCCTTGTAGATGCGGATGGCCGTATCGCGGATCTGGGAGGCCAGCTTCTCGCCGACCATCTCCACCGTGCGCTCGTAGGTGATGTTCTCGTCATGGTCGCCCATCTCGGCCTTGGCGGCCGGCGTGTAGATGGGCTCGGGCAGCTTGGCGGCGTTGGTCAGGCCTTCGGGCAGGGGCACGCCGCAGACCGAACGCGATTCCTGGTATTCCTTCCAGCCGCTGCCGGCCAGGTAGCCGCGCACCACGGCCTCGATCAGCACGGGCTTGAGGCGCTTGACCAGCATGGAGCGGCCCGTGACCTGGGGCACTTCGGCGGGCGTGACCACGGACTCGGGCGCTTCGCCGGTCAGGTGGTTGGGGCAGATGTGGCCGAGCTTGTCGAACCAGAACAGCGCCATTTGCGTCAGCAGCTCGCCCTTGCCGGGGATGGGCTCGCCCATGATCACGTCGAAGGCCGACAGGCGGTCCGAGGCCACCATCAGGATGCGGTCATCGCCCACGGCATAGTTGTCGCGCACCTTGCCGCGCGCGAGCAGCGGCAGCGAGGCAATGTTGGAAGTGTGCAGGGCGGAGGGGCGGGACTGGGTGGTCATGTGAGGCAAGGGGCAATCTGGCAAAGAGGCTGCAGCGGCCGGATGGCTGCAAGCGGCACGCGCAGGAGCGCGATTCTAACCAACGGCGCCTCACGGTGACGGGCGGCCCGTGGCAAGCCCCACCCCAGGGGCGCAGCCTGGCAAACCCGCCGATTGTGCGCCCAATTGCATGGCGCGCAAAACCCGCCTCCAAGGCCCTGCACCGTCCTGCGCTATCGGCTTGCGGCGTTGCTTTTGGGCAGACCCCGGCGCATAGTGGATTCGCAAGCAAACGAATGCGCATTCCGGCCTGCAAGCACCTGTCCCTGCGGATCGTCTCCCGGTGGACCGGGCTGTTTTCATCCAGAGCAAGGAGTGTTTAGATATGAATCTGACGATTAGTGGGCATCACCTGGAGGTCACTCCCTCGCTGCGCAGTTACGTCATGGCCAAGCTCGAACGCATTCTTCGACACTTTGACCAGGTGGTGGATGTAAAGGTCTTGCTGACCGTTCATAACCAAAAGGAGAAGGAAAAGCGCCAACGTGCCGGTTGCACGCTGCGCGTCAAGGGCCAGGATCTTTTTGTCGAGACCTCTCACTTCGATCTCTACGCCGCCGTCGATGCGCTGGCTGACAAGCTGGACCGCGTGGTGGTGCGCTACAAGACCCGCCAGCAGGGCAGCCGCTATGGTTCGGCCAAGCGACTCGATGATGCTGGGCTGACCTTGGCGTCAGTCGGGTGACAGGTAAGGCGCCAGCCCTGTGCGGGCGCTTACAATACCTGCGCTTATGTGGCTGATGAGCCACGCACGACCACCGCCCTTCGGGGCGGTTTTTGATGGGGGTCAGGGTTTCCCCACGGTTTCCGGCACTGCGGTGCATAATTGTTTCCCGAACCATGAACCGTCTTGCCTCCATCCTGCCCGCCGCTCAAGTGCTCGTGAGCGTCGACGTCACCAGCAAAAAGCGCGCTTTCGAAGAAGCAGGTCTGCTCTTCGAGAGCCTGCATGGCCTGTCCCGCGCACTCATCACCGACAGCCTGTTTGCACGCGAACGCCTGGGCTCGACGGGGCTTGGCCACGGCGTGGCCATTCCCCATGGGCGTATCAAGGGCCTGACCGCTCCCATGGCGGCCGTGTTCCAACTGGACAATCCCATTGGTTTCGATGCCCCCGATGAGCAGCCCGTGGGCCTGCTGATCTTTCTGCTGGTGCCCGAAGCGGCCACCCAGAAGCATCTGGAAATCCTGTCCGAAATCGCCGAGCTTCTCAGCGACAGCCAGCTGCGCGAGCGCCTGAAGTCCTGCGCCGATGCGGCCCGACTGCATGGAATGATTGCCGGCTGGCAGTCCTCCGCTGCGCCCCTGGTCTAGTCTTCCAGACTTTTTCCTTCCCCTTTTCACGGGCCTTGCCATGAGACCCAGTGCCATCAGCGCCGATGTCCTGTTCGAGGAGTTCCGCTCCAGCCTGCGCTGGGAGTGGGTGGCGGGCCTGGGAGCCTCGGAGCGCCGTTTCGACGAGATGGCCGTGCGCTCGGCGCGCTCCGGCGCGGACCTCGTCGGCTACCTGAACTACATCCATCCCTACCGGCTGCAGGTGCTGGGCGAGCGCGAGATCGCCTATCTGAGCAATGCCACGCCGCAGGACTGCCAGCGCCGCGTGGCACGCATCGTCACGCTGGAGCCGCCCGTGCTGGTGCTGGCCGACGGGCAGACGGCGCCCGAGGCGCTGCTGTCCATGTGCGAGCGCGCCCACATTCCCATGTTCTCCACGCGCGAGCAGTCGGCCTTCGTGATCGATGTGCTGCGTGCCTACTTGGCCAAGCATTTCGCCGACCGCACGACCATGCATGGCGTGTTCATGGACATCCTGGGCATGGGTGTGCTGATCACGGGCGAGTCGGGCCTGGGCAAGAGCGAGCTGGGACTGGAACTGGTGACGCGCGGCAACGGCCTGGTGGCCGATGACGCGGTGGACCTGTACCGCATCAACCAGACGACGATCGAGGGCAAGTGCCCCGAGCTGCTGCAGAACCTGCTGGAGGTGCGCGGCATCGGCCTGCTGGACATCCGCGCGATCTTTGGCGAGACGGCCGTGCGCCGCAAGATGCGCCTCAAGCTCATCGTGCACCTGGTGCGCAAGGAAACCATGGAGCGCGAGTACGAGCGCCTGCCGGCCGAGCCGCTGACGCAGGATGTGCTCGGCGTGCCCGTGCGCAAGGTGGTGATCCAGGTGGTGGCGGGCCGCAACATCGCCGTGCTGGTCGAGGCCGCCGTGCGCAATGCCATCTTGCAGCTGCGCGGCATCGACACCTACCAGGAATTCGTGCAGCGCCACCGCCGCGCCATGGAGCGCGGCGACACCTTCTAGCGGCCGCTGGCGTCGCCGAGGCCGGGCCGCCTGTTGCCTGGCCCCCACTGTTTTCAACGCGATTGTTTGCTGGCCGTGCGCCCATGTTTGCGCGCGGTGCGTTGTTGTTGCTTTCTTAATAAGAATAATTCTCATTTTCTATAATTCGGGCAGATGCCGTATCCGGCCTGTGCCCGAGTGGCTCCGGGCTGGATGCGGCGCATTTCCTTCCGTCTCGAAAGCCCTCCCGGATGTCTTCCCGTACCCGCATCGGCCTGCCGCGCACAGGCGCCGTCAGCCCCTTCACCCCTGTTTGCACCCCTGTTTGCACGCTCCACCGCCTGGGCACCATCGCCCGTGTCTGCGCCATGGTGGCTGCCGCGGCGCTGCCCGCGGGCGCCTGGGCCGCTGACGCCGAGCTAGACGAGGTCATGGTGCGCGGCACCACCGATCCCCAGACCCTTCCCACGGTGGCCCCGGGCGGCCAGGTGGCCAAGGGTGCGGGCCTGGGCGTGCTGGGCCAGCGCGATGTGATGGACACGCCGTTCAACATCACCTCCTACACGGCCGAAGGCATTGCCAACCAGAACGCGGCCACGCTGATGTCGGTGCTGGAAAACGATCCTTCGGTGCGCTTCACCACCAACACCGGCCATGCCTACGAGAACTTCACCATCCGCGGCCTGGGGGTGAATGCCTCGGAGCTGGGCTTCAACGGCCTGTATGGCCTGGCGCCCGACGGCCACGTGCCCGTCGAGATGATCGAGCGCGTGGAGGTGCTCAAGGGCCCCGGTGCGCTGATGAGCGGCATGACGCCCGGCGGCGCCGTGGGCGGCACCATCAACCTGGTGACCAAGCGCCCGCTGGCCCAGGATCTCACGCGCGTGACCACCATGTTCAGCAGCGGCTCGCAGCTGGGCCTGCAGGCCGATGTCTCGCGCCGCTTCGGCCCCGAGCGCCGCCTGGGCATACGCGTCAACGGCAGCACCTCGAGCGGCGACACCGAGATCGACGGCCAGAACCGCCGCCATGGCCTGGGCGCGCTGGCGCTGGACTACCAGGGCGACGGCTTCACGCTCGGCCTGGATGCCTACAGCTACCGCTCCACCATCCGCGATGGCAGCCCGATGATGGTCAGCATGCAGAACCTCAAGCAGGTCATCGCGGCGCCCGACGCCACGACCAACCTGTTCCCCGGCATACACGCCAAGCAGCAAAGCGATGCGCTGATGCTGCGCGGCTCGGTGGACCTGGGCGCGGACTGGACGCTGTTCGGCTCCGCAGGCACGGCACAGCATGCCTACGACGGCATGCTCAACGGCACGCGCGTGGTGCTGCGCGCCCAGGGCGACGGCTCGGCCGTGGGCCAGACCTACAACCAGTACGGCTATACCGACAGCACGGCGGCCGAGTTCGGCGTGCGCGGGCGCCTGCGCACGGGCGGCGTGAACCATCTGCTGGTGGCCTCCCTGAACTGGATGAACCAGAAGGGCGGGCGCGCGGCCGTGGCCACCAGCGCCAGCTACATCACCAACATCTACAACCCCGCGCCCATCACGCTGGCCGGCCCCTACGGCGCCATCAAGCAGGAGCGCGACGACGTGCTCAGCAGCCTGGCCCTGGCCGACACGCTGAGCTGGGGCGGCGATGCCGTGCAACTGACCGTGGGCGCACGCCTGCAGCGCGTGAACCAGAAGATGGCGGGCTACAACGAGCAGGCCGTCTCGCCCGCGCTGGGCCTGGTGGTCAAGCCCTGGGGCGATGCGGTCTCGCTGTATGCCAACCATGTGCAGGGCCTGAGCGCGGGCTCCATCGTCGGCGCCACCTATGCCAATGCCGGCGAAGTGTTCGCGCCCTACAAGACCAAGCAGTTCGAGATCGGCGCCAAGTGGCGCACGGGTGATTTCACGCAGACGGTCTCGCTGTTCCAGATCGAGCGGCCCTCGTCCGTGGTGGAGACCGCGACCAACCGCCTGCTGATGGATGGCGAGCAGCGCAACCGGGGCCTGGAGTGGAATGTGTTCGGCGAGCCGCTGCGCGGCACGCGCGTGCTGGGCGGCCTGGCCTACACCCAGGCCATCCAGAGCAAGACCCAGGGCGGCGCGCGCGATGGCTTCGGCGTCTACGGCGTGCCGCGCTGGACGGCCAACCTGGGCGGCGAATGGGACGTGCCCGCGCTGCCGGGCGCCACGCTCACCGGCCGCCTGATCTACACGGGTGCGCAATGGGTGAATTCGGCCAACACGCTGAAGATGCCCAGCTGGACCCGCGTGGACGTGGGCGCGCGCTATGCCACCCGCATCGCGGCCAAACCCGTCACCTTCCGCGCCACGGTGGAGAACCTGTTCGACAAGTCCTACTGGGCCGGCAGCTTCAACGACAACTTCGCCACCACGGGCGGCCCGCGCACGGTGCGTGTCTCGGCCACGGTGGACTTCTGACGCCATGGCGCAAGCTGCACGACAAGGCCTGTGCCTGGCCGCCTCGCTGCTGTGCCTGCTGGGCGCAGCCGTCCATGCCGGTGAAGATATGACGGCAGCCGCATCGCGGCAGGCCCTGGCCGCACGGCCGGGCACGCTGGCGCCGGGCCAGGCGGCCACAGGGGTCCTGGCTGCCGGTGGGCGCGAGTCCTGGCGCGTCGATCTGCCCGCCGGCCACGTGGTCCAGGGTGAATTCGAAGGGCAGGGCGTGGCCCTGGACCTGGAGGATGCCCAGGGCCGGCACCTGCGCCGCCTGGCGCGGCCCGATGGCGGTGCGCAGTCGCTGATGTGGGTCACGGAGGGGGCCGGCAGGCAAAGGCTGGTGGCGCGCCACATCGCAACGGACGCGCTGATGGCCGGCGAGGTGAAATCCGCAGCCGGCCGCTTTGCGCTGCGGTTGACCTCCAGTCTTGCGCCGTTGGGCGCCAAGGCTGTGCAGGCCCCGGAGCGGCCTGCGCTGGAAAGCCCACGCCTGCAGGCCCTGGCGCAGGCCATCCAGCGCGGCGCGGGTTCGGGCGTGGCGGCAGACGCCTTCTGGCGGCGCGTGCAGGAGGAGGGCGCGCCAATGGTGGAGCCGCTGCCCGGCGGCCAGTCCCTGGTCACCTTCCTGTGGCGTGGCCAGCCGCGCGCCGGCATGCAGGGGGTTCGCCTGTTCGGCAGCCCGGCCGGCAACCATGATCCGCTGCAGCATTTGGCCGGCAGCGATGTCTGGTGGGCCAGCTTCCGCATGGCCGACAACGCGCGGCTCAGTTACCGCCTGGCGCCCGATGTGCCGTTGATCGCAGGCTCCGCCATGGAGCAGCGCCGCGCCCTGCTGGCCACGGCGCAGCGCGACCCGCTCAATCCCAAGGTGTTTCCGCAGCCGCCAAAGTCGCCTCAGGGCGGCTTCATCGACGCCTTCCAGGGCGCCTCCGTGCTGGAACTGCCCAAGGCACCGCCCCAGCCCTGGGTGGCGCCGCGCGCGGGCGTGGCCCAGGGGGCGCTGGTGCAGCACCGCCTGTCCAGCCGCGTGCTGGGCAACACCCGCGATGTCTGGACCTACCGCCCGGCGGGCGGCCAGGCGCCCGAGGCGCTTCTGGTGCTGTTCGACGGCAACGCCTATGCGAAGCAGGTGTCCACGCCCACCCTCATCGACAACCTCATGGCCGACGGCCTGATCCCGCCCACGGCCGTGGTGCTGGTGGACAACGCCAGCCCGCAGGCGCGCGGCAGGGAGTTGCCGCCCAACACTGCTTTCGCACGCTTTCTGGATGAGGAGCTGATGCCCTGGGTGGGTGAACAGGGCCTGGGCCAGCCTGCGGCGCGCACGGTGATCGGCGGCTCCAGCTTTGGCGGCCTGGCCTCGGCCTATGCGGGTCTGGTCAATGCGCGCTGGTTCGGCAACGTGCTGAGCATGTCGGGATCGTTCTGGTGGTCGCCGGTCGGCGAGGTGCCGGGCTGGGTGCAGCGCCGCTATGCCCAGGAGCCACGCCAGCCCGTGCGCTTTTATCTGGATGCGGGCCGCTACGAGCGCGCACGCGGCGGGCAGGACGGCATCCTGGAAACCAACCGCCACCTGGCCGATGTGCTGCGCGCCAAGGGCTACGAGGTCACCCAGGCCGAGCACGAGACCAGCCATGACTACCTGCAGTGGCAGGGCTCGCTGGCCTGCGGCCTGGTGGCCCTGCTCAACCCCGGGCGCTTTGCCCAGGGCCTGCCGGCCTGCGAGCGCATGCCGGACGGCACGCCGGCACTTCCCTGATGCTGCAAAGGCCAATGTTTGAACTTCCTGGCAATACAGCAATCACTGTAAGGATGAACACCATGAATGCAAATCATTCCCGTCGCCGGATCCTGGCGAAGATGGGCCAGGGCCTGGGCGTGCTGGTCACGCTGCCGCTGGCGGCGCAGATGTCCCATGCCCAGACGGCAGCGGCTGGCAAGACCGTGACCGTGCCGCATGCCAAGGGCGAGGTCCAGGTGCCCTTCAAGCCCGTGCGCGTGCTGGTGTTCGAGCTGGCGGCGCTGGACACGCTGCAGGCGCTGGGCGGCGAGGTGCGGGGAGTGCCCGAGTTCAAGATGCCGCCGCTGCTGGCCCGCTATGCCGATGCGAAATACGCACGCATCGGCAGCCTGTTCGAGCCTGACTACGAATCCATCAAGGCGCTGTCGCCCGACCTCATCATCGTGGGCGGCCGCTCCGAGGCCAAGTACAAGGAGCTGTCGCGCTTCGCCCCCGTGCTGGATCTGAGTGTCAGCGACCAGCACCAGATGGCCGACATCTACCGCAACATCCGCACGCTGGGCGCCGTCTACGGCCTGCAGGACAAGGCCGAGGCCGAGGTCCGGTCCGTGGAGCAGGCCATCACCGCACTGCATGGCAAGGCGCAGGACGCAGGCAAGGGGCTGGTACTGCTGACCTCGGGCGGCAAGCTCAGCGCCTACGGTCCGGGCTCGCGCTTCGGCATGCTGCACGATGTGTTCGGCGTGAAGCCGGCCATCGACAACCTGACGGTGGCGCGCCATGGGCAGGTGGTCTCCTTCGAGTTCCTGCTCAAGACCAATCCCGACTGGCTGTTCGTCATCGACCGCGACGTGGCCATCGGCCAGGATGGCAAGACCGCCCAGCAACTGCTGGACAACCCGCTGGTGCGTGCCACCAAGGCATGGCGCGGCAAGCAGGTGGTCTATCTGAATGCGGCCAACTGGTACACCCTGTCCAACGCCGGGCCGGGCGCGCTGAAGGCCAATATCCAGCAATTGTCGGATGCCTTTGCCCGCACATGACGTCAAAGCGTTGAGCCCCCCTGTCGCCGCCGCGCACGCCGCGCCCATGTCACGCCCATCGCGCCAGGCCCTTGCCTGGCTTTTCGCGCTGGGCCTGTTGCTGGCGCTGTCGCTGGCCAGCCTGATGGTGGGCGCGGGCGACATGCACTGGAGCGTGCTGTGGTCGCGCAACGAGGACGACCTGGCCAGCCAGGTGCTGGTGTACAGCCGCGTGCCGCGCACGCTGGCCCTGGTGCTGGCCGGCGCATCGATGGCGGTCTGCGGCCTGCTCATGCAGATGCTGGCGCGCAACCATTTCGTGGAGCCCTCCACCGTGGGCACGGTGGAGTCGGCCAGCCTGGGCATGCTGGCCGCGTTCCTCTGGGTGCCGCATTGGCCGGTGATGGCCAAGATGGGGATTTCGGCCGTGGCGGCACTGCTGGGCACGGCGCTGTTCCTGGCCGTGCTCTCGCGCATCCGACTGCGTTCGTCGTGGATGGTGCCCCTGGTCGGCCTGGTGCTGGCCGGCGTGCTGGAGGCAGCCGCCAGCTTTCTGGCGCTGCAGTTCGACATGATGCAGGCGCTCAAGTCCTGGTCCAACGGTGATTTCTCGCTGGTGGTCCAAGGTCGCTACGAGTTGCTGTGGCTGTCGCTGGGCGTCACGGCCCTGGCCTGCCTGGCGGCCGACCGTTTCACCGTGGCGGGCCTGGGCGAGAGCTTTGCCACCAACCTGGGCCTGAACTACCGGCGCCTGGTCTGGCAGGGGCTGGTGGTGGTGGCCGTGGCCACCTCGGCCGTGGTGGTCACCGCCGGCAGCCTGCCCTTCGTGGGCTTGATCGTGCTCAACGTGGTGCGCCTGGTCCTGGGCGACAACGTGCGCCGCAGCGTGCTGTGGGTGGCGCTGATCGGCGCGGGCCTGACCGTGCTGTGCGACCTGGTCGGGCGGCTGCTGATCGCTCCCTATGAAATTCCCGTGGGCACCGTGCTGGGCGTGCTGGGCAGTGCACTGTTCCTGACGCTGATCCTGCGCCGCCGCAAGGACCGTGCATGAGCAGCCTGCCGCAATCCGTGGCTTCCGATGAGCCTGCAGCGCGCAGCTGGGGCCATGGCGCGCGCCTGGCGCTGCTGGGCGCGCTGGCCCTGCTGTGCCTGCTGGCCTTCATGACCGTGGGCGTCAAGACCGACTGGGCCTTCGTGCTGGAGCACCGGGGCGCCAAGGTGCTGACCATGGCGCTGGTGGCCTGTGCCATCGGCCTGTCCACCGTGGTGTTCCAGACCGTGTCGCACAACACCATCCTCACGCCTTCCGTCATGGGGCTGGATGCGCTGTACCTGTTCGTGCAGGCCTCCATGGTGCTGATGCTGGGCGCGGCGGGCGTGTCCGCCATGGGCGAGGTCGGGCGCTATGCGCTCAACATCGTGCTGATGATGGGCTTCAGCGTGCTGCTGATGCGCTGGCTGTTCGTGGGCCATGCCAGCAGCCTGCACCTGATGCTGCTGGTGGGCATGGTGGGCGGCATCTTTTTTCGCAGCCTGGCCGGGCTGGCCATGCGCGTGCTCGATCCCAATGAGTTCACGGCGCTGCAGGACCGCATGTTCGCCAACTTCAACGCGGTGAACCTGCAGCTGCTGCTGCCGTCGCTGCTGCTGATCGCCCTGTGCAGCGCCTGGATCTGGCGCCAGCGCCGCGTGCTGGACGTGATCTCGCTGGGGCGCGATGCCGCCGTCAGCCTGGGCCTGGACTACGAGGGCCGCGTGCTGCGGCTGCTCGCCGTGGTGGCCTGCATGGTGGCCGTGTCCACGGCCCTGGTCGGCCCGGTGATCTTCTTCGGCCTGCTGGTCAGCAACATGGCCTATCACGCCATGGGCACGCGCCGCCATGCCTGGGTGCTGCCTGCGGCCGTGCTCTGGGGCTGCGTGCTGCTCATGGGCGGGCAGGTGCTGCTGGAGCAGCTTTTTCAATTCAATACCGTGCTGAGCATCGTGGTGGAGTTCCTGGGTGGAATCGTCTTCATCGTGCTGCTCATGCGCAAGGGGACCCAATGATCGAGGTGCGTGATCTGCTCAAGCGCCATGGCGGCACGGCAGTGCTGCAGGAGCTCAATTTCGATGTGCCCGAGCGGGCGCTGACGGCCATCATCGGGCCCAACGGGGCGGGCAAGTCCACGCTGCTGTCCCTGGTCAGCCGCCTCATGCCCATCACGGCGGGCAAGGTGCGGGTGGCCGGCCTCGACGTGGCCACCACGCCCACCGAGGCGCTGGCGCGCATCATGGCCATCCTCCGCCAGGACAACCAGAGCACGCTGCGTCTGACGGTGCGCGACCTGGTGGGCTTTGGCCGCTTTCCGCACAGCAAGGGCCGGCTGGGCCCCGAAGACCTGCGCCATGTGGACGAGGCGCTGGAGTACCTGCAGCTCACGCCGCTGGCCGAGCGCTTTCTCGACGAACTGTCAGGCGGCCAGCGCCAGCGCGCCTACATCGCCATGGTGCTCTGCCAGGACACGCCCTTCATCCTGCTGGACGAGCCGCTGAACAACCTGGACATGGCCCACGCCGTCAGCATGATGGGCCTGCTGCGCCGCGCCGTCACCGAGCGCGGCAAGACCGTGGTCATGGTGCTGCACGACATCAACTTCGCCTCCTGCTACGCCGACCACATCATCGCGCTCAAGGACGGACGCCTGGCCGTGGCGGGCACGCCGGCCGAGGTCGTGCAGGACGAAGTCCTCAGCAGCCTCTACGGCATCCCCGTCAGCGTGCACGAGGTCAAGGGCCGCAGGCTCTGCCATTACTTTGGTTGAGCATGCGGTGTTTCGGGCTTGGCGCTTGAACCTGGCGCGGCCTGAGGCGAGGGACACCAAGCAAGGGCCTAAGCCGGCCGCGCCGCCCCGCCGCGAGGGTGTCGCCGGCTGCCCGTATGCCCCCCTCCCTCGCGAAGCGGGTAGAGAGGCGCCGTGCAACGGGGGGAAGGCGCGAAGCGACTCAGGGGGGGCTTTTCTTCTTCAACAGCATGGAGTCGCCATAGCTGAAGAAACGGTACTCCTGCGCAATCGCATGGCGGTACAGCGCCATCACCTGCTCGTAGCCCGCGAAGGCGCTGACCAGCATCATCAGCGTGCTCTTGGGCAGGTGGAAGTTGGTGATCAGCAGATCGACCACCTGGTACTCGAAGCCGGGCGTGATGAAGATGCGCGTGTCGCCGGAGAACTGGCCCGTCTGGGCCCAGGACTCCAGCGTGCGCACCGTGGTCGTGCCCACGGCGACGACGCGGCCGCCGCGCTGGCGGCAGCGTTCCAGCGCAGCCAGCGTGGCCAGCGGGATCTCGTACCACTCGCTGTGCATCTGGTGGTCGGCCAGGTTCTCGGTCTTCACGGGCTGGAAGGTGCCGGCGCCCACGTGCAGCGTGACGCTGGCGCGCTCGATGCCACGCTCGGCCAGGCGGGCCAGCACGGCGTCGTCAAAGTGCAGGGCGGCCGTGGGCGCGGCCACGGCGCCGGGGCGGGCCGCGAAGACGGTCTGGTAGCGCTCGCTGTCTTCGGCGGCGTCGGGGTCGTTGCCTGTGTCCTGGTGGCGCTCGATATAGGGCGGCAGCGGCAGGTGGCCGAAGCGCTCCATCAGCTCGTGCGGCGTCTCGCCGCGCGGGCCTTCGAAGCTCAGGTGGAACAGCGGGCCGTTCTCGTCGGGCCAGCGGCCGCGCAGCACGGCGTCGAAGCCGCCGCGGTTCTTGCCGCCGCACAGGTGGATGCGCGAGCCGGGCAGGGGCTTCTTGCTGACGCGCATGTGGGCCACGACATCGTTGCCTTCGAGCACGCGCTCGACCAGCAGCTCCAGCCGGCCGCCGCTGGCCTTCTCGCCGAAGATGCGCGCCTTGAGCACGCGCGTGTCGTTGAACACCAGCAGGTCGCCGGGCTGCAGCAGGTCGGGCAGCTCGTGGAAGATGCGGTCGGTGGGCGGGGTGGCATCGTCGCGGCCGTCGAGCAGGCGCGAGGCGCTGCGCTGGGCGGCAGGATGCTGGGCGATCAGGTTCTCAGGAAGCTCGAAGTCGAAATCGCTGAGCGAAAACACACGGGACAGGGAGGACATGCAGTGCTTGAGGGCCGGACATGGCCCGTTCCAAGTTCGTTGAACGGAAGTCCGCCATTGTCGCAAACCCTGGGGTCATCCCCGGAATTTCGCGGCGGTCACTTGGCCATCTGGGCCTGTGTCTGGGGCTGGCGCTCGAACTCCAGCCACAGCGTCTCCAGATCCGGGAAGTCCCAGTTCGCCGGGTCCTCGCGCGCGATGATGCGGTCGTTGCCCTGGCTCTCGGACAGGTCCTCGATCTCGGGCGTGATGCGGCAGGCCTGGCGCAGCGAATAGAACACCTTGACGCGCGGCGCCAGCAGGCTGCCTGGCGAGGCATCGACCACGACGGCCAGGCGCTGCGAATGCAGGCGCACCAGCGAGCCCAGCGGATAGATGCCCACGGTCTGCACGAACTGCTCGAACAGCCGCTTGTCGAAATGGCGGGGGCTCCACTCGGCCATGCGCCGCAGCGCCTCCGAGGGCGGCCAGCCCTTCTTGTAGGGCCGGTCCGAGGTGATGGCGTCGTAGACATCGCAGATCGCCGTCATGCGCGCCAGCAGGCCGATGTCGCCCTGCTGCAGTCCGTCGGGGTAGCCGCTGCCGTCCACCTTTTCGTGGTGGTGCAGGCAGGCATCGATGACCTCGTCGTCCAGGCCCAGCGGGCGCAGCAGCTGCTCGCCATGGCGTGGGTGGGCGCGCATCAGCGACCATTCGGCATCGTCCAGCGGCCCGGGCTTGTTGAGCACGGCGACCGGGATCGCGGTCTTGCCAAGGTCGTGCATGAGACCGGCCATGCCGGCCTTGCGCAGGCTGTGGTCGTCCAGGCCCATGCGCTTGGCCAGCGCCACCATCAGCGCGCACACGGCCAGGCTGTGCATGTAGGTGTAGTCGTCGGCCGTCTTCAGCCGTGCCAGGCCGATCAGGGCGTGGGGATTGCGCGCCACGGAGGCCGTCACATCGTCCACCAGCTGCCCGGCGGCCGTGGCGTCCACGGGCCGGCCCAGCCGCGCGTCGCTGAACAGGCGGCTGAGCAATTGCTTGGCCTGCACGCAGGTCTGGGCGGCGCGGCGCAGCTCGGTGGCGGTGGAAATGGGGGCCGTGCTCTGCTCGGAGACAGGGCGGGCGCTGTCCGGGATCTGGTGGCGAAGCTCGTCCTGCGGGTCAAAGCGCAGGCAAGGCACCTGCACACCCACGTCCAGGCCCTTGCGCACGTCGATCCAGACCTCCTGGATGGAGGTGGAGCGCAGGCGCTGGAGGTCGGCCTCGGAGCGGAGCAGGAAACGGGTTCGCCAAAAAGGATGCTCCATCCAGGAGCCGCAGAACTCGTGCAGGAACATGCCCAGAGTGACATGCTGGACATTGATACGCTTCAACATGGCATTCGGTGGCGGGGTAACACTACGTAACGTCAGCGTGCATGGTAGCGGCTTCCCCAGAGACCCGGGGCCTCAAGGGTGCTTTGGGCAAGGGCATCCGGCATGAACGTGGCGTGTTGCCTACACCTGTATATTCATACACTATGCTGCATGCCCGCCCATGTCCATGCGCATGCTCTGAAACAGGATAGCCCATGCCCTTGAACGTCTCCTCTGCCTTCCCAGATCTGGGGCGCGACGCCCCCGGCGGCAAGGCCGCGCGTGCCGGCAAGGGAAAGGCCGCAGGCAAGGGCGGCAAGGCAGCGGACAAGGCAGGAGACAAGCCCGCAGCGCCCGCCAAGCCCGCAGCCAGCGCCGCGCAGAAGGCGCTGCAGAAGATGGGCCTGGTGCGCGACATCGATCTGGCCCTGCACCTGCCGCTGCGCTATGAGGACGAGACGCGCATCACCGCGCTGCGCAATGCCCGCGAGGGCGACACGGTGCAGATCGAGGCCACGGTGACCCACAGCGAGGTGCAACTGCGCCCGCGCCGCATGCTCAAGGTCACGGTGGACGATGGCACGGCCGAGTGCGTGCTGACCTTCTTCAGCTTCTACCCCTCGCACCAGAAGACCCTGTCCGTGGGCGCGCGGCTGCGCATCCGCGGCGAGGTCAAGGGCGGCTTCTGGGGCCGGCAGATGCTGCACCCGGCGTTTCGCGCGGCGGGCGGCGACCTGCCCACGGCGCTCACGCCCGTCTATCCCACGGTGGCGGGCCTGCCCCAGGCCTACATCCGCCGCGCGGCGGTCACGGCCATGCTGCGCGCCGATCTCTCCGATACCCTGCCCCAGGGCGAGCATCCGCCCGTGGCGCAGTTCCATGGCAACGGCGGGCTGCCGCCGCTGTTCAGCCTGCGCGATGCGCTGCAGTTCCTGCACCACCCCACGCCCGATGTGGCCCTGGCCACGCTGGAAGACCATTCGCACCCGGCCTGGCAGCGCCTGAAGGCCGAGGAGCTGCTGGCCCAGCAACTGTCCCAATACGAGGCCAAGCGCGAACGCGCGCGGCTCAGGGCACCCGTGCTGCGCGCCCAGCCCATGGGCAGCGCCCAGGGCCTGGCGCGCCAGTTCCTGGACCAATTGCCCTTTGGCCTGACCGGCGCCCAGCAGCGCGTGGTGGCCGAGATCCTTGCCGACATGGAGCGCCGCATGCCCATGCACCGGCTGCTGCAGGGCGATGTGGGATCGGGCAAGACCGTGGTGGCGGCGCTGTCGGCCGTGGCCTGCATCGAGGCCGGCTGGCAGTGCGCGCTGATGGCGCCCACCGAAATCCTGGCCGAGCAGCATTTCGGCAAGCTGGTCGGCTGGCTGGAGCCGCTGCTGGCCCCACTGGGCAAGCGCGTGGCCTGGCTGGCCGGCGCGCAGAAGAAGAAGGAACGCACCGCCATGCTGGAGCTGGTCCACAGCGGCGAGGCGGCCCTGGTCGTGGGCACGCACGCCGTCATCCAGGACCAGGTGCAGTTCAAGAACCTGGCGCTGGCCGTCATCGACGAGCAGCACCGCTTCGGCGTGGCCCAGCGGCTGGCGCTGCGCCAGAAGCTCGCGGCCTCGGGCATGGAGCCCCATCTGCTGATGATGAGCGCCACGCCCATCCCGCGCACCCTGGCCATGAGCTACTACGCCGACCTGGATGTATCCACCATCGACGAGCTGCCACCGGGCCGCACGCCCATCGTCACCAAGCTCATTGCCGACAGCCGCAAGGACGAGGTCATCGAGCGCATAGGCGCCCAGGTCGCGGAAGGGCGCCAAGTCTACTGGGTCTGCCCGCTGATCGAGGAAAGCGAGGCGCTGGACCTGTCCAACGCCACGGCCACCCATGCCTATCTGAGCGAGATGCTGCCCGACGTCATGGTCGGCCTGCTGCACTCGCGCATGCCCACGGCCGAGAAGAAGGCCGTGATGGAGCTGTTCTCCGCCGGGGTCATGGGCGTGCTGGTCTCCACCACGGTGATCGAAGTGGGCGTTGATGTGCCCAACGCCTCGCTCATGGTCATCGAGCATGCGGAGCGCTTCGGCCTGTCGCAGCTGCACCAGCTGCGCGGGCGCGTGGGGCGGGGTGCGGCGGCCTCGGCCTGCGTGCTGCTGTATTCGGTGGGAGACAGCGGGCGCCTGGGCGAGACGGCCAAGGACCGGCTGCGCGCCATGGCCGAGACCAACGACGGCTTCGAGATCGCGCGGCGCGACCTGGAGATCCGCGGCCCCGGGGAATTCCTGGGCGCGCGCCAATCGGGTGCGCCCATGCTGCGCTTTGCCGACCTGGAGCAGGACCTCATGCTGCTCGACTGGGCACGCGAACTGGCGCCGCGCATGCTGGAGCAGCACCCGCAACTGGCCCAGCGCCATGTGGGCCGCTGGCTGGGCGGCAAGGCCGAATTCCTCAAGGCCTGATCGGCCCGTTCCATTCCTGTCGGGTGGCTGTGTTACGTATTTTTACGTGTCCAGGCGCGGCCTGGCCGCGGCCTCTTCCGCAGGCCTGCAGCCCGCGCCAGACATGGTTTCCACACGCGTTGTAGCCATCGAAATGGAGCGCTTCATGCCGTCCTGGCGGTGACAGCGCCGTCCCGTTACGGCATTGAATATTTGTGACCTTTTGGTACATTGAGTCACAAAAAACAGGGTAGCTCCATCCGGGAGGGGATGGCCTGCCAAGCCTCCCCCACGGGGAGGAAGGCCGCGATCACTCTTGTGTTGTCCCATTTTTCTGCGAATGAGGAGCTGCCAACATGAATGAAGCCGTTCAAGCGAATGAGATCGTCGAGACCTCCTGGCGCATGGGCCTGGTGGTCCTGTCGTATGGCATTGCCGTATTGGGCTCCTTCGTGGCCCTGACTGCGGCGCAGCGCATCCGGGGACGCGAGGGCATCAGCTGGCTGAACCTGCTGGCGGCAGGCACGGCGCTGGGCGGCATCGGCGTGTGGTCCATGCATTTCACGGGCATGCTGGCGCTGAACCTGGGCATGGGTTCGGGCTACTCCATGGTCGAAACCCTGCTGTCCCTGTGCGCCGCCGTTGCCGCCACCTCGGTGGCGCTGGCCTTTGTCGCGCGGCGGCCCGAAAGCGGGGCGCGCGTGCTGGGCGCGGGCACCCTGCTGGGCCTGGGCGTGGCCTTCATGCATTACCTGGGCATGTATGGCATGCGCTTTCCGGGCTTCATCGTCTGGTCCGTTCCCACCGTGCTGCTGTCCGTGGGCATCGCCGTGGCGGCTGCCAGCGCCGCGCTGTGGCTGTCGTTTCGCACCAGCTCGCCGGGCATGCGTGCGCTGGCCGCCGCCGTCATGGGCGCAGCGGTCTGTTCCATGCACTACACCGGCATGGCCGCAGCGGACTTCGTATGCATTTCAGAGACACAGCGTTATGCTAGGCCGCAAGGCTTTGCCGTGATCAGCGCCCTGGACCTTCCGGTCTTTACCGTGATTGTGGCCATAGGCCTGGCTGCATTGATAGGCATGGACCAGCTCATGCAGCAACGCGACCGGATGCGCCGGCCGTTGCACTAGGTGGATAAATACAAAAAGCCGGCGGGTCGGGGAGCGCGCAGTGGTCATGCGCGGACGAGGACTGGCACAATCGAATTAGGACAAATCCTAGAACCTGTGCAGGAACTTTTGAGGGGAGCACCCCGGCAAGCCGGCCGCAAGGCCTGATTGCACAAAGGTTCCGGCACAGGTTCTTGGTGTAAGACCATCGTATTTTCCGAGGCTCCCTCCCAGACACAGCTCGCCAATGACACTTACCGAACTCAAATACATCGTGGCCGTGGCACGTGAAAAGCATTTTGGCCGCGCCGCCGAAGCCTGTTATGTGTCCCAGCCCACGTTGTCCGTGGCGATCAAGAAGCTGGAGGAGGAGCTCGATGTCAAGCTCTTCGAGCGCAGTGCCGGCGAAGTGTCGGTCACGTCGCTGGGCGAGGAGATCATCCGTCAGGCGCAAAGCGTGCTGGAGCAGGCCGCCGAGATCAAGGAAATCGCCAAGCGCGGCAAGGACCCGCTGTCCGGCGTGCTCACCCTGGGTGTGATCTACACCATCGGCCCCTACCTGCTGCCCGACCTGGTGCGCAACTCCATCATGCGCACGCCGCAGATGCCGCTGATGCTGCAGGAGAACTACACCATCAAGCTGCTGGAGATGCTGCGCACCGGCGAGATCGACTGCGCCATCGTCGCCGAGCCCTTCCCCGACACCGGCCTGGCGCTGGCGCCGCTGTACGACGAGCCCTTCATGGCCGCCGTTCCCAGCACCCATGCGCTGGCCCAGAAGGACCATGTCTCCACCAGCGATCTCAAGAACGAGACCATGCTGCTGCTGGGCTCGGGCCACTGCTTCCGCGACCATGTGCTCCAGGTCTGTCCCGAGTTCGCACGCTATGCCAGCAATGCCGAAGGCATTCGCCGCACCTTCGAAGGCTCGTCGCTGGAGACCATCAAGCACATGGTGGCCGCCGGCATGGGCGTGACCCTGGTGCCGCGCCTGTCCGTGCCCGCCGATGCGCTGGAGACCACGGCGCGCCGCCGCAAGACCGACGAGCCGCACATCCGCTACCTGCCCATCCTCGAGGACGACGGCTCGGCCCCGCCGACACGCCGCGTAGTCCTGGCCTGGCGCCGCAGCTTCACGCGCTACGAGGCCATCGCCGCCCTGCGCAACGCGGTCTACGCCTGCGCCTTGCCCGGCGTCAAACGCCTGTCCTGATGACCGCACCGGCGCGCGCTCCGGGCCTGTGGGGCCGCTGCGCTTGCGTTATCGTTGCAACTGGCTCCCGGGCGACCTGCCGGGAGCATCTTCCGTTTGTACGAAGCTGAAAGGGATCCCATGGCCAAAAATGCCAGCAAAGACAAGTCCGGTGCAAAGAAGCCAGAGGCCGTGCAGGCCGACAAGGCGGACAAGGCAGTGCAGCCTGCAAAGGCCGCACTGGCCGACGTGGCACCGGCGTCCGTGCGCTCCTCCGCCATCCATATCGGCATCAGCGACAAGGACCGCGCGGCCATCGCCAAGGGCCTGTCGGCCCTGCTGGCCGACACCTACACGCTGTATCTGACCACGCACAATTTCCACTGGAACGTCACCGGCCCGATGTTCAACACGCTGCACACCATGTTCATGGGGCAGTACACGGAGCTGTGGAACGCCGTCGACCCCATCGCCGAGCGCATCCGTGCGCTGGGCCATTTCGCGCCGGGCTCCTATGCCGACTTCGGCAAGCTCACCAGCCTGGCCGACGTGCCCCACGATCCGCCCAAGGCCCTGGAGATGGTGCGCATCCTGGTCGCCGGCCACGAGGCCGTGGCCCGCACGGCGCGCAGTCTGTTCCCCCTGGCCGACAAGGCCAGCGACGAACCCACGGCCGACCTGCTGACCCAGCGCCTGACCGTGCACGAGCAGACCGCCTGGATGCTGCGCGCCCTGCTCGAAGACTGATGCTGCGCAAACCCCAGTCTTCCCGCGTACCCACCCTGGCCCGGGAGTGATGCCACCGCATGCTCTGGACCTGGATTGACGCACACGCCGCCACGGGCGGCCTGTGCCTGGTACTGGCCGCCCTGGGCGGCCTTTTTTTCTATCTGCGCCTGCCTGCCACGGCCCGGCTGCGCCACGCAGGCCTGCCCATGCCGCGGGCCGCATGGCTGGGCCTGGCTGCCGCCGGCGTGCTGGCCTTGCTGGCACTGGCCGTGATGGTGCGCGACATGCTGGGCCTGGCCCAGCCCGCAGGCTGCGCCACCTGCACCGACTGGCCGGTGCTCGACGAGGCCCTGCACCTGTGGCTGGCCGGCCATGCCACCGATGCCTGGGTGCGCCCCGTGGTCGCCTTCACCCAACTGGGCAATGTGGCCTGGATGGTGTCGCTGTCGGCCGCCGTGCTGGCGCTGCTGCTGTGGCGGCGCGACTGGCTGCATGCGGCCGCCTGGGTGGTGGCCACGGCTGGCGTGGGCCTGTGGATACGCGCCATCAAGACCAGCGTGGGCCGTCCGCGCCCCGTGGGTGGCTGGGTGCCTGAAGGCGGCTTCAGCTTCCCCAGCGGCCACAGCGCGGGCACCTTCGTGCTCTATCTGATGCTGGCCTGGCTGCTGCTGCCGTACCTGCGCCAGGCCTGGCGCTGGCCCGTGGGCCTGGCGGCCCTGGCTGTCGCCCTGGGCGTGGGCGCCAGCCGCGTGGTGCTGCGCGTGCACTATGCCAGCGATGTGCTGGCCGGCTGGCTGCTGGGCCTGGCCTGGATGGCGCTGGTGATCTGTGCCGTGGAGTGGGCGCAAACCCGCGTTGCCGGCAGGCGCTGCTGAGGCGCGCCGCCGAGCCCGCCCGTCCAGCGGCGACAATGCGGGCATTTTCGAATGTGATGCGTGCGATGGTCGGCCCACGGCCGCCATCGGCGCCCAGACGCCATGCCCACCTCCTCCTCTACGCCCATGCCCGCGCCCCGGCGCAGCAAACTGTCGCTCTATCTGGACCTGGTCCGCTTCAACCGGCCGGCCGGCTGGCTGGTCCTGGTCTGGCCCACGCTGGCCGCACTGTGGGTGGCAGCGGGCGGGTTTCCGGGTTGGCATCTGCTGGTGGTCTTCGTGCTGGGCACGGTGCTGATGCGCAGCGCCGGCTGCTGCATCAACGACATCGCCGACCGCGACTTCGACCGCCACGTCAAGCGCACCACGCAGCGGCCCATCACCTCGGGGCAGGTCTCGGTCAAGGAGGCCGCGCTGCTGGGCGCGGCCCTGGCCCTGGTCTCGCTGGGCCTGGTGCTGACCACGCGCTGGGAGGCCGTGGCCTGGTCCGTGCCCGCCGTGCTGTTCACCATCCTCTACCCGTTCACCAAGCGCTTCTTCGCCATGCCCCAGGCCTTCCTGGGCATTGCCTTCAACTTCGGCATCGTCATCGCCTTCGCCGCCGTGCAGGGCCAGGTGCCGGCCACGGCCTGGATTCTGTGGCTCGCCAACATGTTCCTGGTGCTGGCCTATGACACCGAATACGCCATGGTGGACCGCGACGACGACCTCAGGATCGGCATGAAGACCTCGGCCATCACCCTGGGCCGCTTCGACGTGGTGGCCGTCATGGGCTTTTTCGTGCTCTGCGGCCTGCTCACTATTTGGGCGCTGGCGCCCTATGGCCTGGCCTGGCCTTTCTGGCTGGGCCTGGCCGTGGCCGCGGCGCAGGTGATCTGGCACTTCACCCTGATCCGCCACCGCACGCGCGAGGGCTGCTTCGTCGCCTTCAGCAAGAGCCACTGGATCGGTGCCGCCCTGTTCGCAGGCGTGGCGCTGGGATTTGCCTTGCGCTGAAGACGCCACGCCGCCGCAGTGCGTGCGCACCGAAGCCTGCCGCCATGGCACCCAGCAGCGCCAGCGGCCAGGCGCCGAGTGCGGGAATGGGCGCCGGAGCGGGCGGCGGCACAGGTGGAGTCACAGGAGGTGTCACAGGGGGTGTCACAGGGGGAATTACGGGGGGAGTTACAGGAGGCGGCACAACCGCAGTCAGCTCAATGTCCTGCGCCACGCCGGTGGCCGGCATCCACCGCGCATCGCCGGGCTGGCTGGCGGTCACCGTGCAGATGCCTTCGCCCGCCATCGTGACCCTGTTGCCCGAGACCGTGCAGATGCCTGGGGTCGTGCTGGCGTATTCCACCGGCAGGCCGGAGTTGGCCGTGGCGGGCGGGTCGATGGCAAAGACCGTTCCCGCCTCGAAGGACCGGCTGGCCTGTGCCGGGAAGCGGATGGCCTGGGCTCTGCGGATGCGGACATCGGCGTTTGCGTCGGCGGCCTGCCACTGGGCATTGCCCGCCTGGCGGGCGACCAGCGTGCAGATGCCGTCATCGAGCATTGTGACGGTGGTGCCCGAGACGGTGCAGATGGCCGGGGTGGCGCTGCCGTAGTCCACCGGCAGGCCGGAGCTGGCCATGGCGGGAGGGTCTATGGTGAAGGTGGAGCCAGGGCTGCCGAGGACCTGGCTGGCCTGTGGCGCAAAGGTGATGGTCTGGGGGGAGACGGCGCGCAGGTCGGCGGACAGGCGTGTGATGAAGCCTATGACGCCGCTGCTGTTGGTCCCTGGCTGCGCCCCGCCTGCCGCGCCCGGGAAATTCCGCGAGTACGTCAACCCGCCCACGAGCACCTCGCCCGAGGGGGCTATGGCCAGCGTACTGATGGCTTCCATGTCGGTGCCGCCCAGATAGGTGCTCTGTTCCAGGGTTCGCAGGCTGGCGGACAGGCGTGCGATGAAGCCATCGTAGAACCCGCCATTGATAACTGACTGGGCGCCGCCCGCCGTGCCGGGGAAGTGGATGGCATCGGTATAGCCTCCCGCCAGCACGTCCCCCGAGGGAGCGATGGTCAGGGCTTGGACAACGTTGTAGCCTGCGCCACCCAGATAGGTGCTCTGCGCCAGGGTCCGCAGGTCGGCGGACAGGCGTGCGACGAACCCGTCATTGCCCCCGCCAGCGGCGACCGGCTGGGCGCCGCCCGCCGTGCCGGGGAACTGGGTGGAGCTGGTACTGCCTGCCACCAACACCTCGCCCGTGGGTGCAATGGCCATGGCATGGAGGTCTTCAAATTGCGAGCCGCCCAGGTAGGTGCTCTGCTCCAGGGTGCGCAGGTCGGCGGACAGGCGCGCGATGAAGCCGTCGCGCCCGCCAGCGGCGACCGGCTGTGCGCCGCCCGCCGTGCCAGGGAAGTCGGTGGAACTGGTATCGCCTGCCACCAATACCTCACCTGAGGGGGAGATGGTCAGAGCTTGGACAACGTTGTAGCCTGCGCCGCCCAGATAGGTGCTCTGCGCCAGGGTCCGCAGGTCGGCGGACAGGCGTGCGACGAACCCGTCATTGCCCCAGCCAGCGGCGACCGGCTGGGCGCCGCCCGTCGTGCCGGGGAACTGGGTGGAGCTGGTATTGCCTGCCACCAATACCTCGCCCGTGGGTGCAATGGCCATGGCACGGGGGTCTTCGGATTGCGGGCCGCCCAGGTAGGTGCTCTGCTCCAGGGTGCGCAGGTCGGCGGACAGGCGTGCGATGAAGCCGTCGTAGGACCCACCAGCGGCGACTGACTGGGCGCCGTCCGCCGTGCCGGGGAAGTCGGTGGAGCTGGTAATGCCTGTCGCCAATACTTCGCCCGAGGGGGATATGGCCAGGGCTATGACAGAGTTCTGGCCCGAGCCGCCCAGATAGGTGCTCTGCTCCAGGGTCCGCAGGTCAGCGGACAGGCGCGCTATGAAGCCGTCGGTCCCACCAGTGGATGGTTGGGCGCCGCCCGCCGTGCCAGGGAATGCGCCGAGCGATGAATTGTCCGCGGTGATGCCGCCCACCAACACCTCGCCCGAGGGCGCAATGACCAGGGCCAGGACCGTGCTATCACCATCTCCACCCAGATACGTGCTCTGCAACAAAGGATCTATCACCAGCGGCAGCGCCCGGTCATAGGCCCCCAGCGCAAACCCGTAGCCGTCGCCCTGGCTGTTGAGGGCGTACTGCACAGGCACCTCCACGCGCTGCCCGGTAACTTCCTGGAACGCCACGGGCGCCGTATAGGCCACGTCGCCATGGCCTGTGGCGGCGATCAGTTCGCCGCCTTTGCCCAGGCGCAGGGACAGCGCGCCGTCCACGCGCACCTGGATCTGCCCGGGGTCGGCCTGCGGGGCCACGTGGAAGAGCTTTTCCACATTGGCGCCGCGCATGGCCAGTTCCACCTGCACGCCAGGCCAGGCCTGGCCCAGGTGCAGGTTGCGGTAGGTGGCTGGCTGGTAGCTGTGGGGGCCGCTGAAGCGGGTGATCTGGGTGGCGGCGGCCTCGCCGCCCGTGGGCGACAGCGGCAGCGCGCCGGCCAGGGTTTCGGTGAGGCTCCAGCCGGACAGGGACTGGGTGGCCGGAGGGGTCTGGGGCGGTGCCTGGGGTTTGGTGCCTGCGGGCGTCCTGGGCGGCTTCTTGGGAGGTGCTTGGGGAGGCATCTCGGGCGGGGGGGCCGAGGTCACGCCCTGCTGCTGCGTGGGCGCGGCCAGGCTGTAGACGATCTGGCCCTGGCGGGTGACGTGGATCGCGCCCGCGAAGGTGCGGCCCGTGAAGGCCACGGCAGGGTCGAACTGGCCGCTGTTGGCCTCGAACGGCACGGACATGCCCTGCAGGGCATGCTGCGCGTGCTGTATCTGCCGGGGCTGGGCGGAGCCATGTGCTGGGGCATGTGTTAGTGAGTGCGCTGGTGAGTGCGCGCGGTGGTGGGCAGGACCTTGGGAGGGGCCGGGTACTGCGTGGGCCAGGCCAGCCGATGCCCAGAGCAGGCATGCCGCCAGGGCCGGCTTGCTGCCGCAGCGCCTGGGCAAGGAAGGGGGGTGGAAACGCATGCTTTCTCCTTGGATGCAGCGAATCCAAGGCAAGCCATGGACAGGGGCGGGCAGGCGATGCACGTCCCGCCGAGGCGGATGCTTGGTGGAAACTGCGGTGGCAGGTCATGACCGGCGCGGGGCTTTCCGCGCTGCCGGTCAATTGCCGATTTCTACCGAGTGCCGCTTGCTTCCACCATCAGAACTATCTGGTTTTGGTAGGAATCTGGCGCACCGTCCCCTTGCCACCACAAAGAGGGGCGCGCGCGGGCGTGTCCTACCTGCCGAATTCGGCGGCCAGCTCCTTGGCCCGTGTTTCCGCTGCCCGCATGGCGGCCACGAAATGCTCGGGCACCTGTTGCGCCTGCATGTGGGTGATGGCGGCGTGGGTGGTGCCGCCCTTGCTGGTCACGCGCTGGCGCAGCACGTCGGCGCTTTCAGTGGAGCGGGCGGCCAGTTCCGATGCGCCCTGGAAGGTGGCCACGCCCAGGCGGTAGGACTGCTCGGCCGTGAGGCCCATGTCCACGCCGGCCTGTGTCATGGCTTCGAGGAACAGGAAGACATAGGCCGGGCCCGAGCCCGACAGTGCGGTCACGGCGTCCAGGTGCGCTTCCTGGTCGACCCAGACGAACTGGCCCGTGGTGGCAACGACCTGCTCGATAGCGCTCTTGCCTGCGGCATCGACCTCGGCGCGGGCGAACAGGCCCGTCATGCCCTTGCCCACCAGGGCGGGCGTGTTGGGCATGGCGCGCACGATGCGGCCCGTGCCCAGCCACTGGGCGATGGAGTCCGTGGGAATGCCGGCGGCCACGCTCAGGTGCAGGGCCTGGGCGGTGTGCGGCGCCACGGCCTGGGCGGCTTCCTTGAAGGTCTGGGGCTTGACGGCCCAGACCACGATGCTGGCACCGTCCAGCGCGCTGGCGGCGGCCGCGGCATCGGCATGCGCCGTGATGCCGAAGTTCGTGCGCAGCGCGTCGCGCGCAGCCTCGAAGGGTTCGACGACAACGATGCGGTCTGCGGATTGGCCCTGGCCGATCAGTCCGCCGATGATGGCGCTGGCCATGTTGCCGCCACCGATGAAGGCGATGACAGGGGAGGCTGTGGAAACGGTGTTCATGCTGGTGGCGGTGGAGAAGGAAAACGAAGAGTTTAGAGCGTGTTCCCACCGTGCCAGCGCATGTCCACGCCATGGCTGGCGGCCAGGTCCAGGGGCTGTGCCGGGGCGCCGGGCCGCTGGCGCAGGGTGAGCGCGCAAGGGCCCTCTCCGCGCGTGGCAAGGCGTTGGCGCAGTGCGTCGGAGGCCGCCAGTGCCTGTGCGCCTTGCAGCAGCAGGTCGAACCCCGGCAATGCCAGCCGCGCGCCCTGGTCGTCCAGCCTCTCCAACGGCAGGCCCGGGCCCAGCAGCGCCCGGTAGCGGTCCAGGCTGGCGTCCAGATCGTGCACGGCGACGGTCAGCGAGGCCACGCCCAGCGCGCCGTTGGGATGCTCGCGCACGCTGCCTTCGGGCACGCGCAGCGCGCGCGGCGTGACGTCGCCGCACAGGAAGGGCAAGTCGGGCGTGGCGTGGCGCGCCGTCTGCCACAGCAGTTGCGCGCCATCGGGGCGCACGCGGCCTCCGTCCACGGGGCCGACCAGGGTATCCAGCCCCCGCCCGCGCGCCTCGGCCAGGGCCTGGGCGGTGCTTTGGGGCAGCAGGGCGAAGTCCACCAGCCCTTCGCCATGGTCGCGCAGCGTGCGGTACCAGCGCTCTTCGGGCGCCGGGGCGGTCCAGGCAATGATCTCCAGGTAGGCGCCGTCGGCAAACACGACCAGTGCGTTGTGCGAGGTGCGGCCCGGATGGCGGCCGCCGATGGCGACCTGGAAGCCCAGCGCGCGGTAGTCCGCCACGGCGGCCTCGAGGTCCTGCACGGCGATGACGATGTGGTCCAGCGGAAGTGCCATGAATGCTCCTGTGTGGTGTAAGGGGGTGCCGTCCGGATTCTCAGTCTTCGAGCTGGACCTTGTTGTCGCGCACGAAGCGGCCCCAGCGCTCATATTCCTGGCGCACCCAGCGGTCGAGGGCGGGTCCGTCCGTGGCCATGACTTCAAAGCCCGACTGCATGAGCTTGCTGCGGATGTCGGGCGTGTTCAGCGTGGCCTGGAAGTCTTCGGTGAGCTTGTGCACCGTGGCTGCCGGCGTGGCGGAAGGTGCGAAAACGCCGATCCACGAATAGGCCTCGAAGCCCGGGAAGCCGGACTCGGCCACGGTGGGCACGTCGGGCAGCTCGGGCAGGCGCTTGAGGCCGGTCACCGCCAGCGGCTTGATCTTGCCCGCCGAAATCTGGCCGCGCAGCGCCGCATAGCTGAGCAGGGTGAGGTCGGACACATTGCCGAGCACGGCCTGCACGGCCGGGCCGCCGCCGCCGTAGGGCACGTGCAGCACGTAGGTGCCCGAGCGGCGCTTGATGTCCTCCATCACCAGGTGGTTCATGGACCCCAGGCCGGTCGATGCGTAGCTGTATTTGCCCGGGTTGCGCCGCGCCAGCTCCAGGAAGCCGGCCAGGTCCCTGGCGGGCACCGAGGCCGAGGCGCCGATCACCAGCGGAAAGCGCAGCGCCAGCGACACGCCCGTGAAGTCCTTGAAGGTGTCGTAGGGCAGCCGGGACTTGGCGATGGGATTGATGGCATGGGTGTCGAAGCTGAACAGCAGGGTGTTGCCGTCCGGGGCGGACTTGGCCACGTACTGGGTGGCGATCTGGCTGGCCGCGCCGGGGCGGTTCTCCACGATCACCGGGCGCCCGGCCACCTCGCCCAGGCGCGGCTGCAGTATGCGGGCGGCGATGTCGGTGCTGCCCCCCGGCGGGAAGGTGATGACCAGCTTGAGCGGGGCGGCGCCCTGCGCGGATGCCGTGCCGGACGGCCCCAGCAGGCATGCGGCGGCCGAGGCCAGCAGCAGCTGGCGGCGTGAGGGTGGATGGGGCATGGGAAGGCTCCTTTTCAAGCGCATTGGCGGGCAGGAAATCGGGAATCTGTGCGTGGGGCCTGGAGTCAACCCATCCACTGGCTCACCGGCACGGCCGTGTCCTGGAGCTCTTGCGAGATCACATCCACCAGCGCCGGGCCGTCGTGCATCAGCGCGGCCTTGAGCGCGGCTTCGAGATCTGCCGGGTCATGCACCTGCCAGGCCTTGACGCCGAAGGCCTCGGCCACGCGGGCATGGTGGGTGCGGTTGAAGTCGACTGAAAAGTAGCGTTCATCGTAGCCGGACTTCTGGCTGGCCTTGATCCAGCCGAACACGCTGTTGGAGAACACGATCATCTTCAGCGGCACGTTGCGGCGCACGATGGTTTCCAGCTCGCCGCAGGTGAAGCCGAAGCTGCCGTCGCCCATGACCGCGACCACCACGGAATCGGGCTGGCCGATGGCGGCGCCAAAGCCGGCGGACATGGCAAAGCCCAGCGCCCCGTGCGCGCGGTTGGTGATGAAGTGCCGGCCGGCCTGGGGCGCGTCGAAATAGGCCGTGAAATAGGGGCAGGGCGTGCCGGGGTCGGCCACCACGATGGCGCGCGCGGGCAGCAGGCGGTTGAGCGTGTCCACCACGCGCTCGGGCTTGATGGGGCGCTCCAGCGAGGCGGCCAGCGGCGCGAAGAAGGCCTGCTTGGCGGCGCGCGCGGTGGCCGCCAGCGCGGCACCGTCCGAGGCATCAGCGGGGCGGCGGGCGATGCGCTGCTGCACGGCCGCGTGCAGCGCCTGCAGGCCCAGCAGGGCGTCGCCCACCAGGGCCACGTCGGTGCGGTAGTTGGTGCCTATGGTCATGGCGTCCACGTCCAGATGGACGATGGTGACCTTGCGCGAGGGCATCTGCCAGTGCTCGGTGGTAGTGGAGCCGGCACGGGCGCCGATGAACATCACCAGGTCCGCCTGCGCCACCACGGCGCGCGTGGCCTCCACGCCGCCATTGGTGCCCACCACGCCGGCATTAAGCGGATGGCTGCCCGCCAGGCTGCCCTGGCCGCTGACGCTGGAGCACACGGGCGCGTTGAGCAGGGTGGCCAGCGCATCCAGTGCGGCGCTGGCGCCCGCGATCAGCACGCCGCCGCCGCAGATCAGTACGGGGCAGCGGGCCGCCACCAGACGGTCGGCAGCCTCGGCCACGGCCGCCGGATCGGGCGCGGACCGGTAGGCCGGATAGTGGTCATGCCCTGGCTGGGCCCAGACATCGGCCGGATCCAGCGTGTGCTTTTGCACGTCATAGGGCAGGCAGATATGGGTGGCGCCGGGCCGGCCCGTGGTCATGGCGCGAAAGGCGCTGCGCACGGCGTGCGGAATCTGGTCCACGCGGTCGATGGTGGTATTCCACTTGGTCAGGGGCCTGTACAGCGCCTGCTGGTCCAGTTCGGTCAGCGGGAACTTGCCGCGTGCGCCCACGGAAACGTCCGAGGTGATGCCCAGCACGGGCACCGAGGACTCATTGGCCTCGGCCAGGCCGGGCAGCAGGTAGGTGGCGCCGCCTCCGCTGGGGCCTTCGCACACGCCCACCTTGCCGGTGACGCGCGCATAGGCGTCGGCCATGTAGCCGGCGCTGCGCTCATCCCGCGTGAGGATGTGGTCCATGCCGTGGTCCAGCCGCGCCATGGCGTCGTAGAAGGGCAGGCTGGTGTCGCCGCACAGGCCGAAGATGTGCTTGACGCCATTGAGCTGCAGCATGCGGACCATGGCGTCGGCGCCATTGAAAGCGGTGGTCATGTCGGGGGTCTCCAGGCAGGTTGGGTGACGGGATTTTTAAGAATCCATTTCAGTATACTTAAAAGAATGCGCAGCGCCAAAGGGCACAATGGCGCCATGAAAATCTCCAACATCCGCCATGAACGGGGCTCCAGCGTCTACAGCACGCTGCGTGACATGGCCATCTCCTACGAATTCAAGCCAGGCGAGCGCCTGAGCGAGAGCGAACTGGCCCTGCGCCTGGGCGTGAGCCGCACGCCCGTGCGCGAGGCACTGACGCGGCTGGTGGCCGATGGCTTTTTGCTGCCGGCCAGCCGCGGCTACATGCGGCGCGAGCTGGACGTGAAGGAGTCGCTGGACCTGTACGAGGCCCGCGTGGCCGTGGAGCGCGAATGCGTGCGGCTGGCCGTGGAGCGCGCCACCGATGCCCAGCTCGACGAGGCCCTGGCCTACCTGGAGCAGAGCCAGCGCGTGGCCTCCGACACGCCGATCCGGCAGCTGGTGGACCTGGACGAGGGATTCCACCTGCGCATTGCCGACATGGCCGGCAACGCCGAGCTGCGGCGCATGCTGGCGAGCCTGAACGAGCGCATCCGCTTCATCCGGTGGATCGACATGGAGAACGTGGGGCGCGCCTCCACCCAGCACGAGCACCTGGAAATCCTGCAGGCCCTGCGCGCGCGCGACGCCCAGGCCAGCGAGCGCCTGATGGCCGAGCACATCGGCCTGCGGCGCGAGCAGATCGTGGAGGCCATTGCGCGCGGGCTGACGCGCATCTACCTGCCGCAGGAGCAGGTGCAGGCCACGCCCTGAAGCGCCTTCAGGGTGCGCAGGGCGGCGAGGGCCGGTAGGCGGTGATCAGGATCTGGTTGGCCTGCGCCGGGTTGAAGTTGTCGTCGCTGGCGAACACCAGCACGCGGGTGCCGTCGGGCAGCGGCGGGCCCCAGGACATGGCTTCCATGTTGTCCAGCCGGCCGGGCTGCACGGTGGACAGATCGGCCACCAATTGCTTGACCGCCACCTGTGGCGGCGTTTGCGCGAAGCTGGCCAGGGCCAGCGTGTCAGGTGCCTCCAGGCCGATGCGGTACAGCCGCGCGCCAAAGCCGTGGCCCGGGCTGTAGGAGCGCTCCAGTACCAGCAGGTGGCCGGGGTCGTCCAGCAGGATCTCGCTGATGCCGTTGACCTCGCGCTGGGGCAGGGCCCAGCTGGCGGCCGGCACGGCATCGGGCTGGTAGGCGATCTGGCGCAGCAGCCGGCCATCGTCCAGGCTGACGAGGCTGATGCGCACGGGCGCGCCTGCCGTGGCGGCGCTGGCGCGCGGACCGTCCTGGCGCAGTGGCGCTTCCAGGGCCAGCCAGGCCTGTTGGCCGTCCGGCGTGACGGCCAGCCCCTCGAAGCCGAAGTTCGAGCGCAGGCCCGGCCTGCCGTCCTCGTCCTTGAATGCGTAGAACCACCGCGCAATCTGGCGGCCCGTGGCGTCGGTCCTCACCAGCGAGGTGCCAAAGCCCCGGCCCGGGTCGCCTTCATCGGTCCACAGCAGGCCGCCGTCCGGCAGCAGGCGGATGGCTTCGGGGTCGGGCACGGGCTGGGTGGCGGGCGCGGCATGGCGCGGGCGAAGCCAGCGGCCCTCGGCATCCAGCAGCGGGTGCACTTCGGTGACCTGCGCCTGCCAGGGGTTGGGGCCGGCCCGCTGGCCCGCGTCCAGCGGCTCTATGCGCAGGCGCATCCAGCGCGCGGGGCCGCGCGCCGAGCGGTCATCGCTGATGGCCACGTAGTCGCCGCGCCGCGCGTCGTAGTCCAGGCCCGAGATGCCGCCGGTGGTGGCGCCATGGATGGGCTCATCGCGCGCAATCGTGGTGCTGCCCAGCCATTGCAGGCGCGCGCATGCCGTGGACTGCGGGGCCGGCAGGGCCTGGGGCGGCGCGGCGCAGCCGGCCAGCAGCAGGCCGGAAAGCACCAGGCTGGCCGCCTTGAGCAAGGCCGTGAGCCCGTTGTCAGGCCGCCAGCGCGGTCTGGGCCACCGCATGCTCCCAGCGCGCCATCAGCTCGTCGGCGCGGTGCTTGTCCAGCGTGGGCACGAAGCGGCGCTCGGCCTTCCACAGCGCCGACAGTTCCTCGGTGCTCTGGTACACGCCCGAGGACAGGCCTGCCAGGTAGGCAGCGCCCAGGGCCGTGGTCTCCACGCAGGCCGGGCGCACGACGGGAATGCCCAGCAGGTCGGCCTGGAACTGCATGAGCAGGTTGTTGACGCAGGCGCCGCCGTCCACGCGCAGTTCGCTGACCGGCGCGCCGCCGCTGGCCACCGCGTCGCGGCTCATGGCCAGCAGCAGGGCGGCGCTCTGGAAGGCAATGGATTCAAGCGCGGCCCGCGCGATGTGGGCGATGGTGGTGCCGCGCGTCAGGCCCGTGATGGTGCCGCGCGCATCGGGCTTCCAGTACGGTGCGCCCAGTCCGGTGAAGGCCGGCACCATCATCACGCCGCCCGAGTCGGGCACGCTCTCGGCCAGTTGCTGCACCTGGCCGCTGTGCTCGATGGCGCGCAGCCCGTCGCGCAGCCACTGGACCACGGCGCCGCCCACGAAGACGCTGCCTTCCAGCGCATAGGCCGGCGCAGCGGTGGGCTGTGCCGCAGCGGTGGTCAGCAGGCCGTTGGCGGAGGTCTGGAACACGCCGCCCGTGTGCATGAGCATGAAGCAGCCCGTGCCATAGGTGTTCTTGGCCATGCCGGCCGAAAAGCAGGCCTGGCCGAAGAGGGCGCTTTGCTGGTCGCCGGCCACACCGCCGATGGCGATCTCGCCGCCCAGCACCTCGGCTGCCGTGCGGCCGAAATCGGCGGCGGAAGGCAGCACCTCGGGCATCAGCGCGCGCGGAATCTCCAGCAGCGCCAGCAGATCGTCGTCCCACTGGTTGGTGTGGACGTTGAACAGCATGGTGCGGCTGGCGTTGGAGACATCGGTCACATGGCGGCGTCCGCCCGTGAGCTGCCAGATCAGCCAGCTGTCCACGGTGCCGAAGGCCAGTTCGCCGCGCTCGGCGGCGGCGCGCGCGCCGTTGACGTTGTCCAGGATCCAGCGCAGCTTGGTGCCCGAGAAATAGGCGTCGATCAGCAGGCCGGTCTTGCGCTGGATGGTGTCGGCATGGCCGGCCTCGCGCAGCTGGGCGCACAGCGGCTCGGCGCGGCGGTCCTGCCAGACGATGGCGTGGTGTATGGGCTGGCCCGTGGCGCGGTTCCAGACCACGGTGGTCTCGCGCTGGTTGGTGATGCCCAGGGCGCGGATGTCGGCCGCCGCCAGCCCGGCCTTGGCCAGGGCCTCGCGCGCCGTGGCCAGCTGGGTGCGCCAGATCTCGCGCGGATCGTGTTCGACCCAGCCGGGGCGGGGATAGATCTGCGGCAGCTCCAGCTGGGCCGAGGCCACGATGCGGCCCTGGGTGTCGAAGACGATGCTGCGCGAGCTGGAGGTGCCCTGGTCCAGGGCAAGCAGATAGGTCATGGTGCGGTATCCAGGAAAAGCAGGGCCGGTGCGCGTGTCCTGTGCGGGCGGTGGCGCAGCGGCTGCGGAAAACTTATTGCGCCACCACGCATTGCACTTCTGCTTCGCGCAGAAGGGCATCGAACGGGGCGGGGGGCGCGGTATCGGTGAACAGGCGGTCGATCTGGTCCAGGCGTGCCAGCTCCACCATGGCCTGGCGGTGGAACTTGCTGTGGTCTGCGGCCAGCCAGACCTCGCGCGACTGGGCAATGATGGTCTGGGCCACCTTGACTTCGCGCATGTCGAAGTCGCGCAGGCTGCCATCGGGCTCGATGGCCGAGATGCCGATCAGGGCGATGTCCACCTTGAACTGGCGGATGAAGTCCACGGCCGCCTCGCCCACGATGCCCCGGTCGCGCGTGCGCACCACGCCGCCGGCCACGATGACTTCGCAGTCGGCGTTGGAGCTGAGGATGGCCGCCACGTTGAGGTTGTTGGTGATCACGCGCAGGCCCCGGTGCTTGAGCAGGGCCTGGGCCACGGCCTCGGTGGTGGTACCGATGTTCAGGATCAGCGAGCAGCCGTTGGGAATGGCCTCGGCCACGGCGCGCGCAATGCGCGACTTGCCTTCGGCATGCAGCACCTGGCGCTGGGTGTGGCCCAGGTTCTCCACCGTGGCGCTGGGCACGCGCACGCCGCCGTGAAAGCGCACCATCAGGCCCGCATCGGCCAGCTTCTGTATGTCGCGGCGCACGGTCTGCAGGGTCACGCCCAGGATCTCGGCCAGCTGCTCCACCGAAGTGGACTGGCGGCTGCGCACTTCGTCGAGCAGCTGTAGTTGTCGGGGATTGGTGTTCACGGCGGCGATTCCAGATCTGGTGCGTTCTCAGGCAAACAAGGCGGGGCGACCGGTTTATAGCGCATTTGCCCCTGGCCGGCCGTGGGTTGGGGAACTTTAAAACGAAGAAAAAAGAACAGCACCTAGGGTATGTGTTGATGGGCTGCGATCTGGAAAGAACAAAAATGATCACGTTCTTGCTTTCGGATGGCGCGCAATCGCCGCCTTGAGCGAGATGTTTCTCCTTGTTCAATCGCTGCCCCCGAGGCGGCCTCGTCAGTGAGGGCGGTCGTGGAACTGGTGTTGGAGAGAATCAGCAAACGCGTGGGCGGCCAGACCTGGCTGCACCCCATGCACCTTGAACTGGAAAGCGGCGCGGTGACCGTGCTGCTGGGTGCCACGCAGGCCGGCAAGACCAGCCTGATGCGCATCATGGCCGGCCTGGACGTGCCCACCGAAGGCCGTGTGCGCGCCGATGGCGTCGATGTGACCGGCATGCCCGTGCGCGAGCGCAACGTGGCCATGGTCTACCAGCAATTCATCAACTATCCCTCGCTCACGGTGGCGGACAACATCGCCTCGCCGCTCAAGCTGCGCGGCGACCGCGACGTGGCGCAGCGCGTGCGCGCCCTGGCCGAGCGGCTGCACATCGAGATGTTCCTGGACCGCTACCCGGCCGAGCTGTCGGGCGGCCAGCAGCAGCGCGTGGCGCTGGCGCGCGCCCTGGCCAAGGGCGCTCCGCTGATGCTGCTGGACGAGCCCCTGGTCAACCTCGACTACAAGCTGCGCGAGGAACTGCGCGAGGAACTGACCCAGCTGTTCGCCACGGGCGACTCCACCGTGGTCTATGCCACCACCGAGCCCGGCGAGGCCCTGCTGCTGGGTGGCTACACGGCTGTGCTGCATGAGGGCGAACTGCTGCAGTACGGCCCCACGGCCGAGGTCTTCCATCAGCCGAATTCGCTGCGCGTGGCGCGCGCCTTCAGCGATCCGCCCATGAACCTGATCGTGGCCAGTGCCGTGGAGGGCGGGCTGCAACTGCCGGGCGGCGCGCGGCTGCCCGTTGCGCTGCCTGCGGATCTGGCCGTGTCCGGCCCACTGACCCTGGGCCTGCGCGCCAGCGCCCTGCGCCTGCAGTCCCGGCCCGGCGATCTGGCACTGCAGGGCGTGGTGGAGCTGGCCGAGATTTCGGGCTCCGACACCTTCGTGCATGCCACCACGCCCTGGGGCGAGCTGGTGGCCCAGGTCACGGGCGTGCACCACCTGGACCTGGGCAGCGCGGTCACGCTGCACCTGGACCCGGCCCATGCCTACGTGTTCGGCACGGACGGCGCGCTGCTGCTGGCGCCGGCGCGGCCCGGAGGACGATGAGATGGCCCGCATAGAACTCGATCTGGCCCACTCCTACAAGCCGAACCCGCAGCAGGACAGCGACTATGCGCTGCTGCCGCTGAGCATGGTCTTCGAGGACGGCGGCGCCTATGCGCTGCTCGGCCCCTCGGGCTGCGGCAAGACCACCATGCTCAACATCATGTCGGGCCTGCTGGTGCCCTCGCAGGGCAAGGTGCTGTTCGACGGCCGCGACATGACGCGCGCCACGCCCCAGGAACGCAACATCGCCCAGGTGTTCCAGTTCCCGGTGATCTACGACACCATGACCGTGGCCGAGAACCTGGCCTTTCCGCTGAAGAACCGCCGCATGCCCGAGGAGCGCATCCGCGCGCGGGTCGGCCAGATCGCCGAGATGCTGGAGATGAGCGGCCAGCTCGACCAGCGCGCGGCCGGCCTGTCGGCCGATGCCAAGCAGAAGATCTCGCTGGGCCGGGGCCTGGTGCGGCCCGATGTTTCGGCCGTGCTGTTCGACGAGCCGCTCACGGTGATCGACCCCCAGCTCAAGTGGCAGCTGCGCCGCAAGCTCAAGCAGATCCACCATGAGCTGCGGCTCACGCTGATCTATGTGACGCACGACCAGGTGGAGGCCCTGACCTTTGCCGAGCACGTTGTGGTCATGACGCGCGGGCGCGCCGTGCAGGTGGGCACGCCCGCCCAGCTTTTCGAGCGGCCCAGCCACGCCTTTGTCGGCCACTTCATCGGCTCGCCGGGCATGAACTTCGTGCCGCTGCAGCAGGACGGCGGCCGGCTGCTGGCCGAGGGCCAGTACCTGTCCCTGCCCGCCGCACTGGCCAGCGTGGCGCCCGGCCTGCCCCTGAGCCTGGGCATACGCCCCGAGTACCTGGCGCTGGCCTCGGCCGACGCGCCCGGCGCCGTGGCCTGTTCGGTGGAGCGCGTGCAGGACGTGGGCACGCACCAGTTGCTGGTGGCGCGCCTGGGCGAGCAGCTGCTCAAGCTGCGCTGCGGTGCCGACGCCTTCCTGCCCGCCGTGGGTGAAACGGTATGGGTACAGCTGCAGGGCCCCCACACCTGCTACTACGTCAACGAGGAGCTGCAGGCATGAGCCAGACCGTCAAGCCCGTCAACCAGAAGGCCTGGCTGCTGATCCTGCCGGTCATCATCTGCGTGGCCTTCTCGGCCATCATCCCGCTGATGACGGTGGTGAACTACTCGGTGCAGGACATCATCAGTCCCGACCGGCGCGTGTTCGTGGGCACGGAATGGTTTGCCCAGGTCATGCGCGACGAGGAACTGCACTCGGCCCTGCTGCGCCAGATCGGCTTTTCGCTGGCCGTGCTGCTGGTGGAGATCCCGCTGGGCATCGCGCTGGCCCTGTCCATGCCGGCCCAGGGCTGGAAGGCCTCGGCCGTGCTGGTCGTGGTCTCGCTGTCGCTGCTGATTCCGTGGAACGTGGTCGGCACCATCTGGCAGATCTACGGCCGCGCCGACATCGGCCTGCTGGGCGCGGCGCTCAACGCGCTGGGCGTGGACTACAACTACACGGGCAATGCCACCCATGCCTGGCTCACCGTGCTGGTCATGGATGTCTGGCACTGGACGCCGCTGGTGGCCCTGCTGTGCTACGCGGGCCTGCGCTCCATTCCCGACGCCTACTACCAGGCTGCGCGCATCGACGGCGCCAGCAAGTTCGCGGTGTTCCGCTACATCCAGCTGCCCAAGATGCGCGGCGTGCTGATGATTGCCGTGCTGCTGCGCTTCATGGACAGCTTCATGATCTACACCGAGCCCTTCGTGCTCACGGGCGGAGGCCCTGGCAATGCGACCACCTTCCTGTCGCAGTACCTGACGCAAAAGGCCGTGGGCCAGTTCGACCTGGGGCCGGCGGCTGCCTTCTCGCTGATCTATTTCCTCATCATCCTGCTGCTGTGCTTCATCCTCTACAACTGGATGCAGCGCGTGGGCACGGCAGACAAAGAAGGAGCAAGAGAATGACACCCACGCTCCCTTCGTTCGCTGCCCCCCGAGGGGGCTCGGCCTGCCTTGGGGTGGCCCTGCGGGAGGCCGGACATGACTGAAGACCGCCGTTTCCACAAGCGCACGCTGTTCCTCGTCGCCTACCTGCTGTTCGCCGTGCTGCCCATCTACTGGATGGTCAACATGAGCTTCAAGACCAACGAGGAGATCCTGTCGAGCTTCTCGCTGTGGCCCCAGCATTTCACCTGGGCCAACTACCAAACCATCTTCACCGACGCCTCCTGGTACTCGGGCTACATCAACAGCCTTATCTACGTGGCCATCAACACCGTGATCTCGCTCACGGTGGCCCTGCCCGCGGCCTATGCGTTCTCGCGCTACCAGTTCCTGGGCGACAAGCATGTGTTCTTCTGGCTGCAGACCAACCGCATGACGCCGCCGGCCGTCTTCCTGCTGCCCTTCTTCCAGCTCTACACCACGGTGGGCCTGATGGACACGCACATCGCCGTGGCCCTGGCCCACCTGCTGTTCAACGTGCCGCTGGCCGTCTGGATCCTGGAGGGCTTCATGAGCGGCATCCCGCGCGAGATCGACGAAACGGCCTATATCGACGGCTACTCCTTCCCGCGCTTTTTCCTCACCATCTTCCTGCCGCTGATCAAGGCCGGCGTGGGCGTGGCGGCCTTCTTCTGCTTCATGTTCAGCTGGGTGGAGCTGCTGCTGGCGCGCACGCTGACCAGCGTGAACGCCAAGCCCATCGTGGCGACCATGACGCGCACCGTCTCGGCCTCGGGCATGGACTGGGCGACGCTGGCGGCGGCGGGCGTGCTGACCATCGTGCCGGGCGCCATCGTGATCTGGTTTGTGCGGCATTACATCGCCAAGGGTTTCGCAATGGGGAGAGTTTGAGGCACCCCCTGAGCGGCTTACGCCGCTTCCCCCTCTCTACCCGCTTCCGCGGGGGAGGGGGACGACACCCTCGGGGCGGGGCGGCCCTTCCTCGGTGTCCCTGGGCTGGGCTCTGCCGGTTTCGAGAAGCTGCGGTATTGATGCTGGATTTCTGAAAGGACTCGTCAATGTTTTCCTGGATGGCCTGGACGCTGCCGGTGGCGGTGTTCTTCAGTTGCATCGTGCTGATGCTGGTGGGCATGACGCTGTGGGAGTTGCGCAGCCCGACCGTGATGCGCAAGGGCTGGCTGCCGATGGCGACGACGCGCGGGGACCGGCTGTTCATCGGGCTGCTGCTGGCGGCCTATGTCAATCTGGCCTGGGTGGGCCTGGGCGAGAGGATGGTGCAGTGGTTCTCGCTGGAGGCCGAGCCTTCGGTGTGGATCAGCCTGGTGCTGTCCATGCTCGTTCTGGCCGTGGTCATGCGCAAAGGCTGAAATGAAGCACCCCCTGAGTCGCTGCGCGCCTTCCCCCTCTCTCGCTTCGCGGGAGGGGCACGACAGCCTCGCTGCGGGGCGGCCCTTGCTCGCTGTCCCTCGCTTGGGACATGCCTGCTCTATTCGCAGCGCCATGAATATTTGAAGCTTTTCTCAACAGCCGGGTCCGAAGCTCCCCCGGGGCCCGCTGGTGCATGTGCATGTCGGGGAGACAGCAAGAATCTAGGAGACGGCAGATGAAACAACGACTTCATACCATCGCCCTCGCGGCGGCCCTGCTGGCGGCGGGGCAGGCGTCCTGGGCCGGAGAGGCGGAAGCCAAGAAGTGGATCGACGCGGAGTTCCAGCCCAGCACGCTGTCCAAGGACCAGCAGATGGCCGAGATGAAGTGGTTCATCGAGGCGGCCAAGAAGCTGCAGGCCAAGGGCGTCAAGGAGATCGCCGTGGTCTCCGAGACCATCACCACGCACGAGTACGAGAGCAAGACGCTGGCCAAGGCCTTCACCGAGATCACGGGCATCACCGTCAAGCACGACCTGATCCAGGAAGGCGACGTGGTCGAGAAGCTGCAGACCTCGATGCAGTCGGGCAAGTCCATCTATGACGGCTGGATCTCCGACTCCGACCTGATCGGCACGCACTACCGCTACGGCCGCATCATGAGCCTGACCGACTACATGGCCGGCGCGGGCAAGGACTTCACCAATCCGGGCCTGGATATCAAGGACTTCATCGGCACCAGCTTCACCACCGCGCCCGACGGCAAGCTCTACCAGCTGCCCGACCAGCAGTTCGCCAACCTCTACTGGTTCCGCGCCGACCTCTTCGAGCGCAAGGACCTCAAGGACAAGTTCAAGGCCAAGTACGGCTACGAGCTGGGCGTGCCGCTGAACTGGAGCGCCTACGAGGACATCGCCGAGTTCTTCACCAACGACGTCAAGCAGATCGACGGCAAGCCCATCTACGGCCACATGGACTACGGCAAGAAGGACCCGTCGCTGGGCTGGCGCTTCACCGATGCCTGGCTGTCCATGGCCGGCGCGGCTGACAAGGGCATTCCCAACGGCATGCCCGTCGATGAATGGGGCATCCGCGTGGCCGACGACAAGTGCACGCCCGTGGGCGCTTCGGTCTCGCGCGGGGGCGCCACCAACTCGCCGGCCGCCGTGTTCGCGCTCACCAAGTACGTGGACTGGATGAAGAAATACGCGCCCAAGGAAGCCATGGGCATGACCTTCGGCGAGTCCGGTCCCGTGCCGGCCCAGGGCCATATCGCGCAGCAGATCTTCTGGTACACCGCCTTCACGGCCGACATGACCAAGCCCGGCCTGCCCGTGGTCAATGCCGACGGCACGCCCAAATGGCGCATGGCGCCCGGCCCCAACGGCCCGTACTGGAAGGACGGCATGCAAAACGGCTACCAGGACGTGGGCAGCTGGACCTTCTTCAAGGACCATGACGCCAACCGCACGGCCGCCGCCTGGCTCTACGCGCAGTTCGTCACCGCCAAGACCACCAGCCTCAAGAAGACCATCGTCGGCCTGACGCCCATCCGCGAAAGCGACATCCGCTCCAAGGCCATGACCGACATGGCGCCCAAGCTCGGCGGCCTGGTCGAGTTCTACCGCAGCCCCGCCCGCGTGGCCTGGACGCCCACCGGCAACAACGTGCCCGACTACCCCAAGCTGGCCCAGCTGTGGTGGAAGAACGTGGCCCAGGCCGTCACCGGCGAGAAGACGCCCCAGGGCGCCATGGACAACCTGGCCGAGGAAATGGACCAGGTCATGTCCCGCCTGCAGCGTGCCGGCATGGCGCACTGCGCGCCCAAGCTCAACCCCAAGGGCGACCCGGCCAAGTGGCTCAGCGACAAGCAGGCGCCGTGGAAGAAGCTGGCCAATGAAAAGCCCAAGGGCGAGACGATTGCGTATGACACGCTGCTCAATGCCTGGAAAAACGGCAAGGTGAGGTGACACCCCCTGAGCCGCTGCGCGGCTTCCCCCCGTGGCACGGCGCCTCTCTACCCGCTTCGCGGGGGAGGGGGACGACGCCCTCGCCGCGAGGCGGCTCTTGCTTGGCGTCCCTGAGTTGGGCCGCGCCGGTTTTGGACGGCATGCGCTGTGCTGGCATCGCAGTCCATCGTTGGGGCTTCCTGGGTCGCCAAAAACATGAAACGAAAGATAGCGAAGAAAAAAATACAAAAACGAGCGAAAATAGCGGAAAACCCGATTCCGTCCCCTTCGCATTGGGCGCAGGCGTGGCGTCCCGGGTGCTGACATGGCGGCTACATGGCGCCCTGTTAACTTGCCCCACATTCCTTCGTCGAAGATCCATGTCCCTCGCTGCTTCCCCTCTGCCCACCGGCCGCGCCGCCCTGCTGGAACGCCTGGCCCAGCCTGAAACCTACGATCTGGCCATCATCGGCGGCGGTGCCACCGGCCTGGGCGTGGCCCTGGACGCGGCGGCGCGCGGGTTCAAGGTCGTGCTGGTGGAGTCGCATGACTTCGCCAAGGGCACGTCCTCGCGTGCAACCAAGCTGGTCCATGGTGGCGTGCGCTACCTGGCCCAGGGCAACATTGCCCTGGTGCGCGAAGCGCTGCATGAGCGCACCACGCTGCTGCACAACGCGCCCCACCTGGCGCAGCCGCTGGCCTTTGTCATGCCGTCCTACAAGCTGCTGGACACGCCGTTCTACGGCATCGGCCTCAAGATGTATGACGCGCTGGCCGGCAAGGCAGGCCTGGGCGCCACCGAATTCCTCTCGCGCTCCAGCACCGTCAAGTGTTTGCCCACCGTGCGCCAGCAAGGCCTCAAGGGCGGCGTCAAATACTGGGACGGCCAGTTCGACGATGCCCGCCTGGCGCTGGCGCTGGCCCGCACGGCCGCTGCCAAGGGCGCGCTGCTGGTCAACTACTGCCCCGCGCTTGAACTGCTGCATGAAGGCGGTAAGGTCGCCGGCCTGGTCTGCGAAGACACGGAATCGGGTCGGCGCTTCACGCTGCGCGCCAAGTGCGTGGTCAACGCCACCGGCCCCTGGGTGGACCTGTTCCGCCAGCAGGATGCCGAGGCCCAGGGCCGTCCCGTCAAGCCCATGGTCGCGCCCAGCCAGGGCGTGCACGTGGTCGTGGACCGCGACTTCCTGCCCAGCGATCACGCCCTGCTCGTGCCCAAGACGGCTGATGGCCGCGTGCTCTTTGCCGTGCCCTGGCTGGGCAAGGTCATCCTGGGCACCACCGACACCCCGCGCAACGACCTGGCACGCGAGCCCCTGCCGTTCCCCGAGGAGCTGGACTTCATCCTCACCGAGGCCGGACGCTACCTCACGCGCCAGCCCACGCTGGCCGACGTGCGCAGCATGTGGGTCGGCCTGCGCCCGCTGGTCAAGCCCCAGGACGACGACGGCGAGAACACCAAGAAGATCAGCCGCGAGCACACGGTCATGTCCAGCCGCACCGGCCTGGTCACCGTCACGGGCGGCAAATGGACCACCTACCGCGCCATGGCCGAAGACGTGCTCTCCGAGTGCTTTGCCATCGGCCGCCTGCCGCACCGCCCCGGTGGCGTCACGGCCCGCCTGCCGCTGGCTGGCGCCCCGGCCGAGTCCGCCGTGCACCACCGCATGAACCAGGTTCAGGGCCTGCATTCCTATGGCACGGAAGCCTCGGCGGTGGAGGCGTTGCCGGGCAACGACGAATGGCTGGCAGACGGCCTGAACGAAGCCATGGTGCGCTTTGCCGCGCGCTTCGAATACGCGCGCACCGTGGAAGACGTGCTGGCGCGCCGCAGCCGCCTGCTGTTCCTCGATGCGCGCAAGGCCGCCGAGGTGGCGCCGCGCGTGGCAGCCATCCTTCAGGAGGAGTTGGGGCAGGACGCCGGCCTGGCGGACTTCATGCCGCTGGCGGCCCAGTACCTGCCGGCCTGATCGCGGCTGAAGTCCCTCTCAAGCAAAACGCCCTGCACTGCAGGGCGTTTTGCTTTTGGAGGCAGATGCAAGCCAAGGAAAGATTGTCAAAATTGATGGATATCTATCTTTGATTGTTTTTATGAATCAGAATGCTGCCCATGGCATCTTGTAGCGGTGCCAGCGAACAGCAGCCAGCACAAGGCTGACGAGGGAGGGGGAATGATGAAGAAAGCGCTTGAAAGTCCGTTTTCCGCAGGGCAAGGGCCGTGCCCGAGCCCAACGCGGTGGCCCCAAGCCGCTGCGATGTCTGCGCCGCCGTAGTACGCGAGGCCAGCCCGCAGCAGACGATTGCGTTGAGTCTGCCACCCTTTGCCGAGCCCGCCAGGCTCGGCTTTTTTATGGGCGTTTCCGATGGTGTGCGGCCATCGGCAGGCCCAGCTTGCTCCTGGGTTGATAGCGCTCTTGTGGGGGTTGCGCAACGCTGCTGGCCAGGGGTGGAAAAGGCAGCTAAGGGTTTGACGCGCAAAGGAATTTCTGGGACAATCCCATGCTTCACGTGAAAATCGTGAAGTTATCTGCCCAGTGGAAGCGCCGAGAAATGGTTTTCGGCGTGGACGACGGGCCCAAGACTGACTGGCTGCTCGCGGCCCTTGAGAAGACTCTGGGGCTGTCGAGTGTTTGCTGGAGCAAGTTGGGAATATTGAAATGATCCAAACAGAATCTCGGTTAGAGGTTGCCGACAACACCGGCGCGAAGTCTGTTCAGTGCATCAAAGTGCTGGGCGGTTCTCATCGTCGCTATGCGAGTGTTGGTGACATCATCAAGGTGACCATCAAGGAAGCTGCACCGCGTGGACGCGTCAAAAAAGGCGAGGTCTACAGCGCGGTCGTGGTGCGTACGGCGAAGGGTATTCGCCGTGCTGATGGCTCGCTCGTCAAGTTCGACGGCAACGCCGCCGTTCTGCTGAACGCCAAGCTGGAGCCTATCGGCACCCGCATCTTTGGCCCCGTGACTCGTGAACTGCGCAACGAAAAGTTCATGAAGATCGTGTCCCTGGCACCTGAAGTTCTCTAAAGGAAGCACCATGAACAAGATTCGCAAGGGCGACCAAATCATCGTGCTGACCGGCCGTGACAAGGGCAAGCAAGGCGTGGTCTCGGCTCGCAAGGACGACTCCCACCTGTTGATCGATGGCATCAACATGGTGAAGAAGCACGTCAAGCCGAACCCCATGAAGGGCACCACCGGCGGTATCGTGGAAAAGGCCATGCCTATCCACCAATCCAACGTGGCCATCTTCAATGCAGCGACCGGCAAGGCTGATCGCGTGGGCATCAAGGTGCAGGCCGACGGCACACGCGTTCGCGTGTTCAAGTCCAGCGGCGCCGAAATCAAGGCGGCCTAAGGGGTAACACATGGCACGACTGCAAAAACTGTATCGCGAAAAGATCGCGGCTGAACTCAAGGAAAAGTTCGGCTACACCTCCTCCATGGAAGTGCCCCGTCTGACCAAGATCACCCTGAACATGGGTGTGAGCGAAGCCGTGGCCGACAAGAAGGTGATGGACAACGCCGTGGCTGACCTGACCAAGATTGCTGGTCAGAAGCCCGTGGTGACCAAGGCCAAGAAGGCTATCGCCGGCTTCAAGATCCGTGAAGGCCAGGCCATTGGCTGCATGGTGACCCTGCGTGGCGTTCAGATGTATGAATTCCTGGACCGTTTCGTCACCGTGGCTCTGCCCCGCGTGCGTGACTTCCGTGGTATCTCCGGCCGTTCTTTCGACGGTCGCGGCAACTACAACGTCGGCGTCAAGGAACAGATCATCTTCCCCGAAATCGAGTACGACAAGGTGGACGCTCTGCGTGGTCTGAACATCAGCATCACGACGACAGCTCGGACCGACGATGAGTGCAAGGCACTGCTCGCCGCTTTCCGTTTCCCCTTCAAGAACTGAGGTGGCGCATGGCTAAAGTTGCATTGATCCAGCGCGAACTCAAGCGCGAAAAGCTGGCAGCCAAGTACGCTGCCAAATACGCAGAACTGAAGGCAATCGCCGCTGACGCAAAGCGCAGCGACGAAGAGCGCGACGCCGCTCGCCTGGGCCTGCAGAAGCTGCCCCGTAACGCGAACCCCACTCGCCAGCGCAACCGCTGCGAGATCACGGGTCGTCCCCGTGGCACCTTCCGTCAATTCGGTCTGGGCCGCGCCAAGATCCGTGAACTGGCCTTCGCTGGCGACATCCCCGGTGTCACCAAGGCCAGCTGGTAAGCAAGCAGGAGAGATTAAACATGAGCATGAGTGATCCCATCGCTGACTTGCTGACCCGCATCCGCAATGCACAAATGGTCTCCAAGACCACCGTGACGGCTCCTTCCTCCAAGGTCAAGGTTGCCATCGCCCAGGTGCTGAAGGATGAAGGCTACATCGACGGCTTCCAAGTGAAGACCGACGCTGGCAAGTCCGAACTCGAAATTACCCTGAAGTACTACGCCGGCCGTCCGGTGATCGAGCGCATCGAGCGCGTGAGCCGTCCCGGCCTGCGCGTGTACAAGGGCCGTGACGCAATCCCCCAGGTCATGAACGGTATGGGCGTTGCCATCGTCACCACTCCCAAGGGCGTGATGACGGATCGCAAGGCACGCGCCACTGGCGTGGGCGGCGAAGTGCTGTGCTACGTGGCCTAACGGACATTAAGGAGAAATACTGAAATGTCTCGCGTAGCAAAGACTCCCGTGGCCATCCCCGCAGGCGTGGATGTGTCCATCAAAGACGACCAGATCAATGTGAAGGGCACCGGCGGCACGCTGTCGCAAGCCCAGAACGTTCTGGTGAAGATCTCCAACAACGAAGGCAAGCTGTCTTTCGAGCCCGTCAATGACTCGCGCGAAGCCAACGCCATGAGCGGCACCATGCGTCAGCTGGTGAACAACATGGTGGTGGGCGTGAGCAAGGGCTTCGAGAAGAAGCTGTCGCTGGTTGGCGTGGGTTTCAAGGCTTCGGCCTCGGGCTCCAAGCTGAACCTGGCGATCGGCTTTTCGCACCCGGTGAACTTCGAAATGCCGGCCGGCATCACTGTCACCACCCCCACACCGACCGAAATCTTGGTCAAGGGTGCTGACCGCCAGGCCGTTGGCCAAATGGCTGCTGAGATCCGTGCCGTTCGTCCTCCCGAGCCCTACAAGGGCAAGGGCATCCGTTACTCGGATGAGAAGGTCGTGATCAAAGAGACCAAGAAGAAGTAAGGAGCTGCATTATGTTGACCAAGAAAGAGCAGCGTCTCCGTCGTGCCCGCCAGACCCGCATCCGCATTGCACAGCAAGGCGTGGCACGTCTGAGCGTGAACCGTACGAACCTCCACATCTACGCAAGCGTGGTGTCGGAAGACGGCACCAAGGTGCTGGCTTCGGCCTCCACCGCCGAAGCCGAAGTGCGCACCCAACTGGGCGCCATCGGCAAGGGTGGCAACGTGGCTGCCGCTACGCTGATTGGCAAGCGCATTGCCGAGAAGGCGAAGGCTGCCGGCGTGGAGAAAGTGGCTTTCGATCGCGCTGGTTTCGCATACCACGGCCGCGTGAAGGCTTTGGCAGAAGCCGCTCGTGAAGCCGGCCTGCAGTTCTAAGCGGAGCGGATAGAAATGGCAAAGTTTTCTCCCAAGGTGCAAGACGAAGGTCGTGACGACGGTCTGCGCGAAAAAATGATCGCGGTGAACCGCGTCACCAAGGTTGTGAAGGGCGGTCGTATCCTCGGCTTCGCTGCACTGACCGTGGTTGGCGATGGTGATGGCCGCGTTGGCATGGGCAAGGGCAAGTCGAAGGAAGTGCCTGCAGCCGTGCAAAAGGCGATGGAAGAATCCCGTCGCAACATGATCAAGGTGTCTTTGAAGCACGGCACGATCCATCACACCGTGATGGGTCAGCATGGCGCAGCATCCGTGATGCTGAACCCCGCTCCCAAGGGTACCGGCATCATCGCCGGCGGCCCGATGCGCGCCGTTTTCGAAGTGCTGGGCATCACCGACATCGTGGCCAAGAGCCATGGTTCGTCGAATCCCTACAACATGGTCCGCGCGACTTTTGACGCTCTGAAGCACTCCACGACCCCTTCGGAAGTGGCAGCCAAGCGCGGCAAGTCGGTTGAAGACATCTTCACCGCCTGATCGGAGTCAATCACATGACAACGCAACAAACCGTGAAGGTGCAACTGGTGCGCAGCCCCATTGGCACCAAGGAATCGCACCGCGCCACTGTCCGTGGCCTGGGCCTGCGCAAGCTGAACAGCATCAGCGAACTGCAGGACACGCCTGCCGTGCGCGGCATGATCAACAAGATCAGCTACCTGGTCAAAGTTCTCTGAAAGGATTGATGATGGAACTCAATAGCATCAAGCCTGCAGAGGGCTCCAAGCACGCCAAGCGCCGTGTCGGTCGCGGCATCGGCTCCGGCCTGGGCAAGACTGCCGGCCGTGGTCACAAGGGTCAGAAGTCGCGTTCGGGTGGCTACCACAAGGTGGGCTTCGAAGGCGGTCAAATGCCTCTGCAGCGCCGTCTGCCCAAGCGTGGCTTCAAGTCGCATCTGCTGAAGTTCAATGCAGAAGTGACCCTGTCCGCTCTGGAACAGCTGGGCCTTGCCGAAGTCGATCTGGCAGCTCTGAAGCAAGCCGGTCTGGTTGGTGAAATCGCAAAGGTGGTCAAGATCATCAAGAGCGGTGAAATCAGCAAGGCTGTCAAGCTCAACGGCATCGGCGCTACCGCCGGCGCCAAGGCTGCCATCGAAGCTGCCGGTGGCAGCATCGCCTGATTAATGATCTGAAAGAAGACATCCGTGGCTACTAGCGCAGCTCAAATTGCAAAAACCGGAAAATTCGGCGATCTTCGCCGCCGTCTGGTTTTTCTGTTGCTCGCGCTGGTCGTTTACCGAATCGGGGCTCATATCCCCGTGCCGGGCATCGATCCAGCGCAGCTGCAGCAGCTGTTCAATGGCCAGCAGGGCGGCATTCTCAATCTGTTCAACATGTTCTCGGGTGGGGCGCTCTCGCGCTTCACGGTGTTCGCACTGGGGATCATGCCGTACATCTCGGCATCGATCATCATGCAGCTCATGACCTACGTGGTCCCTACATTCGAGCAGCTGAAAAAGGAAGGTGAATCGGGTCGTCGCAAGATCACCCAGTACACCCGCTACGGCACTTTGGGCCTGGCGATTTTTCAGTCCCTGGGAATTGCCGTGGCTCTGGAAAGCTCCGCAGGTCTGGTTCTGAGCCCTGGCTTCGGCTTCCGCCTCACGGCGGTGGTCAGCCTGACGGCCGGCACCATGTTCCTGATGTGGCTCGGTGAACAGATCACGGAACGTGGTCTGGGCAACGGCATCTCGATCCTCATCTTTGGAGGTATCGCCGCAGGTCTGCCGAGCTCCATCGGTGGTCTGCTGGAGCTGGTGCGCACCGGTGCCATGAGCATCCTGGCCGCGATCTTCATCGTTCTCGTGGTGGCAGCCGTGACGTACTTCGTCGTGTTTGTCGAGCGGGGACAACGCAAGATCCTGGTGAACTATGCGCGTCGTCAGGTGGGTAACAAGGTGTATGGTGGCCAGTCTTCGCACTTGCCGCTGAAGCTGAACATGGCGGGGGTCATTCCTCCCATCTTCGCTTCCTCGATCATCTTGCTGCCGGCGACCGTTGTGAACTGGTTCAGTGCAGGGGAATCCATGCGCTGGCTGAAGGACATTGCTAGCACGCTGACCCCCGGTCAGCCGATCTATGTGATGCTCTACGCCACTGCCATCATCTTCTTCTGCTTCTTCTACACGGCCCTGGTGTTCAACAGCCGGGAAACCGCCGACAACCTGAAGAAGAGTGGTGCCTTCATCCCCGGGATCCGTCCCGGTGACCAGACGGCCCGCTACATTGACAAGATCCTGGTTCGCCTGACCCTGGCTGGCGCGGTGTACATCACATTCGTGTGCTTGTTGCCCGAGTTCCTGATCCTGAAGTACAACGTTCCGTTCTACTTCGGTGGCACATCACTGCTGATTATTGTGGTGGTGACCATGGACTTCATGGCCCAGGTGCAGAACTACATGATGTCGCAACAGTACGAATCGCTCCTCAAAAAGGCGAACTTCAAAGCGACACTTGGCAATTGAACTAAGTGATGGGCCTGGCCGGCGGTGCCGGCGGGTCCAGTAAGAGTTAGTAGACGCCCACTCGATCTATCCATCGCGGGCATGTTTCCCGGTCGATAGGCCGTAACGGATGTAGAGTTTTAGGAGAATGAAATGAGAGTTTCGGCTTCGGTCAAAAAAATCTGCCGTAACTGCAAGATCATCCGCCGCAAAGGTGTGGTGCGAGTGATCTGCACGGACCAGCGCCACAAGCAGCGCCAGGGTTGATAGGAAAGTTTGAGGACGAATAATGGCACGTATCGCTGGCATTAACATCCCGCCGCATCAGCACGCTGAAATCGGCCTGACCGCTATCTATGGGATCGGTCGCACCACTGCACGCAAGATCTGCGAAGCCGCTGGCATCGCATATTCCAAGAAAATCAAGGAACTGACTGACGGTGATCTGGAAAAGATCCGTGATCAGCTGACTTCCCTGACTCTGGAAGGTGATCTGCGTCGCGAAACAACGATGAACATCAAGCGTTTGATGGACATCGGTTGCTATCGCGGTTTCCGTCATCGTCGTGGCCTGCCCATGCGTGGTCAACGTACCCGCACGAATGCACGTACCCGCAAGGGTCCGCGCAAGGGTGCCGCGGCTTTGAAGAAATAAAGAGATTGAAAGATCACTATGGCTAAGTCTCCCGCAAACAACGCTGCACAGCGCGTTCGCAAGAAAGTCCGTAAGAACATTTCGGACGGCATTGCCCACGTGCACGCTTCGTTCAACAACACGATCATCACCATCACCGACCGCCAAGGCAACGCTCTGTCGTGGGCCTCGTCGGGTGGCCAGGGCTTCAAGGGTTCGCGCAAGTCGACTCCCTTCGCTGCCCAGGTGGCTTCGGAAGTGGCTGGTCGTGCTGCCATCGAACAGGGCATCAAGAACCTGGACGTCGAAATCAAGGGTCCCGGTCCTGGCCGTGAATCCTCGGTTCGCGCCCTGGGCGCCCTGGGCATCCGCATCACCTCCATCGCGGACGTGACGCCGGTTCCCCACAACGGCTGCCGCCCTCAAAAGCGCCGTCGTATCTAAGCTTTTTCACCAAGCCCACCGCCGCCCAGATGTGTAACATCGCGGGCGGCTCCCGTGCTTGTGCACGGCAGATGACACAAAGGAAATCAAGTGGCACGCTATATCGGCCCCAAGGCCAAACTCTCCCGCCGTGAAGGCACTGACCTGTTCCTGAAGAGCGCACGTCGCTCGATCGCCGACAAGTCCAAGTTCGACACCAAGCCCGGCCAGCACGGCCGCACTTCCGGTCAGCGTACTTCCGACTTCGGCCTGCAGCTGCGTGAAAAGCAGAAGGTCAAGCGCATGTACGGCGTGCTGGAAAAGCAATTCCGCCGCTACTTCGAAGCCGCCGACAAGAAGAAGGGCAACACCGGTGCCAATCTGCTGTCGCTGCTGGAGTCGCGTCTGGACAACGTGGTGTACCGCATGGGCTTCGGCTCGACCCGCTCGGAAGCGCGTCAGCTGGTGTCGCACAAGGCCATCACGGTCAACGGCCAATCCGTCAACATCCCTTCCTACATGGTGAAGGTGGGTGACGTGGTCGCCGTGCGTGAAAAGTCCAAGAAGCAGGCCCGCATCGTCGAAGCCCTGCAACTGGCTGGTCAAGTCGGTTTCCCCGCATGGGTGGAAGTGTCTGCCGACAAGGCTGAAGGCACGTTCAAGAAGTCGCCTGACCGCGACGAGTTCGGTGCAGACATCAACGAATCCCTGATCGTTGAGTTGTACTCGCGTTAATTCCGCGCAGCGACATTTCTGTAAAACCGTCCCCCAGCCGCGAGGCATCGCGCTGGGGTGCTTCACCAGCCTTACCGGTGTAACGAGCCGGGGGTATTGAGAGGAAGTCTGCATGCAAACCAATTTGCTGAAGCCCAAGACGATCAATGTCGAGCAGCTTGGCCACAATCGCGCCAAAGTTGTTCTGGAGCCGTTTGAGCGTGGCTACGGCCATACGCTGGGCAACGCCCTGCGCCGTGTCCTGCTCTCGTCCATGGTGGGTTACGCAGCGACGGAAGTGACGATTGCTGGTGTGTTGCACGAGTACTCGTCCATCGACGGTGTCCAGGAAGATGTGGTCAACATCCTGCTGAACCTCAAGGGTGTGGTGTTCAAGCTGCACAACCGCGATGAGGTCACGCTCTCGCTGCGCAAGGATGGCGAAGGCGTCGTGACGGCGCGCGACATCCAGACGCCCCACGACGTGGAAATCATCAACCCTGATCATGTCATCGCCAACCTGTCGCAAGGCGGCAAGCTGGACATGCAGATCAAGGTGGAGAAGGGCCGCGGCTATGTGCCCGGCAACGTGCGCCGCTATGGCGACGAGTCCACGAAGTCGATCGGCCGCATTGTGCTGGACGCTTCGTTCTCGCCCGTCAAGCGCGTGAGCTACGCCGTCGAATCGGCCCGCGTTGAACAACGCACCGACCTCGACAAGCTGGTGGTGGAGATCGAAACCAATGGTGCGATCACTGCCGAGGACGCCGTGCGCGCATCCGCCAAGATCCTGGTGGAACAGCTCGCCGTGTTCGCTCAGCTGGACGGCGGCGATATCGCCAGCGTCTTCGATGCTCCGGCCGGTGGCCGTGGTGCCGCAACCGCCTTTGATCCCATCTTGCTGCGTCCCGTGGACGAGCTGGAACTCACCGTGCGTTCGGCCAACTGCCTCAAGGCAGAGAACATCTACTACATCGGCGACCTGATCCAGCGTACCGAAAACGAGCTGCTCAAGACCCCGAACCTGGGTCGCAAGTCGCTCAACGAGATCAAGGAAGTCCTGGCTTCCCGCGGTCTGACGCTGGGCATGAAGCTCGAGAACTGGCCGCCTGCTGGCCTGGAAAAGCGCTAAGCACTATAATTGCAGGCTCTCCTTTTTGGAGAGCCTCAGTGCCTCGGGCAGTACCTGATACGGCTGCACGAATTAATCAACAACTTGCGCAAATTCGGTTGAGGCAAGCTGCAGATCCGGTAACGGGTCCAGGCTTGCATCCTTGTTTGCGCAAGCCCTAATTACATATTTTAGGAATAAAGCACCATGCGTCACGGTCACGGCCTCCGCAAACTCAATCGCACCTCTTCGCACCGCCTGGCGATGCTGAAGAACATGATGAATTCGCTCATCGAGCACGAAGCCATCAAGACCACCGTTCCCAAGGCCAAGGAACTGCGCCGCGTGATCGAGCCCATGATCACCCTGGCCAAGGTCGACACCGTTGCCAACCGCCGTCTGGCATTTGACCGCCTGCGTGACCGCGACAGCGTGACCAAGCTCTTCAACGAGCTGGGCCCCCGCTTCGCAAAGCGTCCTGGTGGCTACACCCGTATCCTGAAGATGGGCTTCCGCGTGGGCGACAACGCTCCCATGGCCTTCGTGGAACTGGTCGAGCGCGCTGAAGAAGGCGCCGCCGAAGCCAAGGCAGCTGAATAATCTGCTATAATTTTGGAATACCGCGCGATGGAGCAGTCTGGTAGCTCGTTGGGCTCATAACCCAAAGGTCGGAGGTTCAAATCCTTCTCGCGCAACCAAATTGAAAAGGGCTACGACACTGTCGTAGCCCTTTTTTCATGCCCTCGCGCCAGGGCAAAGGCTATGCTGACAGCCCGGCATCAGCCGCCCAGCTGGTTGCCGATGCGCTGGCCCAGCCGCAGGCGCACGCGGTGGGCGATTTCCTGGGCGACCTCGGGGCTGAGCACTTCGCTGATGTGCAGCAGCTCGGTGTAGTGCATGCACAGAAGGCCGCGCAGGGTCTTGAATGCGGCCTCGTGCTCGGCGCCGCAGACGTTGGCGTCATTGGCCAGCACGCGCTCCACCACGCCGGCCTGCAGCAGCGGGATCTTGCAGATGACGGCGTGGCGGGCGATCTCCAGGTCGATTTCCTGGAGCCGGCATTCCCATTCCTCGGGCAAGAATCGGTTGGCTGGCATGTCGGCTTTTCTCCTTTTTTCACTGCATGGGTACACCGGGGCGAAAGGCACCCGGTCTGGGGATGCTGTCATGTGAGCGGGGCTCGGTGGCCTGGGTCGCCAGGTTTACTGGCCCGGCCTTGATGCCTGTCAAACTTCGGTGGCGCAGGCGCCCGCTGGAAGCCGGGCTCATGCTGCACTGCATCATGATGTCAGTCATGCGGCGCGGCCGCCAGTGCCCGTGCAGGCTGGTGGGCTTTTGCTCCCGGCAGGCCATGCTCTCTCGGCGCCGCTCCGGCAACGCAAAGGATCCACATGCTCGAGAAGATCGCCTCGCTGTTCCGCTATTTCAAGGCGGCCGTGCCGTTCCGGCTGGTGCCGGCACTGATTGCCACCGCCGTGCTGTTCGGCCTGCTGCTGATGCCCGTGCCCGAGGGACTGACGCCCAAGGGCTGGCAGCTGGTCGCCATTTTCCTGACCACCATCGTGGCCATCATCCTCAAGGTCATGCCCATTGGCGTGATGGCCTTGATGGCCATCGTCATCGTCTCGCTGTCCCAGGTCACCTCCGGCTCGTCCAAGGGTGCCATCACCGATGCGCTGAGCAGCTTTTCCAGCCCGCTGATCTGGCTGATCGTGGTGGCCATCCTGATCTCGCGCGGCCTCAAGAAGACGGGGCTGGGCAGCCGCATCGGCCTGATGTTCATCGCCCTGCTGGGCAAGCGCACCATTGGCATCGGCTACGGCCTGGCGATCTGCGAGCTGGTGCTGGCACCGTTCACGCCCAGCAACACGGCGCGCGGCGGCGGCATCGTGCACCCGATCATGAAGTCCATCGCCAATGCCTTCGAGTCGGACCCGGCCAAGGGCACGCAGGGCAAGGTGGGCACCTACCTGGCCCTGGTCAACTACCACGCCAATCCCATCACCTCGGCCATGTTCCTGACCGCCACCGCGCCCAACCCGCTGGTGGTGGATTTCGTGGCCAAGGCCACGGGCCAGGCCCTGCACCTGAGCTGGACCACCTGGGCGCTGTACATGCTGCTGCCGGGCCTGCTGTGCCTGCTGCTGATGCCGCTGGTGATCTACCTGCTGTCGCCGCCCGAGCTCAAGGCCACGCCCAATGCCGTGGAGTATGCGCGCAGCGAGATGGCGCGCATGGGGCCGCTGTCGGGCAAGGAGCGCGTGATGCTGGGCACCTTCGGCCTGATGCTGCTGCTGTGGGCCAACGTGCCGCAGATGCTGTTCGGCCCGGCCTTCGTGCTGGACCCCACGGTGGTCGCCTTCCTGGGCCTGTTCGTGCTGATCATCACGGGCACCATCGACTGGGATGACGTGCTGTCCGAGAAAAGCGCCTGGGATACCCTGGTATGGTTCGGCGCCCTGGTCATGCTGGCCGAGCAGCTCAACAAGCTCGGTGTGGTGTCCTGGTTTGCCGTGGGCATGAAGAACGCCATCGTCGCCAGCGGCCTGGACTGGCTGCCGGTGGCTGCCATCCTGGTGGGCGTGTTCGTGTTCTCGCACTACCTGTTCGCCAGCACCACGGCCCACATCAGCGCGATGATGCTGGCCTTCCTGACCGTGGGTGCGCAGCTGATTCCGGCCGACTATGTCGTGCCCTTCATGCTGATGATGACGGCCGGCTCGGCCATCATGATGACGCTGACCCACTACGCCACCGGCACTTCGCCCATCATCTTCGGCAGCGGCTATGTCACGCTGGGCAACTGGTGGCGCGTGGGCGCGGCCATGTGCGTGATCGAGCTGCTGATCTTTGCCGTGGTCGGCAGTGTCTGGTGGAAGCTGCTGGGCCTGTGGTGAGGGCGGGCGCCCTCAAGCCGTGGTCCGTGGCTCGCCCAGCGACAGCATGAGCCGGTTGGCCCAGTTGAAGAAGGCCGTGCCGTGCAGCACATCGGAGATGGCGGCATCGTCCAGGCCTGCGGTGCGCAGCGCATCGATGTGGGCGGGCTCCAGCGCAGGCGGCGTCTGGGTCAGCGCCACGGCCGCCGTGACGATCGCGTTCCAGCGCGGGCCCAGGTCCGTGCCCGGGCCTTCGTCGAGCAGGCGCTGCACGTCGCCGCCCCTGCGCGAGAAGTGCGTGGCAAAGCGTGCGTGCACCGAGGCGCAGTAGATGCAGCCATTGGCGCGTGAGGTGGCCGCAGCGGCCAGCTCGCGCTCGGCACGCGGCAGGCCGGCGTCGGGGTTGTAGAAGATGTCCTTGTCGGTGCGCGTGCGTGCGCCCAGCGTGTCGGGGTCGCGCGCCAGCAGGCGGAAGTAGGGCGACTGCGCGCGTGAGGCATCGACCAGGCCTGCATGGTGGCGTTCGGTCAGCTCGCTTTCGTCCAGCGGTTCGATCCATGGCAGCCAGTCGAGCTGTTCCTGGGTGAAGACCTGGGGAGCGGCGGAGTTCGTTGAGGTCATGGCTGGGCTTGCAGGGTGGTGGGTTGATGGGCTGCCGGGGGCGCGGGGCGTGCAGCCAGCACGCGCAACCCCGCCACCACGCGGATCTGGAAGGACAGGAAGGACGCCAGCTGGGACAGGATGACGATGTCCGTCTCGCTCCAGCCCGCCTGTTGCAGCGCCTGCAGGGCCCCGGCGCTGGCGTCGCGCGGGTGGTAGGCCAGCAGGTGGGCATGGGCCAGCGCCGCGGCCAGGCGCGCGCCCAGCAGTGCGGCGTGGGCCGGGTCCACGGCATAGGCGGGGCCGGGCTGGTCCTCGCGGCTCAGCGGGCCTGCCGGGTAGCTGCCGTAGGGGCCGTGCGGGCCGCTGCCGGCCTGCAGGCTCTGGGCGCGGCCACGCACCACTTCGGACGCCACCACGGCGGCCAGTTCCGCATCCTCGGTGGCCAGCGCGCGTGTATAGAAGACGGCGCTGCGCGGCTCGCCATGCAGCCCGGCCGTGAAGGCGGCCAGGGCCAGCCGCTCGCGCAGCGAGACCGTGCCGGGCACGGGCTCGGCAGGCGTGAACAGGGCGGCAAAGCTTTGCTGGGCCTGCGTGCGTGCCTCGGTGCGGTGGCGGCGCACGCGGTCCAGGGCGCTGCCGGGGGTGATGTCGGCGAGGTGGTCGATCACGTCGCCGGGAAAGCGGGGCGTTGCGGTGGTGTTCATGGTCATGCGGCTTGCAGCAGTCCGGCCCGGACTGCCGGGAGGGAAGAGGGCGCTGGGGTGGACGTGGATGTGGACTCATCGGCACGGCGCCAGCCCAGGGCCGGGGCCACATGGGCGGCCGTCAGTTCGATGGAGCGCAGGATGGCGGCGTGCGGCGGGTCGATGGAATGCACCTGGAAGACGATGTCGCTCACGCGCGCCAGCGCCGTGTCGGAGCGCAGCGAGGCGATGACCTCGTCGGGCGTGCCCACATGCACGTCGTAGGCGGCGATGAGATCGGCCAGCGGCGCCTGCGGATCGACACGGGCCGCCCACTGCGAGGGCTGGGCCGCATGGCGCAGGGCCACGCGGCGCAGGCCGGCCTCGGCCCAGCGCAGCGCCTCGTCTCGGCGGTCGGCCACGAACAGCGTGCGCGAGCCCAGGATGCGCGGCGCCCGCCCTGCGGGCAGGCGGGCGAGGTAGGCGTCGATGATGGGGTTCTGGATCTCGGACAGCGTGGCCTGCGGCGCGCCTTCGGGCCGTGGCTGGGTGCGCGACAGCATCAGGCCGTCGCCGTTGGCACCGGCCCGCGCGCCGCCCTCGGCCGAGAACGTGGCCTGCCAGACGCGCTCCAGCAGCTGCGGCGCGGCCGGGTACAGGTGCACGCCGCCGGCCAGCGCACGCCCGGCCCAGGCGTCCTGCAGCACGCCGAAGTTGCGTGCGAAGACTGCGCCGCGCTCGGCGCCCTGCACGCCAAAGGCCTCGAAGGATTCGGCCGTGCCGCCCGTGCCCAGGCCCACCTCCAGGCGGCCGCCGGTCAGCAGGTCCAGCACGGCCGCGTCCTCGGCCACGCGCAGCGCGTTTTCCAGCGGCAGCGTGATCACGCCCGTGCCGATGCGGATGCGCCGCGTGCGCGCCGCCACATGGGCGAGAAAGACGAAGGGCGAGGGCAGGCCGCCCTCGCTTTCATGGAAATGGTGCTGGGCCACCCAGGCCGAGTCGAAGCCCTGGGCCTCGGCATGGGCGATCTGCTCGGCCACCAGGCGGTAGCGCTCGCCGGCCGGCGCGTCGTCGAGCAGGCGGCTGAAGAAGCCCAGGCGTGGGCCGTTGCGGGAGCCGTGGCCACGGTTGGTATCAGGCGGGGTGAGGGACAAAATCAATGCTCCTTTTGCCGGGAATGGCGTCCATGAGTTCGCGCGTGTAGTCGCTGGTGGGGCGCTGGAACACTTCCTCCACGCTGCCCGCGTCCACCACCCGGCCCGCGCGCAGCACCGACACCGTGTCGGCAATCTGGCGCACCACGGCAAGGTCGTGCGAGATGAAGAGATAGGTCAGCCCCAGGTCCTGCTGCAGCTGGGCGAGCAGGGCGAGGATCTGCGCCTGCACCGTCACGTCCAGGGCCGATACGGCCTCGTCCAGCACCAGCACCTGCGGCTGCAGCACCAGGGCGCGCGCAATCGCCACGCGCTGGCGCTGGCCGCCCGACAGCGCATGCGGGCGCCGCTGCAGCACGCCGGCCGGCAGGCCCACGCGCTCCAGCATGTCGTGCACGCGCTGGCGGCGCTCATCGGCCGGCAGCGGGTCGAAGTTCAGCAGGGGCTCCTCGATGATGTCGAACACGCTCTGGCGCGGGTCCAGAGAGCTGAACGGGTTCTGGTAGACCAGCTGCACGCGGCGGCGCAGCTGGCGCAGGGCCTCGCCGCGCAGGCCCGTGACCTCGGTGCCTTCGATGCGGATGCGGCCCGCCGTGGGCCGGCCCAGGCCCACGATGGCGCGGATGGTGGTGGTCTTGCCCGAGCCCGACTCGCCCACGATGGCATGCGTGCTGCCCCGGCGCACGCGCAGCGACACGCCGTCCACGGCGCGGAAGATGCCGCGCCCGTGGGCCGAGGCATGGCCGGGCGCCGCGAACTCGTGCACCAGGTCCTCGACCTCGATGGCCCAGTCATCGGCCGTGGCGGGCCTGGGCGTGCGGCGCGGCGCGGGCGCCAGCGAAGGCGCATCGGCCAGCAGCCGCCGCGTATAGGCGCTTTGCGGATTGCGCAGCAGCTCCAGCGTGGGGCCCTGCTCCTGGATGCGGCCGCCCTGCATGACGACCAGGCGGTGCGAACGGTCGGCCGCCACGCCCAGGTCATGCGTGACCAGCAGCACGGCCGTGCCGGTCTCGCGGCGCAGCGCGTCGATCAGGTCCAGGATGCGCCGCTGCACGGTCACGTCCAGCGCGCTGGTGGGCTCGTCGGCAATGATGAGGGCGGGCCGCAGCGCGATGGCGATGGCGATCAGCACGCGCTGGCGCATGCCGCCCGACAGTTCGTGCGGATACTGGCGTGCGCGCAGCGCGGGCTGGGACAGGCCCACGCGGGCCAGCAGCTCCAGCACGCGCGCCTCCACGGCCGTGCGGTCGCGCAGTCCGTGGATGCGCAGGATCTCGCCCACCTGGTCGCCTACCGTGCGCACGGGGTTCAGCGACATGGTGGGGTCCTGCGGCACCAGGCTGACCACGCGGCCGCGGATGGCGTTCCAGCGTGCGGCCGGCCACTCCGAAACCTCGGTGCCCTGCAGGCGGATGCTGCCGTGCTCGCGGTGGCCGTTGTCGGCCAAAAGGCCGATCACGGCCTGGGCCGTGGTGGTCTTGCCCGAGCCCGATTCGCCGACCAGGGCCACCACCTCGCCCGGCGCCACGGAAAACGACACGCCGTGCACCACGCGCTGCGCCTGGCCTGCGGCATCGCGGTAGGCCACGGCCAGGTCCTGCACTTCGAGCACGGGGGCGGTGGTTGCCACTGCTGGTGCGGCGTGGATGCGTTCCTCGATGGCGGCGCTCATGCAGGCCTCCGTGCGAAGGCCGTGGCGATGCGGTTGGCCGCCAGCACCACGGCCACCACGATCAGGCCCGGCGCCGTGGTCAGCCACCAGGCGGTGGCGATGTAGTTGCGGCCCTCGGCGATCAGCAGCCCCCATTCGGGCGTGGGCGGCGGCGCGCCGTAGCCCAGAAAACCCAGGGTGGAAATCGCAAGGATCGCCGAGCCGAACTGCAGCGCCGCCATGGCGATGACCGACGTCAGCGAGTTGGGCAGCACATGGCGCCACAGCACGGCGGCAAAGCGCCCGCCGCTGCCAAAGGCGGCCTCCACATAGTCGGAGCGGCGCACGCGCACCACCTCCGAGCGCACCAGGCGCGCGAAGCTGGCCACCGAGACCACGCCCACGGCAATGGCCGCGTTGATGGTGCCAAAGCCCAGCACGATGATGATGGTCAGCGACAGCAGCAGCGAAGGCACGGCCAGCAGCACATCGACCAGGCGCATCAGCGCATCTTCCGTGCGCCCGCCCGTGGCCCCGGCCAGCAGGCCGATCAGCGTGCCCACGGCCAGGCCCACGCCCACGGCCACGAAGGCGCCCGACAGCGAATGCACGGCGCCATGCACCACGCGCGCCCACAGGTCGCGCCCCAGCGCGTCCGTGCCCAGCCAGTGCGCGGCGCTGGGCGCCAGCAACTGCTGGCCGGCCTGGCCCGCGATCGGATTCTGGTGGGCAAACCAGCCGGGCGCCAGCGCCCACAGCGCGGCCACGGCAATCACCAGCCAGGCCAGGGCCAGCGTGGGCGGCAGGCGTTTCAGGGATTGCAGGCGGGCCGGCAAGGCGAAGCTGCGGCGCGGGGCGGCTGGCGCAGGGGCCGGGGACGACGCTGGCAGCGCCGTGGGAATGGGAGTAGGAGTGGCGGGCGCGGCCTGGGCATCCAGGGCTGGGGAAAGAGCGCTTGAGACGGCAGTGTTCATGGCCGGTTCTCCACGGAATGGCGCAGGCGCGGATCAAGCAGCGGGTACAGCAGATCCACGGCGAGGTTGATGAGTACGAAGGCGGCGGCCGAGACGACCACCACGGCCTGGAGCACGGCCGTGTCCTGGTTGCCCACGGCCTGCTGGGTCAGCGTGCCCAGGCCGTTGAGGCCGAACACGGCCTCCGTCACCACGGCGCCGGCCAGCAGCTCGCCGAACAGCACGCCGGCAATGGTCAGCGTGGGCAGCAGGGCATTGCGTGCCACATGGCGCAGCAGCACCCAGCGGCGCGAGGCGCCCTTGGCCCGTGCCACGGCCACGAAGGGCTGGGCCAGCACGGCGTCGATATTGCGCAGCAGCACCTGGGCCAGCGGCGCCGAGATCGGCACGGCCAGGGTCAGCGTGGGCAGCACCAGTCCTTCCCAGGGGCCGGGATTGATCACGGCGATCCAGCCCAGGCGGAACGACACCACCTGGATCAGCATGATCCCCAGCCAGAACACGGGCACCGAGACAAAGACCGAAGGCAGCGAATACAGCGCGTTGCGCAGCCAGGCAAAGGGCGCCAGGCTGGCAGCCGCCGCCAGCGCCACGGCCAGCAGCGCGGCTGCGGCAAAGCCCAGGGCCGCGAGCTTGAGCGTGGGCGGCAGGCTGGTGGCCAGGCCCTGGCTCACCGGCACGCCGGCCTGCAGCGAATAGCCGAAATGGCCCGTGAGGAACTGGCCCAGCGTGTGCAGGTACTGCTGCCACACGGGCTGGTCCGAGCCGTAGGCGGCGCGGATGTCGGCGATCTCCTGCGGGCCCAGGCCCAGCTCGGGGTTCAGGAACTTGATCAGTACGGCATCGCCCGGCAGCAGCTGCAGCAGGATGAACGAGACCGTGAAGGCCGCCCACAGCACCAGGGCGGCCTGGGCGATGCGGCTGAGCAGATAGCGGCGCGGCATGGGAGTGGTTCCTCAGGGAGCGTTCCGGTCAGCGCTTGGCCAGCCAGGTGCTGTAGAAGCTGGGCCGGCCCACGGCCTCGAAGCCCACGTCGCGCACCCAGCCCGCGCCCGCAAAGGCCTGGGGTTCCTCGAAGATGGGGATCACATAGGCCTGGTCGATCAGGTAGTTCTGCACCTCGCCGGCCAGCGCCAGGCGCCTGGCGGCATCGGTCTCGGCCGCGATGGCGTCGAACAGGCCGTTGAGCTTGGTGTCCTCGAAGGATTTCACCTTCTGGCTCACGCCGCCCTTTTGCAGCAGCACGTTGCGGTTGGTCGGGTAGTAGTTGCTCTTGATCACGTCGGGATCGGCGCGGCCCACCATGCCGGGCAGAACGCCGGTCTTGTCGGGGTCCAGCGTGTCCACCGCGCGGCTGCCCGCGTCGCCCGACAGCACGTTCAGCTTGACGCCGATGCGCGCCCACTGCTGGGCCACGAGCTGCAGCGTCTCCTTGTTCTGCGGCTGGGGCAGGGACTCGTAGGTGGAGAGCACGAAATCGCGGCCGTCCTTCTGGCGCAGGCCGTTGGCGCCCAGCGTCCAGCCGGCCTCGTCCAGCAGCTGTTTCGCCTTGGCCTCGTCATAGGCCAGCTTGGCCGACAGGTCCACGAAGCCGGCCGCCGTGGAGGCAATCACCGAGCGCGCCTGCGGATAGCGCGGCGAGAACAGCGTCTCCACGATCTCCTTGGCATTGGTGCCGTGCAGCAGGGCCTGGCGCACCTTGAGATCGGCCACCAGGGCGTTGTCCGGGCGGATGGCCACGCTGTTGTTCACGCCGCGCGTGGGCGGGGCGTAGATGCTGAACTTCTGGTCCTCGACGCGCTTCTCGTCATAGGCCTGGATCTGGCGGATCAGCCCGGCCTGCCCGGCCAGCAGCGCGCCGATGCGCACGCTGTCCTCGGGCGTGACGATGAACTTCACCTCGTCCAGCCGCGCGCGGCCCTGGTGGGCCAGCTTGGCGGGACCCCAGGCATAGTCCTTGCGCACCTTGAGCACCAGCTCCTTGCCCAGCGTCTCGCTGGCCACCACGAAGGGGCCGGAGCCGATGATGCGCGTGGCGTCGCCCAGCTCCTCGAAGGGGCGGTCCAGCGTGGCCGGCGAGACCAGGCCCGAGCCGATCACCGAAGTGCCCTGCAGGAAGCCCGGCGAAGGCTTTCTGAAGAAGAACTTCACCGTCAGCGGGTCGACCACCTCGCTGCGCTCGTAGTTGTTGATCACCTCGGACACCGGCTGCTTGAGCGCCTTGTTGCCCAGGCCATAGGTGTCGAAGTTGCGCGCCACGGCCGCAGCGTCCAGCGGCGTGCCGTCGGAGAAAGTGACGCCGGGCCGCAGCTTGAAGCGGTACTCGGTGGCGTCGGCATTCACGGTCCAGGACTCGGCGATCCAGGGCTGGATCTCCAGCGTCTTCGGGTCCTGGTAGGTCAGCTTGTCGGTGATCTGGTTGAGCACGCCGCCGTTGGGATAGAAGCCTCCGGCCGGCGGATAGAGGTTGGTATGGGCCTGCTGCTCCAGGTAGACCAGGGTGCCGCCTTCCACGGGGCCAGCAGCCGCGCCCGCCTGGGCCGTATCGGCCTGCCTGGAGCACGCCGCCAGCAGCAGGCTGCTGCCCGCCAATACCGCTATCGCGGCCTTCCATGCCACCTGACCCGCCTTCGATTGGGAAAACACGTTCGTACCTCGCCGCCGCTGGGGCGCTGAAAAACAAGACTGCCGGCCACAAGACCGGCTCCATGTTTTTCATGCTATCGATGCCAAATATTTGCGCTCATATATCGAGTTGCATCGTTATTTGGAAAACGACTAAGGGATGGGAGCCCCGCATATCTGCCCAGTGCATAAGCGCAGACGGATTCGTTTGTTTGCCGCGCATGCGGCGGTCCCAACAATGGGCTGGTACTTCCTTCACCGAAAGCCCGTCCATGAGCCATCTCAACGAATACCTCGCCGAAAAGCGCGCCGCCGTGCTCGCCCGCAGCGCCGCCGTCGCGGCCGGCACGGCACAGCCCGCCCACCTCAAGGCCCATGTGCGCGCCGAGGGCCGCAGCGGCGTGCGCCGCCTGCGCATCCGCGAGCACCAGGTCATCAGCGACAGCCCGCCCGACTTCGCGGGCTACAACCTCGGCCCCAGCTCGCCCGAGCTGCAGCTGGGCGTGCTGGGCACCTGCGTGACCCACATCTTTCTGATCCAGGCGGCCGAGCGCCAGGTGCCCGTGGAGAGCCTGGAGGTCGAGGTCACGGGCATCATCGACCCGCGCGGCGGCAAGCCCGGCCACGAGGCCACGCCCATCTGGCCGCATGAGATCGGCTACACCGTGCACATCGACTCGCCCGCCAGCCGCGCCGAGATCGATGCGCTGTTCGAGGCCGTGGAGCGCACCTGCCCCATCCTCAACCTGCTGCGCAATCCGCAGAACATCCGCGCCGAAGTGCGCCACACCGACTCCAGCGCCGCCGCGCGCCTGGCAGCCTGAACACCGTGCGGAAAGCACCCCTGCCATGACCCTGCCACTCGACCACATCGTCATCGCGGTCCAGGACCTGGAACGCACCATTGCCGACTACACCGCGTTGGGCTTCAACGTGCTGCGCGGCGGCGAGCACCCGGGCCGCTCCACGCACAACGCCCTGGTGGTGTTTGCCGACGGCGCCTATTTCGAACTCATCGCCTGGCGCGCACCCGCGCCCGAGGAGCGCTGGTGGCAGCAGCTGCAGCGCCATGGCGAGGGCATTGTCGATTTCGCGCTGCTGCCCACCGAGACTGGCGCCGTGGTTGCCGCCGCCCAGGCGCGCGGCCTGGACTACGAGGCGCCCTACGAAGGCGGCCGCCTGCGCCCCGACGGCGCGCAGCTGCGCTGGCGCAATGCACGCGCCCGCAGCCAGGACCTGCCCTTTCTCTGCGGCGACCTCACGCCGCGCGCCCTGCGTGTGCCCGAAGGAGAGGCGCGCGTGCACCCCAACGGCGCCACCGGCGTGGCCCGGCTGTACGTGGCCGTGCATGACCTGCGCGCCAGCCTGGCACGCTGGCGCGCGCTGCTGGGCGAGGGCGCCGACATTGGCGAGGCCCGGCTGTCGGACGACGGCAGCGCCTACCGCGCATCGCTGAGGCTGGGCGCCACTGCGCTGGGCGCCACCGCGCTGGTGCTGGCTGCGCCTGCCCAGGGCGTTGCCACGGGCACCCTTGGCCACCGTCTGGCCACGCGCGGTGAAGGCCCTTATGCCATCGAGCTGGAGGTGCGCCAGCCCGCGTCTGCACTGGCGCTGGACGAGGCCGCCACGCATGGCGCGCGCATCGTGCTGGCCCAGGTTTCCCCGGCCAGGGAAACCGCCGCCGCCTAGGCGAAATGCGTGGGCGCTAGAATGGCGCCCCGCTGACACCCATGCCCACCCCGGTGGGCGTTTTCGTTGCAGCCGCGGCCTTCCTTGAGGGGCGCCGTGGCGCGGCGCTGCTTGCCATGACGACTGCTTCCACTCCTGCCACGCTGGGCATAGATTTCGGTACCTCCAACTCCGCCATGGCCTGGCGCGCCCCCGGCCAGACCGCACGCCTGCTGCCGCTGGAGGGCGATGCCTGCGGCATGCCCACGGCGCTGTTCTTCCATACGGACGAGCACAGCACCCATTTCGGGCGCGACGCCATGGCCCAGTACCTGGACGGCGAGCCGGGCCGGCTCATGCGCTCCCTCAAAAGCCTGCTGGGCAGTGCGCTGCTGCAGGAAAAGACGGCGGTGCACGACCAGTTCGTGAGCTATCAGGACATCATCGGCCTGTTCCTGCGCCGCGTGGCCGACCGGGCGCGTGCCTCGCTGGACGGCCGCCTGCCCGAGCGCGTGGTGCTGGGCCGGCCCGTGCATTTCGTGGACGACCATCCCGAGCGCGACCGCCAGGCCCAGCAGGCCCTGGCCGATGCCGCGCGCGCCGCAGGGCTGGGCGAAGTGGATTTCCAGATGGAGCCCATTGCCGCCGCGCTGGACTACGAGCAGCGCCTCACGCAGGAATCCGTGGTGCTGGTGGTGGACATCGGCGGCGGTACCTCCGACTTCACCGTCGTGCGCCTGGGTCCCGAGCAGGCCGGCCGCAGCGACCGCCGCGACGACATCCTGGCCACCAGCGGCGTGCACATCGGCGGCACGGACTTCGACCACCGGCTCAACCTGGCCCAGCTCATGCCGCTGCTGGGCTACCGGCACATCGGTCCCAGCGGCCGCGAAGTGCCCAGCCGCGTGTTCTTCGACCTCTCGACCTGGCACCTGATCCAGTGGCTGTACTCGCCCAAGGCCCTGGCCGAGGCGCGCAACCTGCGCACCGACTACAGCGACCAGCGCCTGCACAAGCGCCTGATGGACGTGCTGGAACTGCGCGAAGGCCACCGCCTGGCCGCCGTGGTGGAGCAGGCCAAGATCGAGGCCTCCACGCGCCATGCCGAAGCGGCCATCGAACTGGGCTGGCTGGAATCGGGCCTGTCCGCCGCCATCTCGCCCGAGGTGCTGCACGAGCAACTGCAAGGCCCCCTGCAACAGGTCGTTGCCTGCGCCCAGGACTGCCTGCGCCTGGCCGGCGTGGCGCCCCAGGCGCTGGACGCCATCTACCTCACGGGCGGCTCATCGGCCCTGCGCACGCTGCGCGATGCGCTGCGCGAGGCCTTCCCCGGCGTGCCGCAGGTCGAGGGCGACCTGTTCGGTGGCGTGGCCACCGGCCTCGCGTATGCCTGATCAATCCGCGTCGCCGTCCTCCTCGGCGGCCTGCTTGATCTCCAGCGCGGCGTCATAGAGGCGGTTGCGCGGTGTGCCCGTGATCTCGGCGGCCAGGCGCACGGCGGTCTTGGTGGGCAGTTCGGCCAGCAGCAGGCGCAGCACGCGCAGGGCGTCGGCGTCGGCCTCATCGCCACCCAGGGCCACCGGGTGCAGCACCACGGCGAATTCGCCCTTGCTGCGCTGGGGCACGGCCTGCAGCCAGGCCGGCAGCGCGCTGGCGGGCATGGTGGCAATGTCCTCGAACTGCTTGGTGATCTCGCGTGCCAGCGTCACCGGACGATCGCCCAGCGTGGCCAGCGCGGCGGCCAGGTCGGCAATGCGGTGGGGCGCCTCCAGCAGCACGGTGCAGCGCGGCTGCAGGGCCAGTTGCTGCACGGCGGCCAGGCGCTCGGCCGACTTGGTGGGCAGAAAGCCTGCGAAGACGAAACCTCCCTCGCCCTGCGAAGGCGTGACCGCACCGGCCACGCTGATGGCGGCCGTGATGCTGCTGGCGCCGGGCAGCGGAATGCAGCGCAGGCCCGCGGCCTGCACGGCTGCGCACAGGCGTGCGCCGGGGTCGCTGACGCCGGGCGTGCCCGCATCGCTGACATAGGCGATGCGCTGGCCCTGCTGCAGCCGCGCCACGATCTGCTGGGCCGCCTCGGCCTCGTTGTGCTGGTGCACGGCCAGCAGCTGGCTGCCGGGCCGGTCCAGTCCATAGGAGCGCAGCAGGCCCTGCGTGTGGCGCGTGTCCTCGCAGGCCACGCAGTCCACCAGCTGCAGCACATGCAGGGCGCGCAGGCTGATGTCGGCCAGGTTGCCGATGGGAGTGGCCACCACGTAGAGGGCGCCCTGCGGATAATGCTGGGATGCCGCAGCATCCTTGGCTGCGCCCAGCGCGGTGGCGAAAGAGGTAGTCAATGGGTTTCCTTGCGAAAAAGCCGGCAGGCGCGGGGCCGTCTGCCCTCACGACCCGGCATCGGGGCCAGCAGGCCGAGGATGCGGCGCTGGCCCATCTGCAGGCGGCCGGCCTGCTTCTGGTCGAGCGCAATTATCGGACGCCGGGCCGCGGCGGCGGCGAGATCGACCTCATCGTGCAGGCGCGCGACGGCACCGTGGTCTTCGTCGAGGTGCGCAGCCGCGGCACGCGCGCCTTCGGCGGTGCCGGCGCCAGCATCGGTGCCACCAAGCAGCGGCGCATCGTATTTGCGGCGCGCCACTACCTGATGCGCTGGTCCGCGCCGCCGCCTTGCCGCTTCGACGTGGTGCTGGTCGAGCCCGGCGCCGGGTCCGCCGTGCAGTGGCTGCAGGCCGCCTTTGACGCCGAAGGCGCCTGATCCGTTACCGCTGCAGCACAAATAACGCCTGGCTACGAAAGACTTCAAGGGCGGCAGTTATCATCGGGCCTCCATGCTTGAGCAACGTATCCAACAGCATTTCATCGACAGCGCCGACCTGAAATACCAGGCCGCCCAGGCGCTGAGCCAGCCCATTGCGGCGGCAGTGCAGGCCATGCTGGCCTGCGTGACCAGTGGCGGCAAGGTTCTGGCCTGCGGCGCAGGCGCCTCTGCCAGCGATGCCCAACTCTTCGCCGCCCTGTGCGTGGCCGGCTTCGAACGCGACCGGCCCGAGCTGGCTGCCGTGGCCCTGGTCTCCGACGGCGGCCTGCTGGGCACCGTGGGCGCCACGGGCTCGGGCGGCAACGCCACCCAGTACCTGGCGCGCCAGATACGTGCCCTGGGCCAGCCCGGCGACCTGTTGCTGGTGCTGTCCGCCACGGGCAACGACGTGGCCGTGCTGGAGGCGCTGGATGCCGCCCATGAGCGCGACATGATGGCCGTGGTGCTGACCGGCCGCACGGGCGGCTCCCTGGCCGGCCGCGTGCGCGAGACCGATGTTCTGATCTGCGTGCCGCACGACCGTGCGGCGCGCGTGCGCGAAACCCATACGCTGGTGCTGCACTGCCTGTGCGACGGCGTGGATGCCCAGTTACTTGGTGAACAGGAGATGCCTCTATGAAGTTCCGTTGGTCCCGCGCCGCCTGCGGTGTTCTCGCCGTCGCGTCCCTGGGCGCCGCCCTGTCGGGCTGCGTCGCCCTGGTGGGCGGCAGCGCCGTGATGGCCGGCATGTCGGTGGCGGACCGCCGCACCACCGGCACCCAGGTGGAAGACCAGGGCATCGAGCTGCGCGCCAACAACCGCATCGCCGAAGTGCTGGGCGACAAGGCCCATGTCAACGTCACCAGCTACAACCGCCAGGTGCTGCTGACCGGCGAGGCCGGCAATGAGGCCGACCGCCAGACCATCGAGAAGCTCGTGCGCGAGCAGCCCACGGTGCGCAATGTCTTCAACGAAGTGGTGGTGGCTCCCTTCACCTCCACGCTGAGCCAGCGCTCCAAGGACACGCTGATCACCACCCAGGTCAAGGCCAGCCTGCTGGACGCCAAGGACATCCAGGCCTCGGCCTTCAAGGTCGTGACCGAGAACAAGGTCGTCTTCCTGATGGGCATCGTCACCCCGCGCGAAGCCAAGCGCGGCGCCGAGATTGCACGCGGCATCAACGACGTGACCAAGGTCGTGCGCGTGGTGGAAGTCATCTCCGAGGACGAACTGGCCCGCATGCAGCCCCAGTCCGCCCCCGTGGTCACCGACGACTCCGGCAAGGCCGCGGCAGCCAGCGCTCCCACCAGCCTCTCGGAAAGCAGCCTGTCCACCCCCGCAGGCGCCACCGCCACCCCGGTGAAGTGATCACCGCCGCCTGAAAGCAAAAGCCGGAACATGTTCCGGCTTTTTGTTTTGGGCATAGGAAGATCTCGTTCCTCAGGGCATAGCACTTGAATCTGGCAGGGCCTAAAGCCAGGGACACCAAGCAAGGGCCGCCCCGCAGCGATGGTGTCGTACCCCTCCCTTGCGAAGCAAGTAGAGAGGGGGAAGCGGCGTAAGCCGCTCAGGGGGTGAGCCTCTTAATGAGGCTCGATGTATCCCAGCGCCTGCCGCCCATCTGCTGCACATCGGCATAGAACTGGTCCACCAGGGCCGTGACGGGCAGGCGCGCGCCATTGCGCTGGGCTTCGGCCAGCACCAGGCCCAGGTCCTTGCGCATCCAGTCCACGGCAAAGCCGAAGTCGAACTTGCCTTCGGCCATGGTGCGGCCACGGTTGTCCATCTGCCAGCTCTGGGCGGCGCCCTTGCCGATGACATCGAGCACGCTGGGAATGTCCAGTCCCGCGCGCTGGCCGAAGGCGATGGCCTCGGACAGGCCCTGGACCAGGCCCGCGATGCAGATCTGGTTGACCATCTTGGTGAGCTGGCCGGCGCCGCTGTCGCCCATCAGCGTGCAGGCGCGCGAGAAGGCCATGGCCACGGGCTGCATGGTGGCGAAGGCGGCCTCGTCGCCGCCGCACATCACGGTGAGCTGGCCGTTCTGGGCGCCGGCCTGGCCGCCCGAGACGGGTGCGTCGATGAACTGCAGGCCCAGCTCCAGCCCGGCCGCATGCAGCTCGCGCGCGACTTCGGCCGATGCCGTCGTGTGGTCGGCGAAGATGGCGCCGCGGCGCATGCCCGCGAAGGCGCCGTCCGGCCCCAGCACGACCGAGCGCAGGTCATCGTCATTGCCCACGCAGCTGAACACGATGTCGGCGCCGGCCACGGCCTCGCGCGGCGTGGCCGCATGGCCGCCGTTGAACTCCTCGCACCAGGCGCGGGCCTTGGCCGGCGTGCGGTTGTAGACCGTGACGCGGTGGCCCGCCGTGGCCAGGTGGCCGGCCATGGGGTAGCCCATGACGCCCAGCCCGAGGAAGGCCACGGAAAGAGGGGCGGTGTCCGCATAGCTGCGGGCGGCGATGGAGGAGTCGGACATGGAAGCAATCCTGAGAGGTGGTGGGAGGCGGGTGGCGCAGGGCCGCGTCCGGCGCGGCCCTGGAAGGAGCCGGCATGCCGGCTCAGCGCACTGAAGGCGCGGTCAGGGCGTGCATGGCACGCCCCTCAGACGATGGCGAAATGCTCGGTGCCCGCCGCCAGGTCCAGCGACTTGGCGCGCTGGCTGCCCAGCTTGATCTGCAGCCGCAGGTCGTTGACCGAGTCGGCATTGCGCAGTGCATCCTCGTAGGTGACCAGGTTGGACTCGAACAGGTCGAACAGCGCCTGGTCGAAGGTCTGCATGCCCAGGTTGCGGCTTTTCTTCATGATCTCCTTGATCTCGGTGACCTCGCCCTTGAAGATCAGGTCGGAGATCAGCGGCGAGTTGAGCATCACCTCGATGGCGGCCACGCGGCCCTTGCTGTCCTGCTTGGGCAGCAGGCGCTGGGAGACCATGGCGCGCAGGTTCAGCGACAGGTCCATCAACAGCTGCGGGCGGCGGTCCTCGGGGAAGAAGTTGACGATGCGGTCCAGCGCCTGGTTGGCGCTGTTGGCGTGCAGCGTGGCCAGACACAGGTGGCCGGTTTCCGAGAAGGCGATGGCGTGCTCCATGGTCTCGCGGTCGCGGATTTCGCCCATCAGGATCACGTCCGGCGCCTGGCGCAGGGAGTTCTTGAGCGCCGCGTCCCAGCTGTCCGTGTCCAGGCCCACTTCGCGCTGCGTGACCACGCAGTTCTTGTGCGGGTGCACGAATTCGATGGGATCCTCGATGGTCACGATGTGGCCGTAGGAGCTCTCGTTGCGCCAGTCCACCATGGCGGCCAGCGTGGTGGACTTGCCCGAGCCCGTGGCGCCGACCAGGATGCACAGGCCGCGCTTGGTCATGGCCACCTCCTTGAGCACCTGGGGCACGCCCAGGCTGTCGATGGTGGGCAGGGCCAGCGGAATCGTCCGCATCACCATGCCCACGCGGCCCTGCTGGATGAAGGCGTTGACGCGAAAGCGCCCTATGCCCGGCGGCGAGATGGCGAAGTTGCACTCCTTGGTGCGCTCGAAATCGGCGATCTGCTTGTCGCTCATGACCGAGCGCGCCAGCGTCAGCGTGTGCACGGGCGACAGCGGCTGCGGGGACACCTTGGTGATGCGCCCGTCGATCTTGATCGCCGGCGGGAATTCCGCCGTGATGAACAAGTCGCTGCCGTTGCGGCTGACCATGAGCTTGAGCAGGTCGTTGATGAACTTGGTGGCCTGATCTCTTTCCATTGCCGTATTCCCCCGGGCATTGCGCGCCGTTGTGGCGCACAGGTTGTTTTGTTATTTGCAGGTAGGCCGGTCCGGCCCGCAGGGGCCAGGCGTCCTCATATTCAACTCACTCACTCACTCACTGTCTATGTGTGCTGCTCTTCGCCCAGGCGCACGCTGATGGCGCGCAGCCGGAACGAGAGCTTGCGCGCCAGCAGCGCCATCAGCTTGGCGGCCAGCGCGGCGTCCTTGGCCATCATCTCGTCCAGCGCCTCGGCGCTGAGCACGCCGATCTCGCAGTCTGTCAGCGTGGTGCAGCTGGAAAAGCGCGGCCCGCCGTCCAGCAGGGACATCTCGCCCAGGATGTCGCCGGGCCGCGTCTGCGCCAGGCGCATGCGCTCGCCCCAGGGCTGCTGGCGCTCCACGGCGATCTGGCCGGACAGCACCACGGCCATGAAGCTGCCGTTCTCCTCCTGGCGGATCACGTCGCGTTGCGGTGCCACGGCCGCGTAGATGAAGTATTCACTGAGCCGCTGCAGGCTGGCCGCATCCAGCTGGCCCAGGTAGCGGTCGCGCGACCACAGCTGCTCCAGCTGGCCCCCGCCGCCGCGCGGCAGCCGCGTGGCCCCGACCTCGATGGCGCGCGCCTCCCAGGGAACGGGAGGAGTGTGCGGGTCCATGAAGCCATGCGCCGCCAGCGTGGTCGTGAAGAAGGCCGACTCGGAGGCCGGGGCCGAAGGCTCCTGGCCGCTTCGCAGCTTGCGGAAAATGCTTTTCATGGCGCGTGGCGAGAGGCTGGGCGGGTGGCGGTCAGCCCGGGAAGTTGTCCGGTATCTTGGCCTTGGCGCGGGCTTCCGCCGGGCTGATCAGGTTGCGCCGCACCAGATCGGTCAGGTTCTGGTCCAGCGTCTGCATGCCCACATTCTGACTCGTCTGGATGGTGGAGTACATCTGGGCCACCTTGGCCTCGCGGATCAGGTTGCGGATGGCGCTGGTGCCCAGCATGATTTCGTGGGCGGCGATGCGGCCCTGGCCGTCCTTGGTCTTGCACAGCGTCTGCGAGATCACGGCCTGCAGCGATTCGGAGAGCATGGCGCGCACCATCTCCTTTTCCTCGGCGGGGAAGACGTCGATGATGCGGTCGATGGTCTTGGCGGCGCTGGAGGTGTGCAGGGTGCCGAAGACCAGGTGGCCCGTCTCGGCCGCGGTCATGGCCAGGCGGATGGTTTCCAGGTCACGCATTTCGCCCACCAGGATGGCGTCCGGGTCCTCGCGCAGCGCCGAGCGCAGGGCGGCCGAGAACGACTGCGTCATCGGCCCGACTTCGCGCTGGTTGATCAGGCACTTCTTGGAGTCGTGCACGAATTCGATGGGGTCCTCCACCGTCAGGATGTGCCCGTACTCGGTCTCGTTGAGGTGGTTGACCATGCCGGCCAGCGTGGTGGACTTGCCCGAGCCCGTGGGGCCGGTCACCAGCACCAGGCCGCGCGGCTTCAGGGCCAGGTCGCCGAAGATGCGCGGCGCGTTGAGCTGCTCCAGCGTCAGGATCTTGCTGGGAATGGTCCGGAAGACGGCGGCCGCGCCCCGATACTGGTTGAAGGCGTTGACACGGAAGCGCGCCAGCCCCTCGATCTCGAACGAGAAGTCCACCTCCAGGAACTCCTCGTAGGCCTTGCGCTGGGAGTCGCTCATGATGTCGTAGACCATGGCGTGGACCGTCTTGTGGTCCAGCGGATCGACATTGATGCGGCGCACATCGCCGTGCACACGGATCATCGGCGGCAGCCCCGCGGACAGGTGCAGGTCGGAGGCCTTGTTCTTGACGCTGAATGCCAGCAATTGGGTGATGTCCACGGAGTTCGCTCCCTCGTTTGGTACGCTGGCGGCAATTATGACGACGATTGAAAACAAGCTTCAACAGATTCACGAACGGATTGCCTCGGCCTGCGTGCAGGCGGGCAGGGCGTCCGGCTCGGTGCAATTGCTGTCCGTCTCCAAGACCTTCGGCGCCGACGCCGTGCGCGAGGCCGTGCTGGCCGGCGAGCGCAGCTTCGGCGAGAACTACATCCAGGAGGGCGTGGAAAAGATCGCCGCCGTGCGCGCCATGGGCCTGCCGGGCGGCGAGGCCCTGCAATGGCATTGCATAGGCCCCATCCAGAGCAACAAGACGCGCCTGGTGGCCGAGCATTTCGACTGGGCCCAGACCGTGGACCGCCTGAAGATCGCCGAGCGCCTGTCGGCCCAGCGCCCCGAGGGCCTGGCGCCGCTGCAGGTCTGCATCCAGCTGAACGTGGATGGCGGCGAGACCAAGGCCGGCGTGGCGCCGCAGCAGGCGCTGGAGCTGGCCGCCGCCATCGTGCAGCTGCCGCGCCTGGCGCTGCGCGGCGTGATGAGCATTCCCGACGATGTGGCGGGCTTCGAGGCCCAGCGCGAGGTGCATGCCCGCGCCACCGCCGTCTTCGAACAGATCCGCGCCAGCGGCCTGCCGGGGCTGGAGCGCTTCGACACGGTATCCATGGGAATGACCGGCGACCTGGAAGCGGCCGTGGCCGCAGGCAGCACGATGGTACGCGTGGGCAGCGGCATCTTTGGCCAACGAAACTACGCCCCGCGCTGACCAGGGCGTAGCTGGCTTGGCTGGCGGGGCAGGCCGCCTCAGCGCCCGCCGGGCCGCTTCATCTGGCAGTCCGTGGGCAATTCCACCTGCTCGGGCGTGTAGACGGCATCGGTGCGAAAGCCGTAGTTCGTGCCTTCCCAACCGGCCTTGACCAGCTTGCCGTCCACGGGCGCGATGGTGTTGACCACCTGGGGCAGCAGCAGCTGGTGGTCCTTGCCGCGCATGCGCACGGGGCCGACCACGGTGTCCATCTGCAAATCCTCCATGGCCAGCGCGATCTTCACGGGTTCGGTGGACTGTGCCTTGGCCATGGCGGCGGCCAGCATGCGCGGCACCAGGTCCATGCGCGGGGCCAGGAAGTCCTTGCCCATGCGGGCCTTGTATTCCTGGGCGCGGGCGTCGGCCAGCGGGCGGCCGGCCTGGCCCGGGTGCCATTCGGCCACCCAGGTCAGCTGGCCGATGCGGGTCTGGGCGAAGGATGTCACCGTGCCCGGCATGCCGCCCGCGCTGTGGTTGAAGTAGCGCAGGTCATAGCCCGAGTCGGCGGCCGACTTGAGCAGCAGGGTCAGGTCCTGGCCCCAGTTGCCCGTGATCACCGAGTCCGCACCTGTTTCCTTGATCTTGGCCACATAGGGCGCGAAGTCCTTGACCCGGCCTATGGGGTGGAGCATCTCGCCCGTGAACTGGATGTCGGGCCGGGCCGCGCTCACCATCTGGCGCCCGTAGGCCGCCCACTGCTTGCCGTGGGCGTAGTCCTGGTTGAGCAGGTAGACCTTGCGGATGCCCGGCTGGGTCTTGATGTAGCTGGCAATCGCCTGCATGCGCATGGCGGTGTTGGCATCGAACATGAAATGCCAGAAGCTGCAGGCCTTGCCCGTCAGCTCGGGGTCGATGGAGGAGTGGTTGAGCACCAGCACCTCCTTGCCCGGATTGCGCTGGTTGTGGCGCGAGGCTGCCTGCACCAGGGCCGCCACCACCGAAGAGCCCGATCCCCCGGTCACCACCACGCGCGCGCCCTGGTCGATGGCCGCCTGCAGCGCGGCCTGGCTCTCCTGGGCCGAGAGCTTGCTGTCGAACTGCAGCAGCTGCAGCTTCGTGCCGTTGAACAGACCGCCCTTGGCGTTCACATCCTCGACCGCGTATTGCACGTGGTCGCGCATCAGCTCGCCTGTGCTGACGAAGGGGCCGGACAGCGGATCGATGAAGGCGATCTTGAAGGTCTCGCCGCCCTGGGCGTGGGCGGCCGTGCTGCACAGCAGGGCGGCGGCGAGAACGATGGATGGTTGGGAATATCGTCGGATGCAATGGCGGCGGATCGGCATGTCTTGTCTCCTCGAAGGAATGGTCGTCAGTCTTTGCCGGGCGGCTCGGCGCGGGGCCGGCTGCGCCGTGCAGGCGTTTTTTTCGCGGGGGATGCGGCAATGGCTTCGGGCGGGGTGGCTGGTGCCGTGCGCAGGCCCAGCACGCGGCTGGCCAGCTCGGTCAGCTCGGCCACCATCTCGGCCGTGCCCAGGCGGCCGCCGGGGCGGTACCAGTTGTAGAGAAAGCCCGGCAGGCTGCAGGCGGCCTGGGCGGTGATGCGTGTCTCGCGAAAGTCCAGGTGGCCGCTGGCGCGGCCTTCTTCGAGCAGCGCGCAGAACTGGCGGTAGAACTGGCGCGCCAGCGTGCGCGAGGCTTTCATGTACGCAGGGCTGAAGGCCTGGGGCTCGCGGTAGGGAAAGAAGGCCGCCGGATAGTGGGCAATGGTGGCCGCGATCAGGCGCTGCAGGCCGTCCACGGCCTTCTCGTGCGCGGCGCGCGGATCGTCGGCCGCGAAGTCCAGCACCGTGAAGCAGGCCTCGGTGGGCGCCCAGCACAGGGTCTCGAAGATCTCCTGCTTGTTGCGGAAGTAGTAGTAGACGAAGGGCTTGGTCACGCCCAGGGCCTGGACGATCTGCTCCATCGTGGTGTTGGCGTAGCCGTTGCGGTCGAACAGGGCCTCGGCCGCCTTGAGGATGCGTTCGCGCTTTTCATCGGAGCCGGCCGTGGGAAGGCGCTGGCGGCCGCGCGGGGTGACAGGGGGCTTGGGCATGCGGGAAATCTCGTGTCGCGTCGGTGGCTGCGATGGTTATACCGATGGGTAGCAATGTTCTACCAGCGGGTATATATTGGCAAGACGCCGATCCAAAAATCAGATCAAGGCTATCCCTAAGAACGACTACACCCCCTGAGTCGCTTCGCGCCTTCCCCCTCTCTCGCTTCGCGGGAGGGGGACGACACCCTCGGTGCGGGGCGGCCCTTCCTCGGTGTCCCTGCGCTGGGCCGCGCCTGATTTATGGGTTGGAGGCGATACGCCGAGCAACGTGCAATAAATAGAGCCAAGGAGACAAGCATGGCGGATTCCGAGACCCTCATTCCCCTGCATGAGGCCCTGCGCCGCAATGCGCGCAACCACCCCGGCCGCGACGCCTACATCTGGTATGGCCGCCACATCAGCTGGGCCGAGGTGGATGCGGCCAGCGACGCCTTTGCCGCGCGGCTGCAGGCTCTGGGCGTGGGCCGGGGCGAGCCCGTGGCGCTGTTCATGAACAACTGCCCGCAGTACATCGTGGCGCACTACGGCATCCAGAAGATCGGCGCCATCGTCTGCCCCTGCGGGCCGCTGAACAAGGAGCATGAGCTGCAGTACCAGCTCGATGACCTCAAGGCCCGCGTGATCGTCGCGGCCGATGTGCTGCTGCCCGTGGTGGACAAGGTGCGCGCCAGCACGGCGCTCAGGCATGTGCTGGCCGTGCGCTATGGCGACTGGCTTCCTGAATCGGCCACGCTGGCGCTGCCGCCCGAACTGCAGGCCCCCGTGCAGCCGCTGCCCGAGGGCGTGGAATCGTTCTGGGATGTCATGCACAGCGGCGCCAAGCCCGTGCCCGTCGATGTCGCCATGGACGATGTCTCGCTGATGACCTATACCTCGGGCACCACGGGCCTGCCCAAGGGTGCCATGCTCAGCTACGGCAACGCGGCCAGCAAGACGGCCGGCGCCTCCAGTGCCACGGGCGTGAACGCCGAGGACATGCTGCTGGCCGTGGCGCCGCTCTATCACATTGCCGGCATGTCCATGGGCGTGAACATGCCCGTGCACAGCGGCGCCACCTGCGTGCTGCTGCACCGCTTCGACCCGCTGGCCGTGGCCCAGGCCCTGGAGCGCTACCGCGTGACCTGGTGGTACAGCATCGCGCCCATGAACGTGGCCGTGATGCAGCTGCCGGGCGTGGAGGCCATGGACTTTTCCGCGCTGCGCCGCAACACCGTGACCAGCTTCGGCATTGCCTACACCGAGGAGCTGGCGCGGCAGTGGAAGCGCTTCACCCCGAACTGCATCTCCAGCGAGGCGGCCTATGGCCTGAGCGAGACCCACACCATGGACACATCCATGCCCGGCGACGCCATCCGCTGGGGCACGCACGGCAAGCCGCTGCCCGGCAACGAGGTGCGCATCATCGACCCCGAGACGGGCGAGCCGCTGCCGGCCGGCGAAGTGGGCGAGATCACCATCCGCGGCCCCGGCAACTTCAAGGGCTACTGGAACAAGCCCGAGGCCACGGCCAGGACCCTGAAGAACGGCTGGGTCCACACGGGCGACATGGGCCGCATCGACGCCGATGGCTACCTGACCTTCATCGGCCGCTTCAAGGAAATGATCAAGGTCTCGGGCTACAGCGTCTTCCCCGAGGAGGTGGAAGCCATCCTCATCAAGCACCCGGCCGTGGCCCAGGCCGCCGTGATCGGCGTGCCCGACCCGCAAAAGGGCGAGGTCGTGCGCGCCTTCATCGTCACGCGGCCGGGCCAGCAGATCGCGGCCGAGGACCTGGTGCAGTGGTCGCGCGAGAACATGGCCAGCTACAAGGCGCCGCGCGAGGTGCGTTTCATCGAGGCGCTGCCCGCCACCGGCGCAGGCAAGGTGCTGCGTCGCTTGCTGCGCGATCAATGAGAAAGACCGAAGTCCCATGTTCCAGAAGATCCTGATTGCCAACCGCGGCGAGATCGCGCTGCGCATCGTGCGCGCGCTGCGCGAGCTGGGTGTGCCGAGCCTGGCCGTCTTTGCCGCAGACGATGCGCAGGCGCCCCATGTATCCGCTGCCGATGCAGCCGTGCCCCTGGACGCCAGCGGCCCCTCGGCCTACCTGGACGGCGCCCACCTGCTGCGCATTGCGCGCGAGCACGGCTGCGACGGCATTCATCCCGGCTACGGCTTTCTCAGCGAGAACGCCGGCTTTGCCCAGGCCTGCGCCGATGCGGGACTGCGCTTCATCGGCCCCACGCCGGAGCACCTGGCGCTGCTGGGCGACAAGGCCCGCGCACGCGATCTGGCGCGCCGCTGCGGCGTGCCGCTGATGCCGGGCAGCAGCGAGGCTGTCACGCTGGAACAGGCCCAGGCCTTCTTCGAGGCGCAGCAGGCCGGGGGCGCCAGCGGCATCATGGTCAAGGCCATCGGCGGCGGCGGCGGGCGCGGCATGCGTGCCGTGGCGCGCGCCGAGGACCTGCCTGCCGCCTACGATCGCTGCCGCAGCGAGGCGCGCGCCGCCTTCGGCGTGGACGGCGTCTATGTGGAGCGGCTGATGACGGGCGCTCGCCATATCGAGGTGCAGATCCTGGGCGACGGCGGCGCAGGCCCCATCGCGCTGGGGGAGCGCGAATGCACGCTGCAGCGGCGCTTCCAGAAGCTGGTGGAGATCGCGCCCAGCCCCAGCCTGGCGCAGCCGCTGCGCGAGCGCATCACGCGCGACGCGCTGCGCATGGCCGCCGAGATCGGCTACGAGAGCCTGGGCACCTTCGAATTCCTGGTCGATGCCGCCTCCGACTCCCTGCCCTATGTCTTCATCGAGGCCAACCCGCGCCTGCAGGTCGAGCACACCATCACCGAGGAGGTCTTCGGCATCGACCTGGTGCAAGCCCAGATCCGCATTGCTGCCGGCGATCACCTGGGCGAGCTGGGCCTGGATGCCAGGACACCGCCCGCGCCGCGCGGCTATGCCATGCAGTGGCGCATCAATGCCGAGACGCTGGATGCCGCAGGCCAGTCGCGCCCGGGCAGCGGGCGCATAGGCACACTGCAGTGGCCGGCCGGCCCCGGCATCCGCATCGACACGAATGCGGTGGCGGGCGCCAGCCCCTCGCCGCACTACGACACGCTGCTGGCCAAGCTCATCGTGCACAGCAGCGGACCGCGCTTTGAAGACGTGCTTCGCCGCGCACGTCGCGCGCTGGCCGAATGCCGCATCGACGGGCTGGCCACCAACCTGCCGCTGCTGCAGGCGCTGGCCAGGCGGCCCGAGATGGCGTCGCAGGCCGTGCACACACGCTGGCTTGAAGAGGCCCTTCCCGAATTGGTGGCGGACGCCCAGGCGCTGGCCGAAGGCGCGCGCCGCACGGCTGTGGCCCCCGAGGTTCCGGCGGCGGCCGAGGCTGCTGGCGCGCCCGTCCCCGAAGGCGCCATCACCGCCCCCATGCCCGCGCGCATCGTGCAGTGGAGCGTGGCCGTGGGCGATCCCGTGGCTGCAGGCGCCGAGCTGGGCGTGCTCGAAGCCATGAAGATGGAGCATGTGCTGCTGGCGCCGCAGGCCGGCACCATCACCCAACTGCTGGCCGAGGCCGGTGCCTATGTGGCCCAGGACCAGCCCCTGCTGGTGCTGGCCGCCGCCGAAGGCGTGCAGGCCGACGCACGCGCGCAGCAGTCCGCACAGGACCCGGACCACATCCGCGCCGACCTGCAGCGCGTCATCGACCGCCATGCCTTCACGCGCGATGCCGCCCGGCCCGAGGCCATGGCCAAGCGCCATGCCCAGGGCAGCCGCAGCGCGCGCGAGAACATCGCCGATCTTTGCGATGAGGGCAGCTTCATCGAATACGGTGCGCTGGCCATTGCCGCGCAGACGCGCCGGCGCAGCATGGACGACCTGATCGCCAACACGCCGGCCGACGGCATGGTCACGGGCATGGGCTCCATCAACGGCGCGCAGTTCGGCCAGGAGCGCTCGCGCGCCGTCGTCATGTCCTATGACGCCACCGTGCTGGCGGGCACCCAGGGCGCGCGCAACCATGCCAAGACCGACCGCATGCTGGGCATTGCGCTGGCGCAGAAGCTGCCCGTGGTGCTGTTCGCCGAAGGCGGCGGCGGGCGGCCCGGTGACACCGACACGCCCGTGGTCGCGGGCCTGCATGTGCACACCTTCGCGGCCTATGCGGCGCTGTCGGGCCAGGTGCCCGTGATCGGCATCACCCATGGCCGCTGCTTTGCGGGCAACGCGGCCTTGCTGGGCTGCAGCGACGTGATCATCGCCACGCGCGCCAGCTGCATCGGCATGGGCGGGCCAGCCATGATCGAGGGCGGCGGGCTGGGCGTCTTCCGGCCCGAGCAGATCGGTCCCAGCAGCGTGCAGCATGCCAATGGCGTGATCGACGTGCTGGTCGAGGACGAGGCCGAAGCCGTGGCCGCCGCGCGCCACTACCTGTCCTTCTTCCAGGGCCGCACCACGGAGTGGGCCGCGCCCGACACGCGCGCCCTGCGCCATGTGGTGCCCGAGAACCGGCTGCGTGCCTATGACACCCGTGCGGCCATGGCGCATCTGGTGGACGAAGGCAGCCTGCTGATGCTGCGCACGGGCTTTGGCGCAGGCATCCACACGGCGCTGGCGCGCATCGAAGGCCGGCCCGTGGGGCTGATGGCCAACAACCCCTCCCACCTGGGCGGCGCGATCGACGCCGATGCGGCCGACAAGGCCGCGCGCTTCATGCAACTGTGCAATGCCCATGGCCTGCCCATCGTGAGCCTGGTGGACACGCCCGGCTTCATGGTCGGCCCCGAGATCGAGAAGACGGCCCAGGTGCGCCATGTCAGCCGCCTGTTCGTCACGGCGGCCAAGCTGCGCGTGCCGTATTTCAGCGTGGTGCTGCGCAAGGGCTACGGCCTGGGGGCCATGGGCATGACGGCCGGCAGCTTCCATGCGCCGGTGTTCAACGTGGCCTGGCCCACGGGCGAGTTCGGTGCCATGGGTCTGGAAGGCGCCGTGCGCCTGGGCTTTCGCAAGGAACTGCAGGCCCTGCCCGAGGGCGCCGAACGCAACGCCCTGTTCGACCGGCTGCTGGCCCAGCAGTACGCCCACGGCGAGGCCATGCACATGGCCGGCACGCTGGAGATCGACGCCGTCATCGACCCCGCCGACACGCGCGCCTGGCTGTCGCGCGGCCTGGCAGGGGCGCGCGTTGCGCCTGCCCAAGCCGGCTTCGTGGACACCTGGTAGGCCCTGAAAACGCCACGGACGGCATGCTAAGCTGGCCGCCTTTCCGACGAACATGATGGCGGGCCTGCCGTGCGGGCCCCGCTGCCTCTGGAGACTCCCCATGCCCGGACTTCTGCCCGATATCGATCCCGACGGCCTGCTCGAATTCTCGGTGGTCTACACCGACCGCGCGCTCAACCACATGTCCAAGCGCTTCGCGGGCGTGATGCAGGACATCCTCACCACGCTGCAGGAGGTCTACCACGCCCACACGGCCGTGCTGGTGCCGGGCAGCGGCACCTTCGGCATGGAGGCCGTGGCGCGCCAGTTCGCCAACCGCGAAAAGGTGCTCATCGTGCGCAACGGCTGGTTCAGCTACCGCTGGACCCAGATCTTCGAGGAAGGCGGCCTGGGCGGTGGCGCCGTGGTCTGCAAGGCGCGTCGCCAGGGACCGGGCAGCCAGGACCCCTGGGCGCCCTGCGCGGCCGAGGACGTGGCCGCCGCCATCCGCACTGAAAAACCCAAGGTCGTGTTCGCCCCCCATGTGGAGACGGCCAGCGGCATCATCCTCAGCGACAGCTACCTGCGCACCGTGGCCGATGCCGCGCACGAGGTGGGTGCGCTCTTCGTGCTGGACTGCGTGGCCTCGGGCGCCATGTGGGTGGACATGGAAAAGACCGGCGTGGACGTGCTGATCAGCGCGCCGCAAAAGGGCTGGAGCAGCTCGCCGTGCTGCGCCATGGTCATGCTCTCGCAACGTGCGCGCGAAGCCATCGAGCACACGCAAAGCTCCAGCTTCTCCTGCGACCTCAAGAAGTGGATGCAGATCGCCGAGGGCTACGAAAAGGGCCAGCACGCCTACCACACCACCATGCCCACCGACGCCCTGGTCCGCCTGCGCGACGTGATGCTGGAGACGCGTGCCTACGGCTTCGCCAAGGTGCGCGACGAGCAGATCGCCCTGGGCGCCAAGGTGCGAGCCCTGCTGGAGTCGCGCGGCTTTCCCAGCGTGGCGGCCGAAGGCTGGAAGGCCCCCGGCGTCGTCGTCAGCTACACCACCGACCCCGGCATCCAGAGCGGTAAGAAGTTCATGGAAGCCGGCCTGCAGACCGCCTCGGGCGTGCCCCTGCAGTGCGACGAAGGCCCGGACTTCAAGACCTTCCGCATCGGCCTGTTCGGCCTGGAAAAATGGCACAACGTGGACCGCACCGTCGGCCACATCGCCAAGGCCCTTGACGATATCGGTGTCCCCGCCAAGGCGTGAACCCGCTGCAAACATTGCATTGAAAGAACCCTGATGAACAAGACCCTCACCACCCTGGCCGTCTCCTGCGGCCTGATGCTCGCCGCACTGACCGGCGTGGCAGCCCATGCGGCCCAGCCCGTCACCACGGCCAGCGGCCTGGTCTATGAAAGCCTCAAGGAAGGCACGGGCGCCAGCCCCAAGGCCAGCGACACGGTGCGCGTGCACTACCGCGGCTACTTCCCCGACACGGGCAAGGACTTCGACAGCTCCATCACGCGTGGCCAGCCCATCGAGTTCCCCTTGACCGGCGTGATTCCCTGCTGGACCGAAGGCGTGCAGAAGATGAAGGTCGGCGGCAAGGCCAAGCTGACCTGCCCGCCCTCCATCGCCTACGGCAGCCGTGGCGCGGGCAGCGTGATCCCGCCCAACGCCACGCTGAACTTCGAGGTGGAACTGCTGGGCATCAAGTGATGGCCGGCCCGCTGGCCGGGCCAGCCCCCGCTTGATGCAAAGCCGGCCTGCGGGCCGGCTTTTTTACGGTCGTTGAAAGGGATATGCCGTGGATTCACGCAAACCGCTGGACGCGCGCGCCGCCGCGCTGATGCTCATGCTGTGCCTGATCTGGAGCCTGCAGCAGATCCTGCTCAAGGCCACGGCCGATGCCATTGCGCCCACGCTGCAGATCGCGCTGCGCTCGGGCGTGGGCGCCGTGCTGGTGTGGCTGTTCATGCACTGGCGCGGCATGCGCGTGCAGTGGGGCGACGGCAGCTGGCGCCCGGGCCTGGCCGTGGGCACGCTGTTTGCGCTGGAATTCCTGCTGGTGGGTGAGAGCATCAACCACACCTCGGCCGCCCATGTGGTGGTCTTCCTGTATTCCGCTCCCGTGTTCGCGGCGCTGGGCCTGCACTGGAAGCTGCCCTCGGAGCGCCTGGCGCCGCTGCAATGGCTGGGCATCGCACTGGCCTTTGCCGGCATAGCGCTGGCCTTCCTGGGCGGCGGCAAGCCTTCGAAGGCAGCCGGCGCCGCCATGCTGCTGGGCGACCTGCTGGCGCTGGCCGCCGGCGTGGCCTGGGGCGCCACCACGGTGGCCATCCGCACCACGCGGCTGGCATCGCTGCCCGCCGCGCAGACCCTGCTCTACCAACTGGCCACCGGCTTTGCGCTGCTGCTGCCCGCCGCCTTCCTGCTGGGCCAGACCCGTTTCGAGCCCACGCCGCTGGCCTGGGCCGGCCTGGCCTTCCAGTCCGTGCTGGTCTGCTTTGTGAGCTTCCTGGTCTGGTTCTGGCTGCTCACGCAATACCTGGCCTCGCGCCTGGGCGTGTTCTCGTTCATGACGCCCATCTTCGGCGTGGTCTTCGGTGCCTGGCTGCTCAGCGAGCCCATCGAGCCCAACTTCCTGGCCGGGGCACTGATGGTGCTGGCGGGGGTGCTGCTGGTGAGCGGGTATGGGTGGCTGATGTCGCTCAGGCGTCCTGCCTGACCAGTCCCAGCCGCCGCGCCAGCCGCTGCAGGTTGGCGCGGTCCATCTGCAGTTCGCGTGCGGCGGCGGCCCAGCTGCCTTGGTGGCGCTGCAGGCTGGCGTCGATCAGATGGCGCTCGTAGCTCTCCACGGCTTCGCGCAGGCCTTGGGGGCTGGCGCCGGGCGATGCGGCCTGTGGGACGGGCAGGGACGGGGTGGCCGTCGCCGGGGGCTGTGCGTCATCCCGGAGATCGGCCTGGCCCAGCGTGACCATGCGTGCCCGGCCACCGGCTGGAGTGGTGGAGGGCGCACGGCTCAGCGCCCGCAGCACGCCGCGGCTGATGAGGTGCTCCAGCTCCCGGACATTGCCGGGCCAGTCCTGGGCGAGCAAGGCCGATTGCGCAGCGGGGTGCAGGCGCAGTCCGCCCAGGCCCAGGCGCGAACGGTTTTCCTCGAGGAAGAAGCCGGCCAGCATCAGCACGTCGCTGTCGCGCTCGCGCAGCGCGGGCACGCGCAGCGGGTAGACGCTCAGGCGGTGGAAGAAATCGGCGCGCATGCGGCCTGCCGCCACCTCGGCGGCCAGGTCGCGGTTGGTGGCGGCGATCACGCGCACGTCCACATGGTGTTCGCGGTCCGAGCCCAGGCGCTGCAGCTGGCCGCTTTGCAGCACGCGCAGCAGCTTGGCCTGCACGGCCAGGGACAGCTCGCCCACTTCGTCCAGGAACAGCGTGCCCTGGTCGGCCTGCTCGAACTTGCCGCTGCGCTCGGACAGCGCGCCCGTGAAGGCGCCGCGCACATGGCCGAACAGCTCGCTTTCGACCAGGTTGTCGGGCAGGGCCGCGCAGTTGATGCTGACCAGCGCGCGGCCCGCACGCGCCGACTGCGCATGCACGGCCTGGGCCACCAGTTCCTTGCCCGTGCCGGTCTCGCCCGTGATCAGCACATTGAGGTCGCTGGCCGCGACCAGGGCGATGTCCTTTTGCAGCGCGCGCATGGCCGGGCTCTGGCCGATCAGCGGACGCGATGAATCGCCCCCCGGGGCGGCGCCGGGCGCGGGCAGGGCGCGCGCACTGCGCGCCAACCGGCGCAGCCGCTCGGCCGTGGTCACGGTGGCCGCCGCCAGGTTGCTGAAGGCCTGCAGCGCCGCCAGCGCGGCCGGGTCGGCAAAGCGCCCCGGGTCCAGCGCGTCCAGCGTGAGAAGGCCCCAGGGCAGGCCGCCCGTCTGCAGCACGCAGCCCATGCAGTCGTGCACCTCCAGCGGCCCGTGGCCCTGGGCCACCAGGCCGTCATAGGGATCGGGCAGCGGGCTGTCGGGCGCAAAGCGCATGGCCTGGCCCGCCGCCAGCAGCTGGGCGAAGCGCGGGTGCTCGGCAATGCGAAAGCGCCGGCCCAGCGCATCGGGCACCAGGCCATCGATGGCCACGGGCCGCAGCCACTCGCCTTCCAGCCGCAGCAGGGCGGCGGCATCGGCCGGCAGCACGGCGCGCAGCGCTGCCAGCAGGCGGCGAAAGCGCTCGCGCTCGGGCAGGTCCTGGGCCAGGTCGGCCACCAGAGGGGTCAGGGCATGCAGGGCGGTGGATGTGGTCATAAAGACTGCAATAGCTGTCAAAAAGACTTGTTTTGACGAAGGTCATATTGACGCATGAAACGCCAAACCCTTGTTCTGCAAGGGCTGCAGTCCTGGCACGGCACTTGCCTTTGTCAAGGCATGCCCGGCATCGCACCGGGCATGCCCGTCCCCGTACCCAAGGAGTTTCCCGTGCTGACCGACCGCCAACGTGCCATCGTCCAATCCACCGTCCCGCTGCTTGAAACCGGCGGCGAGGCGCTGATCACCCACTTCTACCAGACCATGCTGGGCGAGTACCCCGAGGTACGCGCCCTGTTCAACATGGCCCACCAGCAAAGCGGTGCCCAGCCGCGTGCCCTGGCCTATAGCGTGCTCATGTACGCCAAGCACATCGACCGGCTCGAAGCCCTGGGCGATCTGCCCGCGCAGATCATCAACAAGCATGTTGCGCTGCAGGTGCAGCCCGAGCACTACCCCATCGTCGGCACCTGCCTGCTGCGCGCCATCCGCGAGGTGCTGGGCGCCGAGATCGCCACCGACGAGGTCATCGATGCCTGGGGTGCCGCCTACCAGCAGCTGGCCGACATCCTGATCGGCGCCGAACGCCAGGCCTATGACCGCACGGCGGCGGCCGAGGGCGGCTGGCGCGGCGAGCGTGCGTTCGTGGTCGAGGACAAGGTGGCGGAAAGCGCCGAGATCACCTCGTTCTACCTGGTGCCGGCCGATGGCGGCCCCGTCATCGCCCACCAGCCCGGCCAGTACATCGGCCTGCGCCTGGTGGTGGACGGCCAGGAGCAGCGGCGCAACTACTCGCTGTCCGCGCCCGCCGATGGCCGCAGCCTGCGCATCAGCGTCAAGCGCGAGGCAGGCGGCAAGGTCTCCAGCTTCCTGCACGACCGGGTCCGCGTCGGCGACACGCTGCAGCTGTTCCCGCCCGCAGGACACTTCACGCTGCAGCCCGGCGAGCGTCCGCTGGTGCTGATCAGCGGCGGCGTGGGCATCACGCCGACCCTGCCCATGCTGGATGCGGCCTTGCCCAGCAAGCGTCCCGTGGTCTTCATCCACTGCGCACGCGAGCGCGGTGTTCACGCCTTCCGTGAACGTGTGGATGCGCTGGCCGCGGAGCATCCGCAGCTCAGCCGGTACTACTGCTATGACCGGGTGGAGGAGGGCGATGAGGTCGATGCGCAGGGACTGCTGACCGCCCGGCAGTTGGGTCAGTGGCTGCCTTCAGTGGATGCCGATGTGTATTTCCTGGGGCCCCGGCCGTTCATGCGGTCGGTGAAGGAGTCGTTGCGGGTGTTGGGGGTGCCGGAAGGGCAGGTCCGCTATGAATTCTTTGGGCCGGCGGAGGCGTTGGCCTGATTTGCCGTCGATCCGCTCGGGTCCCCTGGCCTGAGTGGTGGAGCAGGGGTCGGGCCTCGGCCCGCCGTGCATCGGGCGATCAGCCCTGCACGGCCCACATGCCCTGGTTGTCCGACACCCACTCCCCAAACGCCTGTGCGGGCAAGGGCTTGCTGCACAGATAGCCCTGGAAGAAGTCGCACCCCTTGCCGCGCAGGAATGCTAGTTGCTCGGCCGTCTCCACGCCCTCGGCCAGAACCTTGAGCCCCATGGCATGCCCCAGCGCGATCACCGATCCGCTGATGGCCATGTCGTCCGCGCTGTGCGGGATATCGCGGATGAAGCCCTGGTCGATCTTGAGCAGGTCCAGCGGAAAGCGCTTGAGGTGGGCCAGCGAGGAATAGCCGGTGCCGAAGTCGTCGATGGCCAGCCGCAGGCCCTGGGCGCGCAGGCGGCGCATGACGGCCAGGGCCTCCTCGGGGCGCTCGGCCAGGGCGCTTTCGGTGATTTCCAGTTCCAGGCAGTGCGGGGCGAAGCCCGTGGCGGCCAGCGCGTCGGCGGTGGCGCCGGCAATGTCGGTCAGCAGGAACTGGTGCAGCGAGACATTGACCGCGATGGTCATCTCGGGCAGGCCCTGATCGCGCCAGCGCTGGCCCTGGGCGCAGGCCTCGCGCAGCACCCACAGGCCCAGCGCGCCGATGACGCCCGAGCTTTCGGCCACGGGAATGAAGCGTGCCGGGGAGATGAGGCCCTCGTCCGGGTCCAGCCAGCGCACCAGGGCCTCGGCGCCCACCAGGCGGCCCGTGGCCAGGTCGATCTGGGGCTGGAAGTACAGGCGCAGGTGGCCCAGGTCTATGGCCTGCCGCAGCCGTGCCTCCATGGCCAGGCGCTCGCGCGCGGCCGAGGTCATGTCTTCCTCGAAGAAGCACCAGGCACGGCCGCTGCGCGACTTGGCGCCGTAGACGGCGGCGTGCGCGCCCTGCAGCAGGTCCTGGGCATTGCCGGCGTGGGAGGGATACATGCAGATGCCCACGCTGACGCCGGCCATGACGGACAGGCCGTCGGGCGAGCTCCAGGGCTGGCCGGCCGCCGCGATCAGTTGCCGTGCGCGGGCGATGGCGTCGCCGCGCTCGCTCATGCCCTTGCACAGCACGGCCAGTTCGTCACCGGCCATGCGACCTATGAGGTCCTGGGGTCCCAGGGAGTCGTGCACACGGGCGGCGATGTGGCGCAGCACCTGGTCGCCAATGGCGTGGCCGTAGCTGTCGTTGACGTCCTTGAAGCGATCGATGTTCAGCAGCATCACGGCCAGCGTGCCCTGCTCGGCGGCCGCCTCGGCCACGGCGTCTTCCAGCAGCGCTGTGAAGCGCACGCTGTTGGGCAGGCCGGTGAGCATGTCGCGGTGGGCCAGGAATTCGAGCTGGGCCTCGCGCGCCTTCTCGGCCGAGATGTCGGTGAACATGCACACGTAGTGCGTGACCTTGCCCTGTGCGTCCTTGACGGCGCTGAGCGACATGCGCTCGGGGAAGACCTCGCCGTTCTTGCGGCGGTTCCAGATTTCGCCCTGCCAGTGGCCCGTGGCCTGCATGCTGTCCCACATGGCCTCGTAGAAGGCCTTGTCATGGCGGCCGGACTTGAACATGCGCGGGGTCTTGCCCAGCATTTCCTGCTCGGTATAGCCCAGCAGCCGCGTGAAGGCGCTGTTGACCGAGAGGATGCGGCTGCGCGCGTCGGTGACGACCACGCCCTCCATGGTGTTGTCCACCACGGCGGTGGCCAGGCGCTGGCGTTCGTCGGCCTCCCGCCCGGCGGCCATCGCGGCATGGGCAGTGCGCTCTCCACGGCGCATGCGCCACAGCAGCCAGCCGCCGCCCACGGCCGTGACCAGCACCAGGGTCACCGAGGACAGCATGCGCCGCTGCGCCGCCGCCTCGGGCGGAATCTGCAGGTGCGCCAGCAGCCATTCCACGCCCCAGAGCCACAGCAGACCTGCGCACACGTACAGGGTCATTGCGCCCCAGAGCGGTATTCGGGGCTGCTCTCCCTGATCTTGCATGTGGTTCCTCAGAACGTTCCCAGAACGTGTGACTTGCGCAGGGTCGTGTCCATGCTGCGACAATTGCGCCGCTATGACCCAAGCCTATATTCTTACCCTTTCGTGCCCCGACCGGCTCGGTCTGGTACATGCCGTCTCGGGCTTTCTGCTCGAGCAAGGCGGCAACATCGAAGAGGCCGCGCAGTATAACGACCCGGCCACCGGACTGTTCTTCATGCGCGTGCAATTTGCCTGCAACGGCTGCGATCCCGCGGCTCTGAGGGCGGCCCTGGCCGACCTGGGCGGCCAGTACCAGATGAAGTGGCGCCTGCACACCAAGGCCGAAGCCATGAAGACCGTGCTCATGGTCAGCAAGGAAGGCCACTGCCTCAACGACCTGCTGTTTCGCTGGAAGAGCGGCCTGCTGCCGGTGGACATCCGCGCCATCATCAGCAACCACCGCGAGTTCTACCAGCTGGCGGCCAGCTACAACATCCCCTTCCACCACATCCCCGTCACGGCTGCCACCAAGGCCCAGGCCGAGGCAAAGCAGTTCGAGATCATCGAGGCCGAAGGCGCCGAACTCGTGGTGCTGGCGCGCTACATGCAGGTGCTGTCCAACGACCTGTGCACCAAGCTGGCAGGCCGCGCGATCAATATCCACCACAGCTTCCTGCCCAGCTTCAAGGGCGCCAAGCCCTACTACCAGGCCCATGACCGCGGCGTGAAGCTGATCGGCGCCACGGCCCACTATGTGACGGCCGACCTGGACGAAGGCCCGATCATCGAGCAGGACGTGGCCCGCGCCGACCACACCGACACCGTGGAGGACCTCACGGCCCGCGGCCGCGACACCGAGAGCCAGGTGCTGGCCCGCGCCGTCAAGTGGCACAGCGAGCACCGCGTCATCCTCAACGGCCACAAGACCGTGGTCTTCCGCTGAAGCCGGCTCCCGGCCGCCCATGGCGAACGTGACCCTTGCCGCCGGCAGCGGCTTTGCCCCGCCCGGCAGCGGCGCCCGCCGCATCCCGCCCATACAGTGCCTGCTCACTTTCGAGGCGCTGGCGCGGCTGCGCAGCGTGACGCAGACGGCCGAGGAGCTGTGCGTCACGCCCAGCGCCGTCAGCCACCGCGTGCGCCAGCTCGAGCAGATCCTGGGCACGCGGCTGTTCGGCCGCTCGGACTTTTCGCTCACCACCGAAGGCAGCGCCTACCTGTCCCACGTGCGCGAGGGCCTGGGCGCGCTGCAGCGCTTTCCGGGCGAGGTGACGGCACCGGGCCGCCGCAGGCTCAAGCTCGCCGTTACGCCCACGTTTGCGCGCGTGATCCTGATCCCGCGCCTGCGCCAGTTCACGGAAACCTATCCCGAGATCGACATCGCCCTGCAGGTCTCCATCCCGCTGCTGGACGTGGTGGCCGAGGATGCCGACCTGATGGTGCGCTTCGGCCCCGGCCACTATGCCGATGTGGAGCACATCGAGCTGGCGCGCGACGTGGTCACGCCGCTGGCCTCGCCGGCCTTCATCCGCGAGCACGGCCCCTTCGAGCAGCCCCAGGACCTGGAAGGCATGCCCCTGCTGCGCAGCCCGCTGGAGCCCTGGCGCACCTGGTTCGGCGCCACCGGCCTGGACTGGCCCGAGCCGCACGAGGGCTCGCAGTTCAACGACATCGGCCTGATGTGCGACGCGGCCTCGGCCGGCATGGGCATCGCCCTGGTGCGCCACAAGCTGGGCGCGCCCTGGCTGGACAACGGCACCCTGGTGCGCCTGTTCGACGTGGACACGGCCAGCCCCCATGCCCACTACCTGTGCTGGCGCACCGGAACGATGGACCGCTGGGAATGCGCGGCCTTTGCTGAATGGTTGAAGAGGGCGATGGCCTGCTGAGGCGCCCATAACTGATTTCGCGGATTTCACGGATTTCACGCGCCGTTGCAATAAACATCAGCGCAGCCCCGCTGCACAAAGACGGCGGCATCGCCTAAAGTCAGGCTCCATGACTTCCGCCAGCTCCCCAGCCAGCCCCGCTCCCGGCGCCATGGCGTCGGCCGCCGCCGATGCGGCCCACCAGCAGCCCACAGTCTCCGAGCGCGCACGGCGCCAGGCCGAGGTCGTGGCCGCGCTGGCCCGCCATGTGCCCGCCCACGCCCTGCTGTGGAATGCCGAGGACACCACGCCCTATGAATGCGACGGCCTCACGGCCTACCGCCAGCGCCCGCTGGTGGTCTGCCTGCCCGAGACCGAGGCCCAGGTCCAGGCCGTGCTGCGAGCCTGCCACGCCATCCAGGTGCCCGTGATCGCACGCGGCGCGGGCACCGGGCTGTCGGGCGGTGCCTTGCCCCATCCCATGGGCGTGACGCTGTCGCTGGCCAAGTTCAACAAGATCCTGCAGGTCGATTCGGCCAGCCGCACGGCCGTGGTGCAGTGCGGCGTGCGCAACCTGGCCATCAGCGAGGCCGCCGCGCCCTTCGGCCTGTACTACGCGCCCGATCCCAGCAGCCAGATCGCCTGCACCATCGGCGGCAACGTGGCCGAGAACTCGGGCGGCGTGCACTGCCTCAAGTACGGGCTGACCGTGCACAACGTGCTCAAGGTGCGCGGCTTCACCGTGGAGGGCGAGCCGGTGGAGTTCGGCTCCACGGCGCTGGATACGCCGGGCTTCGACCTGCTGGCCATCCTGGTCGGCAGCGAAGGCATGCTGGCCGTGACCACCGAAGTCACCGTGCGGCTGATCCCCAAGCCCCAGCTGGCGCGCTGCATCATGGCCAGCTTCGACGACGTGCGCAAGGCCGGCGACGCCGTGGCCGCCGTGATCGCGGCCGGCATCATCCCGGCGGGGCTGGAGATGATGGACAAGCCCATGACGGCCGCCGTCGAGGACTTCGTCAAGGCCGGCTACGACCTCACGGCCGAGGCCATCTTGCTGTGCGAGAGCGACGGCACGCCCGAGGAAGTCGAGGAAGAGATCGCCCACATGAGCGAGGTGCTGCGCGGCGCCGGGGCCACGGCCATCACCGTCAGCGAAAGCGAGGCCGAGCGCCTGCGCTTCTGGAGCGGGCGCAAGAACGCCTTTCCCGCCAGCGGGCGCATCAGCCCCGACTACATGTGCATGGACTCCACCATCCCGCGCAAACGCCTGGCCGACATCCTGCTGGCCATCCAGGAGATGGAAAAGAAATACGGCCTGCGCTGCGCCAACGTCTTCCACGCGGGCGACGGCAACCTGCACCCGCTGATCCTGTTCGATGCCAACGACCCCGACGAGCTGCACCGCTGCGAGCTGTTCGGCGCCGACATCCTGGAGACCAGCGTGGCCATGGGCGGCACGGTCACGGGCGAGCATGGCGTGGGCGTGGAAAAGCTCAACTCCATGTGCACCCAGTTCACCACGGCCGAGAACGACCAGATGTTCGCGCTCAAGGCCGCCTTCGACCCGCAGGCCCTGCTCAACCCCGGCAAGGTGATTCCCACGCTCAACCGCTGCGCCGAGTACGGAAAGATGCTGGTGCGCGGCGGCCAGATCTCCCACCCGGACCTGCCGAGATTCTGAGGCGCCGTGCAACGGGCGCGGTGCAACCGGCGCCGTGCAACGAGCACTGTGCAACGACCACCATGCAACCCGCTGGTCACGGCTGCTGCAGGCAGCGCAGCCACAGCCCATCGAGCGCGCGGGCCAGCGCAGCTTCCTGCCGGGGCACGGCCAGGTCCTCTGCGAGGTCTTCGATCATGGCCTCCAGTGGTACGGCATGGGACAGGGTGCGCATGCCGCATTCCATCGCCAAGGCTGTGTCCAGGTAGGCCACGCGCGCACCGGCCACGCCCCAGCGCGTGAGTTCGCGCACACGGCCGACCTGGTTCAGCCGCAGGCGCATCGCCTCCAGCCGCTCGGCCAGGGATCTGCGGATGCGCTCCCCTGTCTCGGGTCGGTCCTCCTCCAGTCTGCGCAGCGCCGCCTCCTGCTGCTCTAGCGTGCGCTCCAGTGCCCGCAGAGCCGCCTCGCGCCCCAGCCGTGCCTCGTCGTAGCGCGGCAGGGCTGCACGCATGCGCTCCAGCGTCTGCTTGCGTTCGCGTGCGTAGGCCGGCTCGGCGGGGCGTCCGGAACGCACGCAAGCGTCGGCGGCCAGCACCAGCCGCTGCGGAGCTGCTTCGGCGCCCAGCCCTTGCGGACGGAAGCTGCGGCAGTCTGTCATCTCCTCCAGCATGCGCAGGTCTTCCAGGTGCAGGCGCATGCGTTCCGCGTCCTTCTGCGCCTCAAGCCGATGGCGACCCAGCATCTCCTGGCGCTGGCGCTCCAGCATCAGCAATTCGCGCCAGCCGCCACGCAGCCGGGCCTCGAACCGCGCCTGCTCGCCATCGGCCGCTTGCTGCAGCTGCTCGGCATCCTGGCGCAGACGCAGCTGCAGGTATCCATGCGTGCCTGATCTCTCGCAGGTGTACTCGACGATGCGCCCGCCGCTTCCATCGCCCACGCTGCGCCATGCACTGCGCGCGCATGCGTTCCTCTCCTGGAGCACCTGGCCTATCGAAACCCCCGATGCACCGCCCCAGGATGCGGCCTGGACCGCCAGGACATCACCGTCGTCACCGCCGCAACCGCCCAGCACCAGTACAAGGCTCGAGGGCAGCAGCCACACTCGTTGCCAACGCATTTGCTCCCCCGTGCATGTGATTTCCAGATCGATGGTTGATATTAACTATCAATCAAAAAGAGATGTGATTTTTATCAATACTCACATCTCAATCAGACCAATCCCATAGCGTTCGCGCATGCAGGATGCAAAGCAGCGGTTTGCTCAAAAATTACGTGATTCGATGCAGGCCCAGGGCTATGAAGCCAGGCCTGCCGTGCTCGAGCACGAGTTCAATTCCCGTTTCTGGGGCAAGCCCATGTCCCAGCACGGCGTGCGCCTTTGGCTGGTCGGCAAGACCATGCCCAACGCCAAGAAACTCGCTGCGCTGGCCGACTGGCTGCAGGTGCCGCTGGAGGAATTCCTGCGCTCGCCGCAGCAGGTTCGCGAGGTGCGCGAGCCCAAGAGCACCTGGTCCGCAGGCCTGGGCTACGAGGACAACGAGCTGTTCAAGATCTACCTGCGCCTTCCCGTGCCCAAGCGCCGGCTGGCGCGCGACGTGATCCTGGCCATTGCGCGCGCCCATGATGCCGAGGAAGCGGAACGCGCCGCAGGCTCGTAGCCAGGCGGCGCGTCGGGTTTGCATCAATCCGGCACCTGCGGGGCACGGGCCCCGCCTGCGCATCAGCCACCCATGGCACGCTGGCGTGCATCGCGCTGGGCGGGCGTTTCGTTGATCAGTTCATTGATCACTTCCTGGCGTGTCTTGCCCGCGCCGGTCTGCGGTGCGGGAGCCGGATAGACGCTGGCATTGAAGCGCGAGGTGCCGCCCTGGCGCACGGCTGCCTCGGCGTCGGCCGTCACCTGGGCGCGTGTCTTGCTGCTCTTGAAATGCTCGGGGTGGACGACGGCGCCCGCCTCGTTGTTGGCCGGGTGGATGTATCCGGCCGCCGATGCCATGCCGGGCAGCAGCAGCGCTGCCGATGCGGCCAGGCCGGCGATGAGGGTGGCGGGGGTGAAGCGGCGTTGCGACATGATGTGATTCCTTTCAGGCACGTTGGTAATTCGTTCTCCCCACGCCCCGCGATGCGGAACGCCGAGGAGAGGACTCCAATGTAGAAATCACGTGCCCACACCAGCCCCACAGGATGGTGACATTGCTGTCATGCAACCGACACAGATGACCGCGATGACCGAGACACTGCGGCGCCTCGGCGCTCGTCATCCCCGGTACTGCGCACGCGCGCGGCCGGGCGCCAGAGGGTCCAGGCGCACGTCCAGCAGACCCTCGGCATCGCCCGCGATGCGCGCCAGCGTCTGGCCGAAGGGATCGGCGAACTGGCTTTCGCCGCAGAAGGCGTAGCTGTCGCCGGGACCGGCGCGGTTGGCCATGGCGATGTAGCACTGGTTGTCCATGGCGCGCACGGGCACGGCGTGGCGATGGATGTGGCCGTAGGGGTGCATCATCCCGTCCATCAGCACGATCAGGTCCACGCCCTGCACGCCCAGGGCGCGGGCCGGTACCGGAAACTCGATGTCGAAGCAGATCAGCAGTCCCACTCGCAGGCCGCGCCATGTGCAGACGGGCTGGCGATCCCCGGCCTCGAAGACCCCGTGGTCCGAGTCGTAGAGCATGGTCTTGCGGTAGTGCAGCAGCACCTGGCCATCGGCATCGATCAGCAGGCCTGCGTTGAAGTGGCGGCCCTGGTCTGCTTCGGCCAGGCCGATGGCGACGGCCACGCCGGCTTGCCGCGCGGCTTCGCGCAGCGCAGTGGCCGAGGGGCCATCCAGCGGCTCTGCCAGCTGCGCCACGTTGTCCGGCCGGGGAAATCCGCTGATGCAGGTTTCGGGAAAGACCAGCAGGTCGGCCTGACCCGCGCTGGCCCTGATCGTCTTCAGCGTCATCGCCAGGTTGCCGGCAATGTCGCCGTCACGCAGACGGGGCTGGATGATGCGGATGCGGTGCTCCGTCATGGTGTGCGCTCCTTGAGATGCAAAGGGTGGCTGTCCTGCCGCGGCTGGCAACTGGCGGCCTCCTCGGCCTGCAGATCCAGGTTGCGGGCCAGCACCCAGTAAAGGCCGCCGGCTACGAGAATGCCCGGCAGCCAGGCGAAGTCCATGCCGCCCAGCCGCTGCGCAGCCCAGCCGATGAAGACCGCGTGGCCATCGGTGGCGTCGTGGATGTGCATGAACGGCACCATGGCCGCAAAGCCGCCCAGATAGGCGCAGATGCCGCGCCAGCCCCAGGCGCCGTAGATGCCCTGTGGCGTGAAGAAATCGGCGATGGCGTAGCGGCCCTTGCGCACCAGGAAATAGTCCACGAGGTTGACCGCCGTCCACGGCACCAGGAAGTACAGCAGCAGCGCCAGGAAGGAATGCAGCAATGCCACGCCGCTGCCCTGGATGGACAGTACGCACGCGAGGATGGTGGCGCTGATGGCGGCGATGGCGCCGATGCGTGCACTGCGTGTGGGGCGCAGGCCGCCCAGCGAATCCGCCGCCGTGAGCACGGTCAGCGCCGCGCTGTAGGTGTTGAGGGCGATGATGGGCACGAAGGCCACGACGGCCAGGGCAGGCAGCAGCCGGTCCGCGACCGGGAACAGGCCGGTGCCGATCCGTCCCAGCGCCGCCAGCGCGTCGCCGGCCTGCAGCCGCTGCGCCATCCACGCGCCCAGCCCGATCATCCAGGCCCCGGACAGCGAGGCGCCCAGGAAGATGGCCGCGATCAGGCGCCGGGGCGCGGTATGGCGCGGCAGGTAGCGCGAATAGTCGGACACATAGGGCGCATAGGAGATGTTGTAGCTGGCCGCGATGGTGAACTGCGCGGCAAAGGCGCTCCATGCGAATCCTGGCAATGGCTCCGGCCGAACGTGCAAGGCGGGCTCGCCCACGCCTGCCAGCAACGCCAGCGTGGCCAGCGCATACAGCGGCAGCGCCAGCATCAGCGCGCAGCGGAAGGCCCTGTGCATCACATCGTGGCCGCAGACCGCCAGCAAGGCGCCTACCGCCACGGCCACGCAGGCCGTGGGCGCTGGCGGCAGGCCGAACACGGCCTGCATGCCCTGCATGATGAGCGAGACGTTGACGACGTTGAACCCCGTGAACACCAGCAGCGTGGCGCACAGCGGCAGGGTGACGCCGCGAAAGCCGAACTGCGCGCGCGACTGGATCATCTGCGGCAGCCCCAGTTGCGGCCCCTGCGCGCCGTGCAACGCCATGAACAGCGTGCCTAACATGATGCCCAGCGTGCCGGCCAGGGCGCTCCAGGGCGCCGAGAGCCCCAGCGACGGGCCGACGAAGCCGATGGAAAGCGTGAAGAAGTGGAAGTTGCCCAGGAACCAGAACGGACCCTGGTCGGCGAGCCGCGCATGGCGCTCGCTGTCGGGAATGCAGTCGATGGACCGGCTCTCCACGGCGATGCGGGCACGGCCGTGCTGTCCGCTGGCGGGGCTGTTCATGGCCTTGTCTCCCTCCCGTTGTCCTTGCTGTTGTGGGACAAATTCTAGGCAGGAGCCTGCCGCCGCTCCATGCCTGATGCGCGACGTTCACATCGACTGGAAAAGATGTTTGGCCAGCCGGCCAGCCCCTGGTGCCGAGGCGGCCGGGCATGAAAAAAGCCCCGCGCCGCCTGGCGGCCACAGGGCCTGCCAGGCGGCATGGGGGCGTGGGTGGCGTGCTACGCGGCTGGTGCCGATGCCGTGGGCACTGCGCCGGCCGCGTCCGCTTCCGACGGATCGTTGCGATGCACCAGCCGGTACAGCAGCGGCAGCACCAGCAAGGTCAGCAGCGTGGACGACAGGATGCCGCCGATCACCACCGTGGCCAGCGGCCGCTGCACCTCGGCGCCCGTGCCCGTGGCAATGGCCATGGGCACGAAGCCCAGCGAGGCCACCAGGGCCGTCATCAGCACGGGGCGCAGCCGGGTGAGCGCGCCCTCGGTCACGGCGTCGGGCACGCTGGCGCCCTGTTCGCGCAAGGTTCTGATCCAGGAGATCATGACCAGGCCGTTGAGCACGGCCACGCCCGACAGCGCGATGAAGCCCACCGCCGCCGAGATGGACAGCGGTATGTCGCGCAGCCACAGCGCCAGGATGCCGCCCGTGAGCGCGAACGGAATGCCCGTGAAGACCACCAGCCCGTCGCGCACATTGCCGAACATGGCGAACAGCAGCACGAAGACCATGAGCAGGGCCACGGGCACGACGATCTGCAGGCGGCGCGTGGCCGACTCCAGGTTCTCGAAGGTGCCGCCCCAGCGCGTCCAGTAGCCGGGCGGCAGCGACAGGCCTTGCAGCTTTTGCTGTGCCTCACCCACGAAGGAGCCCATGTCGCGCCCGCGCACATTGGCGCTGACCACGATGCGGCGCTTGCCGTCTTCGCGGCTGATCTGGTTGGGGCCGGGCGCGGTCTCGAACGTGGCCACGGCCGACAGCGGCACGAAGCCGATGCGCCCGTCCGCCCCGCGCGGCAGGGCGATGGGCAGGCGGCTCAGGACCTGCAGGTCGTTGCGCACGGCGTCCGGCAGGCGCACCTGGATGTCGAAGCGCCGGTCGCCCTGGAATACCGTGCCGGCCTCGGTGCCGCCCATCGCGGTGCTGATGGCGTCCTGCACATCGCCCATGTTCAGGCCATAGCGCGAGGCCTTTTCGCGGTCGATCTGCACGGTGAGCATGGGCAGGCCCGTGGTCTGCTCGACCTTGACCTCGGAGGCGCCCGCGATCTGCTGCAGCATGCCGGCCACGGTCTGGGCGCTTTTCTCCAGCACGGCCATGTCGTCGCCGAAGATCTTCACGGCCACGTCGCTGCGCACGCCCGAGATCAGCTCGTTGAAGCGCAGCTGGATCGGCTGGGAGAACTCGTAGTTGTTGCCGGGGATGCTGTCCACCAGCGCCTGCACGGCGGCCAGCAGGTCATCGCGCGGGCGCGCCGGGTCGGGCCACTCGCTGCGCGGCTTGAGCATGATGTAGCCGTCCGAGATGTTGGGCGGCATGGGGTCGGAGGCGATCTCGGCCGTGCCGGTGCGCGCGAACACGCGGTCGATCTCGGGGAACTCCTTCTTGAGCGCCGTCTCGATCTGCATCTGCATTTGCAGCGACTGCGTGAGGCTGGTTCCCGGGATGCGCAGCGCCTGGATGGCGAAGTCGCCCTCGTTGAGGTTGGGCGCGAACTCGCTGCCCAGGCGCGTGGCCAGCAGCAGGCTCAGCGCCACGGCCACGGCGGCGGCCGTGAGCACCACGGCGGGCGCGGCCATGACGCGCGCCAGCACGGGCGCATAGGCGCGGCGCGCCCAGCCCATGAGGCGGTTTTCCTTCTCGGCCACCTTGTCGCCCATGAACAGCGCAATCGCCGCCGGGATGAAGGTGATGGACAGCAGCATGGCGCCGGCCAGCGCGATGACCACCGTGAGCGCCATGGGATGGAACATCTTCCCCTCCACGCCCGTGAGCGCGAAGATGGGCAGGTAGACCACCATGATGATGAGCTGGCCGAACAGCAGCGGGCGGCGCGCTTCCTTCGCGGCGGCGAAGACTTCATGGAAGCGTTCGCTGCGCGTCAGCGACCGTCCTCGCGCCTCCTGCGCATGCGCCAGGCGGCGCACGCAGTTCTCCACGATGACCACGGCGCCGTCGATGATGATGCCGAAGTCCAGCGCCCCCAGGCTCATGAGATTGGCGCTGACCTTGTAGTGCACCATGCCCGTGAAGGTGAACAGCATGGACAGCGGGATGATCAACGCCGTGATCAGCGCCGCGCGCAGGTTGCCCAGGAACAGGAAGAGGATGACCACCACCAGGGCCGCGCCCTCCACCAGGTTCTTCTTGACCGTGGCGATGGCCTTGTCCACCAGGTTCGTGCGGTCGTAGACGGTGATGGCCTTGACGCCCGGGGGCAGGCCCCGGTTGATCTCGGCCATGCGCTGGTCCACGGCGCGCGAGACGGTGCGGCTGTTCTCGCCGATCAGCATGAACACCGTGCCCAGCACCACCTCGCGGCCGTTGTCGGTGGCCGCGCCCGTGCGCAGCTCCTGGCCCAGCCCTACCTCGGCCAGGTCGCGGATGCGGATGGGCTGGCCCTGGGCCGAGCCCACGATGACCTCGCGGATGTCGGCGATGCCGCCGACCTGGCCCGGCGCGCGGATCAGGTACTGCTCGCCCTGGCGCTCGATATAGCCCGCACCCACGTTGCTGTTGTTGCGCTGCAGGGCGGTGACGATGTCGGCCAGCGTGAAGCCGTAGGCGGCCAGCTTCTCGGGCGCGGGGGCCACCAGGTACTCCTTGGCGTAGCCGCCGATGGAGTTGATTTCGGTGACACCGGGCACGTTGCGCAGCTGCGGCTTGATGACCCAGTCCTGGATCTCGCGCAGGTCCATGGGCGTGTAGGGCGTGCCGTCGGGCTTTTTCGCATCGTCCTCGGCCTCCACGGTCCACAGGTAGATCTCGCCCAGGCCCGTGGAGATGGGGCCCAGCGTGGGCGTGATGCCCGCAGGCAGGCTGTCGCGCGCCTGCTGTATGCGCTCGCCCACCAGTTGCCGCGCAAAGTAGATGTCCGTGCCGTCCTTGAACACCACGGTGACCTGGGACAGGCCGTAGCGCGACAGCGAGCGCGTCTGCTCCAGATACGGCAGGCCAGCCATCACCGTCTCTATGGGATAGGTGATGCGCTGCTCGGTCTCCAGCGGCGAGTAGCCGCTGGCCTGGGTGTTGATCTGCACCTGGACATTGGTGATGTCGGGCACGGCGTCGATGGGCAGGCGCTGGTAGTTGTAGATGCCAAGGCCCGCTATGGCCAGCACGGCCAGCAGGACCAGCCAGCGCTGCTCTATGGCAAATCGGATGATGCGTTCAAACATGGAGTTCTCCGTTCATGCCCGCATCAATGGGAGTGCTCGGCCGTGGCTTTGCCCAGCTCGGCCTTGAGCATGAAGCTGCCCTCGGCCACGTAGGATTGGCCGGGTTTCAGGCCTTCCAGCACCTCGGTGGTCTTGCCGTCGGCGCGGCCCACGCGCACCGGCTGGGCGCGAAATCCCCCCTGCACGGGCACGAAGACCACGGTCTGCTGCTCCATCTTCTGCAGCGCCTGCGTGGCCACGGCCAGCGGTGCCTGCCGTGACGATGCCGTCAGCTCCACATTCACGAACAGGCCCGGGCGCCACACGCCGTCGGGGTTGGGCAGGGTGATGCGCGCGGGGGCCGTGCGCGTGTCCTGGCCGATCAGTGCGCCCACATAGGCCACCTCGCCCGTGGCCGAGGAGTCGAAGGCCGTGGCGCGCACCGTGGCCTTCTCGCCCACGCGCACGGCGGGCAGGTCGGGCGCGGCCACGCGCATCTCGGCCCAGACGCTGCGCAGGTCGGAGATGGTGAAGACCTGGGTGGTGTCCTGCACGGCCTCGCCCACGGACAGGTGCTTTTCCACGATCACGCCGTCAAACGGCGCGCGCAGCTCGAAGCGGTTGAGCCCGCCCGCACCACCGCCGGCGCCGGCGCCCGTGGCGGCCAGCTTCTGCTGGGCGTTGGAGACGGCGATCTCGGCCTCGCGCAGCGCCTGGCGCGCCTGCAGGTAGTCCTGCTCGGCCGAGACCTTCTCCTCCCACAGCTGCTTTTCACGTGCGTAGGTGGTGCGGGCCAGCTCCAGGCGCTTGCTGGCGGCCAGCAGTTCGCTGCGCTGCTCGGACACGGCGGCGCTGCTGAGCACGGCCAGCAACTGGCCCTTCTTCACGTTCTGGCCCAGATTGGCGGGAACGCTCTCGGCAATGCCGGCCACGCGCGGCACGACGTGGGCCGTGCGGTCTTCGTTGAAGCGGATCTCCCCGGGCAGCTGCAGCACGGAGCGCACGGTGGCCGGGCCGGCCTCGGCCAGGCGCACGCCGGCCGCCTGCATGCGCTGGGCGTCCATGGCGATCAGGCCTTCTTCGTCGCCATGACCGGCTTCTGCAGCCGGTTTGGCGGCAGGTTGGGCGGCAGGCTTGGCCTCGGCTTTTTCCGCCTTGGAGTCTTCATGGTGTTCATCGTCGGCATGGCCTTCGTCGTGCTTGTGGCCATCGGCTGCGGCTGCGGCGGCACCGTGGTGCTCGCCATCGGCATGGCCTGCGGCCTCGCTGTGGCCGTGGCCATGGCTGTCGGCTTTGGCTGCGCCCGGCGTGCCGCTGCGCAGGATCAGCGTGGCGGCCAGCGCGCCCAGGGCCAGGATGACGGCAATGGCCACGAGGGTGCGGCGCGGTCCGAGGGGGGAGGAGGAGGGCTTGGTGTTCATGGTCTGGATGCAATCAGGTTGCTATCGGAATCAGAGGCCGGATTCGGTGCCCAGCAGGCGGTCGATGTCGGCGGCGGCGCGGTGGGTGGCCAGCAACTGGTCCAGGTACTGGCTGCGCGCCTCGGACCAGGTGCGTTGTGCGTCCAGCACGTCGAGGTAGCCGAACTTGCCCAGCGCAAACCCGCGCGAGGCCAGCTCGTAGGCCGTGCGTGCCGTGGGCAGCACCTCCTCGGCCAGCTGGCGCGCCTGCTCGCGGCTGGCCTGCAGCAGCTCGCGCGCCTCGAACAGCTGGGCCTGCAGCTGAACGCGCGTGGCCAGCAACTGCTCCTCGGCCTGGTCGGCCAGGCGCAGGGCCTGCAGCTGGTTGCCCCGGTTGCTGTCGAGCACGGGCAGGGGCACGGAGACGCCGACCACGAGCTGGTTGCGCCCGACCTCGGTGGCGCGCTTGACGCCCAGGCTGACGGTGGGATCGGGCAGGCGCCGCGCACGCTCCAGGTCGGCCGTGGCGCGGCTTTGCTCCAGCGCCTGGCGCGCACGCAGCACGGCGGGAGCCTGTTCGATGCGTTGCTGCAGGGCGGCCAGCTCAGGCAACTGGGGCAGGGCGTCCACCGCGCCCTCGGCCTGGCCGAATGGGCGCACTCGCTCGCCCCACAGCGCCTGCAGCTGGCCGCGCGCCACGCGCAGGCCCGAGCGGGCCTGGGCCTGCTCCAGGCGGGCGCCGGATTCGGCCACGCGGGCCCGGGTTTCCTCCAGCGGCGCCACCTTGCCGGCCGCCACGCGCCGGGCTGCGGCCTCGCGCGCACTGCTGGCGATCTCCAGCGTCTGCCCGGCCAGGACCACGCGCTGCTGCGCAGCCAGCACGCCGAAGAAGGCCGTGCCCACGTCGGCGCGCAGCGCAGCCTCGGCCCCCGCCAGCTCGGCCTGCGCCAGGTCGCGCCCGCGCTCGGCCACGCGCATGCGGGCCTCGCGCTTGCCGCCCACTTCCAGGGTCTGGTTCAGCTGCACGGTCAGCGTGCGGGTGCTGCGGCGCGTGTCCTCCTGCGACCAGGCCAGCTCGGGGTTGGGCCGGGCACGGCTTTGCAGCACGGCGCCATCGCTGGCCTCCAGCGCACGGCGGGCCGCACGCAGGCCGGGGTTGCCGTCCAGCGCCAGGGCCAGGGCCTGCTGCAGATCCAGCGGCGGGCCGGCCGGTGTGGACTCGGAAACAGCGGCTGCAGATGGCGCAGCCGCATCGGCAGGCTCGCCCGCCTGCACGGCGGTGCAAGCGGTCAGCACGGCCATCACCAGCAGGGCGCGCGGCCCGGGCCAGGCGCTCCATGGGGCGTGGGAAGCCGTCCTCGACGGAAAGGACGAAGGGAAAGACATACACGGACTCCTTGCCCGCGCGCAGGTCAGGCCTGATCGTTCATCAGCCGGTCAGGCCGCTGCGGCGGGCGCGCACGGCCCATGGCCGCTGAGCGCGAGGGGATTTCAGGGGAATGCCGGTCCGGGGCAGAAACAGGGCCATGCCCGGCCGGCGGCTGCAGGGGGCGTCAGCCCTGCCAGCGGGGCCGATCGGGGCGCAGCAGCATGGCCGAGGCATGGCGGCGCAGCGGCTCGGCGAATGGCATGGGGGGAGGCGCCACCGGCGCGGCCTTGGCGTAGTGGGTGGCGACGGCCACCCAGGCATGGCACATGGAGCAATCGACGCTGAGCGACGACGGCTGGCCCTGGTCCGCCTTCTTTGCCGGTTGTCCCGGTTCGGCGCCAGCGCCCGGATCTGCGTTGGCATGGCGCTCGGCGCCCATGCCATGCAGGCTCACGCCGTGAACATGGTGGCCGAAGTGCCGGGTCTCATGTCCGTCGTGCCGGCACAGTGCAGCGGCCGCCATCCAGCTCCACTGGAACAGCAGCGCGATCACGAGAACGGCGAGGGCGGCGAGACGGGGCCGGGTCATGGAGGAGGGCATGGGGCAGGTGGGGATTGTCGTGCATGGCGTTTGCCCACAACCACGACTCCCCCAAGCTGGCGAGTCTAGGGCCGTGCGGCGACCTGTGGCTGTCGGGCACATGACAAATTTGTCATCTTGGCAAACCATGCCCTTCCCCGACAATGCTCGGCATGAAAGTCCTGGTCATCGAAGACGAAATCAAGCTGGCCGACTACCTCCGCAAGGGCCTGACCGAGGAGGGGTTCGTGGTCGATGTCGCGCACGACGGCATCGACGGCCTGCACCTGGCCACCGAGCTGGCCTACGACCTCATCGTGCTCGACGGCATGCTGCCCGGCATCGACGGCCTGGCCGTGCTGGCGGCGCTGCGCCAGTCGCGCCAGACGCCGGTGCTGATGCTGACGGCGCGCGGCCAGGTGGAGGACCGCGTGCGCGGCCTGCAGGGCGGCGCCGACGACTACCTGGTCAAGCCCTTTGCCTTCTCCGAACTGGTGGCGCGCATGCATGTGCTGCTGCGCCGCAGTGTCGGCACGGCGCATCCGGCGGCCGAGGCCACCATGCTGCGCATGGCCGACCTGGAGCTGGATCTGATCCGCCGACGCGCCACGCGCGCCGGCCAGCGCCTGGACCTCACGGCCAAGGAATTCAACCTGCTGAGCCTGCTGCTGCGCCGCCAGGGCGAGGTGCTGTCGCGCACCGAGCTGGCCTCCCAGGTCTGGGACATGAACTTCGACAGCGAGACCAATGTGGTCGAGGTCGCCGTGCGCCGCCTGCGCCTGAAGCTGGACCAGCCCTTCGAGCAGCCCCTGCTGCACACGGTGCGCGGCATGGGCTATGTGCTGGAGTCGCGCGCACCGTGAACGTCAAGGCCCCCGCCGACATTCCCCACCTGGGCCGGCGCCTGTCGCGCTGGCTGGCGCTGCAGACCATGCTGGGCCTGGGCCTGGTGTGCGCGGCCGTCTACGGGGTGGCCTCGATGACGCTGGAGCAGCACCAGCATGAGACGCTGGACCTCAAGCAGCAGGCCGTGCTGCACCTGATGACGGAAAGCCGCAGCGCCCACAACGAGGCCGGTCTGGCCCACATGCTGGACGACTTTCTCACGGGCCTGGACGAGATGTCGCTGCGCATCACCGACCTGCAGGGCCGCGTGATCTACGAGCGCCTGCGCATTCCCAAGACGCCGGGCCGCACGCTGCAGCGCAGCTTCGAGGTGGTGCTGGCCGACAGCGGCCAGCATGCACAGGCCCAGCTCACCCTGGACCGCGCCGACGATGACCGGCAGCTGTCCCTGCTGGCCTGGACGCTGGCCCTGGCCGCCGTGGGCGGCGCACTGCTGGTGTCGTTGACCGGCATCTGGCTGGTGCGCCTGGGCCTGGCGCCGCTGCGCGAACTGACCGAGCAGACGCGCAAGCTGTCGGCCCAGGACCTGCAGCGGCGCCTGGACGACAGCGGACAGCCGCAGGAGTTGCGCCCGCTGATCGCGCAATTCAACGCCCTGCTGGAACGGCTGGCCGTGGCCTACCGGCAGATGGAGGCCTTCAACGCTGACGTGGCCCATGAGCTGAACACGCCGCTGACCACGCTGATCAGCAGCTGCGAGCTGGCCCTGCGCAAGCCGCGCAGCGAGGCCGAGCTGCGCGAGGTGCTGGCTTCCAACCTGGAGGACCTGCGGCGCATGGCCGGCATCGTGGCCGACATGCTGTTTCTCTCCCAGGCCGACCGCGGCCAGGGCGCGCGCCTGGCGCCCTGGGCCAGCCTGGCCGCGCTGGCCCACGAGGTCATCGACTTCCACGAGGCCGCGCTGCAGGAGGCCGACCTGCAGGTCGTCGTCCAGGGCGACGCGGCCGCCGAGGTCGATGCGCGGCTGCTGCGCCGGGCGCTGTCCAACCTGCTGGGCAATGCCACACGCTATGCACAGCGCGGCTCCACCATCACCGTGCAGATAGGCGCACGGCCCTGTGCCCACCACGGTGGCGCCGGTGATGTGGCGCTGGCGGTGCTCAACCGGGGCCCGACCATAGCCCCCGCCGACCTGCCGCGCCTGTTCGACCGCTTCTACCGCGCCGACGCCGCGCGCAGCCAGGCCGACCGCAACCATGGCCTGGGCCTGGCCATCGTGGCCGCCATCGCGCGCATGCACGGCGGGCGCTGCTTTGCCGAGTCCGAAGGCGGCTTCACGCGCATCGGCCTGGAGCTGCCCGACAGCCCGAGCCCGCCGCGCGATTCCCCGGCCTGAACACAGGCACCGGAGCGGCGGCACAATGGCGCCCCATGACGCAAGACGCCCCCTCCTCCTACGCAACGCTGCTGGCCGAAGGCAATGCTCTGGTGGCCCAGGCACAGCGGGCCGCCACCCAGGATTTCGCCCAGGCCCGGGCGCTGTGGCAGCAGGCCGGCAAGCACTTCTACCTGGCCCACAAGGCCGACCCCGACCAGGCCGAGGGCGCGTTTCGCCTGGCCCAGGCCTGGATGGCCGAAGCCCATGCGCTGCAAAAGGAAGAATCGCCAGACGCCGTGGTGATGTGGCGCAACGCCGCTGCGCAATGCGAGCTGGCGTTCGACCTGGAACCCGAAAACGGCCGCCTGGCCATGACGGCCGCCAGCTGCCACATGTTCGGCGGCCAGCATGACGCGGCCAAGGCCTGGCAGCAGATCGGCCAGCACCTGCTGCCGCCAGCGCCCGAAGGCGACGGCGCCTGAAGCCAGGCTACAGCGCGATCAGCTTGAACACGGCCCGCGCCGTGCACACGGCCTGGCCCGCGCTGTCCAGCACATTGCCCTCGCAGAACACGGTGCGCGCGCCTGCGCGCAGCACGCGGGCCTCGATCAGCAGGTCGGTGGTGGCCGAGGCGAGGAAATGCGTGCTCATCTCGATGGTCACCACGCCCAGTCCCAGCGGGTTGGACGAGCGCGCGGCCGCGCTCAGCGTGAAGTCCAGCGCGCTCATCAGCGCGCCGCCATGGCCATGCCCCCGGCTGTTGGCCAGGTGCGGGCGCATGGGCAGGCGCGTGCGGGCCAGGCCGGGCGCCAGGCTCACGGGCTCCAGGCCGATATGGGACATGAAGGGCACGTCGATGCCGAAGTAGCCGCGCGCCAGCGCGGCGGCCTCCAGGTCCGGGGCGGTGGAGATTCCAACGGCGTTCATCCGATCTCCGCAATCGCCTGGCCTTCGGCCACCGGCTCGCCCACGGCCACGAGCATGCGGCGCACGACGCCTGCCACCTCGCTTTCCACGGGAATCTCCATCTTCATGGACTCCACGATGATGAGGGTGTCGCCCAGGGCGACGGTGCCGCCTTCGGCGGCTTCCACAGCGGCCACGAGGCCGGCGATGGGGCTTGTGATCATGTTTGGGGTGGTGGTCATGGGTAGGGCTTTCAAAGGTGGGCCAGCACGCGCTGGGCGATGCCGGTGTCGATGCGCAGGTCCAGGAAATCGGCGTGACCCAGGATGCGTTCGATGAAGGGAATATTGGTCTTCACGCCCTCGATGCGGGTCTGCGCCAGTGCCTGGCGCAGCCGTGCGATGGCCTGGGCGCGGTCGCTGCCATGGGCCACGAGCTTGGCGACCATGGGGTCGTAGAAGGGCGTGACGCTGCAGCCCTGGGCATAGCCGGTCTCCACGCGCAGGCCTTCGCCCTGGGGCATCTCGAAGCGCTCCAGGCGCCCTGGCGAGGGCAGGAAGCGCACGGGGTCTTCGGCATAGATGCGCGCCTCGATGGCATGGCCGCGGGCCACGGGTTCGGCGGGCAGCACATCCCGCATGCGCTCGCCGGCGGCCAGGCGGATCTGGGCCTCGACGATGTCGATGTCCGTGATCTCCTCGGTCACCGCATGCTCGACCTGCAGCCGCGTGTTCATCTCCAGGAAGACAAAGCCTTGCTGCGGCGTGTAGAGCATCTCCACCGTGCCGATCACGTCATAGCCCGTGCGCGCCAGCAGGCCGGCCAGCAGTTGCCGCATGTCGGCCAGGGCCTGCGCGGGAATGCCTGCGGGGCGGGCCTCTTCCACCACCTTCTGGTGGCGGCGCTGCACCGAGCAGTCGCGCTCGAACAGCACGCGCACCTCGCCATGGCGGTCGGCCAGCACCTGGAACTCGATGTGGCGCGGCGCCTCGATCAGCTTTTCCAGGTACAGCTCGGCCGTGCCGAAGTACTTGGCGGCCATGCCGCTGGCCTTGGCCCACGCTCCGTCCAATTCCTGCGCATTGCACGCGGGCAGCATGCCGATGCCGCCGCCCCCGCCTGCAGGCTTGACCAGCACGGGAAAGCCGATGCGCGCCGCCTCCGCCTGCGCCTCCTGCACGCCGGGCAGCACGGCCGAGCTGGGAGCCTGCGGCATGCCCTGGGCGGCCATGAAGGCCCGCGCCTGGGTCTTGTGGCCCAGCGTGCGTATCCAGTGCGGCGAGGGGCCGATGAAGCACAGGCCCTGGCGCTGCACGGCCTCGGCGAACTCCGCGTTCTCGGAGAGAAAGCCGTAGCCCGGGTGCACGGCATCGGCACCGGTCTCGCGCGCCACCTGCAGCAGCCGCGCCTGGTCCAGATAGCTTTGCGCGGCGGGCGCAGGGCCTATGCACACGGACTGGTCGGCCGCGCGCACATAGGGCAGGCCGGCATCGGCCTCAGAGTACACGGCCACGGATTCAAGGCCCATGCGCCGCAGCGTGCGGATCACGCGCGCGGCCACGGCGCCCCGGTTGGCGACCAGCACGCGGCGGATGGGGTGCGGGGCGCCGCTCATGCCGCCTCCGAGGACGCAGCTGGCGCGGCGGCCACGGCCACCACCGCATCGACGATGACCGGCGCCTGCGCGCCGCGTGCCACGAGCACGGGATTGGCATCGACCGACTGCACGCGCCCGCCCTGGGCCAGCATCCAGTCGCCCAGCCGCACCATCATGGCGGCCACGGCGTCCAGCTCCACGGCCGGCATGCCGCGCACGGCCGCAAAGGCCGGGGCGATGGCCAGGCGCGCAAGGGCATCCAGCGCCTGCCGCGCACTGAAGGGAGCCACGAGGAACTGCACGTCCCTGAGCGCCTCCACCAGCACGCCGCCCTGGCCGACCATGACCACCACGCCGAACTCGGCATCGACATGGGCACCCAGCGCCAGCTCGAAGTCGGCCTTGTGCTGGGCACCCAGCAGCAGGCCGCCATCGGCCACGCCCAGGCGGGCCAGCGTGGCGGCGAAGTCGCCAAAGGCCTGCAGCGCCTGCTCCGCTTCGCGGATGTTGAGCCGCACCAGGCCATGCTCGGACTTGTGCGAGAGATCGGCGGACACGCCCTTGGCCACCAGGGGCCGTGGCAGGGACTCGATGGCGGCGCGCACCTCGTCCTCGCTCCTGCAGACCAGATGGCGCATCACCGGCAGGCCGGCGCGGGCGAGTTCGGACAGGCTGGAGGGCTCGTCCAGCGTAACCAGCGTGAGGGAGCGGGATGCCGGCACCGGCACCGATGCCTCGGCAGACGGCGCCTGTGCCTGCCTGCCACCGGCCTGCTCGGCCAGCAGCGCCAGGCCGCGCATGGCGGCGCGTTCGCTCCAGAAGGTGGGCACGCCCTGGTCCTGGAAGGCCTGGGCCACCCAGTCCTGGTTGACGCTGACCGCAATGGGCACGCCGGTATCGCGCGCAAAGCGGCTGGCCTGGCCCGCGAAGTCGGCGAAGTCATAGCCCTCGCCGCCGATCGGGAAGCCCACGTGAACGAGGTCCGCCGCACCGCTGCCCGACAAGGCCCGCAGCGTGTCGCCAAAGGTCTGCGGCCTGCCCAGCAGGGCCGTGGTCATGTCGATGGGATTGCGCGCCGTGACATAGGACGGCAGGGCCTGGGACAGGCCGTCCAGCGTGGCGGCATCGAACGGCTCCAGGGCCAGGCCGTATTCCTCGGCCGCGTCGGCCGACAGCACGCAGGTGGCGCCCGAATTGCTGATGCTGACCACGCGGCGACCGCGCGGCGCAGGCTGGGACAGGAACAGCGGCGCGTAGTCGATCAGCTCGCGGAAGTCGGCCAGGCGCGGTATGCCGTGCTGGCGCAGGAAGGCATCGGCCAGCGCGTCCTCGGCCGCCAGCGCGCCCGTGTGCGAGCTGGCCGTGGCCTGGCCTGCGCGCGTGCGGCCGGCCTTCACGGCCAGGATGGTGACGCCGCGCGCATGCGCCAGGCGCGCGGCCTCGGCCAGCCAGGCGCTTTGCCTGAGCGTCTCGATGTAGAGCACGACCAGGCGGATGCCTTCGTCCTCGACCACGGCGCGCACGGCTTCGGCTGCGCAGACATCGGCCTCGTTGCCCGTGGACAGCATGTAGCGCACGCCGATGCCCGCGCGGCGCAGGCCGCCGTAGAGAATGGCCGCGCCCGCGCCGCTCTGGCTGACGATGGCCACGGGGCCGTCGGCCGGCGCGTTCTCGTTGATCATGGTCGAGAAGTTGAGGATGGCGCCCGTGGCGAAGTTGGCCACGCCCTGGCAATTGGGGCCGAACAGGCGCAGCCCGCCGCCTGGCGCCCGGCGCGCCCGCGCCACCAGGTCGGCCTGCTGCCGGCGACCCTCCTCGCCCAGCTCCGCAAAGCCCGAGGAATAGATCACGGCCAGTCGCGCGCCCACGGCCACGCAGTCGTCGATGGCGGCGGCCACGTCCTCGCCGGGCAGGCTGATGACCACGGCATCGGGCGCCTCGGGCAGCGCGCGCAGCGAGGGGTAGGCAGCCAGGCCCTGGACCTCGGAGCGCTTGGGATTGACGGGCAGGATGCGGCCTGCGAAACCGTGGCGCCGCAGGTAGTCGATGGGCCGGCCACCGGCCTTGATGGGGTTGTCGGATGCGCCGAGGATGGCGACGGAGCGGGGGTTCAGTGCTTGCAACAGAGACATGCGTACCTCATCAATCCAGGGAAAGTGCTTCGCGCTGGATCACTTGCCCCCAGTCGGCCACTTCCTTGGCGATGCGCTGGCCGAACGGCGCGGGCGGCATCATCACGGGCTCGCCCTGGCTGCTGAGCACGGCGCGGATGCGGGCGTCCTGCAGCACGCCCCTGGAGGCCTCGTAGAGCCGGTTGACGATGGCCGGCGGCGTGCCCGCAGGCGCCAGCAGGCCGGCCCAGAAGGTGACGTCGAAATCGGCATAGCCGGCCTCGGCCATGGTGGGCACCTCGGGCAGCTGCTGCATGCGCCGGGGCGCGGTGACGGCCAGCGCCACGAGCTTGCCGCTGGCGATGTGTGGCAGCGCGCTCCAGGTGTCGAACTGCGTGTCCAGCTCGCCGCTGAGCACGGCCATCTGCGCCTGCGATGCGCTCTTGTAGGGCACATGCGTGGTCTTCACACCGGTGCGGTTGCTCCAGGCCGCATAGGCCAGGTGGGCGATGTTGCCGGGGCCGGCAGAGCCGTAGCTGAGCTTGTCGGGATGGCCCTTGGCGAAGGCGATCACATCCTTGGCCGAGCGGATCTGGTGCTTCTGCGCCCACTCGGGGTTGACGGTGAGGATGAAGGGCGCATCCAGCACCATGGTGATGGGCGCGAAGTCCTTGGCGCGGTAGGTGATCTTCTTGTAGATCTGGGGGTTGATGGTGATGCTGCTGGAGTTGGTGACCAGCAGGGTGTAGCCGTCGGGCGCGGCGCGCGCCACCTCGCCCACGCCGATGGCGCCGTTGGCGCCGGGCTTGTTCTCCACCACCACGGGCTGGCCCAGCGACTTGCTCAGCGGCTCGGACAGCGCACGTGCAATGGTGTCGGTGAACGAGCCTGCAGGGAAGCCGACCACGATGCGCACGGGGCGCGTGGGCCACTTGTCCTCCTGGGGGACCTGGGCCTGGGCCGCCGTCGCGGCGCAGATGGTCAGGCACGGCGCCAGGCACAGGGCCAGGGCGGTGCGGCGCGAGGGCGCGCGCGGTTGTCTGGTTGCCATTGCTTTGTCTCCTTGGGTTTTTTATGCGTTCAGGGCCGCAGGCCGAACTGCGGCGCTCCGGCCTCGCGCAGCGGCGCGGCCAGTTCCACGAATTCGCTGAGCAGGGCGCGCGTGTCGCGCGGATCGATCACCTCGTCGATGCCGAAGGCCTCGGCCGTGCGGAAGGGCGAGGTCAGGCTGCGCACGCGCTGCTCGATCTCGGCGCGCTTTTGCACGGGGTCGTCGGCGCCTTCGATCTCGGCCTTGTAGGCCACCTCCAGCCCGCCCTCGATGGGCAGCGAGCCCCAGTTGGCCGAGGGCCAGGCATAGCGGAAGTTGAAGCGGCCCATGTGCTGGTGGCCGGCCGCCGCCACGCCGTAGGCGCGGCGGATGAGGAGGCTGCACCAGGGAACGGTGGCCTGGTAGACGGCGGCCAGGGCGCGCACGCCGTAGCGCATGACGCCGGCCTTCTCGGCCTCCACGCCGATCTGGAAGCCCGCGATGTCCACCAGGTTGACCACGGGCAGGTGGAAGGTCTGGGCCATGTCCACGAAGCGCGTGAACTTCTCGGCCGAAGGGCCGTCCCAGCCGCCGCCGTAGAAGTACGGGTCGCTGGCCACCACGGCCACGGGCCAGCCGTCGATGCGCGCCAGCCCCGTGACGATGGCCCGGCCCCAGTGGCGGCCCGTCTCCAGGAAGGAGCCCTCATCGACCAGGCATTCGACGATGGGCCGGATCTTGTAGACCTTGCGGCCATCACGCGGAATGGCCGACAGCAGCCATTCGTCGCGCCGCCGCGGATCGTCCTGCGGCGCGGTGCGCGCAGGCAGCTCGTACACCGACGATGGCAGGTAGGACAGGAAGCGGCGCACGCGCTCGAAGGCCTCCTGCTCGGTGGCCACCTCGTCATCGACCACGCCGTTGCGCGTGTGCACCTGGCTGCCGCCCAGCTCGTTCTTGGTCACGTTCTGGCCGATGCGCGCCACCACGGGCGGGCCGGCATTGAACAGCTGGGCGGTCTCCTTGACCATCACCGAGTAATGGCTGGAGGCCACGCGCGCCGCGCCCATGCCGGCCACCGAGCCCAGGGCCAGCGAGACCACGGGCACGGTGGACAGGTTCTGCACCACCTGGCTCCAGACCTTCATGGTGGGCACGCTGGTGTAGCCCTTGGTCTCGATGTTGCGCACCGAGCCGCCGCCGCCCGTGCCGTCCACCAGGCGCACCATGGGCAGGCGCAGGTCGTGCGCCATCTTCTCGGCAAAGATCAGCTTGTCGCCCACGGCGCCGTCGTTGGCGCCGCCGCGCACCGTGAAATCGTCGCCCACCACGACCACGGGCCGCCCGCCCACGCGCGCCCGCCCCATGATGAGGTTGGATGGCGTGAAGTCCGTCAGCCTGCCCAGGCCGTCGTACTGGCCCGAGCCGGTGAGCGAGCCCACCTCCACGAAGGACTGCGCGTCCGTGCAGGCATCGATGCGCTCGCGCACCGTGAGCTTGCCCGCGGCCTTGTGCCGCGCCACCTTGTCCTCTCCGCCCAGTTTGGCCGCCAGCGCGCGGCGGTATGCGATCTCGTCCACTTCGGGTTGCCAGCTCATGTCGTCGTGTCTCCTTGTGCCTGTGAAGATGCACAAGGCGTGCCAGAACGCAGTGCATTGAATTCAAAGGATTTTTTCCACAGTCGACCTTCACGTGTCCACATCAAGGACAACCTCGAAGACACGGGTTGGGCACTGTCTTCAATGGAGACACCACGGGGACAGACCCATGGCCTGCGCGCCGCTAGAGTGCGTTCACCCCAGCCACTGCCCGCCATGCCCATGCCCAGCTCCCCCGACCACCGATTCGGCGTTCTCGTCTGGCGACGCGACTCGCCCGAGCCCGTGGCGCGGCTGGGCCTTGCGCAGGAGCCGCTGCTGCATGCAGCCGTCACCGAGGCCCTGGCCCGCGCGCACGGCGACGGGCACAACCCCATCAGCCATGGCCAGCTGCTGCACGTGGAAACACCGGGCCCGCGCGGCACGGTGGCCCGCCATGTGGCCGTGGTGCTGGCCGATGCCGAGGGCGAGGTCGCCCTGCTGCGCCCGGCCGACGAGGCGGCAGCGCTGTTCGACATGGTGGCCAGCGTGCCCTTCGCCTTCGCCATCCTCAACATGTTCCTGACCAACCCGTACCAGGCGATCACGGTGGCCGACCATGAAGGGCTGATGCGCTACATCAGCCCCGTGCACGAGAAGTTCTTCGGCCTGGCGCCCGGCACGGCCGCAGGCCGGCGCGCGGAGGACGTGATCCCCAACTCGCGCCTGCCCCACGTGGTGCGCAGCGGCCGGGCCGAGATCGGCGACCTGCAGCAGCTGGGGCCGGGCGTGAGCCGCATCGTCAACCGCATGCCGGTCTACGAGGGCGGCGCCGTGGTGGGTGCCGTGGGCCAGGTCAGCTTCAGCGGCGTGGAGGCGCTCAACCGCATGCAGCAGCGGCTGAACCAGCTGCATGACGAGGTGCAGCACTACAAGCGCGAACTGAGCCAGTTGCGCGGCGGCACGCCCACGGCGCAGATGGTGGGCGCCAGTGCCCCCATGCAAAGGCTGGCCCGCGAGATCGACGCCGTGGCGCGGCTCGATGTGCCCGTGCTCATCCTGGGCGAGAGCGGCAGCGGCAAGGAGCTGGTGGCCCAGGCCCTGCATGCGCGCGGCCGCGATGCCGACGCGCCCCTGGTCAGCCTCAACCTCGCGGCCCTGCCGGCCACGCTGATCGAGTCCGAGCTGTTCGGCTACGAGGCCGGCGCCTTCACGGGCGGGCGCCGGCAGGGCCAGCCCGGCAAGCTGGAGCAGGCCGAGGGCGGCACGCTCTTCCTCGACGAAGTGGCCGACATTCCCATGGAAATCCAGGTCAAGCTGCTGCGCGTGCTGGAGGACCGCCAGGTGCAGCGCCTGGGCGCGCACAGCGGCCGGCAGGTGAACTTCCGCATCGTGGCCGCCACGCACCGCGACCTGCGCGGCCTCATCGACAGCGGCCGCTTCCGGCTGGACCTGTTCTACCGCCTAAGCGGCGTGGTGCTGCATGTGCCCGCCCTGCGCCAGCGCCTGGAGGACATCCCGGCCCTGGTGCAGCGCTTTGCCCAGTCGTTCTGCGAGCGCAACGGCATTGCGCTGCCGCGCATCGCGCCCGGTGTCATGCCCTACCTGGCCCGCCAGGCCTGGCCCGGCAATGTGCGCCAGCTGCGACAGCGCGTGGAAGAGGCCCTGGTGTTCTGCGACGGCCACCTGCTGGGCGTGGACAACTTCGCGCGCCACGAGGACCCGCTGGCCGGCGCACGACCTTTGCCCGTTGCCGAGGCCGACATGCCCTCCACCGGCGCCGTGGCCCCGCTCAAGGACCAGGAGCGCAACGCCATCCTCGACGCCATCGCACGCTGCGGCGGCAACAAGAAGCTGGCCGCGCAGGAGCTGGGCATCTCGCGCTCCTACCTCTACAAGGTGCTGGGCGCGGCATCGCCCGGCTGAGCCTGTCGGGCCGAGGGCAGGGAATTCGAGACAGCGGCTGGCCGCACCGTTGCCATACTAGGCACCCCGTACCCATTGCCGCCCCTGCCGCCTATGCCGCACCCGGCGCCCCGAATGCAAGACACCCGAGACGCGCTCGAACAGCGCCAGATCCCCATCTACTTCGCCGCCGTGGCCCTGGCCGCGGCCGCCGCCTGGGCGCTGCCCGGCACGGGCGTGCTGGAGCGTGCCATCAACCCCGCGCTGGCGCTGATGCTCTATGTGACCTTCTTGCAGGTGCCCGTGGCCGAACTGCGGCGTGCCTTTGGCCAGGTGCGCTTCCTGGCGGCGCTGATGGTGGCCAACTTCATCGTGGTGCCGGTGCTGGTCTGGGCCCTGCTGCAGTTCCTGCCCGCCGACCCCCTGCTGCGCCTGGGCGCGCTGCTGGTGCTGCTGGCGCCCTGCATCGACTACGTGGTCACCTTCTCCCACCTGGGACGCGCCGACGCGCGCCTGCTGCTGGCGGCCACGCCGGCCCTGCTGATCGCGCAGATGCTGGCCCTGCCCGGCTACCTGGGCCTGTTCCTGGGTGACGATGCGGCGCGGCTGGTCCAGGCGGGGCCTTTCCTGCATGCGTTCGTGTGGCTGATCGCCGTGCCGCTGGCCCTGGCCGCTGCCACCCAGCTGTGGGCGGCCCGCAGCCGGCGCGGCGCCAGCGTCTCGGCATGGCTGGGCCTGCTGCCCGTGCCGGCCACCGCGCTGGTGCTGTTCGTGGTGATCGCCTCCGTGCTGCCCCAACTGGGCCCTGCCACGCACGCGGCCTGGAGCATGGTGCCCGTCTACGCGGCCTTTGCGGTGGCAGCGCCCGCGCTGGGCTGGCTGGTGGCGCGCGCCTTCCGACTGCCTGCGCCCGCAGGCCGCGCCGTCGCTTTCAGCGCGGGCACGCGCAATTCGCTGGTCGTGCTGCCGCTGGCCCTGGCCGTGCCTGGCGCCATTCCCGTGCTGCCGGCCGTCATCGTCACGCAGACGCTGGTGGAGCTGCTGGCCGAGCTGGCCTATGTGCGCGTGATTGCGCTGTGGGGCCGGGACCGGGAGCCGGCCCTGGCCCGCGGTCAACGCGATGACGCCGCGCCATAGGCCTGGCGCAGCTGCGCCATGTTGTCCAGCAGCGCCGTCGGCCCGGCGCTGCCCATCAGGTACCAGCCCTTGGGATCGAGGAAGACGACCTGCCCCTTGCGGCCGGCCGCCGTGGCGTGGATCTGCGCGTTGTCGAACACCTTGCGTGAAGCCATGATCTCGCCGCCGCCTGCCGCCTGGCCCGTGGCCGTGTTGCGGTCGATGACGTAGATCCACTCGGGGTCCAGCCGCGCCACATCATCGAAGCCGTAGGCGGTGCCGCGGGCTGGCAGTTGCGCAGCCGATAGCGCCGAGCGCGCGCCGAACACATCGAACAGAAAGCCGAAGCGCGATCCCGGCGCCTGCGGCAGGAGCTTGTCGTTCACGGCCATGAGCAGCAGGCCCGGCGCGGCCTGCGAGGCCTGGGCACGCAGGCCCTGCAGCTCGGCCTGGATGCGCTGCACCAGCGCACGGCCCTGCGCCTGGCGGCCGAACAGCAGCGCCAGCGTGGCGATGTTGCGTTCGATATCGGCCAGCATGTGCTTGCCGCTGACGCTCAGGTCCAGCGTGGGCGCGATGCGTCCCAGCACCTCGGCCTTGCCGGCCGAGCGCCCGCCCACGATGATCAGGTCGGGCGCCAGGCGGCTCAGCGCCTCGTAGTCCGGCTCGAACAGCCCGCCCGCCGCAGGCCGCTGCGCGAAGCTGTCCAGATACCGGGGCAGCTGCGCCCGGGGCACGCCTGCGACCGCCGACGCGGGCACGCCCAGCGCATGCAGTGCATCCAGCGCCCCCAGGTCATAAACCACCGCGCGCCGGGGTGCGCCGGGCAGGCTGGCCGCTCCCCCGGCATGCCGCACGGACAGCGGGGCCGCCACCGCAGTCCCCAGGAACAAGGCCGGCAGGGCCAGCGCCGCCGCGCGGCGCGTGATATCGAAGGTCATGGCAAAGAATCCCAGGAAAAAATGAAAGGAGTTCCGGCCTCCGGAGGCGGGTGCCGCGCCGGGAAGCGGCGCGGCCTGATCCGCAGGCCACGGGCAGCGGCCGCCCTTGCGGCCGGGATGCCTAGAACTTCACGTTCATGCCGATCCAGTAGCGCCGGCCGTCCTGCACCGTGGCGTAGTCCTCGTAGTACACGTCCTTGTCGAACAGGTTGTAGATGCCTGCGTAGAAGGTCACGTCCTTGCTGTAGTTGTAGGAGCCGCCCATGTCGAACATGGCATAGCTGCCAGCCACCCAGGTGCGCGCCGAACGGCCGCCCGTGGGCTGGCTTTCCTTGCCCCGGTAGGACAGCTTGGCCCAGCCCGCCCATTGCTGCGAAGGCTTCCAGTTCAGCGCCAGGTTGAGCATGTGGCGCGGCAGCTGGCTCAGCGGCTGCCCCGCGAACTCGCCGCTCTTTTGCTCGGACTTGGTGAAGGTGTAGCTGCTGCTCAGGTCCAGCGTGCGCGCCAGCGGGGCCTTGAACGTGGCTTCGATGCCGCGCGTGATGGCCTTGTCGATATTGACGTTGGTGGTGGGCGTGTTGCCCGAGGAATTGGCCGGCCCGCACTCGGGGCAGGCGATGCGCGTGATCTTGTCGTTGAACTCGTTGTCGAACACCGTCAGGCCTGCCGAGAGGCCGGCGCCGTTGTTGTAGAGCACGCCCAGTTCCTTGCTCAGCGAGGTTTCGGGCTTCAGGTCGGGGTTGCCGTAGATGTTGCCGCCGCGGCTGGACTGGCCCCAGTCGCCCAGGGTCTGGCGCAACGAGGGCGCGCGAAAGCCGGTGGACACGCCACCCTTGACGGTCCATTGCGCGTCGAGGTTCCACACGCCATACAGGCGCGGGCTCCATTGCGCCCCGCCCTTGCTGTCGTGGTCGTAGCGCAGGCCGCCGGTCAGGGCGAAGTTCTCGCGCAGGCGCCACTCGTCCTCGGCGAACCAGGCGTACTGCGTGCGATCGGCCGTGGTGCGCGCCGAGCCCGGCAGCGTATTGGTCGTCGTGTCGCGCAGGTCCTGCTGGTTGTAGTACACGCCCGTGGTCAGCAGGTGCTGGCGGCCCAGCGGCGCTACCCAGCTGCTGTTGAACACCGTGTTCCTGATGGTCATGTCGCGCGACAGGTTGCGCGTTTCCTCGCGCTGCAGATAGGTGTCGGAGGAAGCCCAGCCCCAGCGGCCCTTGTGCTGCAGCGAGTAGTTCTCGCGCTCGAACTTGCGGTCGCTGGGCGCATCGGTGGGCAGCAGGGTCATGCCAGGCGACGAAACGAAGTGCTGGCGCGAAGTGCCGATCTCGGCGATCAGGTCGTGGTCCTTGCTGGGGGTCAGCGCCAGGCGCAGGTTCAGCGAACGGTTGTCGCTCTTGTTGTAGCCCTGGTAGATGCGGTCCTGGTCGCGCTTGCTGTAGTTGCCATACAGGCTCAGGCCCAGCAGGTCGGTCTTGATCGGGCCTGACAGGTAGAAGTTGGTCTGGTAGGCATCGCCCGAGGTGGAGCGCTCCTGCAGCGTGGCGTCGGCGCGCACCGAGCCATGCCAGTTCTTCGCCACCTTGCGCGTGATGACGTTGATCACGCCGCCCATGGCGTCCGAGCCGTACAGCGAGGACATGGGGCCGCGCACCACCTCGATGCGCTCGATGGCCTCCAGCGGCGGAATCCAGCTCTGGTCCGTGCCGGTGCTGCCGTTGGTCTGGGTCTCGCGCGTGCTCATGCGCTTGCCGTCCACCAGGATCAGGGTGTAGTTGGCGCCCATGCCGCGCAACGAGATGTCGTTGGAGTTGTTGTCCGAGGGCGTGAGGATCACGCCGGGCACATCGCGCAGGGCATCGTGCAGGTTGCGGTAGGCGCCCTGCTCCAGTTCCTGGCGCGTGATCACCGAGATCGAGGCCGGCGCCTGGCTGATCTCCTGCTCGAAGCCGCTGGCCGTCACGACCAGGGTTTCCAGCGTGGCCCCGCCTGCTGCCTGGGCCAGCGCGCTGCCCGAGGCCAGCAGGCCCAGGCAGGCGCCCAGCGCGGTGCGGCGCAGGGGAACGGCGGTGGAGGGAAACGAAGCACGCAGGGAGGTGCAAAGGGCGGACAGGGCAAAGCCACGGCCCGCCGCGGGGGCTGTGCAGTTGTGCATGGGAAAGCTCGCAAGAAGAATCACGGACGGTCGAACGACCGGGGTGCGCATCCGCTCTGTTGTTTTTGATGAGTGCGAATCGTTCTTATTTTATTTTCCCGTCGACAACGGCCTGGCCGACGGCAGCGCAGCTGCTGTTTTTCTTTACAAGCGGACCGATCTGTGAGCAATTCATTCAGAATGCTGAATGTTGCCTTGTTCATCAATGACATGCAGGGCCGCCAGTGCCCGGGCGCGTGCAGCGCCCGGCACGATTCACGGCGTTCCGGCGAGCACGGCGGCTTTGTAAAGTTGGCCCGATGTGGCCCGCAGGCAACATCCTGATACGAAGATCAGGACCACATCCGCCCCGCATTGGAGACCAGGAACAGCAGCAGGCCCACGGCACCGCCGACCACGGTGCCGTTGATGCGGATGTACTGCAGATCCTTGCCGATGTGCAGCTCGATCAGCTCGGACAGCTCGCGCGCATCCCAGCGCCGCACGGTATCGGCGATGTGCTGGGCCAGGAACTGCGAGACATCGGGCGCCAGCGCCTGGGCCCAGCGCTTGAGGCGCTCGTTCATGGAGCTGCGCAGCGCCTCGTCGTGCGCCAGCGACTGGCCCAGCCAGCGGCCCATGGCGGCGGTCTTGCGCGCCACCTGCGAATGCTCGTTGGCCAGGTCCGCCTGCAGCTTGGCGCGCAGGCCCAGCCACAGCGCACGCAGGTAGCCGGCCAGCTTCTCGTCGTGCAGCAGGTAGTGGCGCAGCCGCTCGGCGCGCTCGGACATGGCGGGGTCGGACTGCAGCCGCGTGACCAGCCGGTCCACGGAGGCGTCGAAGGCCTTGCGCATGTGGTGCTCGGGATTGCTGGCGATGTCCTGCAGTAGGCTGTCGAGCGCGCCCGCAATGGCGCTGGCGCCCTTTTCGCTGAGCCAGTCCGTGGGCAGCATCTTTTCCTTGAGCGGATGCTCGCGCTTGAGCCACAGCACGATGGTCTGGGCGATCAGCACATGGGTCTCGGCCTCGCGCAGCACACCGCTGACGCGGGCCAGCACATCGTCCAGCACGGCCTGGTGGCGGCCGTCCTTGGTCAGCCCCGACAACAGATCCGCCGCCGCGCGGGGCAGGTCCACCTGGGCCAGCAAGGCCTTGAATGCCTGTGTCAGAAAGCGCTCCACCTGCCGGTCCTGCACCATCTCCAGCGCCGCCAGCGCCAGCCGCGCCACCTGCCGCCCCAGCAGGGTGCTGTTGGCCGGCGTGGTCAGCCAGCCGGCCAGCACGCGCGCAGGATCATGGCGCTCGATCAGCGCCACCAGCGAAGGGCCGTCCAGGAACTTGTCGCGCACGAAATTCGCCAGGTTCTCGCCGATGCGGTCCTTGTTGCGCGGGATGATGGCCGTATGGCGCCCGACCAGGGGCAGCGGAATGCGCCGGAACAGCGCCGACACCGCAAACCAGTCGGCCAGCGCGCCGACCAGCGAGGCCTCGGTCACGGCCTTGATGCAGGCCAGCCACAGCGGCACCTGCTGCCAGTGCCCCGCCGCCACGGACGAGGCCACGAAGCCCAGCGCCACGAACAGCAGCAGCGCCAGCGGCAGGCGCTTGGCCGACTTCAGTGTTTGACGTTGCTCTGGCGACAGCATGGAGCGCAGCATACGACGCCCGTCCGCCATCCGCATGACGATGCCTGCCGCCAAAGCCTGTCAGCCAGCGCCTGCCTGCGAATTGCGCGGACAATACCGGCTTTCTTCAGAACCCTCTTGCGAGAACAAGACCATGACCGACGCCAACGCACCCGCCGATCGCCCCGCACTGCCCGACCACCTGTCCATCGACCCGCGCAGCCCGCACCATGTGGCCGCCGTGTTCGAGCACGACATCGGCATCCGCTTCAACGGCAACGAGCGCTTCGATGTGGAGGAATACTGCGTGAGCGAGGGATGGATCAAGGTGCCGGCCGGCAAGACGGTGGACCGCAAGGGAAAGCCCCTGCTGATCAAGCTCAAGGGCGCCGTGGAAGCTTTCTACCGCTGATTTCCGGCCGGTCGCAAGGCCGGCCGCAACCTCTTCAAGAATCAGCGTGCTTCAGCTCGCATCGGCCCGCGGCGCCGGCGGATTCCTGAACTTCTCCCGCAGCTCGGCGCAGTGGTCCTTGGCGGGCAGGGCATCCGTCTTCTGCAGCCAATCCACATCCGAGGCCTGCGCCACCGATGTCTCCCCCGCCTGCGCCACGGCCACCATGGCGCCTGCGGCCTCGGGCAGCCAGGTGGGAATGCCCACGCCGCGCAGCACGTGGCCGCGTCCGGCCACCAGCAGCACGGTCTTGCCGGGCTTGACAGCGGCCCTGGCCACCTCGGCCATGCTGGCATCGCGGGCCAGCTGGATGCGGGCCATGGGCGCCAGCTGGGTGTCGGGCAGCAGGCCGCAGTGGCCTTCGCGGATGGCGTCGAGCTGGCGCTGCCAGCCCTCGGGCGGCAGGTGGGTGTCCAGGTTTTCGTTGCGCATGGCCTGCTTCATGTCGGCGCGCGGCAGGTTGCCCCCCAGCACGGGCACGCCCGCGCGCACGGCGGCCATGACCACGCCGCGGTAGCGCGGCCAGGGCCAGGCCGCGTCCTGCCATTGCAGGGCCTGCTGCACCGCGTCCTCGGAGGCATCGCGTGCCAGGGACGCGGTGGAGCCCGTGCGCGGCGCCATCTCGATCACCAGCGCGGCCAGGCGCTCCTGTTTTGCCAACTGCTCCACCGTGGCCTGCTGCCATGCCTGGTGGGCGACCGCATCGTGCTGCTCGCCCAGCAGCACGATGGGCGCGTCGGACCAGCGCTGCAACTGCTGCGTCCAGTCCCGCGCCGGGGCGGAGGAGCTGGCGCAGCCGGCAAGGGCTGCCGCCAGCAATGCGGCCGCAGCCAGGCCGGCAAGGCGCGGGGTGCGGATGAAGGGGCGGGGGATGGAGCGGACTTGCATGGCCCCATGCTAAACACTGGCCTCGCCCGGGGACGCCATAGGCCCTGTGGGCGTTGGGGGCAGTTGAAAGGATCCTAGGAATCGGGGCGGGAGCACGGCGCAAACGGGCGGCGCTTGATTCAGGTCAAGACGCGCAAATGTGCGGTGGCTACAGTGCAACCATGCATGGCAAGCCCTCGCTTTCGACCAAGCTGCTGCTCATGGGCGCAGCCTGCCTGCTCGCGGCCGTGGCATCGATCGGTTTCACGCTGTGGGTGGCCTGGCAGCTGGAAGGCGGTGCGGCGGCGGTGAACGAGGCCGGGCGGCTGCGCATGAGCATGGTGCGCATGGCCATGGCGCGCCAGAACGAGGCGCCTGCGCAGTGGCAGGAGCGCGCACGTCAGTTCGACGCCAGCCTGGACCTGCTGCGCAGCGGCGACATGTCGCGGCCGCTGTTCGTGCCCTGGAGCGATGCGGTCAGCGCGCGCTACGAGCGCATACGCGGCGACTGGAGTGCGCTGCGCACGCAGTGGCAGGCCGAGGACCATGTCGATGCGCAGGCCATCATGGGCAGCGCCGATGCCTTCGTGCGCGAGGTGGACGGCTTTGTCGAGGCCATCGAGGACCGGCTCTCGCGCTGGACGGCCATCCTGCACCTGTTTCAGATGTGTCTGATGGCGCTGGCCATCATCGCGGCCGTGAGCTTCATGGCCACGAGCTACTGGCTGGTGCTGCATCCCGTGGGCCAGCTGCGCTCGGCGCTGGAGCGCATGCGCCGCGGACACCTGGACACGCGCATGAGCGTGGAGGTGGATGACGAGTTCGGCCAGCTGGCGGCCGGCTTCAACCTCATGGCCCAGTCGCTGCAAAGCTCTCACGCCGAGCTGGAAGACAAGGTGCGCGAGAAGACCGCCAGCCTCAACGTGCAGCACCAGCAGCTGCAGGCGCTGTACGCAGTCAGCGTGCAGGCGTCGGAGGCCGCCAGCCTGCAGTCCCTGGCCGAAGGCTTTGTGCGCCAGGTCCGCCTGGCGGCCCAGGCCGATGCGGCCACGGTGCGCTGGTCCGACGAGGCCAACGAGCGCTATGTGCTGCTGGCCGGCGACGGCCTGCCCCAGTCCATGTCGGTGCAGGAGCACTGCCTGCACACGGGCGCCTGCCTGTGCGGCCAGCCGCGCGAGCAGGCGCGGCTGCGCGTGATCCCCATCACGCCGGCCAGCGACCTGCAGCTGCCGCACTGCCGCGAGGCCGGCTTCCAGACCGTGGTCAGCATCCCCGTGCAACTGCAGCAGCGCCTGCTGGGCGAGGTCAACCTGTTCTTTCGCTCCACCGTGGTGCTCACGGACGACATGCGCGACCTGCTGTCCGCCATGGCGCGCCACCTGGCCAGCGCCATGGAAAGCCTGCGCGCCACGGCGCTGGAGCGCGAAGCCGCCGTGGCCGAGGAGCGCGGCCTGATCGCGCGCGAGCTGCATGACTCCATTGCCCAGTCGCTGGCCTTTCTCAAGATACAGACCCAGCTGCTGCGCGACGCCGTGGCCAAGGGCCGCGACGAGGCGCGCGACCGCAGCCTGGGCGAGCTGGAAGTGGGCGTGCGCGAATGCTATGCCGACGTGCGCGAGCTGCTGGTGCATTTCCGCACGCGCACCAGCGCCGAGGACATCGAGGCCGCGCTGCGCGCCACGCTGTCCAAGTTCGAGCACCAGACGGGCATCGCCACCTCGCTGAGCATGTCGGGCCAGGGCCTGCCGCTGGCGCCCGACGTGCAGATCCAGGTGCTGCACATGGTGCAGGAGGCGCTGTCCAACGTGCGCAAGCACGCGGGTGCCAGGCATGTGGAGCTGCGCGTGGGGCGCCACCCCTGGCGCTTCGAAGTCTGCGACGACGGCTGCGGCTTCGTCCCCGCCGCCGTTGCGCCGGACTCGCTGCATGTGGGCCTGGGCATCATGCGCGAGCGCGCCCTGCTGGCGCAGGCGCTGGTCCATGTCCACTCCCGCCCAGGCGAGGGCACGCGCGTGCTCATCGAGCTGCCGCCGTCGGCCTCGGCCGGCGCGCCAGCGCAGGCCCTCCCCTCGAACGCGTGACACGCTCCCGCAAGAAAAAGACCGCCCCATGTCCTTCTCCAGCCCCATCTCCGTCTTCGTCATCGACGACCACACGCTGTTCCGGCGCGGCCTGATCGCCCTCATCGCCCAGGACGCAGGCCTGCGCGTGGTCGGCGAGGCCGGCGACGCGGGCGAGGCCCTGCGCCTGGTACCCGCGCTGGCGCCCCAGGTCATCCTGCTGGACAACCACCTGCCCGGCGTGCTGGGCGTCGATGCCATCGCGGGCCTGCGGGCCGCATCGCCCGGCAGCCGCGTCGTCATGCTCACCGTGAGCGAGGACGGCCAGGACCTGGCGGCCGCGCTGCGCAACGGTGCCCAGGGCTATCTGCTCAAGACCATCGACGGCGACCTGCTGTCCGAGGCCCTGCGCCGCGCCGCGCGCGGCGAGCCCGTGGTCAGCCCCGAGATGATGGGCAAGCTGGTGGCCGCCTTCCAGTCCCAGGGCGCGCCCGAGCCCCAGGCGCCCGAGCCGGACGAGGCCCCGGCCTCGCCGCTGTCCCCGCGCGAGGAAGAGGTGCTGGTCCAGATCGCCCGGGGCGCCAGCAACAAGGAAATCGCCCGCACGCTGGACATTGCCGAGACCACGGTCAAGATCCATGTGCAACACATCCTGCGCAAGCTGGGCCTGAGCTCGCGCGTGCAGGCGGCGGTGTATGCGTCGGAGCGGCAGCGGGATTAGGCGCTGCAAGAGAAAGAACGCAGGCGGCTACAGCGCCGTTGCCAGCATGTGGCGATACGGTGCCAACTGCAAAAAGGCTTGAATGCCATCCGGCGCTTGCTGCAGGATGGCAATGCTGTTCGCCAGCCAGCGTCTGCGCTCATCCACCAGATTGGAGTCGGCGTTCAGGCCCAGCATGTCGCGGGTCTGGGTCACGCGATGCCGCTGTTTGCGATTCAAGCCTGGACGAGGCTCGATGGTTCCGTCGGTGGACAGCGCCCACTGTGCATTGCAGCCAGGGCCGGGTTCTATGGGCAGCAGACCATTCTTCTTTTTCTGCCCACAGGTCTTGTGGTTGATGCAGCTATGGCCGTAGTTGGTGTAGGTAAAACACAGGTGCGGATGCGCGTTGCGGCCCGCCTTGGGTTTGATGTGCTCCACCTGCCCGTCCTCTGCATCCAAAGCGCTTTCGCAATAGACGCACAGACCTCCCTGGTCCTGATTGAGGTCGGCTTTGACTGCCGCTTTGACGGCGCGGAATGCCAGGCTGTCGAAGTCCGCGACCGTGGGGCGTGGGGTTGCCGCGACGAAGGCCGTGAGAGCCGCCGTAGGAATGGCGCGATGTTCCAGGTCCACCATGGTCAATGCGCCCTGCCGGTATTGCGCGCGGCGAGGAAGCGCCAGGTGGCCAGATCGCTTTCATGGAATTGATAGCCTGCTTGCTGCAAGGTGACGCGCAGGGCCTGCGCGGCTTCGGTCTGCTCCTGGCCTTCACGCACCAACTGCTCGTATTGGCGGATGTCGTCTTGCAGTGGCAACGGCGGCTCCCGGTGGGTTCCCATGATCTTGGCCAGCGCATCGCCCGATTCATGGGCCAGCGGGCTGAAGTCAGGCGTGCGCACGCGCAGGCGGCCTTCGTGCTGCTCCAGGATACGGATCTTCTCGCGCCGTACCGAAGTCAAGACCTGCGGACTGTGCGTGGTGACAATGAATTGCGTCGCCGGAAAGGTGCGCATCAGGTCATCCAGCACGCGCTGCTGCCAGGTGGGGTGCAGGTGCAGGTCGATTTCATCGACCAGCATGATGGCCGGAGCGCTCATGGTCAGCGCGTGCTGAAACGGCGCATAGCTGCCTGGATCATGCTCATCCAGAACAGATGTTGCGTGTATCAGAAACTGCTGGTGCGCGTGGATGTTGCCGTACTCGGCATACCGGTTGGCAATGGCAAGCCGCCGCGCAAAGTCGATGGCCAGCGCCAACATGCTTTGATAGCCCTGGCTCAACTGGCTGACCAGCAGCTCGGCCCCATCGCTGGCGCGCTCCAGAACGAACTTGTGCCGTGCATTGAACTGGGGGTTGCGAAAGGCTCCGCCCAGCAATAAAACCACGGTGGCGCGCACCGCTTCCAGCGAGGAAAACGGCTTGTAGTTCTCGCCTGTCACGCCCTTGTTTGCGCGCAGTTCGGAAGACTCCTCCTGATCGAACCAGGCCAGCATTTCCCGGAAGTCGCTGCGGGGGTTGAAGCAATCCACAAGCGCGGATGTCGGGTGCTCGTAGTTGTTCTTTGCGGAGCGCAAACGCTCAGGCACCTCGATGTGGCCTCTGCTTGCCCCGTAGTAGGTGAATACGGGCGTCGGAGCCGGACTCTCTGTTTTGTAGCTGTCGGTGATCGAATTCAGGTGCTCCTTGAGAGCCGTCTCGCCCCATGTCTGTGCGGGTTTCCGTCCCTTGCCGCTAGCGGAAGGGCGCCAGTAATCCCAGCGCAGATCACCTACGGTGGTGGTCATGATCTGTGCGTAGTCGGCTGTGCTCCATTGCGCTTTTCCGCGTGGTCCTGACAAGGCCTGCAGGCGAAAGTCCGAGTCCTTGATGCCACGGCCTGTCAGTCGCTGGTCTGCCGAGGACAAGTGGGTCAGCACAGGCGTCAGTCCGCTGGCAATGCCATCCAGAAGTGCCGTCTTGCCCGCACCGTTTTCCCCCACGATGACCGTAAGGCGTGGGTCCAGATCCAGCGTGAGGGATTCAAAGCAACGGAAGTTGTTGAGCGTGACGGATTTCAATCGCATGGCGCATGCCTTCGTTTCAAGCACGGGGCAGCCGTGGGATGTCGGCTGGTTCGTGAACAGTCGAAATTGTGCACGTGAATGTCGCTGGCTTCTCATCCCCTGCCACGCATGCTGGCAGAGGCCAACGGATCATTGCGTTCCAGTCGTCCCCGCATCTCCTTGCACCCACCCATCCCCCGCACACCGCAGCACCCAGACCCACGCCAGCGCGGCCGCCACGGTCAGCCCGGTGAGCATGGCCGCCGCGCCCATGGCGTCCAGCGCCACGCCGGCCGCCAGCGGCACCAGCATGCGGCTGGCGGCAAACAGACTGGCCTGCAGGCCGTAGTCGAAGGCCTGCCAGCGCGGGCGGGCGAATTGCATCATCAGTCCGAAGACGCAGGCCGAGGAGGCGCCCATGGCCGCTGCCACGCAGGCCACGGCCGCGACCAGGCCCGGGGCCGGGGCGCCGGCTGCGATGACGGCGGCCAGCAGGGCCAGCGCCGCCACGTTGCAGCCCGCATACAGGGGCAGGGCGCGCCGGGTGCCCAGGCGGCGCGTGAGCAGGGGCGAGGCCGCGCCCGCCAGCGCAGCCACCACGCCGCCGCCCATGCCGGCCAGCAGGGCGGCCTGGGCGGGCGCGAAGCCGTGGTCCAGCATCAGCGGCTTCAGGTAGAACCAGGCCGCGCCGATGAAGGGGAAGTAGCTGACCAGCACCAGGGTCCAGCGCCAGGCGCCGGGCTGCGCGCCATAGCCGCGGACCATGGTGGCCAGTCCAGCTTTGGGCGCAGGCAGCAGCACAGGCGAGGGCGCCTCCCCGGGCTCATGGCGCACCACCCAGGCCAGCAGCAGGGCGCCCAGGGCCAGCGCGCCGGCCAGGCAGAGGAAGGGCGCGCGCCAGCCCCATTTCGCCTGCATGAGCAGCATCATCCCGCCGCCCACGATGGCGCCCAGCGACAGCGCCGCTGCGCGCACGCCCCCGGCGCGCATGCGCTCGGACGCGGGCAGCAGGCGGATGGCCAGGGCGCTGACGGGAATGTCGGCCCAGGTGGCGGCCAGCGCGGCCGCGAAGGCCAGGCCGAACAGCCACAGGCGCTCGGCCAGCAACTGCTGCCAGCCCAGGGCCAGCAGCACGGCCGCATAAGCCAGGCACAGGGCCAGCGCCCAGGCGCGGTAGCGCGGCTGGCCGTTCGCGCTGCGCGCTTCCACGGGCGCGGCCAGCGCGAACTTGATGAGCGCGGGCAGCCCCGCCAGCTGGAACAGGCCGATGGCCGTGCCCGACCAGCCATGCTGGCGCATGACCAGGGGCAGGCCCAGCCACAGGTAGACGCTGGGCGCCGTGAGCGCCAGGTGCAGCCAGCCGAACAGGGCCTGGAGCAGCCAGACAGGGCGGGGAGCTGCGGCCTTCATGGCGCGGCCTTGCGGGCAATGAGCACGGCCAGCGGCGCCATCGGAAACTCGCGCGACTCGATGCGTTCGATGCGCTCGAAACCCGCCTGCGCCAACAGCGCCTGCAGCTCGCCGCGCCGGGTCACGCTGCGGCCCAGCAGGCGCATGGGCAGGTAGTAGGGCAGGGTGCGCAGGGCGGCTTCGGGCGTCTCATCCACCTCGGCATGGGCGCAGACGAAGACGCCGCCGGGCGCCAGCGCGTCGAACACCTTGGCCACCACGGCTGCCGCATCGGGCATGAAGTGCAGCACGGACGAGCACCAGACCAGGTCGTAGCCGCTGCCTATGCCGTCCGTGGCCAGGTTGCCGCCCAGGGCGGTGAAGCGGTCGGACAGGCGGGATTGGCGGGCGTTGTCCGCCGCCACGGCCACGGCCTCGGGCCAGTCGAAAACGCTGGCCTGCAGCGCGGGCTGCTGGCGCAGCAGGGCCAGCGCGATCCAGCCGGGGCCGCCGCCCAGGTCCAGCATGCGGCGCGCGGTACCCGCACCGGCAGCGACCTCGGGCACCTGGTCCAGCACCTGCAGCGCGGCAGGCACGCTGACGGCACGCTGCTCCTGGCCGATCTGGGCGCGCGCGGCGGCGGCCCAGCCTTCGGCATTGCCCGTGGCCATGGGGGCGCTGCAAGCCATGCCGTCCCCGGCAGGGCCGTGCTCGACCAGGCCGCGCAGCAGCGTGGCGGAGTGGCGCAGCGAGCGCAGGCGGAACAGCCAGGCCGCGCCGCAGGACTCGGGCGATGCGCTGTGCAGGTAGCGCAGCGCGTCGGTGGCCAGCAGGTAGCTCACGGGCTCGTGCTGGCCGCGCCGCAGGAGGCCCATGCTCCACAGCAATTCCAGCCAGTGGGAGGTATTGGCCTCGTTCCAGCCCTGGGCCTGGGCCAGCTCGGCCGGCGTCTGGGGCGTGGCCAGTCGGTCCAGCGCCCCCGATTCGAGGGCCAGCACCAGGGCCTCGGCCTGGACCTGGGCGGCGGCCAGGTCCCACAGCGGTTGCAGGGCGTGGGAGGGGGTGTGGGTAGGGGATTCGCAGCGGGGTGTATTCATCGGAAGGTCCTTTTCACGAAAGGGAGTCACATGCGCCAGGTCAGCCGCACGCCGAACTCGCGCGGCGGGCTGTAGACCACGACCTGGCCGTTGAGGTAGCCCACGGCGTCGTAGCGGCGGTTGGCGGCATTGCGCAGGTAGGCGGCGATTTCCCAGGACGCCTGGGCATAGCCGGCCGACAGGTTGAGCAGCCCGTAGCCGGGGCGGCGGTAGGCGTTGGCGGCGTCCAGGTAGACCTTGCCCGTGCCCTGCACGGCGGCCTGCGCCCACCAGCGGCCGGGCGCGTCGTAGCGCAGCGCCACATGGGCCGTCATGTCGGGCGCGAAGGGGTTGCGGTGGCCGTCGTAGACGGCGGCGCCGTCGCGGAACGTGCCGAAGCGCGTGCGGTTCAGGCCCAGGGCGGTCTGCAGCTGCCAGCCGCCGCCGAACACATAGTCCAGCTCGAAGTCCGCACCCGTGGAGCGCGCCCGCGCCGCATTGGTGATGTAGACCACGCCCGGCAGGCCCATCTGCTGTACCTGCATGTCGCGCACCTGCTGGGTGTAGACCGAGGCCGCATAACGCAGGCGCTGCCCCAGCAGCCGGCCCTTGGCGCCGATCTCCCAGGCGCGCACGGTCTCTGGCTCGTAGGCCGCATAGCCCATGGCCGGAGAGAACACGTTGAAGCCGCCCGCGCGCTGGCCTTCGCTGAGGCTGGTGTAGACCTGGCCCTGGGGCGACCACTGGTATTGCAGCGAGAGCTTGGGGCTCAAGCGCGTCCAGCTGTCGCTGCGGGCCGCTGCGCCTTGCGGCGCCAGTTCGACCCGGCTTCGCTCCACGCGCGCGCCGGCCGCCAGCGTCCAGCGCTCGGACAGCGGGACGGTCCAGTGCGTGAACAGCGCCGCCGTGCTGCCCTTGAGTCCGGCCGTGGGCCGCATCAGCGCGGCGGGCAGCTTTTGCTCGTAACGCAGGTCATGGTCGTCGCGGTCCAGGTACAGGCCGGCCAGCCAGCGCGCGTTCCGCAGGCCTGCGGCCTCGCCCTCCAGGCGCAGTTCCTGCGAGGTCGTGGCCAGGCGGTAGTCGCGCCGTACATGGAGCAGGTCGGCGCTCTGGAAGTCCGTGTCCTGCAGCACGCGGTCGTCGAAGACATTGCGCGCGGTGATGGAGCGCAGCCGCAGCCCCGAGGCAAAGCGATGCGAGACATCGAGCGACAGCGTCTGCCCGCGCGAGCGGTTCCAGCTGTCCGTGCCCGAGTTCACCGTGGCGCGCGGCGCGGCAATGCTGCCCCATTGCGCGGCGCCGTCGTCCCAGCGCTGCTGGGCGTAGCGCAGCGTGGCCTCGGTCTCGGCCGTGGGCGTCCAGCGCAGGGCCAGGCGGCCGCTGGCGCGCTCGCGGTCGTCCACGCGCGCTCCCGTCGCCTGCTGGCGTATGAATCCGTCCTGCGCGCGCCACTCGCCCGACAGGCCGATGTAGAGCTGGCCCGGCACCAGGGCGCGGCCCAGCTCGAAGCTGCCCGCGCGCTGGCCGTGGTTGCCGGCCTCGGTGCTGATCGATGCATAGGGCGCGTCGCCGGGCTGACGCGTGACGATGCTGACCACGCCCGCTTCGGCATTGCGGCCGTACAGCGTCGATTGCGGGCCGCGCAGCACCTCCACGCGGTCCACGCCCTGCAGGTTGTGCTCGAAGCCCTGGGCCATCAGCGTGGGCACACCATCGACCAGCAGCAGCGTGGACGAGGAGAACGACACGAAGTTGGCCGTCAGCCCGCGCATCACGGGCGGCTGCACGCCCGACTGGCCGAAGGCCTGGAACACAAAGCCCGGCACCTGTGCGGACAGCGCGTCCAGCCCGCGCACGCCGGCCGCCTCCAGCGCCGCGCCGTCGAAGACGGAGACGCTGGCGGGCACGGCGTCCAGGCTCTCGGCCTGCTTGTTCACCGTGACCGTGATCTCGGGCAGGGCGGCTTCGGGCGCCTGGCCCTGGGCCGCCACCGTGAAGGGGGCCAGGGCCAGCGCGGCCGGCCAGCGAAGGGGGAATGCCATGGTTTTCTCGTCCTCTCCAAAAGGGAATCTCGTTGGAGACCGATGCTAGGGAAGATGAGAATCGCTATCATTTAAAAACGTATGCGCGCCGGAGCATTTCCTATGCGAAGCGCGCATCCATTCCTCGCACATGACCTCCCGCATCCCTTCCTCGCTTGCCTTGCCCCAGCCCTGTGCGCCGGGCTGGACGCGGCATGCCCTGCCCGCCGAGCTGGGCGACTGCCATGCGGAGCGCTTCACGCTGGGCGACGGCATCGTGCTGGCGCGCTCGCACTACTGCCCGCTGCGCGACCTGGTGGAGGACAGCGTGCAGGCCGATGCCTCGGACCAGGGCCGCACCCTGGTCATCACGCTGGGGCTGGCCGGGGAATCGGGCTTTGTGGCGCGTACGGGTGCGGCGCTGCGTTTCGGCGCGGGGCAGACCACGCTGGCAGCCTTTCGCGGCAGCCAGGGCGAGCGCCGCTATGCGGCAGGCCAGACCGTGCGCCAACTGCGCCTGCTGCTGTCGGGCGCGGCGCTCGACCGCTATCTGGGGCCTGAACTCTCGCAGCGCCTGACCCAGGTGGACGGCGCGGCCGGCGTGCGGCCCTTGGACCACCGTGCCAGCCTGCCGGCCAGTCTGGCGCTGGCGCGGCGCCTGGCCCAGCCGCCCGGGCACCAGCCCACCGATGCGCTGGACCGCCACATCGCCATGCTGAGCCTGGCCGCGCTGGAGCTGCGCCACCTCGCGCCTGCGCCGCAGCCGGCCAAGGCGGCACCGCGCTGGTCGGCCGACGAACTGGCCCGGCTGGAGCAGGCGCGCGAACTGCTGTCCACCCAGATGGACCGCGCGCTGACCCTGGCCTACCTGAGCGCCGCCGTGGGCCTGGGCGAGCACCGGCTCAAGCAGGGCTTTCGCGCCGTCTTCGGCACCACGCCCCAGGCCCTGCTGCTGGAGCTGCGCATGCGCCGCGCCTGGGCGTTGCTGGAGACCGGCTGCCAGGTCGCCCAGGCCGGCTGGCAGGTGGGCTATGCCCATCCGTCGAACTTCAGTGCCGCGTTCACGCGGTTCTACGGGCGCAGCCCGAAGTCCGTTTTTGGCCGCCGCTCCTGATCTACGTCAAGCCTTTTTGTCCCCGATAGTTCTTTGGAACTAGGCCCGCCTGCGCGCTCCTAGTTCTTCCGCCTTGTCCGAGCGTACGGCTGGCGGATGTGCGGCGCGGCCCTCGCGCGGGACCATGGAAGCCATAGCCCCCACGAGGAAAACAAGATGGCAAACACAGCGCCCACCGCACAGGGCGACCCCCGCAAGAGCACCAGCACAGGCACACGCCACGACCGCCAGGCCTGGTCGGTCCTGGCCGTCAGCACCTTGGCCTTCACGGTCTGCTTCATGGTCTGGATGATGTTCGGCATCATCGGCATCCCCATCAAGAAGATGCTGGATCTGAACGCCACGCAGTTCGGCCTGCTCACGGCTATGCCCGTGCTCACGGGCTCGCTGGTGCGCGTGCCGCTGGGCATCTGGACCGACCGCTTCGGCGGGCGCATCGTGATGGCGGTGCTGATGGCCGTCACCGTGCCCGCGATCTGGGTGATGGGCTATGCCACCGAGTACTGGCACTTCCTGACCATCGGCCTGTTCGTGGGCCTGGCGGGCGGTTCGTTCTCGGTGGGCACGCCCTATGTGGCGCGCTGGTTTCCCAAGGAGCGCCAGGGCATGGCCATGGGCATCTATGGCGCGGGCAACTCGGGTGCGGCGGTCAACAAGTTCGTGGCGCCGGTGATCCTGGTGGCCTTCGGCTGGGCCGCCGTGCCGCATGCCTATGCGGCCATCATGCTGGGCGCGCTGGTGCTGTTCTGGCTGTTCAGCCACAGCGACCCGGCCCACCTGGTGCCCAGCAACGTGCGCTTCAGCGACCAGTTGAAGGCGCTCAAGGACCCGCGCGTGCTCAAGTACTGCCAGTACTACAGCATCGTCTTCGGCGGCTATGTGGCGCTGAGCCTGTGGATGGTGCAGTACTACGTGGGCGAGTACGGCCTGGACATCCGCGTGGCGGCCCTGCTGGCGGCCTGCTTTTCGCTGCCGGGCGGCGTGCTGCGCGCCATCGGCGGCTGGCTGTCGGACAAGTACGGCGCACACAGCGTGACCTGGTGGGTGCTGTGGGTGTGCTGGATCTGCCTGTTCCTGCTGTCCTATCCGCAGACGGATTTCACGGTGCTCACCACCGAGGGCAGCACCCGCTTTCACCTGGGCCTGAACGTCTATGCCTTCACCGCGCTGATGTTCGTGCTGGGCATTGCCATGGCCTTCGGCAAGGCCAGCGTCTTCAAGTACATCAGCGACGACTACCCAGGAAACATCGGCGCCATCAGCGGCATCGTGGGCCTGGCCGGCGGCATGGGCGGCTTCATCCTGCCCATCCTGTTCGGCATGCTGCTGGACTGGACGGGCATCCGCTCCAGCGCCTTCATGCTGCTGTACGGCGTGGTCTGGGTGTCGCTGATCTGGATGTATTTCACCGAGGTGCGCAGCACCGACGTGCTCAACAGCCACGGCGGCCACAGCGATGTGCAGCCGGCCGCGCGCTGAACCGCAGGAGTTGCACATGCATGCGAACACCAAGACCGCCGCAAAGGCATCCGCGCGCAGCCGCCCCGGCAGCGTGCTGACCCTCTGGCGCCCCGAGGACAGGCAGTTCTGGGAGCGCGAGGGCGAGGCCATCGCCAGGATCAACCTCTGGATCTCGGTGCCCGCCCTGTTCCTGGCCTTTGCCATCTGGCAGGTCTGGAGCGTGGTGGCCGTGAACCTGCCCGCGCTGGGCTTCACCTACTCCACCAACCAGCTGTTCTGGCTAGCGGCCGCGCCCGCGCTGTCGGGCGCCACGCTGCGCATCTTCTATTCCTTCATGGTGCCGCTGATGGGCGGGCGCCGCTGGACGGCGCTGTCCACGGCCTCGCTGCTGATCCCGGCCATCGGCATCGGCTACGCCGTGCAGGACGCCAGCACCGGCTATCCGACCATGCTGATTCTGGCCCTGCTGTGCGGCCTGGGCGGGGGCAACTTCAGCTCCAGCATGGCCAACATCAGCTTCTTCTTTCCCAAGGAGCGCAAGGGCTCGGCCCTGGGCGTGAACGCGGGCCTGGGCAACCTGGGCGTGTCGGTGGTGCAGTTCCTGAGCCCGCTGGTGATCACGGCCGGCATCTTCGGCGTCTTCGGCGGCGATGCGCAGACCATCACCAAGGCCGGCGAGACCACCCGGGTGTGGGCGCAGAACGCGGCCTTCATCTGGGTGCCGTGGATCGCCATCGCCTCGCTGGCCGCCTGGTTCGGCATGAACGACATCGCCGACGCCAAGGCCAGCTTCGCGGCCCAGGCCGCCATCTTCCGGCGCAAGCACAACTGGGTGATGTGCCTGCTGTACCTGGGCACCTTCGGCTCGTTCATCGGCTTTGCCGCCGGCTTTCCGCTGCTGATCAAGAGCCAGTTCCCGGCGGTCAATCCGTTGGCCTATGCCTGGCTGGGTCCGCTGCTGGGCGCGCTGTCGCGGCCCTTTGGCGGCTGGCTGGCCGACAAGGCGGGCGGCGCGCGCGTGACGTTCTGGAACTTCCTCGTCATGGCCGTGGCCGTGGTGGGCGTGCTGTATTTCCTGCCCAAGGGCAGCGGCGGCTACGCGCTGGGCTTCGGCCCCGCCGAGGGCAGCTTCATGGGCTTCTTCCTGATGTTCCTGGTGCTGTTCCTGACCACGGGCATCGGCAACGGATCGACCTTCAGCATGATCCCGGCGATTTTCCTGGCGCTCAAGCAGCGCGAGCTCGGCGCCCATCCCAGCGAGCAAGCGCAGGCCCATGCCCTCAAGGAGGGCAATACCGAAGGCGCGGCCGCCCTGGGCTTTGCGGGCGCGCTGGGAGCGTATGGCGGCTTCTTCATCCCCAAGAGCTACGGCAGCTCCATCGCCGCCACGGGCGGGCCCGAGCTGGCGCTGTGGGTGTTTGCCGCCTTCTATGTGCTGTGCGTGGGCGTGACCTGGTGGTACTACGCGCGCAGGAACGCCGAGATGCCCTGCTGAGCCCCGGGCCGCAGGCACTACTGCACCGAACAGCAACGCACCGCAACGAACAACAAGGAGTCCCGCGATGAGCCATTTTCTGGACAAGCTTTCCTACTTCTCCCTGCCCCGGCAGGAATTCTCCAACGGCCATGGCCAGGTGACGGGCGAGGACCGCACCTGGGAAGACGCCTACCGCGACCGCTGGGCGCATGACAAGGTGGTGCGCTCCACGCACGGCGTGAACTGCACGGGCTCGTGCTCGTGGAAGATCTACGTCAAGGGCGGCATCGTGACCTGGGAGACCCAGCAGACCGACTACCCGCGCACGCGTGCCGACCTGCCCAACCACGAGCCGCGCGGCTGCGCGCGCGGCGCCAGCTACAGCTGGTACCTGTACAGCGCCAACCGCGTCAAATACCCCATGGTGCGCGGCCGGCTGCTCAAGCACTGGCGCGCCGCACTGGCCGTGGCCAGGAGCCCGGTCGATGCCTGGGCCGCCATCGTCGAGAACGTGGATGCGCGCAGCGAGTGGCAAAAGCAGCGCGGCCTGGGCGGCTTCGTGCGCAGCAGCTGGGACGAGGTCAACCGCATGATCGCGGCGGCCAACGTTTACACCATCAAGAAGCACGGGCCGGACCGCATCATCGGCTTCTCGCCGATTCCGGCCATGTCCATGATCTCGTATGCCGCAGGCAGCCGCTACCTGAGCCTGATCGGCGGCGTGTGCATGAGCTTCTACGACTGGTACTGCGACCTGCCGCCGGCCAGCCCCCAGACCTGGGGCGAGCAGACCGACGTGCCAGAGAGCGCCGACTGGTACAACTCCAACTTCATCATCGCCTGGGGCTCCAACGTGCCCCAGACGCGCACCCCCGACGCCCACTTCTTCACCGAGGTCCGCTACAAGGGCGCCAAGGTCGTGGCCGTCACGCCCGACTACTCCGAGGTCGCCAAGCTGGCCGACCTGTGGATGCACCCCAAGCAGGGTACGGATGCCGCCGTGGCCATGGCCATGGGCCACGTCATCCTCAAGGAGTTCTACTTCGGCGAGCGCGGCCGGCCGGCCTATTTCGAGGACTATGCGCGCCGCTACACCGACCTGCCGCTGCTGATCCGCCTCAAGCGCCAGCAACTGCCCGATGGCCGCACGGCCCTGGTGCCCGAGCGCTATGTGCGCGCCAGCGACTTCGACGGCCACCTGGGCCAGGACAGCAATCCCGAGTGGAAGACCGTGGCCTACGGCGAGGACGGCGGCGTGGCCCTGCCCAATGGCTCCATCGGCTTTCGCTGGGGCGAGGCCGGCCGCGCCGACGAGGGCCTGTGGAACCTCGAATCCAAGGAGGCGCGCACGGGCAACGACGTGCAGCTCAAGCTCTCGGTGCTGGACGGCCAGGGCGTGGACAGTGAAGTGGCCGACGTGGCCTTCCCCTACTTCGGCGGCCTGCAGTCGCCGGGGTTCGACGCCAACGAGCAGGGCACGGATGTGCTGCTGCGCCGCGTGCCCGTCTCGCGCATGGTGCTGGACGGCGAGGAGGCCATCGTGGCCACCGTGTTCGACCTGCTGGCGGGCAACTACGGCATCCACCGCGGTCTGGAAGGCGAGGGCGCTGATGGTGGCTATGACGCCGATGCGCCCTACACCCCGGCCTGGCAGGAAAAGATCACCGGCGTGCCGCGTGACCAGGTGATCGCCATTGCGCGCCAGTTCGCCGACAACGCCGAGAAGACGCGCGGCAAGTCCATGGTCATCATCGGCGCGGCCATGAACCACTGGTACCACTGCGACATGAACTACCGCGGCATCATCAACATGCTGATGCTGTGCGGCTGCATAGGCCAGAGCGGCGGCGGCTGGGCGCACTACGTGGGCCAGGAAAAGCTGCGCCCGCAGACCGGCTGGACCGCGCTGGCCTTTGCGCTGGACTGGCTGCGCCCGCCGCGCCAGATGAACTCCACCAGCTTCTTCTACGCCCACACCGACCAGTGGCGCTACGAGAAGCTGGGCGTGGAAGAGGTGCTGTCCCCGCTGGCCGACCGCAGCCAGTATGGCGGCGCCATGATCGACTACAACGTGCGCGCCGAGCGCATGGGCTGGCTGCCCAGCGCCCCGCAGCTGCAGGCCAACCCGCTGCAGCTGGTGCGCGACGCCCAGGCCCAGGGCCTGGACGTGAAGGACCACGTGGTGCAGTCCCTGCAGGACGGCTCGCTGTCCATGAGCTGCGAGGACCCCGACCACCCGGCCAACTGGCCGCGCAACATGTTCGTGTGGCGCTCCAACATCCTGGGCAGCTCGGGCAAGGGCCATGAGTACTTCCTCAAGCACCTGCTGGGCACCACCCATGGCGTGCAAGGAAAAGACCTGGGCCACGATGAAGCCAAGCCGCAGGAAGTGCGCTGGCACGACAAGGCGCCCGAAGGCAAGCTGGACCTGCTGGTCACGCTGGACTTCCGCATGAGCACCACCTGCCTGTACTCGGACATCGTCCTGCCCACGGCCACCTGGTATGAGAAGAACGACCTCAACACCAGCGACATGCACCCCTTCATCCACCCGCTGTCGGCGGCCGTGGACCCGGCCTGGCAGGCCAGGAGCGACTGGGAGATCTACAAGGGCTTCGCCAAGTCCTTCAGCGAGGTCTGCGTGGGCCACCTGGGTGTTGAAAAGGACGTGGTGCTCACGCCGCTGATGCACGACACCCCCGCCGAGCTGGCCCAGCCCGATGGCGTGCGCGACTGGAAGAAGGGCGAGTGCGCCCTGATCCCCGGCAAGACCGCGCCGCAGATTGCCGTGGTCGAGCGCGACTATCCCAACCTCTACAAGCGCTTCACGGCCCTGGGCCCGCTGATGGACAGGCTGGGCAACGGCGGCAAGGGCATCGGCTGGAACACCGAGACCGAGGTGGAGCAGCTGGGCGAGCTCAACGGCCTGGTGCGCGAGGAAGGCGTGAGCCAGGGCCGCCCGCGCATCGTCACCGACATCGACGCCACCGAGGTGGTGATGATGCTGGCGCCCGAGACCAACGGCCACGTGGCCGTCAAGGCCTGGGAGGCGCTGTCGAAGCAGACGGGGCGCGAGCACGCCCACCTGGCCCTGCACCGCGAGGACGAGAAGATCCGCTTTCGCGACATCCAGGCCCAGCCGCGCAAGATCATCAGCTCGCCCACCTGGTCGGGCCTGGAAAGCGAGAAGGTCAGCTACAACGCCTGCTACACCAACGTGCATGAGCTGATCCCATGGCGCACCCTCACCGGCCGCCAGCAGTTCTACCAGGACCATCCGTGGATGCGCGACTTCGGCGAAGGCTTCGTCAGCTACCGCCCGCCCGTGCACATGAAGGCGCTGCAGGAAGTGCAGGGCCAAAAGCCCAACGGCCACCCCGAGATCGCGCTGAACTTCATCACGCCGCACCAGAAGTGGGGCATCCACTCCACCTATGGCGACAACCTGATGATGCTCACGCTGGCGCGTGGCGGCCCCATCGTCTGGCTCAGCGAGGACGACGCCAAGAGCGCCGGCATCGCCGACAACGACTGGGTGGAGCTGTACAACGCCAACGGCGCCATCGCGGCGCGGGCCGTGGTCAGCCAGCGCGTCAAGCCGGGCATGGTGATGATGTACCACGCGCAGGAGAAGACCATCAACACGCCGGGCTCGGAGATCACCGGCACGCGCGGCGGCATCCACAACTCGGTCACGCGCATCGTGCTCAAGCCCACCCACATGATCGGCGGCTACGCGCAGTACAGCTACGGCTTCAACTACTACGGAACCATCGGCACCAACCGCGACGAGTTCGTGCTGGTCCGAAAGATGCGCCGCATCGACTGGCTGGATGACGAAGCTCCGGCCGGCGCGGCCGCCCATGCCTGAACAACAAGGAGAAACACGATGAAAATCCGCGCACAGATCGGCATGGTGCTGAACCTGGACAAGTGCATCGGCTGCCACACCTGCTCCGTCACCTGCAAGAACGTCTGGACCAGCCGCCCCGGCGTCGAATACGCCTGGTTCAACAACGTCGAGACCAAGCCCGGCATCGGCTACCCGCGCGAGTGGGAAAACCAGGCCAAGTGGAACGGCGGCTGGATGCGCCGCACGGACGGCTCCATCGCGCCCCGCCAGGGTGGCAAGTGGAGCCTGTTGATGCGCATCTTCGCCAACCCCAACCTGCCCCAGATCGACGACTACTACGAACCCTTCACCTACGACTACGAGCATCTGCAGTCGGCCAGGGAAAGCAAGGCCGCGCCCACGGCGCGCGCGCGCAGCCTGATCTCGGGCCAGCGCATGGAGAAGATCGAATGGGGTCCGAACTGGGAGGAAATCCTGGGCGGCGAATTCAGCAAGCGCAGCCATGACGTGAACTTCGAGCAGATCCAGAAGGACATCTACGGCCAGTTCGAGAACACCTTCATGATGTACCTGCCGCGCCTGTGCGAGCACTGCCTGAACCCGGCCTGCGTGGCGTCCTGCCCCTCGGGCTCGATCTACAAGCGCGAGGAGGACGGCATCGTCCTCATCGACCAGGACAAGTGCCGCGGCTGGCGCATGTGCGTCTCGGGCTGCCCCTACAAGAAGATCTACTACAACTGGCAAAGCGGCAAGGCCGAAAAATGCATCTTCTGCTACCCGCGCATCGAGGCCGGCCAGCCCACCGTCTGCTCCGAAACCTGCGTGGGCCGCATCCGCTACCTGGGCGTGCTGCTGTACGACGCCGACCGCATCGAGGAGGCGGCCAGCGTGGAGCGCGACCGCGACCTCTACCAGGCGCAGCTGGACATTTTCCTGGACCCCAATGACCCCGAGGTCATCCGCCAGGCCCGCATCGACGGCATCCCCGACGCCTGGATCGAGGCCGCCCAGTCCAGCCCCGTCTACAAGATGGCCGTGGACTGGAAGGTGGCCCTGCCGCTGCACCCCGAGTACCGCACCCTGCCCATGGTCTGGTATGTGCCGCCGCTGTCGCCCATCACCTCGGCGGCGAACGCCGGGCATCTCGACAGTGTCGGCCGCAGCCCCATCAATGGCGACCTGCCCGATGTCTCGCAGCTGCGCATCCCCGTGCAGTACCTGGCCAACCTGCTCACCGCCGGCGACACCACGCCCGTGGTGCGCGCGCTGGAGCGCATGCTGGCCATGCGCGCGTACCAGCGCAGCAAGCACGTGGACCAGGAACAGAACCTGGCCGTGCTCCAGTACGCGGGACTGACGGTGGACGAGGTCGAGGACATGTACCAGACCATGGCGATCGCCAACTACGAGGACCGCTTCGTCATCCCCTCGGCCCACCGCGAATACGCCGAAAGCGCGTTCGATTTGCGCGGCGGCTGCGGCTTCTCGTTCGGCAACGGCTGCTCCGACGGCAGCACCGACGCCAGCCTGTTCGGCGGCAAGAAGCCGCGCACCATCCCCATCCGCGCGCAAATGTGAGGACTGCCGCCATGTTCAATCACAACACCTCCTCCCCCGTGCGCCTGACGCTGCGCGCGCTGGCCTGCCTCATCGGCTACCCCGGCGCCGAGCTGCGCGCCCTGCTGCCGGGCCTGATCGACGCCCTGCGCCTGGAGCAATCCGTGGCGCCCGCGCGGCTGCGCGAGTTGCAGCAGCTGGCCGAGCAGCTGCAGTCCATGGACCCCTTCGAGGCCGAGGCCCGCTACGTGGACACCTTCGACCGGGGCCACCAGACCTCGCTGCACCTGTTCGAGCATGTGCACGGCGACTCGGCCGACCGGGGCCCGGCGCTGATCGACCTGCAGCAGACCTACGAGCGCGCGGGCCTGGCCTTCGAGGCCGACGAACTGCCCGACCACCTGGCCGTGGTGCTGGAGTTCGCCTCCACCCAGCCGCCGGCCATCGCCCGTGAATTCCTGGGCGAGATGGCCCACATCCTCAACGCCCTGTTCACGGCGCTGGCGCGGCGCGACAGCCCCTACGCCAGCGTGATCGCGGCCGTGCTGGAGATCACCGGCCACAGGGCCGAGCGCGTGGAAATCCGCCCCGAGCCCGCCATGGACGAGGCCTGGGCCGAACCCGCCGCCTTCGACGGCTGCAGCAGCCAGGGCAAATCCCGCCCCGGCGCCGAGCAGCCCGTGCATTTCGTGCGCCGCACGGCGGCGCCCCAAGCCCAAGGACCCCGCCAAAGGAGCCTGACATGACCCCCTCCTGGATAGACCACCTGCTCTTCGGCCTCTACCCCTACATCTGCCTGGCCGTGTTCTTCATCGGCAGCTGGCTGCGCTTCGACCGCGACCAGTACACCTGGAAGAGCGACTCCTCGCAGCTGCTGCGCAGCGGCAGCCTGCGCTGGGGCAGCAACCTGTTCCACATCGGCGTGCTGTTCCTGTTCTTCGGCCACACCGTGGGCATGCTCACGCCGCACTTCGTCTACGAGCCCTTCATGGCCGCAGGCGCCAAGCAGCTGCTGGCCATGGTCAGCGGCGGCATCGCGGGCACGCTGGGCTTCATTGGCCTCACCATCTTGCTGCACCGCCGGCTGTCGGACGTGCGCATCCGCGCCAACTCCAGGTTCAGCGACATCGCCATCCTCTGGCTGCTGTGGCTGCAGCTGCTGCTGGGCCTGGCCACCATTCCGCTGTCGGCAAAGCACATGGACGGCTCCATGATGATGGCCCTGGCCGAATGGGCGCAGCGCATCGTCACCTTCCGTGGCGGCGCGGCCGAACTGCTGGCCGAGGCCGGCTGGGTGTTCAAGGCCCACATGTTCCTGGGCATGAGCATCTTCCTGGTCTTCCCGTTCACGCGCCTGGTCCATGTCTGGAGCGGCTTCGGCACCCTGGTCTACCTGCTGCGCCCCTACCAGCTGGTGCGCTCGCGCCGCCTGGGCCTGCCCGCATCGTCGGCACGCCGTGATGCCAAACCCGGCCATTGAGGAGATCGACATGGAACATGGATGCAACGGATCGGGCGGCGGCCACTGCGGCTGCGCGTCTCCAACCCCTTCTTCTTCTTCTTCTTCTACTTCTTCTACTTCTTCCCCGATGGGGGATCTCCCGGCGATTCCCGAAGTGCCCGCCTTCCAGCCCGTGGGCGAGGCCGGGGCCGAGGTGGCCCGCATCAACAACACGCCGCTGCACGCACCCGGACAGCGCCCGCCCGAGCGCGAACTGCGCCAGCGCGCCTGCACCGAGCTGCTGCGCCAGGCGGCCCAGCGCGAAGGCCTGCTGGGCGCCGATGATGCGGCCGGCGACGACGGCGTCATCAGCGAGCGCGCCTCCCAGGCCATAGAGCAGCTGCTGGAGCAATCGCTGCACCTGCCCGAGCCCGGCGAGGACGCCTGCCGCCGCCACTTCGATGCCAACCCCGCGCGCTTCGCCCAGGGCGAGCGCGTGCGCCTGCGCCACGTGCTGTTTGCCGTCACGCCCGGCGTGGACGTGCACGCCCTCACCCAGCGGGCCGAGGCCCTGCTGATCGAGCTGCGCTGCGCCGACGACGCCGGCCTGCGCTTTGCCGAGGCCGCGCGCCAATGGTCCAACTGCCCCAGCGGCCAGCACGGCGGCGAACTGGGCTGGCTGGGCCGCAGCGACTGCGCGCCCGAATTCGCGCGCGATGTCTTTGCCTCCCAGGAAATCGGCGTGCTGCCGCGCCTGGTGCACAGCCGCTTCGGCCTGCATGTGGTCGAGGTCTGCGCGCGCGAGGCGGGCGTTCTGCCCGAGTGGCAGCAGGCGCGCCCGGCCGTCGCCCAGGCCCTGCACCAGCAGACCTGGGTGAGCGCACTCCACCAGTACCTGCAACTGCTGGCCGGCCAGTCCGAGGTGGTGGGCGTGCGCATCAATGCGGCCGACTCGCCGCTGGTGCAATAGCCGGGGAAGTGCCCATGCCCGACGACGAACTGCTGCTGCGCCTGCGGCGCTTCCACGAGCACGCCTTTCCGCAGTACCGTGCGCAGTTCCGCACCCTGGTCGACGAGGGCCAGCACCCGACCACGCTGTTCATCGGCTGCTCGGACTCGCGCCTCGTGCCCTACCTGCTCACGGGGGCGCCGCCGGGCGAGCTGTTCCTGGTGCGCAACGTGGGCGCCTTCGTGCCGCCGTACGACGGATCGCACGGCCACCACGGCACGGCGGCGGCCATCGAATTCGCCGTGCTCAACCTGCAGGTCAGCCGCATCGTGGTCTGCGGCCACAGCCACTGCGGGGCCATCAAGGCCCTGTATGGAGAAGTCTCGCCCGAGGCGCGCAACCTGCAGCGCTGGCTGGACCTGGGCCGCGAGGCCGTGCTGCCCGTGCAGGCCGGCCCCGAGGCGCTGCGCCGCACCGAGCAGCGCGCCGTCGTGCTGCAGCTCGAACGGTTGATGGACTATCCCATGGTGCGATCGCGGGTAGAGGCCGGGCAGCTCAGCCTGCACGGATGGCACTATGTCATCGAAGACGGCGAAGTCCATGTCTTCGATGTCCAGACCGGCCGCTTTGTTGCGGCATCTCAAGCTCCGCACAGCGGCACCGGGCCGTACCCGCCCTACGTGGAGCATGATGGACAAGTGCTTGTCGACTGAGGCCCGAGCAAGTGCCAGGGACGGCGGCAGGCAAGTCAACACGGGAGCCATGCCAATGCATCGCGAAAACCTGGGCCGCGCGCAGGACGCGGCGGATCTGCAGCCCATCAGCCTCGATGTGCTGCGCGAAAAATACCTCAAGAACGGCGAGACCGGCGTGGGCGAGCTCTACGCCCGCGTGGCCCGCGCCCTGGCCTCGGTCGAGCCCGAAGCGCGCCGCGCCGAATGCGAGGCCCTGTTCCTGGCCAACCTGCAGGCCGGCGCCATAGGCGCGGGGCGCATCATGAGCGCGGCCGGCACCGACCTGCAGGCCACGCTGATCAACTGCTTCGTGCAGCCCGTGGGCGACTGCATCCAGGGCGTGGACGACGGCGGCTACCCCGGCATCTACGAAGCCCTGCGCGAAGCCGCCGAAACCATGCGCCGCGGCGGCGGCGTGGGCTACGACTTCTCGCGCATCCGCCCCCGTGGCGCCGAGGTGCGCGCCACCGCCTCGCTGGCCTCGGGCCCGTGCAGCTACATCAACGTCTTCGACCAGTCCTGCGCCACCGTGGAAAGCGCGGGCGCGCGGCGCGGCGCCCAGATGGGCGTGCTGCGCATCGACCACCCCGACGTGCTCGAATTCATCACCGCCAAGCGCACGCCGGGCCGCTGGAACAACTTCAACGTCTCGGTCGGCGTCAGCGACGCCTTCATGCAAGCCGTGGCCGAAGACCAGCCCTGGCACCTGGTGCACCGCGCCCGCCCCGGCACCGCCCTGCTGGAGCAGGGTGCCCACCAGCGCGCCGACGGCCAGTGGGTCTACCAGACCCTGCCCGCCCGCACGCTGTGGGACACCATCATGCGCTCGGCCTACGACTTCGCGGAGCCCGGCATCCTCTTCCTGGACCACATCAACGACGACAACAACCTGCGCTACTGCGAGGAGATCGCGGCGACGAATCCTTGCGTCACGGCAGATACCTGGGTGCTCACCGAGTCGGGACCAGCCCAGGTTGCAGACCTCGTCGGAAAGACATTTGGCGCCGTGGTCGACGGCCAGGTTTACGCCACCGAAAGTGCGGGCTTCTTTGCCACCGGCCGCAAGCCGGTGCTGCGGCTGACCACACGCGAGGGCCAGGTGCTGCGCCTGACCGCAGACCATCTGGTGCGGCGTGTCGCTCGCCGCACGCGCTATGCGTTGCAGGCTGAATGGACTCCGGCCGCCCAACTGCAGGCAGGCGACGAGGTACTGCTGCACAACCACCGTGCGTTTCAAGGCTGGGATGGGCAGGGCACCGAGGCCGAAGGCTACCTGCTGGGCCTGCTGATAGGCGATGGAACCCTCAAGGCCGACAAGGCTGTGATCAGCGTATGGGCGCCCGAGCTGCGCCAGGTCGCAGGCAACGCCGGCAGTGCGGTGGCCTATGCCGCCACGGGCGCGGCAGGCATCATGCAGGCCGCCGAGGCTGCAGCAGCCAGCTTGCGCCACCGCGCGGATTTCCGTGGATTCCAGCGGCCAGTGGCGGGACGTGGCGAGGCGCGCATGGCCAGTGCCGCATTGCGCGATCTGGCGCTTGGCATGGGGATGGAGCCAGGGCGCAAGTGCATCACCAAGTCCATGGAAGCGGCCTCTTCTGCATTTTCCGCAGGGCTGCTGCGCGGCCTGTTTGATGCCGATGGATCGGTCCAGGGCACACAGGACAAGGGCGTGAGCCTGCGCCTGTCCCAGAGCGATTCTGAGTTGCTGCGTACCGTGCAGCGCATGCTGCTGCGCCAGGGCATGGCTTCGACGATTTATGAGAACCGTCGGCCAGCCCAACTGCGCGCCATGCCCGACGGCAAAGGCGGCCAGCGCGACTATGCAACCCAGGCACAGCATGAACTGGTCATCAGCGGCGACAACCTTGGCATCTTCGCCGACCGCATAGGCCTTGCGGACACCGACAAGGCCGAACGGCTGGAGCAGGCCCTGGCCCAGTACCGGCGCACCCCGAACCGTGAGCGCTTCACTGCCACCGTCCAGGCGTTGGAGAGCGACGGCGAGGAAATGGTCTATGACGTCACGGTGGCGGACTGCCACGCCTTCGACGCCAATGGCCTGTATGTGCACAACTGCGGCGAACAGCCGCTTCCCTCCTACGGCTGCTGCGACCTCGGCCCCGTCATCCTCACGCGCTTCGTGCGCCATCCGTTCGGCTTCGCGGGCGAGCCTGTGTTCGACTTCGAGGCCTTCGAGCGCGCCGTGGCCGTGCAGGTGCGTGCGCTGGACAACGTGCTGGAGCTGACCTGGTGGCCGCTGCCGCAGCAGCGCGAGGAAAGCGAGGCCAAGCGGCGCATCGGCGTGGGCTTCACGGGCATGGGCAATGCGCTGGCCATGCTGCGCCTGCGCTACGACGCGCCCGAGGGCCGGGCCATGGCCGCGCGCATTGCCGAGCGCATGCGCGATGCGGCCTATGGCGCCTCAGTGGAGCTGGCGCGCGAGAAGGGGGCCTTCCCCAAGTTCGACGCCGATGGCTACCTGGCCGAAGGCACCTTCGCCAGCCGCCTGCCCGAGGCGCTGCGCCAGCGCATACGCACGCACGGCATACGCAACAGTCACCTGCTGTCCATTGCGCCCACGGGCACGGTCAGCCTGGCCTTTGCCGACAACGCCTCCAACGGCATAGAGCCGCCGTTCTCCTGGACCTACAAGCGCAAGAAACGCACGGCCGATGGCGGCAGCGCCGAGTACGCGGTCGAGGACCATGCCTGGCGCCTGTACCGCTCGCTGGGGGGCGACGTGCAGCAGCTGCCCGACTACTTCGTCAGCGCGCTGCAGATGCCTGCGGCCGGCCACATCGCCATGATGCAGGCCGTGCAGCCCTTCGTGGACACGGCGATCTCCAAGACCGTCAACGTGGCCGCCGACTATCCCTACGAGGACTTCAAGGACCTGTACCGCCAGGCCTGGAAGGCCGGCCTCAAGGGCCTGGCCACCTACCGGCCCAACACCATCCTGGGCGCTGTGCTCGAAACCCATGCGCCTGAATCTGCTGAAAAGCCGGCCTCCCCCGCGCCGGCAGGGGCCGCGGCTTCCGCACCCGACCCCCTGCGCACCGTGATAGAAAGCCGCCCGCAGGGCGCGCTGGACGCCGTGGCCGAGAAGATCGAGTACTGGACCCAGCAAGGCCCCAAGCGCCTGTACCTGGTCGTCTCCTTCCTGCCCGTGGTCCTGCCCGATGGCCGCACGGTGGACCGCGCCATCGAATTCTTCATGCCCGTGGGCCAGAGCGGCGAGTCCCAGCAATGGGTGACCTCCAGCATGCGCCTGCTGTCACTGGCCGCGCGCGGCGGCTTCCTGGAGCGCGCCCTCAGCGACATGCGCAAGGTGGCCTGGGACCGGGGCCCCGTGCGCCTGGGCACCCACCAGCGCGACGACGGCACGCGCGTGCCCATGTGGCACGACTCCGAGGTGGCCGCCATCGCCTATGCGGTGCAGAACATCCTGGCCCGGCGCGGCAGCGGCGCACCGCCCGCCCCATCGCCGCTGCCCGAGCCCGAGGCTCTGGCCACCGACCCCATGGTCATGGCCGGCCGCAAATGCGAGGAATGCGGCGCCCATGCCGTGATCCGCAAGGACGGCTGCGAGTACTGCACGGCCTGCGGCAACCTGGGGAGTTGCGGGTGAAAGTTACCGTGGCCCCGCGCCCGCAGGGCGATGCCGTGCCCGGTTGGCGCGCGCCCGGCACGGGCTTCGACCAGCCCTTCGAGATGCTCGAAGCCTGCCACGAGCGCGTGCTGCGCATGCTGGCGCTGCTGGACCGGCTGCGCGTGTATCTCCGGACCAAAGGTTGCGACGACAGCGCACGCCAGGCGGCGCGCGACATCCTGCGCTACTTCGACCAGGCGGCGCCGCTGCACCATGAGGATGAGGAGCTGTATGTCTTCCCGCCGCTGCTGGAGCAGGGCGATGCGCAGACCGTGGCCCTGGTGCAGCGCCTGCAGCGCGAGCACGGCCTGATGAGCGCCGACTGGGCGCTGGCGCGCCAGCCGCTGCTGGACATGGCCGAGGGGCGTTGCCAGGGCTTTGGCGCGGCTGACGAGGCGGTGTTCGAACGCTTCGCGGCCTGCTATGCCAGCCATGTCGAGAATGAAGAGCGGCTGGCCTACCCCCAGGCGCGCGGCCTGCTGCCAGAGGCAACGCAGGCGGCCATGGGCCGTGAGATGGCCGTGCGCCGGGGCGCAGACCTGTCACGGAGATAGCGCCGCCGGCTGCGCGCGGGAGCCGGCGCGGCGATACTCGCAGGCTTTGGACCTGCCCCTGCCTCGCCTGCCATGCCCGAGCGCCGCCCCATTTTCCTGCTTCGCATTGCACTGACCCTGCTGGGCGCCTTTGCCGCCGCCCAGCTGTGCCTGTGGCTGCGCACGCCGCTGCCCTGGATGCTGGGGCCGCTGATCGCTACCTCGCTGGCCTCCATCCTGGGCGCGCCCACGGCCAGCGCGGGCCGGCTGCGCAACGGCGGGCAGTGGATCATCGGCGCCTCGCTGGGCCTGTATTTCACGCCGGCCGTGGTGCAGTTGATCGCGGGGCTGTGGTGGGCGATTGCCGTGGCCATCGTCTGGGCGCTGCTGCTGGGTTGGGGCTTCGGCGCCTGGCTGTACCGCGTGCATGCGCCGCGCATGCCGCAGATACCGGCGGGCGAGATGCGCGCCACCACCTACTTCGCGGGTGCCATTGGCGCGGCCTCTGAAATGACGCTGCTGGCCGAGCGCGAGAACGCGCGCACCGACCTGGTGGCGGCCAGCCACAGCCTGCGCCTGGTCATCGTCACCGTGAGCATTCCGTTTGCGCTGCAGTGGAGCGGCCTGCACGGGCTGGAGGGGCTGACGCCGCCCAGCATCCGCATCGTCGAATGGCCGGGGCTGGCGCTGCTGGCCGTGCTCACGGGCCTGGGCGCCTGGGCCATGGACCGGCTCAAGCGGGCCAACCCCTGGTTCCTGGGCGCGCTGCTGGTGTCCATGCTGCTGACCATGTGCGGCCAGGAACTGTCAGCCGTGCCCCAGGCCCTGGTCAATGCGGCGCAGCTGGTGATCGGCATCAGCCTGGGCGTGCGCTTCAAGCGCGAATTCCTGCACACCGCGCCGCGCTGGCTGGGCTCCGTGGCCGTGGGCACCGTGGGGCTCATGGCGATCTGCGCGGGCTTTGCCTGGCTGCTGCACCTGGCCGTGGACCTGCCCTGGGTCACGCTGCTGCTGGGCACCTCGCCGGGCGGCATCACCGAGATGGCCATCACCGCCAAGGTGCTGCAGCTGGGCGTGCCCGTGGTCACGGCCTTCCAGGTCTGCCGGCTGATCGCCGTGCTGCTGCTGGTGGCGCCGCTGTTCCGCTGGGTGGAGGCGCGCGGGCCGGCCGCGTCGCGCACGGCCTAGGGCCCACCTCACCACAGCCCACTGTCGCTGGTAGACACCGCAATCGCACCACCGGCCAGCGCCTGTTGCACCTGCTCCTGACTGCAGACGAAGCCCGAGGCCACTAGCGGCGGCAGGATGCGGCGCTCGGCCTCGGTGATGTGGGCCAGCATGGGGGCGGGCATGATCTGCACGAGGTTGGGGTCGCTCTGCTCCACGGCCTTGATGCTGCGCGGCCAGGTGGAGCGGTCGGTGACGAAGACCTTCTGCATGGTCAGCAGCCCGGCCTTGTTGGCGCGCTGGATGGTGGCCACGCGCGTGGACAGCAGGCTGCTGGCGCCCAGATCCACAAGGTAGTCCACGCCGCCCTTGTCGGGCGAGATGCCGTCGCAGCTGTCGATGTTGACGATGGCGATCTTGCCCGCCCCGGTGATGGTGGAGATCACCGAGCGCAGGCGGCGCAGTTCGATGTTGGCGACGATGGCGACTTCGGCCTGGCTGGCCAGCAGCGCGTCCATCTGCTCGGCCCCGTAAAGGGTGGCGATGACGGGGCGGCGCGCCAGCCGCGCGCCCAGGGAGTTGTCCGGGCGGCCCATGTCAGAGGTCCAGCCCCAGCTTGCCGGGGTTGAGCAGGTTCTTGGGGTCCAGCATGCGCTTGGTGGCCTCCAGCAGGGCAAAGGCCGGGCCCAGCGATTGCCGCATGTAGGGCGCGCGCAGCAGGCCCACGCCGTGGTGGTGGCTGAGCGTGGCGCCGTGGCGCAGCAGCACGGCGTTGGCCGCGTCCCAGGCCGCGCGGTACCACTGGGCGCGCTGGTCCACGGCCACCTCGCCGCGCAGCGAAAAGTACAGGCAGGCGCCATCCACATAGGCATGCGACTGGTGGGCCGAGCCGGCCAGGGTGCCGGGGATGGCCTGCAGGGCGGCGACCACTTCCTCGTAGATGGCCGGCAGGTCTTTCCAGGGGCCGCACATCTCCAGCGTGTCGGCGACGAAGCCCGGGCCTTTCTTGAAGCCCTCGGCGCTCTTGCCGGTCAGGTAGCGCGTGTCCAGCCAGCGCTCCAGGGTGGCGGCGCCGTCCAGCCGTTCACCCCAAGGTGCACACACACGCTCGCAGATGGCCATGACGGCATCGACGATCTCGGGCGCGCCTTCATCGGCGATCAGCAGCACGTTGAGGTCGCTGCGGCCGAATTGCACGCCGCTTTCCAGCGCGTCGTACAGCCGCAGCGCGGCGGGGTTGGCGCCTTGCTGCAGGATCTGGCGGCAGGCCTCCAGGCCCTGGGCAAAGCTGGCGAAGCCATAGGCGATGGCGCGGCCGTGGTCGGGCAGGCGGTGCAGCTTGAAGCGGATGCGCACGATCACGCCCAGCGTGCCTTCCGAGCCGATGAACAGCTGCTGCAGGTCCGGCCCGATGGCCGCGCGCGCGTAGCCGCCCACGGTGACGAGGCGGCCATCGGCCAGCACCACGTCCATGCCGTGGACCATGTCCTCGATCTTTCCGTAGCGCGTGGACAGCTGGCCCGCGCCCCGGCAGGCCACCCAGCCGCCCACGGTGCTGATGCCGAAGGACGAGGGCCAGTGGCCCATGGTCATGCCGTGGCGGCGCTGGATGGTTTCCTCGAACACGTCGCCGAACATGCCGGCCTCGACCTCGACGATCTGGCTTTGCTCGTCCATGGCGATGAAGCGGTTGAGTTCGCACAGGTCCAGCACGATGCCGCCGCGCAGGGGCAGGGCCGCGCCCGTGACGTTGCTGCGCCCGGCCGAGACGGTGACGGGAATGGCATGCGCGTCGGCAATGCGCATCACGGCCTGCACCTGCTCCACGGTGGATGCATGGGCGATGACGGCCTGCGGCGTGGCCGGGTGGCCCGAGGTCTCGGCCACCATGGTGCGCGCCCACCAGTCGCGCGTGCCGGCGACGATGTCGGCGCGCTCGGTCTGCACGCGGTCGCAGGCGGTGCGCAGCGCGGCGAGCGCGGCCTCGGGCACGGCCACGGGTTCGTGCTGCAGGCCGCAGGCAGGACCTTCGGAGGCAGGGCGGTCGGCTGCAGGTGCGGCCTGCGCCGCCCAGCCCGGGGTCGTGGGGGCGCCCACCACGTAGTTGCGGCGGTTGTAGCCGCGGGCGATTGCGTCTTTGCTCAGCATTGGATGTCTCCCATCAAAATCTGTTTTTCGCGCTCCACGGCGCGGCGGTAGTCGTGGACCTGTTGCGCGACCTGCGCGGGTGTCAGTCCCAGTTCATCGGCCAGGATGTCGCCCACGCGCTGCGCGGCGTGGGCCGAGGCATCGCGCGCCATGAGGCGGGCGCGCAGGCGGCGCGAGAGCACGTCGTCCACGCTGGCCGCCATTTCGTGGCGCACGGCGTAGAGGACTTCGGCCTCGGTATGGGGCAGGCCCTGCACGATGGGCCGGGCCAGTTCGTGCCGCACGGCCAGCAGGTCGCTGACGAAGCGCGCCTCCGTGCCGTAGCGCTCGCCCAGGTGGGCCGACAGGCCGCCCGTGGCCGTGATGGCCTGGGCGTCGTAACCAGCCGCGCCCAGCACAAAGGCCGAGGTGGTGGTGCAGCGCGTGCGCCGGCCCAGCAGTTTCTCGACGGCGTCCACGGTCTGCTCGGCCATGTGGCGCGAGGTGGTGAGCTTGCCGCCCACGATGGTGACCAGGCCGTCGGCCGCCACATGGATTTCGTGGTTGCGCTTCATCTCCACGGTCTTGCCGCCGGGCGGGCCGACCAGGGGGCGGCAGCCGGCGATGGAGCCGACCACATCCTCGGGCGACAGGTCCACCTTGAGTGCGGAGCGCGCGCCTTCCAGCAGGAAGTCCAGCTCGGTGCGCGTGCAGTGCACGTCGTCCAGGCCGCCCGCGTAGTCCTCGTCGGTGGTGCCCAGGTAGGAGACATCGCCCCAGCGCGTGATGGTGGCGCGCCGGCTGCGGCCCGGCACGGGAATGGTGACGGTGCAGTCGTTGCGTATGCGCAGCCAGGGAATGGCCACGTGCACGCCCTTGGCGGGGCGCACGTGCAGCCGGGGCTCCTGGCCGGGCTTGCGGCCATCCCAGTCGCGCAGCCACACGCCCGTGGCCATGACCACGCTGCGCGCGCGCACCGTGATCTCGCGGCCATCGGCCTGGACGATGGCGCCATCCACGCGGCCGTGGGCGTTGCGCGTGACGGCGGTGGCCTGGCAGTGGTTGAGCACGGCCGCGCCGTGGAAGGCCGCGGTGCGCGCCACGGCCAGCGTGAGCCGCGCATCGTCCACGCGCGCGTCGAAGTACATGTAGCCGCCCAGGAGCTGCTCTTCGCGAAAGCTCGGGCAGTGCGACAGCACCTCGGCCTTGCCGAGCTTGCGGTGCAGGATGCCTTCGCGCCAGCCGCCGGCCAGGTCATAGGTCCACAGCAGGCTGCCGAAGGCCTTGGCCAGGCGGGCGTCGAAGACGCCGTCGCGCTCCATCACGGGAAACAGGAAGGGCAGGCGCTGCACCAGGTGCCGCGCATTGCGGCGCAGGCGCTGACGCTCCAGCAGCGAGTGCCGCACCAGTCCCAGGTTGCCCTGCTCGATGTAGCGCAGGCCGCCGTGCACCATCTTGGAGGACTTGGACGAGGTGCCCGAGGCGAAGTCGTCCTTCTCCACCAGCGCCACGCGCAGGCCGCGAAGGCTGGCGTCCAGCGCCGCATAGGCGCCGGTGATGCCGCCGCCGATGACCAGCAGGTCGAAGGCCTCGTCACCCAGCCGCGCGAGCTGGTCCGCGCGCTGCAGCTGCAGCGGCACGGTCTGGGTCAGTGCGGCGCTGTCCCTGCGCTCCTTGCCAAAGGGCCATTGCATCATGCGCAGCCCTCCAGGGCGGCGCTGCGCCCGGGGGCCCGGGCGCGGGCCAGTTCGTCGCCCACGCGGGCGCGCCAGATGCGGCGGCGCTCGCCGCGCTCGTCGGCGGCCATGCGCGGGGTGAAGACCGCTTCGGTGCGCAGCGTGGCGCAGGCCTGTTCCAGCCCGTCCCACAGCAGGCCCGCACTGCCGGCCATGAAGGCGATGCCGCGCAGGCTGGCCTTGTCGGTATCGGCCAGGCGGCGCACGGGCAGGCCGCCCAGGTCGGCCTGGATCTGCAGCAGCGCATCGCTGCCCGACAGGCCGCCGCCCACCAGCAGCTCGCCCACCTCGGTGCCCGAGGCCGCCTCGTCCGCCTGCACGCAGGAGGCCACGGAATGCGCAATGCCTTCGAGGATGGAGCGCGCCAGCTGCGGCCGCGAGGTGGCCATGGACACGCCCGAGATCGAGGCCCGCGCGCCCGGCTCCATGGCAGGCAGGCGCAGGCCCGTGAGCGCGGGGATGAAGACCAGGTCGGCCGGCGTCTCGGCCTCGCGGGCCAGGGCGCTGATCTGCTGCGGGTTGTCGAACCACTGCAGCTTCTCGCAGATCCAGTTGAGCGCCGAGCCGGTGGTGGGCACATAGGTCTCGATGGCATAGCGCGAGACACCGCCCATGCGCCGCGCCGTCATGGTCAGCGAGCTTTCATGGGCCGCGTCATGCGCGGGCAGCTTTGTTCCCGTGAGCACATCGACGAAGCTTCCCGTGCCATGCACGCACAGCGCCTGGCCCCGCTCCAGGCAGCCCAGGCCCACGGCGGCCGCATGCTGGTCGCCCGCGCAGGCCAGGATGGGCACGGCCAGGCCCAGCAGCTCGGTGCGCGTGCGGCCGAAGTCCTGCACGTCCTCGCACAGGCGGGGCAGCAGTTCGGCGGGAAACTCCAGCGCGTCCAGCCAGTCCTGCAGATAACGGTGATCGCCCAATGCATAGGCGTTGCCCGAGGTCACATTGGTGGGCGTGGTGACCACGGCGCGCGCATCCGACAGATGCCACAGCAGCCAGGAGTCGATGGTGCCGAAGGCCAGGCGGCGCTGCTGCCAGGCACGGGCCACGGCCGCATCCTCACGCAGCTTGCGCGCGGCCCACAGGTAGGGCGAACGCACGCCCACGGGCCGGCCCGCGTGGCGGATCAGCCGGGCATCCCAGTCGCCGGCCAGCAGGGCCAGTTCGTCGCGGTAGCGCGAGTCCTGCCAGACCATGATGGGCGCCAGCGACCGGCCTGTGACCGTATCCCAGAGCACGGCCGAGCAGCGCTGGTTGGCAATGGCCAGGGCCACGATCTGCTGGCCGCAGCCCTGTGCGCGGGCGATGGCGCGGCGGCACACGTCCAGCGTGCGCTCCAGCAGCAGGTCGGCGTCCTGCTCGACCACGCCGGGGCGCGGGCAGTGGATTTCCAGCGGCAGATAGTCCTGGGCGGACACCTGCCCGTCGCGTCCCACGACGGCGGCGCGCGTGCCCGAGGTGCCTTCGTCTATGCAAAGGATCACGGCTTCATGGTGCATGGGGTGGTCTCTTTCAGGCGGTGGTTTGAGCGACCTTGGCGGGCGGGGCGGCGTCTTCCGCGAACTGGGGCGCGCCGGGCTCGTCGTCGGGGTTCACGGTGGTGCGCGTGGGGTCCCAGCGGATGGAAAAGCAGACGATGCTGGCCAGCAGCGGCACCACGGACAGGATGAGGAAGGTGTTCTCCAGCCCGTACTGCTGGCGGAACAGCGGGAACACCAGCAGCCCCAGCGCCGCGCCCATGGCGCCCAGCGCGCCGATCACGCCGTTGGCGCCCGCGCGCAGCTCGCTGCGGAACGACAGCGTGGACAGGCTCTTGCCGTTGGCGCCGGGCCCGCCCGAGTGAAAGAGGATGAACAGCGAGGGCACGGCCACGGCCAGCCAGATGGGCATGCGGCCGTTGAACAGGCCCAGCACCAGCAGCATCAGGAACACCAGCGCAAAGCCGAAGGCCGAGGCCCGCCGCAGGCCCAGCCGGCGCCCGATGACGGGCGACAGGAAGCCGCCGACGATGCCGAACACGTTGAACACCAGCGCGCCCAGCGTGGCCTCGCGGAAGTCCTTGCCGAACAGCGAGGCGCTGATCAGCGGCAGGTACCAGCCCACGGCAAAGTACTGGATGGACTGGCCTATCTGCACCGTGGCCGCCAGCAGCGTGCGCGGCAGGTAGATGCCGCGAAAGATCAGCAGCACATTGGCCAGGCCGCGCCGGGCCGGGTTGAGCACGGGCAGGCGCTCGGCAAGGGGCGCTGCCCTGAAGGTCTGGCCATAGATGCGCGTCATGGCGCGGGCCGCGTCGTCCAGCCGCTCCTTGCGAGCCAGCCAGGTCGGGCTTTCCACCAGCAGCGCGGCCTGCATGCCCAGGATGAACACGCCGAACACGGCGGTGGCCGCGACCGAGTAGCGCCACAGCGAATCGCCCACGTCCCAGGAGTGGAACCACAGCGCCAGCACCAGGTTGCTGCACACGGCCATGTACCACATGCCCTGCCAGACATTGAGCCGGCTCTTGAGGCGTGCGGGCGTGAACTCGGCCAGCACCGCCATGGCGATGGCGAAGTCGATGCCATAGGCCGCGCCCACGAAGAAGCGGCCGAAGAGGATGGTGGCGTAGTCGGGCGCCATGCTGACCAGCAGCGCACCGGCCACGGCCAGCACCTTGGCGATGACCAGCGGGCGCATGCGGCCCCAGCGGTCGGCCATCCAGCCGCCGATGGGGTTGAAGGCGATGGACACCCAGGAGGCCAGCGACGTCATCCAGGCCACCTCGGCCGGCGTGAGCTGCTGGTCGCGCGTCATGGGCCCCAGGCCCACGCTGAGCGCGGAGTTGGAAAAGGCGTCGAGGAAAAGGCCGCCGAGTGCCAGCCACCAGATGGTGCCGGCGCGGCCTGAAATGCCCTGGCGTGCGTCGATGTACGAGATGACATCCTGAACGCCACGAATGCTGTGGCCTGTGGTTTGCATCGCTGCCTCCTGGTTGTCTGCAAGAGGCCGGCGCACACCACACAGGCGTGACAAGACCATCTCACAGATGGTCTTCAAATCTTGAACCTGTGCCCGGGATTCTAGGAAATAGCAGGGGTTGCGCAGTATCGGTAGAAGCACCAGGGCGAAGGCGCCGGGCTATCAGGCGCGCTAATAGCAGGCGGCAGGCAGGGCCGGCAAGCATTGGTTTTTCCTGTGGCGCGAACGCTGCGCGTGTTTCACTCTGTTTCTCGAGCGATAGAAAAAGACAATAGGATTTTTCGATTAATTGTCTAAACAGATGAAATAGAGGGAGGGAACCCATGATGTCAATCAGACGATGGGCAAGGCTGTTGCTGTGTGCCAGCATGCTTTTGCTGGGCAGTCAGGCAATGGCGCAGAAGATGTTGATGCTGACCACGGACGCGGGCGGGGTGAACTCTTCCGTCGAGGAGTCCGAGTTCACCAATATGAGAACGGAATTCTCCAACGTGGTGGGCGCAGCCAACGTGACACGGGTGTCCACTCTGTTCACAGCCAATGGCATCAGCGCAGCCACCTTCAACCCGCCCGGCGGGCCCTACGACATGGTGGTGGTCGCCAGCCACTATCGGGCCATCCATCCCACGAACTGGGCTGTCCTGTCACAGGCCGTGGCCAATCGCTGGGCCAACAGCGTGCTGTTCTTCGTCGATGGCTATGACGACACGCTGACCAACGACGTGCAGATGCTGGAGCTGCTCAATGCCAATACCGGGCGGAATTTCACATTGGGCACGAAGGTGGGAGTCTTTCAGAGCTATCCGCTGAATGCCAACTCTGCCTATTCGGGCTCGTTCACCAGTCTCGACCCGGTCTACGGTGGATTTTTCGACTACATCAACAACGTCCCCGGAGAAAACGTTCTGTACCTGGCGAACGGCACACCCGTTGCCGGCTTCCCGCCTGCGGGCTCCACCGCCCTGGTCAATGGCGTCTACGCCTTGCTGGTGCCCGTCGCCCAGTCCAACAATGGCCAGGGCGCCTGCGTCTTTGCCACCGTGGATGTGTCCAGCTTCCGAGATGCGGACATGACCCTCGCCCGCAACGGCGGCAAGATCGCGCAGGCCTTTGTGCGCGCCGTGACTGATCCGGGTGGTGCCTGCGGCCTGCCCACGGTGACCAAGCGCTTTGACAAGACCGATGTGCTGCTGGGCGGCGCCGGCAACACGGCGCAGCTGACCATCGAATTTCAGAATGACACGCTGCAGGACGTGGCCCATGCCAAGGTCACCGATGCCCTGCCCAGCCCCCTGCTGATCGGCAGCGGTCCCGTCACCCATACCTGCACGGGCGGCACGCTGACCGCGACTGAGGGCTCCAGCACGGTCAATCTGGATGACTTCGGTATTCCCCACACCACGGGCTGCTCCATCACCGTGCCCGTGGTCTGGCCCAATGACGCGGCAGGCCGCGCAGCCTGCGCGGACCCTGTGGCACGCACCGTGACCAACATCATCCGGCCCGGTGTGGACTTCACACCCGCAGGTTTGGGCAACAACGCCACGGCCACGCTGACCTGCCAGCCCGGCACGCTGGCCGTGGGCAAGACGGTGGCCTGGGCCGCAGGCAGTCAGGCCACGGATCTGACGGGCAGCAGCTTCCCCGTCAGCGTTTCCTGCACAGGAACGGACGGCATTGTGGTGCCGAGCATTGCCACCAGCGTGACGCTGAGCACGCCCACGGCGGGCGCCGTCTCTGTCACGCCCGTCATCTCCAGCGGCAGCTGCACGGTGACCGAAACCTCCCGCCCAGCGGCACCGGCCAATCACCAGTGGGTGGAGGTCAGCCCGCCCAGCGGCACCGTGGCCTTGCTGGCGCCACCTGGCAGTCCTGCCGTGGCCTTGACCAACACGCTGGCGCGCAGCGCCGCATCGATTGCGCTCACCAAGACCGTGGCGGGCGGCCCTGCAGCGGGCGTAACCGGCAACTTCGACTTCACTGCGAGCTGCGGCGTGGACGGCAACTACACCGGCGCCGTGGCGCTGAGCAATGCCTCGTCGGGAACGGGCGGCATCGCCGGTGTTCCGCAAGGCGCGAGCTGCGTGGTCACCGAGAACACGCCTTTGCCTATCGCGCCGGTCAACTACATCTGGGGCGTCATGCCCGCTGCCGTGCCGGTGACGGTGGTGGCTTCCGGCAATGCGGCCGCTTTCACCAATACCCTGGTGCGCAGCACCGCCGCCATCAGCCTGACCAAGAACGTCACGGGCGCGCCTGCAGGCGGCGTGAGCGGCAGCTTTGCCTTCACGGCCAGCTGTGGCGCGAGTGGCAGTTTCACGGGGACCGTGGTGCTGGCCAATGCGACCACGGGCACAGGCACCATCACCAACGTGCCCCAAGGCGTGAGTTGCTCGGTCAGCGAAAGCACCACGCTGCCCTCGGCACCCGCAGGCCTGGCGTGGGGCAGGATGCCGGCGGCCGTCACGCTGACGGTGGCGGCCACGGGCAACGCAGCGGCTTTCACCAACGAGCTGACGGCGGCGGCTGGCAATGTGGCAGCCATCCCCACGTTGAGCCAGTGGGCGCTGATGATGCTGGCCCTGATGCTGGCCGGGATGGCGGCACTTTCGATCAGGGCTGCGTCCAGGGATTGACGGTGGAAAGGGGCTGGGTCCGCCCAGCCCAAAGCCCAATGAAAAAGCCGGAAATGCTCATCGCATTCCCGGCTTTCTTATGGGTTGGAGGGAGGTGAAAAGCGCGGCGTCAGTGGACCACGACAGGTTGCTGGGCCAGGCCGGCGTAGCGCTCCAGCGCGTCTTCCACCTCTTCCTCGGTGGGGGCGTCGAGCTGCCAGGCAATGATCTGCTTTTGGAACATCTCGGCCCAGGAGCCGTCCAGGTAGACCTCCTTGCCCGAGCGCTTGTCCACGATCTCGAAGCCGTGGCGTGGCAGTTGACGGGCGGTATCGACTGCCTCATTGCCAGTCGTTGCATCCGGATCCATGTCGGGACGCAGATGGAGCACCACAAAAGATTCGGAGTCGTAAAGCATTTGCATGGTGTTCCCTTTCTGGCCCGTTGCCGGGCGTCGCACAGCCTACATGGCTGCGAAGCGCCGGATTTCAAGAACCGTGGGGGTCCCGATCTATCACAGGCACTTGCATGCAGTATTCCACGGATTGGCATGCGCGGCGGCGTGCGCCGCAGGCCGCGCTGTGGTAGGCGGGCGGCAGCGGTGCCTGCAAGTGCCGGCCTACCCGCGATCAGGGCGCCTGGCGGCCCTTGAGCTGCAGGTCGGCGAAGTCGCCGTTGTCCTGCGCCAGCCGGATGCGCACGGGCAGGTATTGCATGGACGGCGCCAGCCACAGCGAGGCCTGCTGGTCATCGCCGGCCGCCGCGATCTTGTCCAGCCGCAGCGCCTGCGTGCTGCCCGAGGGCAGGTCCAGCGTCTCGGTCTCGCCCACGCGGAAGGTCCAGCGGTCGGCGCGCCGCGCGCTGACGGTGATGAAGCTGATCTGCGTGCCCGCCGGGTAGCGCTGCGGCGCAGCCGCCAGCAGGGCCGACAGTTGCAGGAACACGCTGAGCCGGTCCTGCGCGCCGGGCGCGATGGCGGCATCGGGCGCGCCCGTGCTGAAGTGCGCCAGGTTCTGGTCGAACGCCAGTTGCGCCGATTGCTCCTTGCGTGCCTTGTCGTTGAAGCGGCTGGGCTCCAGTCCCCTGTCGGTGATGCGGCCCTCGCTGGTCTGCGAGCGCGAGCCCAGCAGGAACAGGCTGACTTCCTGGCTGGCCTGGTATTGGCCGTTGGCATGGCGCCAGACCAGCTCGGCACTGGCCGAGTAGTTGAAGCGCTTGGCCTGGCCGGTGACGGCGAACGACAGCCGCGCGGGATCGGGCAGTTGCACGGGAACGGGGGCGTCGGAGGCCAGCGGCGTGCCATCGGGCGAGGTGATGGCCATGCCCTGGGCCGGGCCGGCCGAGGGCGTGGGCGGTGTTTCGGGTTCGGGCTTGGGAGCGGGCGGCGCCGGCGGCGTGGCCGGGGTTGCCCCGCTGCCGGCAGCGGCGGTTTCAGAGGCGTCCGATGCGGCAGGCTCCGGCGCTGCGGCCATCGGCAAGGGCTCCACGGTTTCGCGGATGGGCGTGTCCAGCGGCTCGGGCGTGGGCGCGGGTGCGGCCGGTGCCGGGCGCTGGATCTTGGGGCGAGGCTGCTGCGGCTTGGGCGCAGGCGCCTTCGATGCGGGTACGGGCGCTGCAGGCGGGGGGGCCGGTGGCTCGGGCAGGGACAGCGCCCGCGTCTGCATGGCTGCCACCTCGGTGTGCGGCGCCGATACCTGGCTCCACAGCGGCAGGCCCAGCAGGGCCAGCGCGTGCACGCCCAGCACCACGGCGGTGAGGGCGGGCAGGGCGCGCTGGCGCAGGTGCATTTCAGGCATTCCAGCCCAGGTCCTGGGACAGCTGGACGCAGGCCTCGCGCAGCGGCGCGTCGATGGCGCCGCCGTATTCGGGGTCGAAGGTGGCAATCGAGCCCAGCGTGGTCAGGCCCAGCACGATATGGCCCGAGGAGTCGAAGACCGGCGTGCAAAACGCCACGATGCCGGGCAGCACGGTATCGACCACGCGGGCGGTGCCGCGCTCGCGCACCTCGGCCAGCATGGCGTCTATGGCCTCGGGGGTGAGCGGCAGGTCCTTGCGCTGGATGCGGCGGGCCTTGTCCACTTCGGGCTCCAGCAGCGGGGCCGTGACCTCGCGCGGCAGCCAGGCCGCGAAGCAGCGCCCGGTGGCCGAGGCCAGCATGGGCATGACGTCGCCCAGGCGCAGGTTGGCGGTGACCGACTGCGCGCTTTCCTCCCAGTGCACGATGGTCGGCCCGTGGTTGCCCCAGACGGCGATGGCCGCCGTGTGGTGGATGCGCTCCATGAGCGCTGGCATGCGTTCGCGCGCCAGCCGCACGGGGTCCAGCCGGGCCAGAGAGGCCAGGCCCAGCTTGAGCGAGGCCGGGCCCAGGTCGTAGCGGGAGGTGCGCGCGTCCTGGGTGACCAGGCCGATGCGCTGGAAGCTCACGAGGTAGCGGTGCGCCTTGGCGGCGCTCATGCCGGCGTCGGACGCCAGGTCCTTGAGCATCTGCGGGCCCCGGGCGCGCGTCAGCGCCTCCAGCAATGTAAAACCGACCTCGACCGATTGAATCCCTGCGCGTTCCTTGTCCATTGCAATAGAATTTGGTTTTGTTTAGTTAAATCAATTTAACTTATCGTAATTCGTGGCTGCGTCGCCATGGGTATCCAGGCTGCTGCCCGGATGCCGTGGCGCGCGGCGGCAGCACGGGGGAGCAGCATGAAACTTGCCACATACAAGGACGGATCGCGGGACGGGCAACTGGTCGTGGTGTCACGCGACCTGAGCCAGGCCCATTATGCGACCGGCATAGCGAGCCGCCTGCAGCAGGTGCTCGACGACTGGAGCTACATGGCGCCCCAGCTGCAGGACCTGTACCACCTGCTCAACAGCGGCAAGGCGGTCCATGCCTTTGCCTTCGATCCGCGCCAGTGCATGGCGCCGCTGCCACGCGCCTACCAGTGGGCCGATGGCTCGGCCTACATCAACCATGTGGAGCTGGTGCGCCAGGCGCGCGGCGCCGAGGTGCCCGCCAATTTCTACACCGACCCGCTGATGTACCAGGGCGGCAGCGACGATTTCCTGGGCCCCTGCGACGATGTGGTGGTGCCCAGCGAGTCCATGGGCATCGACTTCGAGGCCGAGATCGCCGTCATCACCGCCGACGTGCCCATGGGCGCCACGCCCGAGCGTGCGCTGGGCGGCGTGCGCCTGGTCATGCTGGCCAACGACGTGAGCCTGCGCAACCTGATCCCCAATGAGCTGTCCAAGGGCTTCGGCTTCTTCCAGTCCAAGCCCGCCACCTCCTTCAGCCCCGTGGCCGTGACGCTGGACGAGCTGGGCGACGCCTGGAAGGGCGGGCGCCTGCACCTGACGCTGCAGTCCACCTGGAACGGCCGCAAGGTCGGCATGTGCGATGCGGGCGAGGACATGAGCTTTCATTTCGGCCAGCTCATCGCCCATATCTGCAAGACGCGCAATGTGCGCGCCGGCTCCATCGTGGGCAGCGGCACCGTGAGCAACAAGGGCGTGGAAAGCGGCAAGGGCAAGAACCGGCGCATGGAGTGGCCCAAGGGCTACAGCTGCATTGCGGAGAAGCGCTGCATAGAGACCATCCAGGACGGCGCGCCCAAGACCGAGTTCATGCGCTTCGGCGACACCATCCGCATCGAGATGAAGGGCAAGGACGGCCAGAGCATCTTCGGCGCCATCGACCAGAACATCGTCGAGCCTGCCGAATGAGCCGCGTCTGCGCACCCTGGTGGCGCCTGGCGGGCAGGTCGCTGCGCGCCGGCCTGGCCGCGCTGGCGCTGTCGCCGCTGGCGGGGGCATTCGCGGCGCCCCCGGCCGCGGACCCCGTCACCTGCCCGCCCGAGGCGCGCATGCCCGGCCCGGACGAGATCCGCGCCATGCAGCGCAAGGCGCAGGACCGTGGGCTGCTGTGGCGCATCGAGCACCGGGGCCGCACCAGCTGGCTCTACGGGACCATGCACGCGGCCAAGCTCGACTGGAGCGTGCCCGGCCCCACGGTGGCGGACGCGCTGCGCGCCTCCGACAGCCTGGCACTGGAGCTGAACATCCTCGATCCCGAGGTCATGAAGGTCTTGTTCGCAGGCATGCAGGCGCGGCCCGATGCGCCGCCGCTGCGCGGCGACCTCCAGCGCCGGCTTGAGGAGCAAAGGCGCCTGGCCTGCGCCGGCCCCGAGCTGGCCCTGCTGCGCCCCGACGCCCAGGTGATCTCCCTGTTGTCGCTGGCCGGCCGCAGCGAGGGGCTGGACGCGTCCTATGGCATCGATTTCTCGCTGGCCGGCGTGGCGCTGGCCCTGGGCAAGCCCGTGCTGTCGCTGGAGACGCCCGAGCTGCAACTGCGCGAGCTGGTCTCGGACGACCCCGCGCGCGTGGCCGAGACGGTGGAGTCCGGCCTGCGCCAGCTGGAAAGCGGCATCGCCTCCCAGAAGCTGGGACTGATCGCACGCGTCTGGGCCGATGGCCGCATCCACCTGCTGGAGAGCCTGCCCGACTGGTGCGACTGCATGGCCAATGCCGCCGAGCGCGCCGACTACGACCGCATGGTCTATGGCCGCAACCCCGGCCTGGCGCGCGAAGTGGCGCGGCAGATCCGTTCCGGCCGCAGCGTGTTCGCCGCCGTGGGCGCCCTGCACATGGTGGGCACGCGCGGCCTGCCGGCGCTGCTGGCGGCCCAGGGCTTCAAGGTGCAGCGCGTGGAGTTCCCCGCAGCCAGCCCGCCCTGAAACACACTGCCGCCGCCTCCATGAACAAGAGCAACAGGGCGCGGCCAGGACCCATCCACACCCATCCCACAGGAGACAACAATGGACCGTAGACAATTCCTGGCCGCCGTGGCGGCCTCATCCGCCGGCATGGCCGCGCCTTTTGCACAGGCGCAGGACTGGCCCGCCAGCAACATCCGCTGGGTCGTGCCCTATCCGCCCGGCGGCGGCACCGACGTGCTGGCGCGCACCGTGGCCGAGGCCATGCGCCAGACGCTGAACCAGACCATCGTGGTGGACAACCGCCCCGGCGCCTCCACCAACATCGGCGCCCAGATCGTGGCCACGGCCAAGCCCGACGGCTACACCATCATGTCGGCCGACAACGCCGTGCTGGCCTACAACGAGCACCTGTTCAGCAAGCTGTCCTTCAATCCTGAAAAAGACTTCACCTACATCGGCGGCATCAGCCGCTTCCCGATGGCGCTGGTGGTGAACCCGAACTTCGAGGCCAAGACCTTCAAGGAATTCCTGGCCTACGTGAAGGCGCATCCGGGCCAGGTCAACTACGCCTCTCCCGGCAACGGCTCGCCCCACCACCTGGCCATGGAGATGTTCAAGAACCGCACGGGCACCTTCCTGACGCACATCCCCTATCGCGGCGCGGCGCCTGCGCTGGCCGACGTGATGGGCGGCCAGGTGCCCTGCATGTTCCTGGACCTGGCCTCGGGCCTGCCCGTGATCCAGTCGGGCAAGGTGCGCGCCCTGGCCATTGGCACGGGCAAGCGCGTGCCCAGCCTGCCCGAGCTGCCCACGCTGGCCGAGGTCGGCGTGCCCGATACCGAGGTCTATGCCTTCCAGGGCATCCTGGGCCCGGCCAAGATGCCCCCCGCCGTGGTGCAGCGCCTGAACGCCGAGCTCAACAAGGCGCTGGCCAACCCCGCCGTGGTCAAGCGCATGCAGGACTTCGGCATGGAGGCGCTGCCCGGCACGCCCGAGCAGTTCCTGGCCATGTCGCGCGCGGAATCCAAGCGCTGGGGGGCCATCATCAAGAGCGCGGGCGTGAAGCTGGACTGACCCCCTGAGGCGCTGTGCGCCTTCCCGTTGCACGTCGCCCCTTCTCGCTTCGCGGAGGGGGACGACACCCTCGGTGCGGGGCGGCGCGGCCGGCGTAGGCCCTTCCTCGGTGTCTCTGGGTTGGGCCGTGGCGGTTTTGGGGGCGGCGCCCGGCTTTGATCTGATGCGCTGGTGCTGCTTTTTTTTGGCGTTCCTGATCGCCAATCCAGCGATCAATCCAGCCATCAATCCAGCGCCTTCTGCCTGCGCATGGTGGTGAAAAGAACGGCCAGGCTGGCGGCGGCGCCGGCCACGCCCAGGGCGGCGAAGAGGGGGATGCCCCACAGGCGCGGGCCCATGGTCAGCAGGCCGGGGGCCAGGCCCAGGATGAAGGCGCCGGAGACCACGGCCAGGGCCAGGCGGGTGGCGGCGCGTTCCAGTGCCAGTGAAAGCCGGTCGATGTGGCGTATGTCCAGGTCGGCCTGCAGCCGGCCCGAGCGCAGTCTTTGCATCACCAGCCGCAGGGTGTGCGGCGCGTCGTCGGCCAGTTCCAGCCACTGCGCCATGGCGGCGCGGCGCTGGCGCGCCAGGCTGCGCAGGGAGTAGCGCTGCAGCAGCTGGGCCTTGACCAGGGGCGTGGCCGTCTGCACCACGTCGAATTGCGGGTCCAGCTGCAGCAGCACCTGGTCGGCCGTGATGAGGGCCTTGAGCAGCAGCGCCATGTCGGCGGGCAGGGCCACGCCGGTTTCGCGGGCCAGGGCCATGAAGTCCTGCAGCGCGCGGGACATGACCAGGCGGCCATTGCTGGCGCCGGGGCCATGGCGGGTCACGAAGCGGTCCACGGCAGCCTCGATGCGCGCGGCCGAGGGCGGGGCGCGGCCGGGCATTTCGCTTTCGGCCGCCCATTCCAGCAGCACGCCCGAGAGGCTGCGGCCCTGGCCCTCGACCAGGGCGCGCATCAGGCCCAGCACCTGGCGGCGGCGCTGGGGCGACAGCCGCCCGACCATGCCGAAGTCGATGAAGCCGACGCGGTTGCCGGGCAGGGCCAGCAGGTTGCCGGGGTGCGGGTCGGCGTGGAACAGGCCGTCGCGCAGCACCATCTGCAAAAACGCGCAGGCGCCACGGCGCGCCAGCAGCGGGCCGTCCAGCGCGGGGTCCGCACCCACGGCCGAGGCTGGCACGCCCGGCACGAAGTCCTGCACCAGCAGGCGCGGCCCGCTCAATGCCCAGTGGATGGCCGGCACGACGATCTCGGGCTGGGCCGCGAAGTGCCGCGCCACGGCGTCGCCGTTGTGGGCTTCGACGGTGAAATCCAGTTCCTCGCGCAGCGCCTGGCCCAACTGGCGCGTGACCTCGCGCGGGCGGTAGCGTGCCAGCTGCGGCCATTGTTCCTGGGCCAGCAGCGCCAGGTGCTCGAGCAGGCGCAGGTCGGCCTCGATCTGGGGGCGCAGGCCGGGGCGCTGGACCTTGACCACGACTTCGATGTCGGCAGCGCTGGCCGCAGGGGTGCTGTCGCTGTCGCTGCCGTCTTTCTGGTCTTGCCGGTCATCCCGGTCTTCAGCCGCAGGCAGCCGCGCGCGGTACACCTGGGCCATGGAGGCCGAGGCCAGCGGCACGGGATCGAAATGCGTGAACACCTGCTCCACGGGCAGGCCCAGCGACTGCTCGATCAACGGCTGGGCCGTCTCCCAGGGCAGCGGGGCGGCGTGGCTGTGCAGTTGCTGCAGTGCGGCCGTCCATTCGGGCGCGAGCAGGTCCGAGCGCGTGGCCATGATCTGGCCCAGCTTGACGAAGCTGGGACCCAGGTGTTCGAGGGCCATGCGCAGGCGCTCCGGGCGGCTGGCATCCAGCGGATGCTCGGGATGGGGCTGGCTGCCGCGCGGCGCGAAGCGGGCCAGGCCCAGCGTGTCGACCAGGTCGGCCAGCCCGAAGCGCAGCAGCACGCCGACGATTTCCTGCAGCCGGGCACGGTCGCGCACGGCGACCACGGCGGTTTGCAGCATGGGCATCTCCTGTCGGTGGTGGCAATGCGGTCCATTGTGCCGATGCGCCAGACGCCATTGCGCAGGAATCGCCCGCCTCCGGGGCGGGGCTCAGGCCAGCCGCTGCACCTGCACCGCGCAGTCGTAGAAGCTGGGCGCGCGGCCCAGGTCGGTCAGGCGCTGGTGGGTGAGCTCGTTGACGTTGGTGCCGTTGTCGCCATGCTTGCGCCACCAGATGCCCAGGCCGTTGACCACGCCCCGGCGCGCGCGGCCGTTGAGGGTGGCGTGGCATTCGTAGCTGCCCCGGTCGTTGAAGACGCGCACCCGGTCGCCCTCGGCCACGCCGCGCGGGGCGGCGTCGTCGGGGTGCAGCTCCACCAGCGGGCGGCCTTCCATGGTGCGCAGGCTCTTGACGTTGACGAAGCTGCTGTTGAGAAAGTTGCGTGCCGGCGGCGAGATCATGGCCAGCGGGTAGCGCGCATCCGTTTCGGCGGTTTCGTAGTTGGGCAGGTAGTCGGGCAGCGGGTCCATGCCGCGCCGCGCCAGCTCGGCGCTGGTGAATTCGCAGCGGCCCGAGGGCGTTGCGAAGCCGCCCTCGGCAAAGGGGGCCTCGGGCAGGGCCAGGGTGGCAAAGCCCTTGTCCAGCAGCTCGTTGAAGTCCACGCCGCGCCCCTCGAAGGCTTCGCGGCACAGTTGCTCGTCTCCCGTCTGGAAATGGGCAGCGGCAAAGGCGGCATCGTGCCGCGCCATGTGCGCGGCCAGGTCGCGGAAGATCTGGCCGTTGCTGCGCGCCTGGCCCAGCGGCGCGATGGCGGGGCGGTTGAGCAGCACGTCGGTATGGCCGTAGCTGCCGTGGATGTCCCAGTGCTCGATCTGCGTGGTGGCCGGCAGCACGTAGTCGGCCAGGTCGGCCGTGTCGGTCATGAACTGCTCCAGCACCACGGTGAACAGGTTCTCGCGCGCAAAGCCGGCCACGACCTTGGCCGACTCGGGCGCCACGGCCACGGGATTGCTGTTGTAGACCACGATGGCGTCCACGCGCGGGCCGAAGCCATTGCCGCCTTCGTGCAGCAAGGCGTCGCCGATGGTGCTCATGTTGATGGTGCGCGGGCGGCGTTCGCCCAGCAGGTGCGGCATCTGCAGTCGGGCGCGCTGCGCGGGCAGGGCGCCCGAGGCGGACAGCAGCAGGCCGCCCGCACGGTGGCGCCAGGCGCCCACCAGGGCCGGCAGGCAGGCGATGGCGCGCACGGCATTGCCGCCGCCGCGCGCGCGCTGCACGCCATAGTTCAGGCGGATGGCGGCGGGCGTGGTGGTGCCGTAGTCGCGCGCCAGCTGGCGGATCTGCTCCACGGGCAAGCCGCAGACCTGGGCCGCGCGCTCGGGCGGCCACTGCAGGGCGCGGGCCTTGAGTTCCTCCCAGCCCAGCGTGTGGCGCGCAATGTAGTCATGGTCCAGCCAGCCGTGCGTGATCAGCTCGTGCATCAGGGCCAGTGCCAGGGCGGCATCGGTGCCGGGCAGCAGCTGCAGGTGCTCGTGGCATTTGTCGGCGGTCTCGGTCTTGCGCGGGTCGATGCACACCAGGCGTGCGCCGTTGCGCTTGGCCTCCAGCGTATAGCGCCAGAAATGCAGGCTGCTGCCGATGCTGTTGCTGCCCCAGATGAGGATGAGCCGGCTTTCGGTGAAATGCTCCACGCGCATGCCCAGCTTGCCGCCATAGGTCAGGTTCAGGGCCTCGCCCCCGGCGCTGGAGCAGATGGTGCGGTCCAGCAGCGAGGCGCCGAGCTGGTGGAAGAAGCGCCGGTCCATGCTCTCGCCCTGCACCAGGCCCATGGTGCCTGCGTAGCTGTAGGGCAGGATGGTTTCGGGATCGCGCGCCGCCAGGGACTGCAGGCGCGCGGCGATGTCGGCCAGCGCCTCGTCCCAGCCCACGGGCTCGAACTGCCCGGAACCCTTGGGGCCCACGCGGCGCAGCGGGGTGAGCACGCGCTCGGGGTGGTAGCTGCGCTCGGTGTATTTGCTGACCTTGGCGCAGAGCACGCCGCCCGTGTGCGGATGGGCGGGGTTGCCCTGGACTCTTTTGGCAATGCCGTCTTCGACCGTGGTCACCAGCGAGCAGGTATCGGGGCAGTCATGGGGGCAGGCGCCCAGCACCTGTGAGGTGGCCTGGAGTGGGGGCGTGGCGGAGGACATGGTGGCAGCGGTCTCGGACAGGGTGGGTACTTTGCGAAAAAACCGTGAAAGCCGGGAAAACGGGAAAAGGCCGTCACGGGCAAGGGGCGGTGCCGGTCTTGCATGCCGCAATCGCCGCTTGTCTTTATTATGCGGACCCTTGCAGCCGGCTGCACGCAGCAACGGCGCCGATTCCAGTGACAAAAACAGGCAAGTTCATGCTCCGACCCAAGACGGCGTTCAGCCGCAGACAGTTCATCGCAGCCAGCACGGCTGCTGCCGCCACCTGGACCGGCGCAGTGCGCGCCCAGGACGCGGGAGGCACCATCGTGCTGGGCCAGTCCTGCCCGATGACGGGCCCCGCGGCACAGATCGGCCAGCCCTTCCATGAAGGCGCCAAGCTGTACTTCGAACAGCTCAACGCGCAGGGGGGCATTGCCCGGCGCAACATCGAATTGCGCGTGATGGACGACGGCTACGAGCCCGAGCGCTGCGCGGCCAATACCCAGCGCTTCCTGTCCGACGACGTGTTCGCCCTCTTCGGCTACGTGGGCACCTCCACCAGCATGGCTGCGCTGCCGCTGCTGCAAAAGGCGCGCGTGCCCCTGTTTGCGCCGCTGACGGGCGCCGACGCGCTGCGCCAGCCCCAACTGGCCCAACTGGTCTTCAACGTGCGCGCCTCCTATGCCGACGAGACGGCGCTGATGGTGCGGCACCTCACTGGCTTGGGCCTCAAGAAGGTGGCCGTGCTGCACCAGAACGATGCCTATGGCGAGTCAGGCCTGGCCGGCGTCAAGGCGGCGCTGGCCGCCAAGGGGCTGGAGCCCGTGGGCGCGGCCACGGTGGAGCGCAACTCGAACAATGTGGCCGCCGCCGTCAAGACGCTGGTGCCGCTGGGCGCCGATGTGATCGTGCAGATCGTCACCTACTCGGCCAGCGCGGCCTTTGTGCGCGCGGCGCGCCAGGCGGGCTTTGGCGGGCAGTTCTACAACGTCTCCTTCGTCGGCTCCCAGGCACTGGCGCAGACGCTGGGCAAGGATGCCGAAGGGGTGGTCGTCACCCAGGTCGTGCCCTCGCCCTTCCAGACCTCGCGCCAGATCACGCGCGATTTCCTGGCGGCCATCCAGAAGGGCGGCGGCAAGCTGACGCCCAACTACTCCAGCATGGAAGGCTATCTGGCGGCACGCGTGTTCGCCGATGCGCTGCGCCAAGCCTCGGCCTCGGGCAAGCCCACGCGCGACGGACTGGTCGCGGCGCTCGATGCCATGCACGGCCAGCAGGTGGCCGGCTTTCCGCTGGCCTTCAAGCCGCAATCGGCCAAGCCGCGCTTCGTGGAGTTGTCCATGCTGACCGGCGACGGCAAGGTCCGGGTGTAGGCTTTCCCTTCGGGTTGGCTCTGCGCGCAGGCGCTCGCGGCATTGCAGCGCTTGCCAAGGCTTCAGCCTTGGCGGCACACTGCGCCTTGCGATCACCAGCGCGCAGAGCCAACGCGGGTACTTAAAAGTGCATAACACGCTCTAAAAGGAGAACCCCATGGCCTTGCTGCAGGAACTGCTGGACCGCGCACCCGAGATCACCGCGCTGCGCCGCGACATACATGCCCATCCCGAACTGTGCTTCGAGGAGATCCGCACCGCCGACCTCGTGGCCCGGCAATTGGAGGGATGGGGCATTGCCGTGCACCGCGGCCTGGGCCGCACGGGCGTGGTGGGCACCATCCACGGTCGTGACGGCGGCGCCAGCGGCCGCGCCGTCGGCCTGCGCGCCGACATGGACGCCCTGCCCATGCAGGAGTTCAACACCTTCGAGCACGCCAGCCGCCATGCCGGAAAAATGCATGCCTGCGGGCATGACGGCCATGTCGCCATGCTGCTGGCCGCCGCGCAGTACCTGGCCGCGCACCGCGACAGCTTCGAGGGCACGGTGCACCTGATCTTCCAGCCGGCCGAAGAGGGCGGCGGCGGCGCGCGCGAGATGGTCGAGGACGGCCTGTTCACCCAGTTCCCCATGCAGGCCGTGTTCGGCATGCACAACTGGCCGGGCATGAAGGCCGGCACCATGGCCGTGGGCCCGGGCCCGGCCATGGCGTCCAGCAACGAATTCCGCATCGTCGTGCGCGGCAAGGGCGGCCACGCGGCCATGCCGCACATGGTGATCGACCCGCTGCCCGTGGCGGCCCAGCTCATCCTGGGCCTGCAGACCATCGTCAGCCGCAACGTCAAGCCCATCGAGGCGGGCGTGGTCTCGGTGACCATGGTCCACGCGGGAGAGGCCACGAACGTGGTGCCCGACAGCGTGGAGCTGCAGGGCACGGTGCGCACCTTCACGCTGGAGGTGCTGGACCTGATCGAGCGGCGCATGAAGACCCTGGCCGAGAGCATCTGCGCCGCGCATGACACGCGCTGCGAGTTCGAGTTCGTGCGCAACTACCCGCCCACCATCAACTCCGCGCCCGAGGCCGAGTTCGCGCGCCGCGTCATGGCCGAGGTCGTGGGCGAGGCCAATGTACTGCCCCAGGAGCCCTCGATGGGCGCCGAGGACTTTGCCTTCATGCTGCTGGAAAAGCCCGGCGCCTACTGCTTCATCGCCAATGGCGACGGCGACCACCGCGCCATCGGCCACGGCGGCGGTCCCTGCACGCTGCACAACCCCAGCTACGACTTCAACGACCAGCTGATCCCGCAGGGCGCCACGTTCTGGGTGAAGCTGGCCCAGCGCTGGCTGAGCGAGCCCACGCGCTGAGGCCCTTGCAGGGTCCGGCCGACACCGGCATGTCACACACCGCACCTAGCATGCGGTCCCTGTGACCTCCATCGAATCCTCCTCGGCCGCCGCGCAGGGCGTGGCCGTCCAAGCCCGGCAGCTCAAGCGCATCTACGGCGAGCGCGCCGTGCTCCAGGACATCAGCCTGCAGATCGCCCCCGGCGAGGTGCTGGCCCTGCTGGGTCCTTCGGGCTGCGGCAAAACCACCCTGCTCAAGATCCTGGCCGGGCTGGAGCAGCCCAGCCGCGGCGAAGTCTGGATGGGCGGGCAGTGCGTGGCCAGCGCCTCGCAGTCCCTGCCGCCCGAGCGGCGCGAGCTGGGCATGGTGCTCCAGGACCATGCGCTCTGGCACCATATGAGCCTGCAGGCCAACGTGGCCTTCCCATTGGAGATGCGCGGACTGCCTCGCGCGCAGATCCACGAGCGGGTGCAGCAGACCCTGGGCCTGGTCGGGCTGCAGGGCATGGGCGAGCGCCTTCCCGGCAGCCTGTCGGGCGGCCAGCAGCAGCGTGCAGCGCTGGCCTGTGCCGTGGTGGAGCGCCCGCGTCTGGTGCTGCTTGACGAACCCCTGTCCGGCCTCGACGGCAACCTGCGCGAGCGCCTGTGCGAGGAAATTCCCCGGCTGCTGCGCAGCCTGGGGTGTACGGCCGTCTATGCGACGCAAGACCGCCAGCAGGCCTTCGCCGTCGCCGACCGCGTGGTCGTGATGGAGCACGGCCGCATCCTGCAACCGGGCAGCGCCCGGGGCCAGCTGCCGGCCCCCGCGCCTTGCGAGGCAGACCGATGGCCCATGGCCGGGCACCTGTGCAGCGCGGCGTAGGAACGGCATGGGAGCGGCATAGGGGCGGAGTGGCCGGTCTCGGTGCGGTTGACTGAGAAAAAAGCACGGTCGTTCTAAATTCCTGCTTTTTTGGCTACACTGTGCCGCTACACGAACCGCCCACCAGGAGACCCGCCATGTCCGATCTGAATGCCGCCTTCGAGGCCGCCGTCAAGAACTCCACCTCGATCAGCGAGCGCCCCGACAATGCCACGCTGCTCAAGCTCTACGCGCTGTACAAGCAGGCTACCGAAGGCGACAACGAGGCCAAGAAGCCCAGCTTCACCGACATGGTCGGCCGCGCCAAGTGGGACGCCTGGGAAAAGCTCAAGGACACCTCGGCCGACGATGCCAAGCAGCAGTACATCGACCTGATCGAGTCGCTGCGCTGATCCGCACCACCACCGATCGCAGACACAGACAAGGCCCCGGACTCCGGGGCCTTGTCGTTTCCGGCCACGGCCCCGTCCGGGTTCAGTACTTGTTGGAGAAGTTGGCGCTGATGCGCTGGCGCAGGTACTCCGCGCCCGTGATGGGTGGGTACTTCTTTTGCGGGCCCTCGATCACCGCGTCCTCGTTGGCCTGGCAGAAGAAGGCCAGGCTGTAGCGCGCGCCCTGGTATTCATGGGGCAGGGGGTTGCGCACGCGGTGGAAGTTGCTGGGCAGCTGGTCGTCGCTCCAGCGCGTGAGCATGTCGCCGATGTTGCAGGTGATCACGCCTTCCACCGGGTCCACGGGCGTCCATTGCTGGCCTTCCATTTCCTTGCCCGGCAGCACCTGCAGGCCGCCCTGGCCTGCGCGCTGGAACAGCAGGGTCAGGCAGTCGAAGTCGGTGTGGGCGCCTGCGCGCCACAGGCCCAGCTCGTCCTTGAGCGCGGGATCGACCGCGAAGTAGTGCAGCATGCGTAGCGTGCTCTGGTAGGCGGGCACCGAAGGGTCGTGGGCGCGCGTGAAGAAGTCCGCATCAAAGCCCAGCTTGTGCGCAAAGCACGACAGCAGCTGCATGCCCACCTGCCAGCACTGGCGCTCAAAGCCCAGCGTGGCCTGCTGAAAGCCCGGCAGCTCCTGCTCCGTGGGCCACAGGCCGGCCATGCGCGGGCGCGTCATCTGGTAGGACTCCTTCTGGTCGGGCGTGCGCGTGGAAGGCCGGATCTGCGCCTTGTGCTCCCAGCCCGCATTGCGCGACAGCGGCCACTGCGCCTTCACCTCGCGCGGCAGGGCGAACAACTGCTCGGCACGCTCGAAGGCCGCATCGATATCGGGCTGGGGAATGCCGTGGCCCGACACCTGGAAGAAGCCGATCTCCACCGAGGCCTGCCAGATCGCATCGGCAATCTCGGCCTTGCGGCGGTCAAAATCGGAGATATCGATCACCCGCACCTCCCGTGCGCGTGTCTCCTGCCCCTGGCCGCCCATGCGGGCCTCCTTGGCGAGTTCACCCAAGGCGTAATCTGAAGCCGGTGCCGAAGTCAGGGTGGGGTTGGCAAGCATGTTCATGGTCTGTTTCCTTTGCCGCAAAGGCAGTGGCAAGGCACGCAGCGGCCGGCGCAAAAAGACACCGATCCCGCCCGTCGCTCTTGAAGTGGCTGACAGGGCACAGGTCGCAGCCACGCCGCTCCCGCACCCGCTTCAAGAGCAATGACCCGCGCCGGCACAGGCCGGCAAGCTGAACGCTTCTACTCTTGCCAACCACCCAAGCAAACAGCGCGCCAGCCCGCGCAGGCCGGTTCGTCGCTGCGCGCGTTCCATCGTGGTGCAGCTGTCAGCCGAAATCGTGTTGTTGCCCCACATCTAGCTGGCGGTGCACCAAGGTGATGCATGCCCGCAGCGCTTGAAACTGGCGCGGCCCCACTCAGAGACACCAAGGAAGGGCCGCCCCGCACCGAGGGTGTCGTCCCCCTCCCGCGCAGCGAGAGAGGGGGAAGGCGCGAAGCGACTCAGGGGGTGGTACGCACTTTGCATACAAGCATCGTTGAGTAGAAGCGTTCAGCACGCGCCCAGTGCGCGTTGCCCGGAAATTGCTCATGTCACGCCAGCCGCCCGGCCCCATGCCAGCGGCCGGTCCCCATGTTGATAGCGACTGAGAGTTCCACCATGCAACGCCGCCATTTCCTTGCCGCCGCCCTTCCCGCTGCCAGTGCCGTGATGCCCGGTGCCTTCGCCCAGGGCAAGGCGCTGACACCGCTGAAGTTCACGCTGGACTTTCGCGTGACCTCGCAGACCGCGCCCTTTTTCGTGGCGCTGCAAAAGGGCTACTACCGCGACGAGGGGCTGGACGTGAGCATCGACGTGGGCTCGGGCTCGGTGGCATCCATCACGCGGGTGGCCAGCGGCGCCTACCAGCTGGGCCTGGGCGACATCAGCTCGCTGATCGAGTTCCAGGCGCAGAATGCGGGCGCGGCGCGCGTGCAGGCCGTCTACCAGTACTACAACCGCGCGCCGTTCGCCATCATCGGCCGCAAGGACCGGGGCATCACGGGCGAGTTCGCCAGCCTCAAGGGCAAGAAGGTGGCCGCCGCCGCCGTGGAGTCCACGCGCCGCGTCTGGCCCCTGGTCGCGCAGCGCCAGAACCTGCCGGCCGACCTGTTCGCCTGGACCACGACGGAGTTCTCGGCGCGCGACAACGTGGTGGTGCGCGGCGATGTGGATGCGGCCACCTATTTCCATGACTCGGCCGTGTCGCTGTTCGCACGCATCAAGCCCGAGGAGCTGTCGGTGCTGCGCTATACCGATGCGGGCGTGCAGCTGTATGGCAACGCCATCCTGGCTTCCAGCGCGCTGGTGGCCGAGCAGCCGGCGCTGGTGGCGGGATTCCTGCGCGCCAGCAACCGCGCCCTCATCGAATGCCTGGCCCAGCCCGCGCTGGCCGTGGCCGCCGTGCGCCAGCGCGAGCCCATCCTGGATGAAAAGCTGGAACTGGCGCGCTGGGCCATCACCTCGCAGTACCTGGCCGCGCCCGATACGCAGCGCCACGGCCTGGGCGACATCGACCCGCAGCTGCTGGCCCGCCAGGCCGAGCAGGTCAGCCAGGCCTTCGGCCTGAAGGCACCCGTGTCGGCCGATGCGCTGTTCAACCGCAGCCTGCTGCCGCCGCTGGCCGCGCGCATGGCCAAGGCCTGAGGGAGTGCACATGGACCACGCCACCGTTTCACTGCCCCTTGAGGCCTCGCTCGACGAGCGCGACGGCCTTTACCTGCGCCGCGCCATCGCCATGGCCGACCGCGCGCGCCAGCGCGGCAACCGCCCGTTCGGCGCGCTCATCGTGGCCGCCGATGGCCGCGTGCTGGCCGAGGCCTCCAACGCCAATGGCGAGAGCGGCGACTGCACGGCCCATGCCGAGCTGTCGGCCATCCGCCTGGCCAGCCCCCTGCATGACCGCGAGGCGCTGTCCGCAGCCACCTTGTATTCATCGGCTGAGCCCTGCGTGATGTGCGCGGGCGCCATCTTCTGGTCGGCCATAGGCCGCGTGGTCTACGGCATAGACGCGGTGCGCCTGCGCGAATTCCGCGGCGAGCGCCTGGACCAGAAGGATGCCGAGCTGTCCTGCCGCGATGTGTTCGCCGCCTCGTCCCACGCCATCGAATGCATAGGCCCGGCGCTGATCGGCGAGGCCGCCGCTTCGCACCAGGGCGCCTGGAAAAGCTGATCCGGCCCCGTTCCGTCCCCACCGTTTCTTTTGACCATCAGAGAGGAAGCCCACCATGCAAAAACGACTGTTCCTGCACACCGTCCTGGCCCTGTCCGCCAGCGCAGGCCTGGCAACGGCCCAGACACAGGCCCACGCGGCCACGCCGCTGAAGTTCCAGCTGGACTGGCGCTTCGAGGGGCCGGCCGCCTTCTTCCTGCAGCCGGTGGCCAAGGGCTACTTCAAGGACGCGGGCCTGGATGTCACGGTCGATGCCGGCAGCGGCTCGGGCGGAGTGGTGCAGCGCGTGGCCTCGGGCGCCTATGACCTTGGCTTTGCCGACATCGCGGCGCTGATGGAGTTCCAGGCCAACAACCCGGACATGCCCAACAAGCCCGTGGCCGTGATGATGGTCTACAACAACACGCCGGCCTCGGTGATGGCGCTCAAGAAAAGCGGCATCGCCAAGACGGCCGACCTCACCGGCAAGAAGCTGGGCGCGCCCGTGTTCGATGCGGGCCGCCGCGCCTTCCCGCTGTTCGCCAAGGCCAACCAGGTCGGCACCGTGCAGTGGACGGCCATGGACCCGCCGCTGCGCGAGACCATGCTGGTGCGCGGCGATGTGGATGCCATCACGGGCTTCACCTTCACCTCGCTGCTGAACCTGGAGGCGCGGGGCATCAAGGCCGCCGACGTGGTGGTCATGCCCTATGCGGACTTCGGCGTGAAGCTGTACGGCAACGCCATCATCGCCAGCCCGAAGCTGATCAAGGAGAACCCGGCCGCCATCAAGGCCTTCCTGCAGGCCTTCGCCAAGGGGGCCAAGGAAGTCATCGCCAACCCGGGCGCGGCCATTGCCTACGTGAAGGAGCGCGACGGCATCGTCAACACCCAGCTGGAGACACGCCGCCTGCAACTGGCCATCGACACCGTGGTCAACAGCGCCGACGCGCGTGCCGAGGGCTTTGGCCAGGTCGTGCCCACGCGGCTGTCGCTGATGGCGTCGCAGGTCTCCGATGTCTATGCCACCAAGACGCGCGTGAACCCGGCCGAGGTCTGGAACGGCAGCTTCCTGCCGTCTGCGGCCGAGCTGAACATCCTGCCCAAGAAGTGACGACAAAGTGATTGACACCGTGCGCGTGCGCCAGCGGGCGACGCGCCGGCCCTTGCCTGCTGCCTGCCATGAATTCCTCCACATCCCACGGCGATGACGACGCCTTCTTCGTCGAGTTCCGCGACGTCTGGCTTGCCTACAACGAGGAGCTGCTGCGCGCCAACCACTTCGCGGTCGAGGCCATCGACCTGCAGGTGCGGCGCGGCGAGTTCATCGCCATCGTCGGCCCCTCGGGCTGCGGCAAGTCCACCTTCATGAAGCTGACCACGGGGCTGAAGATGCCCTCCATGGGCCGCGTCATGGTCAACGGCGAGCGCGTGACCGGGCCGCTGAAGATCTCGGGCATGGCCTTCCAGGCGCCGTCGCTGCTGCCCTGGCGCACCACGGTGGACAACGTGCTGCTGCCGCTGGAGATCGTGGAGCCGCACCGCTCGCAGTTCCGCCAAAAGCGCAAGGAGTACGAGGCGCGTGCGCGCGCCCTGCTGCAGAAGGTGGGCCTGGGCGGCTACGAGGACAAGTACCCCTGGCAGCTGTCTGGCGGCATGCAGCAGCGCGCCAGCATCTGCCGCGCGCTGATCCACGAGCCCCAGATGCTGCTGCTGGACGAACCCTTCGGCGCGCTGGACGCCTTCACGCGCGAGGAGCTGTGGTGCGTGCTGCGCGACCTGCAGGCCGAGCAGCGCTTCAACGTCATCCTGGTCACGCACGACCTGCGCGAGAGCGTCTTCCTGGCCGACACCGTGTACGTGATGAGCAAGAGCCCGGGCCGCTTCGTGGTGCGCCGCGACATCGAGCTGCCGCGCCCGCGCGAGCTGGAGCTGACCTACACGCGCGAATTCACCGACATCGTGCACGAGCTGCGCGGCCACATCGGCGCCATGCGCAAGACCGGCGCGGCCATCCAACAATAGAACGGGGGAGATTCACATGCACAAGAAATACGCGGAACGCTGGGCGCCCTGGGTGCTGCTGCTGGCGGTCATCCTGCTGTGGCAGGTCATCTGCTCGGCCTTCGAGGTCTCGGAATTCATCTTCCCCAGCCCCTGGGCCATCGGCCGGCAGCTGGCCGAGTTCAGCGGCATCATCGCCGCCCACGCCTGGCGCACTTACTGGGTGACCATGGCGGGCTTTGGCATCGCCATCGTGGTGGGCGTGCTGCTGGGCTTTCTGATCGGCTCCTCGCGCCTGGCCTATGCGGCGTTCTATCCGCTGATGACAGCCTTCAACGCACTGCCCAAGGCGGCCTTCGTGCCCATCCTGGTGGTCTGGTTCGGCATCGGCGCGGGGCCGGCCATCCTCACGGCCTTCCTGATCAGCTTCTTTCCCATCATGGTCAACATCGCCACCGGCCTGGCCACGCTGGAGCCCGAGCTGGAGGATGTGCTGCGCGTGCTGGGCGCCCGGCGCTGGGACGTGCTGATCAAGGTCGGCCTGCCGCGCTCCATGCCCTACTTCTACGGCTCGCTGAAGGTGGCGATCACGCTGGCCTTCGTGGGCACCACGGTCAGCGAGATGACCGCGGCCAACGAAGGCATCGGCTACCTGCTGGTGTCGGCCGGCTCGTCCATGCAGATGGGCCTGGCCTTTGCAGGCCTGATCGTGGTGGGCGCCATGGCCATGGTCATGTACGAGCTGTTCAGCGCCATCGAAAAGCGCACCACCGGCTGGGCCCGGCGCGGCTCGCAGGGTGAGTGAGTGAGAATCCGGCCATGATGCCCGCACCCACGACGCCGCCTTCCATGACGCCCATGACGCCCCTGACCGACGAACAGGCGGCCCGCCAGCTGCGCCGCGCAGGCGCCGTGGCCGGGCGGGCCAGGGCCATGGGCCGCCACCCCTTTGGCGCGCTACTGCTGGCGCCCGACGGCGAGACCGTGCTGGCCGAGCAGGGCAACATCGACACGGTGAACCATGCCGAGTCCACGCTGGCGCGCACGGCGGCCGCCAACTATCCGGGCGCCTACCTGGCGCAGTGCACCTTGGTCACCACCTTCGAGCCCTGCGCCATGTGCGCCGGAACCATCTACTGGGCCGGCATAGGCCGCGTGCTCTACGGCGCCGAGGAAACGGCGCTGCTGGCGCTGACGGGCGACCATCCCGAAAATCCCACGCTGTCCCTGCCTTGCCGCGAGGTCTTTGCGCGCGGGCAGCGCGCCGTGCAGGTCATCGGCCCGGTGCCTGCGCTGCACGAGGAGATGCTGGAGCCGCACCGGGGCTTCTGGCAGCAGCGCTGAACGGCGGCTGCGCCCCGCGCCCGCTCAACTGCGGCAGCCGGCCAGCGCGTCCAGGGGCTTCTGGTAGGTGGGGCTGGTCACGTCCAGCAGGCCCAGGGTGGTGTGGTAGAGGTTGTCGTGCGACAGCGGCGCGTCCAGCTGGCCGCGCACGCAGCGCTCGGACACGCCGGTGCGCTCGCCCAGGTTGCCCAGCCAGGCAATCATGGGAATGTGCTTTTGCTCGTCGGGCGCCATGGCGTAGGGCATGCCGTGCAGGTAGATGCCCATCTCGCCGAGCGACTCGCCATGGTCCGACATGTAGACCATGCCGGTCTGGTAGCGCGACTGCTGGCTTGCCAGCCAGTCGATGGTCTGCGACAGGAAATGGTCGTTGTAGCGGATGGAGTTGTCGTAGACGTTGACCACCTGCTCGCGCGTGCAGCTGGACAGCGCGTTGGTCAGGCATTCGGGCTGGAAGACCTTGGTCTCGGGCGTGGAGCGCTTGTAGTAGGCCGGGCCGTGGCTGCCCATCTCGTGCATGACCAGCACCACGCCGCGCTCGCGGCGCTCGCGCGGCAGGGCGGCGATGCGTTCGTCGATGCCGCTGAGCAGGATGCCGTCCAGGCATTCGCCGTCGCTGGAGCACAGGGCCTTGCCGTCGGGCGTGTTCAGGCGGTCGGCCGTGCTGGCGTTGGGAATGCGTTCGCACACGCCCTTGCAGCCAGCCTGGTTGTCCACCCACAGCACGGCCAGGCCGGCGTTGTACAGCACGTCCACCAGGTTGTCGTAGTCCACCTTGCTCTTGTAGAAGCCCGTGCGGCCCAGGTGCGAGAACATGCAGGGCACGGATTCGCGCGTGCTGGTGCCGCAGGAGGTCACGTTGCTCCAGTTGAGCACCTTGCGCCTGGCCAGCTCGGGCGTGGTGTCGCGGGCATAGCCGTTCAGGCCCCAGTTGGCGGCGCGCGCCGTCTCGCCCACCACGATGACGAACAGCGGCGGCTTGCGCTCGGCCGCGTAGGTGGCGCCCAGCGTGGCGCCGGCCGCAATGCTGGCAAACGGGCGCTTGGGCCGCAGGATGGGCTTGAGCACCGCGTCCAGCGAGGCCAGCACGGGGCTCACGGGGTTGAGCATGTGGCGCATCCACAGGTTGTTGCGGATCACGGGGGCCAGCTCGCGGTACGAGACAAAGACCGATGCCGCCAGCAGCACCACCGAGGCGGCCAGCAGCCCCAGCGTGCGCAGCACCGTCTGCGTGCTGCGGCGCGGGCGGATGATGCGCAGTCGCAGCAGCCAGGCCGTGGGCAGGCCGGCCACCAGCAGCAGCTGCAGCAGCAACTGGGGGTTGAACAGGTCGCTGCTCTCGCGCAGGTCGGTCTGCAGGATGTTGTTGATCATGCCGCCGTCCATCACCGTGCCGTAGGCGGTCATGAAGTACTGGGCCGAGCCGGCAATCCAGGGCAGGGCGATCCACAGCGGCTTCATGCCGCGCGGCCAGGCCGTCAGCGACAGCAGCAGCAGGATGCCGCCCAGGCCCAGCGGCAGCAGGCGCAGCACCAGGGTGGCCAGGCTGCCGTCATAGCCTTCGAGGTGGGGCAGGCGCAGCCACAGCGCCCAGTTCGCGGTGGCCAGCAGCCACAGAGCCAGCACCACGGCCACGGCCTGGGGCGAGCGCGGGGCGCTCCAGGCCGTGCGCAGCCGTGCCGGGAGGCTGGCGGGGGCAGGCTGGGCAGAGGATGGGGCCGGGGCTTGGCCGGTGCCGGAGGAGCCGGTAAAGGGGGGGCGGGCGAGCAGGCGTTCTGACATGGCCGCGAGCGTAGAATTCGCAGCTTAAGAACATCTGAACCCCGCGTTCAGACTCCGTTCAGCTTGAACCCCTCCCGTCCCCTCTGTTGCGCCCGTACCCGGTGCACACCCTGATGTGCGAAGGCCCAGCCTCCCATGCGAATCCTGCTGGTCGAAGACGATGAGGCACTGGCCCAGGCGGTGGGCAGCTATCTGCGCTCCAAGGCCTTTCTGATCGACAGCGTGCCTTCTCTGGCGCAGGCGCGCGCCTGCCTGGCCGGTGCCAGCTACGCGGCCGTGCTGCTGGACCTGCACCTGTCCGACGGCGACGGCCTGGCGCTCATGCCCACGCTGCGCCGGCTGGAGCAGCCTCCCGTCACCATCGTGCTGACGGCACGCGACCAGGTCAGCGACCGCATCCGCGGGCTGGACGCGGGGGCCGACGACTATCTGGTCAAGCCCTACGACCCCGAGGAACTGCTGGCCCGCCTGCGCGCCGTGAGCCGGCGCGGCGGCGGCATGCAGGCCGGGCAGGACGCGGTGCTGCGCATGGGCACGCTGGAGATCGACCTGGCCCGCGAAATGGTGCGCGATGCCGGCCGCACCCTGCTGCTCACGCCCAAGGAATGGGCGCTGCTGCGCGTGCTCACGGCCCAGCCGCAGCGTGTGCACGCGCGCGAGCATCTGCTCGATGCGCTCTACGGCTTCGATGCCGAGGCCGACAGCAACACGCTGGAAGTATTCATCAGCCGGCTGCGCCGCAAGCTCGGGCGCGACCGCATCCTGACCGTGCGCGGTACCGGCTACCGCCTGGCCCTCGAGCATGGATGAGCCGCAGCGCTACAGCCTGGCGCTGCCGCCCCGTCTGGCCGACCAGCTGGCCCGCGAGCTGACACTGGCCCTGGCCGCCGTCTGGCTGGCCTGCGTGCTGGCGCTGGCCTGGTATGTCAGCCACATCGTGCACCACAACTTCGACCAGGAAATGATCGACAGCGGCCACCGCCTGCTGGAGGTGGCCGTGCACCAGCTGGAACAGGAGGACCACTCGCGAGAGGGCGTGCAGCGCCCGCATGTGGCCTCGCAGCCGGGCGACGAGGCCGAGGATCTGGTCTACCAGCTGCAGGACGGCCGCGGCAACGTGCTGCTGCGCACCCAGGCCGCCCCCGTGGCAGCCTTTGCCGTGCCCATGCGCGAGGGCTTCTACGAGCGCGAGGGCTGGCGCATCTATGTGGTGGCCCATCCCCGGCAGCCGCTGTTCCTGATGCTGGCCGATCCCATGGTCGAGCGCAGCGAGGCGCTGCAGCGGGCGCTGCTGGCGCTGGGCGCGGTGATGCTGGTCATGCTCGCCCTCATGGGCTGGGCGCTGCGCGTGACCGCGCGGCGGCGCCTGCGCGTGCTGCGCGACATGCAGCTGCAGCTGAGTGAGCGCGGCGGCTCCAACCTGGAGCCGCTGGACCTGGACGCCATGCCGCGCGAGCTGTGGCGGCTGGGCCGGGGCATCAACCACCTGATGCAGCGCCTGTCGCATGCGCTGCAGGTGGAGCGCTCCATGGCTGCCAATGCGGCCCACGAGCTGCGCACGCCGCTGGCCGTCGCCACGCTGCGCCTGCAGACGGCCCTGGACAGGGGCGTGGACAACACCGATGTGCGCGCGGCCTATGAGGCGCTGGAGCGGCTGCGCCAGCGAACGGAAAAGCTGCTGCAGCTGTCGCGCGCGGCCTCGGGCTCGGCGCTGGCGCAGGACGAGGTGCGGCTGGACGCGCTGGCCAGCATGGTGGCCTCCGAGTTCTGGCAGCAGGACGAATCCACCCAGCTGCGGCTGGACGTGGTGCTGCCCGAGCAGCCCTGCGGGCCGGTGGCGGGCGATGTGGACACGCTGGCCATCGCCTTGCGCAACCTGGTGGAGAACGCGCTGCGCTACAGCGATGGCTCGGAGGTGCTGCTCGAAGTCTGCGACAGCCACACCGTCCAGGTGCGCGACGAGGGGCCGGGCATGGATGCGGCGGCGCTGAGCACCGCGCGCGAGCGCCATGTGCGCCATGTGGACGACCTGCGCCTGCCCCAGGGCACCGTGCGGGAGCTGGCGTCGCCGGGCTACGGCCTGGGCCTGTCCATCGTGTCCATGATCGTGGCCCAGCATGGCGGCAGCCTGGAGCTGCAGTCGCCACCGCCTGGCAGCTCCAGCGGCCTGCTGGCACGCATTCAGTTGCCGGGGCGCGATCCGTCCGCGGATTCCGACGCCCCGGCCTGATCCGGGGCGCAGGCAGGCGGCAGGAGCGCATCGGCGGGCATGAGACCGCACAGCCTTGTGTTGCGCTGCAAGGCAGGCAGGGCGGCCAGTTTCTCTACCTCGGCATAGAAACGCTGCCAGCCCTGGGCGGCCTCGCCGCCGGCCTGGGCCGGCGCCTGGGTCTGCGCCTGGGTCTGCGCCTTTTTCCACAGCGCGGTGAAGGCCGGCACCCAGTCGTCGTAGGCGGCCAGCGCGCCAAAGCTGGCGTTGTTGGCATCGGCCACCCACTGGTCCAGCCGCGCCTGGTTGCGGTCGTAGAGCTGGCGCTGTGCATCGGTGGTCAGCAGGGCCGCATCGGCGCTGCGCCATTGCGCGCGCAGCGCAGCGTAGTCGCTGCGGAACTGCTGGTAGATCTGCGCCTTGGCCTGCGGCATGGCGGGGCCGCGCTGCTGCGGGTCCTGGTAGAGCTGCTGCAGCGCCTGGCGCGTGTGGCCGGTCAGTGCCCGCCACTGCGCGCGCCGCAGCTGGCCTGCATCCCAGCGTGCGCGGGCGGCGGGGCCGGCCTCGGTGGCCAGCCACAGCGGCGTGCCCAGGCGCTCCACGGTGGTGGCAAAGGATTCGTTGAAGGCCGTGTCGCCCGCCACATAGACCACCTGGTGGGCCAGTTCGTGGAACAGCAGGCCGGCGAACTCGCCCTCGCCCCAGCCGATGAAGGTGTTGAGCAGCGGATCGCCGCCCAGCCAGTTCAGGTAGCCCAGCGTGGAATAGGCGGGCACGCCGTAGCTGCCGGACTCCAGGCCCTGGTCGGCCAGTTGCCTTGCCTGGGCCATGGCGTCGGCCTCGGCAAAGTAGCCCCGGTAGCCCACGCAGCCGGCCACGGGAAAGCACCAGCGGTGCAGCTCCAGGCTGTCGGGCGGCGCGGCCACCACGTTCCATACGGCAAATGGCCGCTGCAGATCGGCATAGCGGCGGTAGCTGGCGTTGTCGGGCAGGCCCAGGCGCTCCACGGCAAAGGCGCGCATGCGCCGGGCCGACAGCAGGCGCTCGCGCAGTGCGGGCGCAAGGTTCTCGTCCTGCAGCCAGTCGTCAATCGGGCGGCTGGCCTGCAGCAGGTGCATTTGCCCGCGCAGGCTTTGCCAGTAATAGCCCAGTCCGTCGCCACCGGCCCCCCGGCTGGCACAGCCGCCCAGCAGCAGGCCTATGCCCACCAAAATCGCGGGCAGGCCGCGCCTGACTACACTCAAGCCTTCTCGCACCCTTGGCCCCCTTGCTGCTTTCATGGACTTCTTCACGCTGGCGATCATTGTCTTCATCGCAATCTACCTGCTCAAGACGCAGCAACAGCGCCGGCATACCCTGCTGCTGGCCCAGTATCTGGGACGATTCCAGATCGAGAAGCTGATGGGCGGCCTGATCGAAGGCTATCTGCGCGCCCTGGGTGAGAGCGACGAGCAGCGCCGTGCCCAGATCTGGACCGTGCTGGACAACACCGAGGCCAACCTGGCCGAGCAGTTCCAGCGCTTTGCCAAGGAGATGGCCACGGCCGATCCGCAGCTCACGCGCGTGAGCACACTGCCCGTGGCGCTGCCCTATCTGGACCGGCTCTTTCCCTCGTCGTCCTTCGATCTGCGCGACGCCATGCAGCTGCATGCGCGCGGCATTGCCTCCGTGCGCGTGGCCGACAGCCGCAACGAGGACGAACGCCGTGCACGCGCCTTCACGATGACGGCCGAGCTGTTGCTCATGCAGTACACCTGTCATTGGTTTTGCAAATCGCGCGCCGTGGCATCCCTGCGGCTGGTCGCACGGCACAAGACGCCCTTCGAGCAAGTGCTTGCTTCGGTGACGGATCAGACACGGCGCGACTACAGGCAGCTGATCGCCTGATCACTCCCGCCGTGGCTGGGCGCAATGCCCCGCCATGCACAGCCCAGGCTGCGATTGACGCAGTGCTGCTTGCTGTCAAAAATGAACGCCATGACACAAGTGCTGAGCTCCATCGAGGCGCGGCTGGCGTCTCTCCCTGTCCCCGTGGCCGTGATCCTGCCGTCCGGCCAGCGCGCTGGTCCTGCGGATGCGCAGGTGGTGCTGCATTTCCAGACCATGTCGGCCATGGCCAGCCTTGCGGCCGGGCAGATAGGGACACTGGGCAGTGCCATCGTGGAAGGGCTGGTGCGCATCGATGGCCGCATGCGCGACGTGATGGCGGTGGCCGCCAGCCTGCTGCAGTCCGATCCGGTGCGCGGCACATCGCACTGGTGGGGGCATGCCATGGCCCGCATGCGCTCCATGGCCGCGCACACGCTGGCGCGCGATGCCCAGCAGATCCAGTTCCACTACGACATCTCCGACGACTTCTACGGCCTGTGGCTGGACCCGCGCCGCGTCTATTCCTGCGCCTATTTCCGCGACCCGCAGATGACGCTGGCCCAGGCCCAGGAGGCCAAGCTGGACCACATCTGCCGCAAGCTGGACCTGCGGCCCGGCGAGCGCTTCCTGGACATCGGCGCGGGCTGGGGCGCGCTGCTGGTGTGGGCGGCCGAGCACTACGGCGTCACGGCCACGGGCATCACGCTCTCGCACAACCAGCACCGCTACGTGCAGCAGCTGATTGCCGAGCGCGGCCTGCAGGGCAAGGTGGACATGCAACTGCTGGACTACCGCGCGCTGGCGCCCGGCCAGCCCTTCGACAAGATAGGCTCGGTGGGCATGTTCGAGCATGTGGGCCAGGCCCAACTGCCCGAGTACTTCCAGACCGTGCACCGCCTGCTGCGCCCGGGCGGCATGGCGCTGATCCACGGCATCACGGCGGGCGGCGTGGACAACACCGAGCTGGGCGCGGGCATGGGCGAGTTCATCGACCGCTACATCTTCCCCGGCGGCGAGCTGATGCATGTGAGCCGCGTGCTGCACGACATGGGCCACAGCGGGCTGGAAATGGTGGACACGGAGAACCTGCGGCCCCACTACGCACGCACGCTGTGGAACTGGTCCGACGCACTGGAAGCCCGGCTGCCGCAGGCGCAGCGTATCCTTGAGCAGCATGCCGATGCCGAAGGTGCCGCCAAGGTGCTGCGCGCCTACCGGCTCTATCTGGCGGGTTGCGCCATGGGATTCGAGCGCGGCTGGATCGCCCTGCACCAGATGCTGTGCACGCATCCCGATGGACGACTTCAGTCGGGACCCATGGTGGGGGCTCAATCGGACTATGCTTTCAACCGCGAGTACATGTACCGCTGAGTGCATGACACGCCACACAGAAAAAGGATAGCCATGCTCTACAAGTTCAAGTCCCGTGCCACGGCCGACGTCATCATGCTCGAATCCAACGGCCGCCAGGTCCTGGAGATCGTCGGCAAGACGCCCGGCGCCAGCGGCATCATCACGGTGCAGCAGATTCCCGCCGCCATCGAGGCGCTGGAGGCCGCCGTCGCCGACGACGACGCCCGCCGCAAGGCCAGCCATGAAGACGAGTCCCAGGACGGCGAGCAGGACAGCGCCGCAGCGGGCGCGCGCGACGCCGTCAGCCTGCGCCAGCGCGCCGCGCCCATGATCGACATGCTGCGACGCAGCGCCGCCGAGAACAGCGACGTCACCTGGTAGCCGGCGCCTCCCGCTGGCACGTCAGGCGTTGATGCCCTTCATGCCTTCCTCCGTATAGCGCTGCCCGGCCACGGGCAGCTCGTCGCTGGCGCGCCGCAGCTCGTCCAGCTCGGCGGGGGTCAGTGCCACGGACAGCGCGCCCAGGTTGTCCTGCAGATGGGCGATGCGCCGGGTGCCCGGAATGGGCACCACGTCCGGCCCCTGGGCCAGCAGCCAGGCCAGGGCGATCTGCGCGGGCGTGCTGCCCTTGCGCTGCGCCAGGGCCGATACGGCGCCCACCAGGGCCTGGTTGGTGTCGATGTTGCCGGGCTGAAAGCGTGGCAGGCTGGCGCGGAAATCGCCCTGCTCGAAGGCCGTGCCTGCATGGAAGCGCCCCGTGAGAAAGCCGCGCCCCAGCGGCGAATAGGCCACCAGCCCCACGCCCAGCTCGCGGCAGGCGGGCAACACCTCGTCCTCCACCTCGCGCGTCCACAGCGAATACTCGGTCTGCACCGCCGCCACCGGGTGCACGGCATGGGCTCGGCGCAGCGTGGCCGCGCTGACTTCGCACAGGCCGATGCGGGCGATCTTGCCTTCCTGCACCAGCTGCGCCAGGCCTAGCATGGTCTCTTCGATGGGGCGCGTGGCCTCGACGCGGTGCACGTAGTACAGGTCGATGCGCTCCACGCCCAGGCGCCGCAGCGAGTCCTCGCAGCTTTGCCGTGCGTACTGCGCACTGTTGTCGATGCTGCGCCGGTACTCGCCGGCCTTGCGCACGATGCCGAACTTGGTGGCGATCTTCACGCGCGGGCGGCGCGTGGCCAGGAAGCGGCCGATCAGCTCCTCGTTGTGGTGCGGCCCGTACACATCGGCCGTGTCCAGGAAATCGATGCCGGACTCCACGGCGTGGTCCAGCGCCTGCAGCGCCAGAGCGTCGTCGCGCGGACCATAGAACTCGCTCATCCCCATGCAGCCCAGGCCCAGGGCGGATACCTGCAGATCGTGGCCGAGTTTGCGTTGTTGCATTGCATATCCTCTTGCTGAAACAAGGGGCCAGTATGGTTTTCCGAAGCGGCCTTGGCTACTGACAAAATCGCGCTTTGATCTTCCATTTTCGGAAAGCATTCCCGAGAAAATTCCCGAAAAACATTCCTGAAAACAAAGGAGCATTCCATTGCAGTGGGACGACGCCCGCATCTTCCTGGCCATTGCCCGCGCCGGCAGCCTGAGCGGTGCCTCGGCCGCGCTGGGGCTGGGCGTGGCCACGGTCTCGCGCCGGCTGGACCGGCTGGAGTCCGCGCTGTCCATGCCGCTGTTCAGCCGCCACCAGAGCGGCTATCGGCTCACGGCCGACGGCCAGGCACTGCTGGCCCCTGCCGAGGCGCTGGAGCAGGCGGCCCAGGCCCTGGGCGATGCCGCGCAAAGCCAGGCGCAGGTCGCCGGCGTGGTGCGGCTGGCCACGGCCGAGAACCTGGCCAACCCGCTGATCGCGCCCTCGCTGGTCCCTCTGTTCGCCCGCCACCCGGGTCTGCGCGTGCAGCTGGTCAGCGGCGTGCAGACGCTGAACCTGCACCGGCGCGACGCCGACCTGGCCGTGCGCATGACCCAGCCCGAGGCCGGCCACCTCACGATACGGCGCCTGGGCACGCTGGGCTTCGGCCTGTATGGATCGGCCGGCTATGTGCAAGGCCGCGCCGGCGGAAACGGAAGCGCGGGCACCCACGGCTCGGACCCGTTCGAGGGCGATGCCTTCATCGGCTGGGACGACAGCCACGCCCACCTGCCTGCCGCACGCTGGATGGCGCGCGCCCTGCACGGGCGTCCCTGCCGGCTGGAGACCAACATCCTGTCCGCGCAGCTGGCCACGGCCCAGGCCGGCCTGGGCCTGGCCGTGCTGCCGCATTTCCTGGCGCGGCAGGCGGGGCTGGTCTGCGTGGAGCCGCAGCTGGGCGCCGACCAGCCGATCTGGCTTGCCATGCATGCCGACCTTGCCCATTCGCGGCGCGTGCGTGCCGTGGCCGACCACCTCATTGAACTGTTCGAGCGGCGGCATGCCGAACTCGAAGGCCCGGCCTGAGCCGCAGCAGGGGCCGCGCGCCGTGTTAAACACGCACGCAGATTGCGAGAAAGAAAGGACTTCCATGCACCGCCTCCGTCATTCCTCCCGATTCCTGCCCTGGCTGGGCGCGCTGGCCGCCACACTGGCGCTGACCGCATGCGCCGACAGGCCCAAGGCGCCCACCGGCCCGCAGGCGCCCCCGGGAGCGGCGGCTGCCGTGTATTCGCTGCTGTTTCTGGACAACGCCTCCAACCTCGGCCCCAAGGCGGCGGCCTACTGCATAGGCAACGGCCGGGGCTGGGCGCTGCTGGACCCCGATGCGGGCACGCTGGCCTTGCTCAGCGGCCAAAGCCATGTGCGGCCGGCTTCGGCCTGCGACGTGGGCAAGGGCGGCGAGCAGGTGCTGGACCGGGCCAGCGGACGGCCGGCGCTGATGTTCGGCGTCGAACTCGTGCACTGCACGGCCTCGGGATCGCAATGCCTGCTGCGCGGCAGCTACTACGAAGGTCCCGGCAACACGCAGAGCAACCTCTACAACGCAAGCCAGCGCGGCGGCAGCTGGCAGGCCGTGATGGCGCTGCGCGGGCCGGCGCCCTGAGACTGCACCGCTGCTGTCGCGCGGCTCCCGCCAACGAAAAAGCCCGGCCGAAGCCGGGCTTGATCGTGGTTGCAACCGGGCGATCCGTCGCGGTGGTGGTCCTCGGGATCAGTCGGCGTAGGTGCCGGCTGCCTTGATGACCTTGCCCCACTTCTCGATCTCGGCCTGGACGAACTTCTTGTGGCCTTCGGGCTCGATGCGGCCGTCGCTGGCGATCACGGCGCCCAGGGCTTCCTGGCGCTTGATGAACTCGGGGTCCTTCAGGGCGGCCTTCATGGCCTCGTTGACCTTCTTGACGATGTCGGCCGGCGTGCCCTTGGGCGCGTACAGGCCGTGCCAGATGGTGACCTGGAAGTCGGGCACGCCCACCTCGGCCAGCGTCGGCAGGTCCTTGAGCGCGGGCATGGTCAGGCGCTTGGGCGTGGTGACGGCATAGGCCTGCACCTTCTTGGCCGTGATCTGGCCTGTGGTGTTGGTGGTCTGGTCGCACAGCAGGTCCACCTGGTTGCCGATCAGGTCGGCAATCGCGGGGGCGGCGCCCTTGTAGGGGACGGGCGTCATTTCCGTCTTCATGGACGCCTGCAGCATCAGGCCGCACAGGTGGGAGGCGGAACCGATGCCGGCATTGGCCAGGTTGACCTTGCCCTGGTTCTTGCCGATCCAGTCCTTGACCTCGGCGAAGTTCTTGGCCGGCAGGCTGGGGCGGCCGATCAGGGTCATGGGCACGTCGTTGATGATGCCGGCGTACTCGAAGTCGTTGAGCACGTTGAACGACAGCTTGCGGTACAGCGACGGGATCGTGGACATGCCGATGTGGTTGATCAGCAGCGTGTAGCCGTCAGGACGGGCACGTGCGGCCTTGGCCGTGCCGATGGTGCTGCCGGCGCCGTCGGCGTTGTCCACCACGATGGTGGCATTGTTCAACTGCTTGCGCATGGACTCGGCCAGATCGCGGGCCACCTTGTCGGTCGGGCCGCCTGCGGTGAACGGCACGATGAGGGTGATCGTCTTGCCTGCGGCAGGATAGTCCTGCGCGTGGGCGCCAAGGGCTGCACCGGCTGCCAGCGCAATGGCTGCGATCTTGAACAATGCTTTCATAGTGTCTCCAAGTAAATAGCGTGCAAATGATAGGGGGCGATGCGCATTTGCCTTCGAGGGCAAACACGCAAGAGAAACCGAATGCACGAGGAGACGGATTTTAAGAATTGTTTCTATTGCGCCGCAGCAGATTCCCTTGCCATTGATCTAGTGCAAACCCTGGGAGTCTTGACAGGCGTCATGTTTTCAGGGTCTGCGAAGGCTGCTCGGCGGCGAGGCCGCCGTCCCCGCGCCTCGGTGGCTACTTGTACGACCTCGCGTCTTCAATGACCTTCCCGTCATTGGGCAGGGTGCCCGGCAGCACCATCTGCACATCGCCGCGCAGCTTGGTGACTTCGCGCACGGCATCGGACAGTTGCTGGGCCAGGCCCGGTGAGGTTTCGCGGGTTTCGACCAGCAGCTGCATCTGGTCGTTGGCCATCTCGCCCGTGACCACCAGCCGCGCGCGCCCCACCTGGGGGAAGCGGCGCACGACGTCGGCAATCTGGCCCGGGTGCACGAACATGCCGCGCACCTTGGTGGTCTGGTCGGCGCGTCCCATCCAGCCCTTGATGCGTGCGTTGGTGCGGCCCGTGGGGCACTGGCCGGGCAGCACGGCAGAGAGGTCGCCCGTGCCGAAACGGATCAGCGGGTAGTCGGGGTTGAACGTGGTGATCACCAGCTCGCCCACCTCGCCGGGCGCCACCGGGTCGCCCGTGCCGGGGCGCACGATCTCGACGATGACCTGCTCGTCCAGCACCAGGCCTTCGCGGGCCTCGGTCTCGTAGGCGATCAGGCCCAGGTCGGCCGTGGCGTAGCACTGGTAGCCCGCGATGCCGCGCTCGGCCAGCCAGTCGCGCAGCGAGGGCGGGAAGGCCTCGCCCGAGACCATGGCCTTGGTCACGGAGGGGATGGGCAGACCCATCTCCAGGGACTTTTCCACAATGATCTTGAGGAAGCTGGGCGTGCCCACGTAGCCGGCGGGCCGCAGGTCGGCCATGGCCTGCACCTGCTGCTCGGTCTGGCCCGTGCCGCCTGCGAACACCGTGCAGCCCAGCGCATGGGCGCCGCTTTCCATCATCGAGCCCGCGGGCACGAAGTGGTAGCTGAAGCAGTTGTGCACCAGCTCGCCGGGCCGAAAGCCCGAGGCATGCAGCGCGCGCGCCATGCGCCAGTAGTCGGGGCGGCGGCTTTCGGGCTCGTAGATGGGGCCGGGGCTGCAGAACAGGCGCGGCATGGGCTGGCCCAGGCCGATGGCGTTGAAGCCGCCGAAGATCTGCGCGGGCCGCTGCTCGGCCTGGCGCTGCAGCAGCTCGTACTTGCGCGTCACCGGCAGGCGGGCCAGGGCCTCGCGGCTGGTGATCTGCGTGGCATCGACGCCGGCCAGGATCCGGGCGAAGGCGGCAGAGTGTTGCTGCGCATGGGCGATCTGCCGGGGCAGGGCGGACAGCAGCGCCGCTTCGCGTTCGTCAGGGGTGCGCGTCTCCAGCGCGTCGTAGAAGGCACTCATGGCTAGTCCTGTGGAAGAAGGGTCTGGGGCAGGGGCTGGGAAATGTCCGCCGGTCAGGCCAGCCAACGTTTTCTGCGCTTGTAGCTCTTGACGTCCTTGAAGCTTTTCCGCTCGCCGCCGCCCACGCCCAGGTAGAACTCCTTGACGTCCTCGTTGCTGGCCAGGTCCGAGGCCGCGCCGTCCATGACGATGCGGCCGCTTTCCATGATGTAGCCGTAGTCCGAGTACTTGAGCGCCATGTTGGTGTTCTGCTCGGCCAGCAGGAAGGTGACCTTCTCCTTGCTGTTGAGGTCGCGGACGATGTTGAACACCTCCTCGACGATCTGCGGGGCCAGGCCCATCGAGGGTTCGTCCAGGAGCACCATGCGCGGATTGGCCATCAGCGCACGGCCGATGGCGCACATCTGCTGCTCGCCGCCCGAGGTGTAGGCGGCCTGCGAGGTACGGCGCGTCTTCAGGCGCGGAAAGTAGTTGTAGACCTTCTCGAGGTTGGCTGCTATCTCGCCCTTGTCAGTGCGCGTGTAGCTGCCGGTCATGAGGTTTTCCTCGATGGTCAGGTGGGCGAAGCAGTGCCGCCCCTCCATGACCTGGACCACGCCGCGCTGCACCAGCTCGGACGGCGTGAGGCTTTCGATGCGCTCGCCCTCCAGCTCGATCGTGCCCTTGGTCACCTCGCCGCGCTCGCCCTTGAGCAGGTTGGAGATGGCGCGCAGCGTCGTGGTCTTGCCCGCGCCGTTGCCGCCCAGAATGGCCACGATGCTCTCGCGCGGCACCTGGAGCGAAACGCCCTTGAGCACCAGGATCACATGGTTGTAGATGACTTCGATGCCATTGACCACGAGCAGCGGATCGCTGGCGGCCGGGGCGGAGGTGGGTGCGGTGGTCATGGCGTCGTCCATGGGCGTTGATACGAAAGCGGAGTGCGGGGCCGCAACTCTCGGAGCATCTCTGCGCGGGGCATGCCCCAACTCAGGGACACCGAGGAAGGGCCGCCCCGCACCGAGGGTGTCGTCCCCCTCCCGCGAAGCGAGAGAGGGGGAAGGCGCGTCAGCGCCTCAGGGGGTGCAGGTCCGAGTCTTTACGTTCTTTTCCTTGGCGTACTTGTCCGCGTACTCCTTGACCAGCGGTTCGACCATGGACTTGTCGGCCTGGTACCAGTCGGAGACCACCTTCCACTTGGCGCCATCCCACTGGGCGATGCGCGACCAGTCGGTGCCCAGGTGGTTGTCGCAGCTGGTCTTGACGGGGCGGATGATCTTGCCGAAGCCCAGCTCGTTGAGGCGCTCCTGCGTGAGGTTCAGGTTCTCCAGGCCCCAGCGCACCTGCTCGGAGGTCATGACCTTGCCCTTGCCGTATTTTTCCTGTGCCGTGCGGATGGCCTCCACCTGCAGCATGGAAATCACCATGCCGCGCGTGTGGGCCATGGCGCCCAGTTCCTTGGCGTCGGTGGCCGTGCCCTGGCCCTTGTCGTAGACCATGGACTTGACCTCGTCGTGCACCTTGTCGTGCTCGGCCGTGTTGTGGATGGTCACGGTGTTGTAGCCCTTGGCGCCGGCGCCGATGTCCTTCACGTCATGGTCCGAGCCGGCCCACCAGATGGCGTACATCTTCTCGCGCGGGTAGCCGGTGGCCTGCGCCTCGCGCACGGCCGTGGGCGTCATCACGCCGGCCGACCACAGCAGCACGTAGTCGGGGCGCTGCTGGCGGATCTGCAGCCAGGTGGACTTCTGCTCCACGCCGGGCGCCGTCACGGGCAGCAAGGTCAGGTCGAAGCCTTCCTTGGCGGCGCGCTTTTGCAGCAGCGGAATGGGTTCCTTGCCGTAGGGCGAGTCGTGGTAGACCAGGGCGATCTTCTTGCCCTTGAGGCTGCCCTTTTCCTTCTTGAGGATGTCCTGGATGATGGAATCGGCCGCCGTCCAGTAGTTGCCCAGCAGCGGGAAGTTCCACTCGAAGACCTTGCCGTCGGCCGACTGCGACAGGCCATAGCCCGTGGTGATGATGGGCATCTTGTCGCCCGGCGCCTTGTCCGTCACGGCGAACGTGATGCCGGTGGACTGCGGATCGAAACCGGCAGCGCCGCCGCCCTTGCCCTTCAGGCGCTCATAGCATTCCACGCCCTTGGCCGTGTCGTAGGCCGTCTCGCATTCCTCGTAGGCGATCTTCACGCCATTGATGCCGCCCTTGGCGTTGACCAGCTTGATGTAGTCCTGCTTGCCATCGGCCCATGGAATGCCCAGCGGCGCGAACTGGCCCGTGCGGTAGACCAGCAGCGGCACGAACTGGTCCTGGGCCTGTGCGGCAGGGGCGGCCACGAGAGCGCCGATTCCAGCAGCGACCGTGGCGGCGGCGATGGCGACTTTCTTGAACATCATGACGTTGTCTCCTAGTTGGCTGGGGAAGATTCCCCGGTTATCCGGCACTCTGTGGCGCCCTGTCTCGATACAGATCAACTCAATGCGGGAAGGGCCAGACGCGAAGCTTCTGGCGGGCTGTGGCCCACAGTTTTGCCAGGCCATGCGGCTCCACGATCAGGAAGAACACGATCAGCGCACCGAAGATCATGTGCTCCAGGTAGGTCGCCGTGGCCGTGGACAGCGGCAGGCCCATCCAGTGCGGCACCTGGGTGAGCAGCAGCGGCAGCAGCACGAAGAAGGCCGCGCCGAAGATGCTGCCCACCACCGAACCCAGGCCGCCGATGATGATCATGAACAGCAGCTGCAGCGAGCGGTCCAGGCTGAAGGCCGCGGGCTCCCAGGCGCCCAGGTGAACGAAGCCCCACAGCGCGCCGGCCACGCCGACGATGAAGCTGCTCACGGCAAAGGCGCTGAGCTTGGCATAGGTCGGGCGGATGCCGATCACGCTGGCGGCCACGTCCATGTCGCGCATGGCCATCCACTCGCGGCCGATGGCGCCGCGCACCAGGTTCTTGGCGGCCAGGCCCAGCACGCACAGGATGCCCAGGCACAGCAGGTACTTCTCCATGGGCGTGTCGATCTTCCAGCCCATGATGGACAGCGGGCCTGCGCTCACCGAGCCCGAGGAAGAGTTGTTCGTCACCCAGGCCGCGCGGCTGGCCAGCCAGTCCACGAAGAACTGGGCGGCCAGCGTGGCCACGGCCAGGTACAGGCCGCGGATGCGCAGGCTGGGCAGGCCGAAGATCACGCCGAAGACCATGGCCAGCACGCCGCCGCCGATCAGGGCCACCAGCAGCGGCATGCCCTCGAAGCGGACCTGCAGGTTGTAGGCCGCGTAGGCGCCCACGGCCATGAAGGCGCCGGTGCCCAGAGAGATCTGGCCGCAGTAGCCGACCAGGATGTTCAGCCCCAGCGCCGCCAGCGACATGATCAGGAAGGGGATCAGCACGGCCTGGAAGGTGTAGTCGCTGACGCTGAAGGGAATCACCAGGAAGGCGACGGCCAGCAGCGCCACGATGGCCCAGCGGTCCTGGGCGACGCCGAAGATCTGCTGGTCGGATGCGTAGGTCGTCTTGAATTGACCGTTCTCACGATAAAACATGGTGCAAGTTCTCCGTAACGGTCAAACGCGATCAATGATTTTGTCGCCGAACAGCCCTTGGGGCCGCACGAGCAGGAAGCACAGGGCCAGACCGTAGGCGAACCAGGTCTCGATGCCGCCGCCGACCATGGGGCCCAGGTAGACCTCGGAGAGCTTCTCGCCCACGCCGATGATCAGGCCGCCGATGATGGCGCCGGGCAGCGAGGTCAGGCCGCCCAGGATCACCACGGGCAGGGCCTTCAGGGCCACCAGCGACAGCGAGTACTGCACACCCAGCTTGGAGCCCCAGATGATGCCCACCACCAGGGCCACGCCGCCGGCCACCGACCAGACGATGACCCAGATGCGCGACAGCGGGATGCCGATGGACTGGGCCGCCTGGTGGTCGTCGGCCACGGCGCGCAGCGCGCGGCCGGTCTTGGTCTTCTGGAAGAACACGCTGAGCGCGGCCACCAGCAGCGCGGCGATGCAGGCCGCGTACAGGTCTTCCTGGCTGAGCAGCACGCCGCCCTGGAGCAGGCCCTCGAGGATGAACATGGGGTCCTTGGGCATGCCCACGTTGATGCTGTAGACGGCGCTGCCGAAGATCATCGGGCCCAGTCCGTCCAGCAGGTAGGCGATGCCCAGCGTGGCCATCAAGAGCGTGATGGGCTCCTGGTTGACGAGGTGGCGCAGTGCCAGCCGCTCGATCACCCAGGCCACGACCACCATGATGGCCAGCGACACGCAGATGGCCAGCAGGTTGGTGAACCAGCCCGGCTCCATGCCGATCCACTTCGGGATCCACTCGGAAAAGCGCGCCATGGCCAGGGCCGAGAACAGCACCATCGCGCCCTGGGCGAAGTTGAACACGCCCGAGGCCTTGAAGATCAGCACGAAGCCGATGGCGATCAGCGCGTACAGCGTGCCTACCATGAGGCCGCCGAACAAGGTTTCCAGAAAAAATCCCATGTCAGTCCCCTCAATGGCCTGTGCCAAGGTAAGCGCGGATCACGTCTTCGTTCTGGCGCACCTCGTCGGGTGCGCCGTCGCCGATCTTCTTGCCGTAGTCCAGCACCACGACGCGGTCGCTGATGTCCATGACCACGCCCATGTCGTGCTCGATCAGCACGATGGTGGAGCCGAACTCGTCGTTGACATCGAGGATGAAGCGGCACATGTCCTGCTTTTCCTCCACGTTCATGCCGGCCATGGGCTCGTCCAGCAGCAGCACCTGCGGCTGCATGGCCAGGGCGCGGCCCAGGTCCACGCGCTTTTGCAGGCCGTAGGGCAGCTGGCCCACGGGGGTCTTGCGGTAGGCCTGGATCTCCAGGAAGTCGATGATGTGCTCGACGAACTCGCGGTGGCGGATCTCCTCGCGCTGGGCCGGGCCCAGGCGCAGGGCCTGCATCAGGATGCCGCTTTTGATCTGCAGGTTGCGGCCGGTCATGATGTTGTCGATCACGCTCATGCCCTTGAACAGCGCCAGGTTCTGGAAGGTGCGCGCCACGCCCATCTCGGCCACCTGGCGGCTGTTCATGTGGCTGAAGGTCTTGCCCCGGAAGGTGATCGATCCCTCGGAAGGGGTGTACACGCCGTTGATGCAGTTGAGCATGGAGCTCTTGCCCGCGCCGTTGGGGCCGATGATGGAGCGGATCTCGTGCTCGCGCACATCGAACGAGATGTCCGTCAGCGCCTTCACCCCGCCGAAGCGCAGGCTGATGTTCTTGATGTCGAGGATGACATCGCCGATCTTCTTGTGGGTCATGTCAGCGGCTCCGGTCAGGCCCTGGCGGTGGCAGCCACCGAATGGGTTTTGGCATCGATGATGGACAGCGTGGCGCTGACGCTGCCGGTGCGGCCGTCCTCGAACTTGACCTGGGTCTCGATGAACTGCTCACGCTTGCCCGTGTACAGCGCATCGACCAGCACGCCGTACTTGTCGGCAATGAAGCCGCGGCGCACCTTGCGCGTGCGGGTCAGCTCGTCGTCGTCGGGGTCCAGCTCCTTGTGCAGCACCAGGAAGCGCGCCACCTGCGTGTCGGCCATGCCGGCTTCGGCGGCCAGGTCGGCGTTCACCTGGGCCACGCAGTCGGCCACCATCTCCAGTACCTTGGCCTTCGATGCCAGGTCCACATAGCCGCCATAGGGCAGGCCCTGGCGCTCGGCCCAGTTGCCCACGGCCTCGTAGTCGATGTTGATGAAGGCGCAGACCTGGTCGCGGCCGTGGCCGAAGCACACCGCCTCCTTGATCTGGGGGAAGAACTTGAGCTTGTTCTCGATGTAGTTGGGCGCGAACATGGCGCCCCGGCTGGTCTTGCCCACGTCCTTGGCGCGGTCGATGATGCGCAGCTGGCCGCTGGCGTCGATCACGCCGGCATCGCCCGTGTGGAACCAGCCATCGGCATCCACCACCTCGGCCGTGGCGTCGGGGCGCTTGTAGTACTCCTTGAGCACGGACACGCCCTTGAGCAGCACCTCGCCGTTGTCGGCGATCTTCAGCTCGATGCCCGGTGCGGCCTGGCCCACGCTGCTCAGCTCCACCTGCCCGTCGCGCTGTATGCACACATAGGCGCAGGTCTCGGTCTGGCCGTAGAGCTGCTTGAGGTTGATGCCGATGGAGCGGAAGAAGCGGAACAGCTCGGGCCCGATGGCCGCACCCGCCGTATAGGCAACGCGGATGCGCGACAGGCCCATGGCATTGCGCAGCGGCCCGTAGATGCACAGGTCGCCCAGCGCGTACTTCAGGCGGTCCAGCGTGCCCACCGTCTTGCCGTCCAGGATGTCCGAACCCACGCGGCGCGCCACGGCCATGGCGCGGCCGTACATCCATTGCTTGAAGGGCGCGGCATCCTCCATGCGGATGGACACCGAGGTCAGCATGCCCTCGAAGATGCGCGGTGGCGCGAAGTAGTAGCTGGGGCCGATCTCGCGCAGGTCGATGGACACGGTCGAGGCCGACTCCGGGCAGTTGATGGTGAAGCCCGCCACCAGCCACTGCGCGAAGGAAAACAGGTGGTCGCCCACCCAGGCCGGTGGCAGGTAGGAGATCACGTTGTCGCCGGGGCCCAGGCGGTCCACCTGCACGCCGCCGCGTGCCGACTCGCCAAAGCTGCGGTGCGTCTGGCACACGCCCTTGGGCTTGCCGGTCGTGCCAGAGGTGTAGAGGATGACCGAGACATCGTCGGGCGACAGCGCGGCCAGCATCGCATCCCAGGCGCCCGGGTGTGCGGCATCCCACTCCTGGCCCTTTTGCAGCAGCGCCTCGGTGCTGATCAGCCCGGGCTGGTCGTAGTGGCGCAGGCCGCGCGGGTCGTCATAGATGATGTGGCCGAGGCCGGAGACGCTCTCGCGCACCTCCAGCAGCTTGTCGACCTGCTCCTGGTTCTCGGCAAAGGCGAAGTCGATCTCGGCATCCTCGATGACGAAGCGCATCTCGGCGGCAACGGCATCCTGGTACAGCGGGATCGGTACGCCGCCCAGCGCCTGCACGGCAATGAAGCCCATGTAGACATGGGGCCGGTTGTCGCTGATGAAGGCCAGATTCTGGCCGCGTGCCAGGCCCAGGGCCGCCAGGCCGCAGGCCATGTGGCGCACGGTCTCGGCGGCCTCGCTCCAGCTCCAGGTCTGCCAAATGCCGTATTCCTTCTCGCGCAGCGCCGGCGCCTGGGGGCGCTGGGCGGCATGCTGGAGCAGCAGGTGCGGGAACGTGGTCGTCATTCCATGTCCTTGGATGTTCGTGAATGGTGGTCGCATGGTGCAGATGCCCAGGCTGTGACCTACCGGCTTGGACTGCATCCTAGGACTGGCTTTGACGCCGTGGTGTCTGTTTGACGACAATCCGCGGGAAACTCATCATCGGGAAAACGCGCCGTAACAAAAGGTGCCAAAACGGTCTCATGTCCCGCTTGGGGGCTTGCGCATCCGGGAATGTGCGCGTGCCGCGGTCCTTCTGGAAATCCCGCTCACGCCAGCCACCGGGCTCGGGCAATGCTTGGGTGGTTTTGATGATTGATCCGCGCACCCTCGCCGCGACTCCATGAGCCAAGAACTGTCACTGCACCAGCGCCGCCGCGCGCCCCGGCCCGAGGAACTCGAAGGCATTCCCTGGCTGGCCGTACTCCAGCCCGCCGAGCGCGAACGGGCCCAGAAGGCGCTGGTCGTCGGCGACGCCCAGCCCGGCGACTATGTCTGCCGCACCGGCCGCGCGCCCACCTACTGGTTCGGCGTGGTCGAAGGCCTGCTCAAGATGAACACCGACGGCGCCGATGGCGCCAGCATGACCCTGGCCGGCCTGCCCCCGGGCGGCTGGTTCGGCGAAGGCACGGCCGTCAAGCGCGAGCCCTATCGCTACAACGTGCAGGCCATACGCCGCAGCGTGGTCGGTGGCCTGCCGATCGAGACCTTCCACTGGCTGCTGGACCACTCCATCGGCTTCAACCGCTTCGTCATGAGCCAGCTCAACGAGCGCCTGGGCCAATTCATCTCGGCCCGCGAAATCGACCGCCTCACCAACCCCGACCTGCGCGTGGCCCGCAGCCTGGCCGCGCTCTTTCACCCGCTGCTGTACCCGGGCGTGGGCGAGGTGCTGCGCATCACCCAGCAGGAACTGGCCTACCTGGTGGGCCTGTCGCGCCAGCGCGTCAACGAGGCGCTGTCCGTGCTGCAGCGCGAAAACGCCATCGTCGTGGAGTACGGCGGCCTGCGCGTGCTCGACCTGGAAGCGCTGCGCAGCGGTCTGTTTGCGGCGGCGCGGCGGGCGGCCTGACGCCGCCCACTGCCAACCACTTGCGGCCTCAGATCACGCCTTCGCGCCGCAGCCTCTCCTGCTGCTGCGCATCCAGCCCCAACGCCGCATAGATGCGTGCATTGTCCTGGCCTGTGGCCGGGCCGCTGCGGGGCGAAGGTGCCTGGCGGCCGGTAAAGCGTGGCACGGGCGCGGGGGCGGCGAGGGGGCCCAGGTCGGGGTCGGGCAGGGTGATGAAGCTGCCGCGCTCCACGAAATGCGGGTCCTGCAGCGCGTCCTCGGCCGAGCAGACCTTGCTGAACGGAATGTCGTGCGCGGCCAGTGCGGCCATGGCCTGGGCGCAGTCCAGGCCTGCGCACCATTGCACGATCAGCGCATCCAGCGCCTGCAGGTGGCGGATGCGCGCGGCGTTGTCCGCAAAGCGCGGGTCGGCGGCCAGGTCGGCGCGGTCCATGGCCTGGCACAGGCGCGCGAAGATGGCGTCGCCCGTGGCGACCACGGTGAGCCAGGCGCCGTCGCGCGTGCGGTAGACGTTGGAGGGCGCCGTGTAGCCCGCGCACGATCCCGTGCGGCTGCGTGCCTGTCCGCCCAGCTGGTACTCGGCCGCCAGCGGATCCAGCAGGCGCAGCATGGCTTCGGTGGCCGACAGGTCGATCTCCACGCCGCGCCGTTCGCCCGGCGGCTGCGCGTTGCGCTCGGCCAGTGCGGCCGCGATGGAGAAGGCGCCGAACAGTCCGGCCACGGCATCGCCCAGCGGGTAGTTCATGTGCTGGGGCGGGCCGCCCGCCTCGCCCGTGAGGTGGGCGAAGCCGCTCATGGCCTCGAAGATGCGCGCAAAGCCCGGCCGGCGCGCATAGGGGCCGGTCTGGCCGAAGCCCGTCAGGCGCAGCACGATGAGGCGCGGGTTGCGGGCATGCAAGGTGGCCAGGTCCAGCCCCCAGCGGTCCAGCGTGCCGGTGCGGAAGTTCTCCACGAGCACGTCGAAATCCTCGATCAGCCGCAGGAACAGCGTGCGGCCCTCGGCCTTGCGCACATCCAGCGAGATGCCCTGCTTGCCCCGGTTGGCGGTTTTCCAGAACACGGCGTGGCCGTCGTGCACGGGGGCCAGGCTGCGCAGCGTGTCGCCGCCGCCGGGCAGCTCCAGCTTGACGACATCGGCGCCCAGGTCGCCGCACAGCGTGGCCGAGAAGGGGGCGGCCAGCACCGTGGCCATGTCGAGGATGCGCACACCCTCCAGCGGATAGCCTTGGCGCTGCATCAGTTGCCTTTCAGGTCCACGTTCTTCAGCACGGGCTCCCAGGCGCGGCGGTCTTCGGCCACGCGCTTGTGGAAGTCCGCCGTCTGCGTGGGCAGCGGCGTGGCACCCAGGCGCGCCAGCTTGTCGCGCGTCTCGGGCAAGGCCATGGCCTTGGCCAGCGCCTGGTTGAGCGTGGCCACGATCTGCTGCGGCGTGCCCTTGGGCGCGGCCAGGCCCACCCACAGGCCGGTGTCCAGCCCGGCCACGCCCAGCTCGGCAAAGGTGGGAATGTCGGGCGCTGCGGGCGAGCGGCTCTTGCCGGTCTGCGCCAGGATGCGGATCTGCCCGCCCTGCATGTAGGGCAGGGTGCCGCCCAGGTTGTTGCACATCACCGGGATGTGGCCGGCCATGAGGTCGTTGACGGCCGGGGCATTGCCCTTGTAGGGCAGGTGCTGCATCTTCGTGCCGAGCCGGTGGTTGACCATCTCGCAGACCAGGTGCGAGGGCGTGGCCGTGCCGGCCGAGCCGAAGGACAGCGTGCCGGGCCTGGCCTTGTCGGCCGCCACCAGTTCGGCCAGCGTGCGGTAGGGGGTCTTGGCGTTGACGGCGATGACGTTGGGCAGGTCGGCCACCAGGCCGATGTACTCGTAGTCGGTCAGCGGATTCCACTTGAGGTTGGCGTGCACATGGGGCAGGAAGACATTGCTCAGGCCTGCCATGAGCAGGGTGTAGCCATCGGGCGCGGCGCGGGCCACGAGTTCCGAGCCGACCAGGCTGCCTGCGCCCGGTTTGTTCTCCACCACCACCGGCTGGCCCAGGGCCTGGCCCAGTTCCACCGACAGCGCGCGGGCCACGAGGTCGGTGCTGCCGCCTGCGGGAAAGGGAACGATCACGCGCACGGGCCGATCGGGAAAAGCCGCCTGGGCAGCCTGCGCGCAGGCACACAGCGCGGCCAGCAGGCCCAGGGTGGCCAGGTGCTTCGAGGTGAGGGGGGGTGTCATGGGGGCCTCCGGTGTCAGGCGCTCTCGCGCAGCATGAGCTTGGCGATGTTGAGCTGGTGGATCTGGCTGGTGCCTTCGTAGAGGCGGAACAGGCGCACGTCGCGGAAGTAGCGCTCGATGGGGCTGAAGTCGGCCACATAGCCTGCGCCGCCGAACATCTGCACGGCGCGGTCGGCCACGCGGCCGCACATCTCGGAGGCGAAGTACTTGCACATGGAGGCGGACAGCGCCACGTCCTCGCCCCGGTCGCGGGCGCGGGCGGCCTCCAGGATCATGGATTGCGCCGCGAAGATCTCGGTGCGGCTGTCGGCCAGCATGGCCTGCACCAGCTGGAAGTTCGCCACCGGTTGGCCGAACTGCTCGCGCTGGCGCACATGGGCCAGCGCCAGGTCCAGCATGCGGATCGCCGGCCCCGTGCACAGCGCTGCCAGGTGCAGGCGCTGCTTGTTGAGCACCTTCATCACGGTCTTGAAGCCCTGGCCCTCGCGCCCGCCGATGATCTGGTCGGCCGGCACGCGGCAGTCCTGGAAATGCACGTCGGACACGGGCGAGCCCGCCTGGCCCATCTTGCGATAGGGCTGGCCTGTCACCAGGCCCGGCGAGCGCTCCACGAAGAAGGCCGTCAGCCCCTCGCTGCCCGTGCTGCCTTCGCCGGTGCGGGCGATGACGGTAAAGACATCGGCCAGCGGCGCATTGGTGATGAAGCGCTTGCTGCCGTTGAGCACGTAGTGGTTGCCCTCGCGGCGCGCCGTGGTCTGGATGTTGCTCGCCTCCGAGCCCGCGTCCGGCTCGGTCAGCGCCAGGCAACCCGTGAGCTCGCCGCGCGCCATGCGCGGCAGCCAGCGCTGCTTTTGCGCCTCGGTGCCGTCGGCCACCAGGGCTTCCGAGCCAATGCCGGTGTTGGTGCCCACGCGGGCCCGCAGCGCCACCGAGGCCTGGGACAGCTCGAAGGCGCAGCGCACCAGCTCCTCGGTGCCCAGGCCCAGGCCGCCATAGGCCTGGGGAATGCTCCAGCCGAAATAGCCCTTGTCGCGCAGCTCCTGGACCACGGCGGGCGGAATGCTGTCGTCGCGCTCGATCTGCTCTTCGAGCGGATGCCAGCGGTGGCGCACGAAATGGCGGATGTCTGCAATCAACGCCTGCAGGCGGGCGTCGGCGGGATGGGGGGTGGGGGCTTGGCTCATGGGCCGCACTGTAGGAAGCGCGGGCACCAGGGCTGCAATGCAGTTTCAAATATTGAAATGCAGTTGCGGCTTTGCGGCCGTGGTCCGCACAATCGCCACGTGCCCCACACCCCCATTGCCCACCAACCCAGGGACTCGCAGGATGTCTGCCGCATCCGCGAGCAGGACCCGTATTTCGCTGGCACGCTGGCCAAGGGGCTGATGATTCTCCAGTGCTTCGTCAGCGACCCGCGCCCGCATGCCAACAGCGAGCTGGCCCGCCGCCTGGGCCTGCCGCGCCCCACCGTGTCCAGGCTGTGCCGCAGCCTGCAGACCATGGGCTACCTGGACCATGACGAGCGGCTGGACCGCTACTTCGTCGGCCCGGCCGCCGTCGCCCTGGGCTACCCCTATGTGATCAACACGCCCTTGCTCGGCCCGCTGCGCCTGCCCATGCAGGCGCTGGCCGACCGTGTGAAGGGGGCGGTGTCGGTGGGCGTGGTCATGGACCTGGATGTGGTCTATCTGGATACCTGCGCCTGGGAGGGCGGCACGCTCAAGCGACCCGGCGTGGGCGCCGTGCGCGGCGTGCTGGAAACGGCCATGGGCCGGGCAGGGCTGGCCCAGCTCGATGCCGGGGAACTTCAGCGCTTCCTGGACCGCGTGCGCAGCCAGCGGCCCGAGGAATATGCGCGCTGCATGGACAACGCCAGCGAAAGCCTGGCGCACTATGCCGCCCGGGGCTTCGCGGTCAACATGGGCGACTCCGGCCTGGGCGTGTGCGCCGTGGGTGCGGCCTCGCGCATCCGCTACGGGTCGCGCCGGCTGCTGTTCAACTGCGCCGTGCCGGGCCTGCGCATGCCGGCCCGCACGCTGATCCGGGATGTGGGCCCCCAGTTGGCGCAGTTGGTGGCCCTGTGCGACCGGCTGCCCGTGGACCGCTGATCTGCGGGCCTGGCGCTTCAGAAAGCGGCCAGCACGATGCCGATGGCCAGCAGCACGCCGAAGGAGATCCAGCCGTTCTTCTGGTCCAGGCCGCCGATCTGGCGCAGCGCCTCTTCGCGCGCAGCGCCCACCAGGCCCCTCTGGTTGATCTGCTGTATGCGCGTGACCAGCCATTGCAGGTAGGTGCGCTTGACCGTGAACGAGATGGCCACCGCGATGCCGAGCACGCGCCCGGCGCCGCCCGTGCCGGGCATCAGCAGATTGATGATCAACAGGGTGATGAAGGCCACCACGGCATAGGCGTAGACGCGGCGCGCAATGGCCCAGGAAACGCCCATGAAGGGAATGGCGGTCCAGCAGGGACTCATGGATGCGAAAAATCCTTTTTTCCCGCTGACCATGCGCTCCCACAGTGGCCGGTATTTTTCAGCATTCGGGCCGATGGCGGTCTCCATATCGGACCACTCGATTCCAGTCAAGTCCGGCTTGGTGATAAGCAGCGCCTTGAATTGTTCTTTCAATGGAGTGGAATTCGATAGGTTGGGTGTATCGCTCATGGTTTTCCTTGTTGAATGAGGCGGGAGTCCGGGCGGGATGGTCTGGATACCGCAGCAGGCGCTGCGCGAAGGGCTGTTGTCTCGAAAAAGCCCCCCGTTTCTGGACGGGCGCCATTCTATGGGGAGATGTATGGGCAATGGCAAGCCCAATGGGTTGATTCGCAATCGCCAATGAATGAAATCGCCCAAATAAAATACAGTTTTTTACATATCGCATGCCGTGCATAGGAAGATCCCAATCGGCCGGATTGAAGATGTTTTGCCGATGTGATTCGCTTCTTGTCGATTTTTCATTGAGGATTCATCCGGTTGTGCATATCGCGCTGGATACAGCGATCGGGATGGTGCGGCCGCCAGGCGCATTGCATGGGGCATGAATGTGTGGTGCGGAACATGGCGAGCCCGCCGGGGCGCAGGGCCGGGCGGCGGGGCTGGCAAGGGGGCCCTGGCGGCCTGCCCGCAGGCCGCCCGATAGCCGCCCGATAGCCGAGCGCAATGCCCGTATTGGCCGCAGGGCGCAGCCGCTGCGGGCCTTGCCGCGCGACAATGGCGGTCTAATGTCATCCCCTACTTCTTCCAAACCGTCCCGGCCCGGCGCCGACGAGGCGGCAGCGCCCTCCGCGCGCCCTGTGCTGCGCCGCCCCGAAAAGCCACAGGCCGAGCCGGCTGGCGATGCCCGCCGCCCTTCGGGTGGCGCGGGCAAATCTGCGGGCGCACGCGGCGGCCCGCGCAGTGACCGCAACGACCGCAATGAACGTGGCGGCGACCGTGGCGGCCGCAATGATCGTTACGAGCGCTCCGACCGCCGTGATGGCCCCCCTCGCGGCGATGCCCGCGGTGGGGCACCCCGAGGCGATGCCCGCGGTGCAGCACCCCGCGACGACGCCCGTGACCAGCGCCCGCGCAGCAGCGGTTTCGGCCGTGCCGAGGACCTGGACCGTTCCCAGCCGCGTGGCGACTGGCGCGAACAGGGCGGCGGCGAAAACCGTGCCCCGCGCGAGCAGCGCGACATGCGCGATGCCCGTGATACGCGCGATGCCCGCCCCCCGCGCCCGCCCCGCCCGGACGATCGCCGCGACCGGCCCTATGGCCAGCGCGATGAGCGTCCGCGCGATGGCCAGCGTGACGGCCAGCGCGACGGTCCCCGTGACGGCCCGCGTGAAGGTGGTTTCCGCGACCGTCCCCGCGACGACGCTCGCGGCCCCCGCCGTGACGATGCGCGCGGACCGCGCCGCGACGACGCCCGTGGTCCCCGCCGTGATGACGCCCGTGGCCCGCGCCGCGACGAGGCGCCCCAGGCCGAGCCCGCCTACCGTCCGCTCAGCGGCATCCGCACCTACCGTCCCGCCGACGGTGGCGCCAGCCGCGAAATCCCCGTCAAGCGTGCTCCCGAGCCGCTGCAGGAGCAGGTTCCCGGTGGCGTGCGCATCAACAAGCGCCTGGCCGACATGGGCCTGTGCTCGCGCCGCGAGGCCGACGAGTGGGTGGACAAGGGTTGGGTCCGCGTCAATGGCGAACTCGCCGTGATGGGCCAGAACGTGGTGGCGGCCGACCGCATCACCGTCGAGCGCGAGGCGCGCGAGCGCCAGGACCAGCAGGTCACCATCCTGATCCACAAGCCCATGGGCTATGTCAGCGGCCAGGCCGAGGACGGCCACGAGCCCGCCGTGGTCCTGGTCACGCCCCAGAACCACTGGAACCAGGACACCAGCCGCACGCGCTTCAACTTCGCGCAGCTCAAGGGCCTGGCTCCCTGCGGCCGGCTGGACATCGACTCCGTGGGCCTGCTCGTCATGACCCAGGATGGCCGCGTGGCGCGCCAGATCATTGGCGAAGACTCGGAGATGGACAAGGAGTACCTGGTGCGCGTGACCTACGGTGACCGCGACATCGACGTGCAATCCGTGTTCCCGGCCGAACAGCTGGCACGCCTGTGCCATGGCCTGTCGCTCGATGGCGAGGCACTCAAGCCCGCCAAGGTGGACTGGCAGAACCCCGAGCAGCTGCGCTTTGTGCTGACCGAAGGCAAGAAGCGCCAGATCCGCCGCATGTGCGAACTGGTGGGCCTGCGCGTGGTGGGCCTCAAGCGCATCCGCATCGGCCGCGTGACGCTGGGCAACCTGCCTGTGGGCCAGTGGCGCTACCTGGGTGCACATGAAGGCTTTTAGCACCCCCTGAGCGGCTTGCGCCGCTTCCCCCTCTCTACCCGCTTCGCGGGGGAGGGGGACGACACCCTCGCGGCGGGGCGGCCCTTGCTTGGTGTCTCTGGTCTTGGGCCGCGCCGGTTTCAGTGAGCGCACGGCTCGTGTTTAGAATGCGAACCATTCTCAAACGAGCTTCAGCGCTGCGGCACGCCAGTCCGGGGCGCGTCCGTCTTTTCATGCGCGCACCGGCCGATCCCGTACACACCCTCTATGTCGAACACCACGGCTGGCTGCAAGGCTGGCTGCGCCGCAAGCTGGGCAATGTGTTCGAGGCTTCCGATATCGCGCACGACACTTTCGTCAACGTGATCACCTCGGGCATGGCCGGCCGCATCGAGCAGCCGCGCCCCTTTCTGGCCACCGTGGCCCGCCATCTGGTCATCCGCCAGCACCGGCGCCGGCTGCTGGAGCGCGCCTATCTCGACACCCTGGCCCTGTTGCCCGCTGAACTTGCCCCTTCGCCCGAAGAGCGGCTGATCGCCCTCGAATCGCTGCAGGCCGTGGACCAGGCGCTGGACGCGCTGGCGCCCAAGGTGCGCGAGGCCTTCCTGCTGGCCCACCTCGAAGGCCTGAGCTATGCGGACATCGCCACGCGCCTGGGCGTGTCCATGACCAGCGTCAAGCGCTATCTGGCTCAGGGCTATGAGCGCTGCTTCGTGCTGGCGCTGTCCTGATGGCGCCGGTGCCTCCTTCCGATCCTCGGCGCCTGTCCAGCGCCGCGCCGCTACCCGGCAGCAGTATCCAGGCGCCCCAGGCGCTCGGCCGGCCTTTGCCGGCCGGCGTGGCGCGAGCGGCGGCCGGCTGGTTTGCGCTGCTGCAATCGGGCCAGGCCTCGGCCGCCGACAGGGCGCGTTGGCAGCGCTGGCTCGATGAAGACGCCGACCATGGCCGCGCCTGGGCCCATCTGCAGGCCGTCACGGGCGCGCTGACGGGGCTCAACGCCGGCGGCGCGGGCTATCGCGGCCTGTCCGCCGCTCCCCGGGCTGCGCGGCGGCGCCTGCTGGGCCTGTTTGCGGGCCTGGGCACGGCGGCGGGCGCGGGCTGGCTGGCCAGCCGCACGCCGCAGTGGCAGCAGATGGCGGCCGACTACGCCTCGGGCACGCAGCGCCGCCGCTGGACCCTGCCCGACGGCACGGACATGCTGCTGGGCCCCGGCAGCGCCGTGGCCTTGCAGTTCGACGGCAGCGAACGCCGGCTGCGCCTGCTGGCCGGCGAGGCGCTGTTCACCACCGGCCATCCCGCAGGAACGTTGGGCGATCTGCCCTTTGTGGTGGAGACCGCCCACGGCCGCGTGCGCGCCCTGGGCACGCGCTTCATGGTGCGCAGCAGCCATGCAGGTGCGCACGTGGCGGTGTTCGAGCGCGCCGTGGAACTGCGCACGGCCGGTACAGGCGCATCCGCACTGCGTCTGCAGGCGGGCGAGGCCATGGACTTCACGCGCACCGGCTGGGGTACGGTGCAGCCGGCCGGCCCTGCGGACGACGCCTGGAGCCGGGGCCAATTGTGGGTGGACAACCAGCGCCTGGACGACTTCCTGGCCGAACTCAACCGCTACCGCCCCGGCTGGCTGCATGCCGATCCGGCCGTGGCCGGGCTGCGGTTCTCGGGCGTGTTCCCGCTGGACGAAGGCGGCATCGATGGCACGGACGCCGTGCTGGCCATGCTGCCCGGAGCGCTGCCCGTGCAGCTGCGCTGGCGCACGCGCTGGTGGGTGGTGGTGGAGCCTGCGCAGGCGCGCGGCTGAGGCTCTTTCTTCTTTTTCGCATTTTTTGCGCCGGGGGTGACCCGATTTCCCGCGCCGCGCTTCCTTGCTTCCGAGAGCTTTGATTTTCGACATCGGAACACAGGGAGAACCCAGGACCATGCAACCCCTTTTCATGCCCCGCCCCGCGCTGGCGCTGGCCATCGCGCTCATGCCCGCCGCCGTGCTGGCCCAGGCCCAGCGCAGCTATGACGTCGCTGCCGGCCCGCTGGATGCCGCCTTGCGCAGCACGGCCGCCCAGGCCGGCGTGGCCCTGATCTTCACGGCCGATCAGACAGCCGGACAGCGCAGCGCGGGCCTGCGCGGCAGCTATACGGTGGAGGGCGCCTTCGAGGCCCTGCTGGCCGGCACCGCCTGGCAGGCCGTGCCCCAGGCCAGCGGCGCCTATGCGCTGCGGCGGGTGGAGCAGGTGGTGCCCGCTGCCGCTGTAGGCGCCACGCTGGCCACGGTCAACGTGACGGCCGCTGCCGAGCGCAGCGCGGTCTCCGAAGGCACGGGCTCCTACGCCACGCGCCAGTCCAGCACGGCCACACGGCTGGGCCTGTCGCAGCGCGAGACGCCGCAGTCCGTCAGCGTGGTCACGCGCCAGCTCATGGACGACCAGGGCCTGACCAGCCTGCCGGAGGTGCTGGAGAAGACGCCCGGCATCACCGTGGGCCGCAACGACAGCGAGCGCACCACCTTCTACTCGCGCGGCTATGCCATCGAGAATTTCCAGTTCGACGGCGTGCCCAACACCATGGACTCGGCCAACCAGTACACCACCTCGCTGGCCGACAGCGCCATCTATGACCGCGTGGAAGTGGTCAAGGGAGCGACCGGCCTGCTCACGGGCGCGGGCTATCCGTCGGCCGTGGTCAACCTGGTGCGCAAGCGGCCCACCAAGACCTTCCAGGCCTCGGCCGAGGCGGCCATCGGCAGCCATGACCGGTTGCGCGGCGTGGGCGACATCTCCGCTCCCCTGACAGAGGACGGCCGCGTGCGCGCCCGCGTAGTGGCCGTGGCGCAGAACGCCAAGTCCCATGTGGACGACTACAGCCGCAACGTGCGCAGCCTGTACGGCATCATCGAGGCCGACCTGGGTCCCAGCACGGTGGCCAGCCTGGGCATTGACCACATGCAGACGCGCGCCAACGGGGCCAGCTTCGGCCACATCCCGCTGTTCTTCAAGGATGGCAGCCGCACGCATTTCCCCACCTCGCTGAACCCGGCCGCGCGCTGGTCGTACTGGGACAACGACAGCACCAACCTGTTTGCCGAACTCAAGCACAGCTTCGGCAATGGCTGGAAGGCGGACCTGTCGGCCAGCCGGCTGCGCCAGTCGCGCGACGTGGAGGTCGGCGTGGCCGCCCACGGCATGGTGGACCCGGTCAGCGGCCTGGGCATCAACATGCTGTCCAACAAGATTCCCACCGATGCCACCACGCAGGCCGTGAATGCGGCGCTGTCCGGGCCGTTGCAGCTGTTCGGGCGCGAGCACGAGCTGTCGTTCGGCGCCAGCTGGTCGCGCCAGCGCCGCCATGCACCCGGCTACACCAACGCCTACGGCCCCGTGGGCAACTACTTCGAGTGGGACGGCCAGGTGCCCCGGCCCGATTTCCAGCTGCGCGACCACCGCATGACGCGCATCGTGGAAAAGGGCGTCTTCGGCGCCGCGCGCCTGCGGCCCACGGACGAGCTGTCCGTGATCCTGGGCGCGCGCGTGAGCTGGTACGACATGCTGGACGACACCACGGGCCTGGACGGCAGCTACGGCGTGAACAACGCGCTGCGCGTGGCGCACAAGACCGTGCCCTATGCAGGCTTGGTCTATGACCTGAGCCGCCAGCTGTCGCTGTACGCCAGCCAGACCGACATCTTCAATCCGCAGACCTACTACAAGGACGCTGCCGGCAGCCCGCTGCCGCCGCTCACCGGCCGCAGCCGCGAAGTGGGCGTGAAGGGCGAGTTCCTGGACGGCCGGCTCAACGCCTCGCTGGCGCTGTTCCACATCCAGCAGCGCAATGCCGCGCAGTACGTCAGCGCCAATCCGGAAACCGGGGAAGAGGTCTATGCGGCCATCGACGGCGTGACCAGCAAGGGCGTGGAGATGGAAGTGTCGGGCAGCATCACGCCGGCCTGGAATATCTACGGCGGCTACACCTACCGTACCTCGCGCGCGCCGGCCCAGCCCGATGTGATCCTCAGCGCCGTCAACACCAACCAGCCGCGCCACCTGTTCAAGCTCAGCACCAGCTACCGTCTCAACCCGCAGTGGACCGTGGGCGGGTCGCTGGCCTGGCAGAGCCTGACCTACTACCAGCAATCCTCCGCCCCCTATGCACGCGCCGACCAGCGCGCCTATGCGCTGGTCGGCCTGATGGCGCGCTACGACGTGGACCGCCAGTGGTCGGTGACGCTGAACGTCAACAACCTGTTCGACAAGACCTATATGCCGGGCCTGGGCTCCTATGGCACGGGCGTGTATGACGATCCGCGCAATGTGCTGCTGACTGCGCGGTACAGGTTCTGATGCGGCTCCCGGACCGCTCTGTCGTCAGGCCTGCGACCACATCCGCAACAGGTTGTGGTACGTGCCGGACAGCGCGGAAAGCGCGGGGTCGCCCGGGTGGCGCACCGTCAATTGCTGGATCTGCTGGTCCAGGTCGAACAGGATGCGGCGCTTCTCGTCCGAGGCCACGAGGCTGTGCGTCCAGAAGAAGCTGGCGTAGCGCGTGCCGCGCGTGACGGGGTTGACGCGGTGCAGGCTGGTGCCGGGGTAGACGATGGCGTCGCCTGCGGCCAGCTTCACGCTCTGGTGGCCGAAGGTGTCCTCCACGATCAGCTCGCCGCCTTCGTACTCATCGGGCTCGCTGAAGAACACGGTGGTGGAGACATCGCTGCGCACCTTGATGGCCGTGCCGGGGATGGTGAAGATGGCGTTGTCTATATGGTTGCCGTAGGTGCCGCCGCCCTCGTAGCGGTTGAAGCGCGGCGGCAGCACCTTCAGCGGCAGCGTGGCCGACATGAACAGCGCGCTGGCCCCCAGCTTGTCGAGGATGAGATTGCCTATCGCCTGGCCGGCCTGGCTGTCCAGCGGCAGCTGCAGGTTGGCCTTGACCTGGGCCGCCAGAGGGCCGGCCGTGGCGCGGCCGTCCTGCCACGGGGCCTGCTCCAGCGCCTGGCGGCACTGGCGCACTTCGTCGGGGCTGAGCAGGGCGGGTATGCGGAGCATCATGGCAGGCGGTCCTCAGGGGGAATCAGCGAGTGTCCCGCAAAAAAGCCCCGCAGGCGGCGATGGCCTGCGGGGCTTTGCGGTGATCTGCGCAGCGTCAAGCCGCTGCGCGGTCGCCCGGGGCGATCAGCAGATCAGTACGTCCACTTGAGCGAGGCCACGGCCGAGCGGCCTGCGGCCATGGTCGCGTAGTGGGGCGAGCGGATGCCGCTGTAGTAAACCTTGTCGCCCAGGTTGTACAGGTTCAGCTGCACGGTCAGGTTGCGGTCGATCTGGTAGGCCACCATGGCGTCGTAGCGCGCATAGCCGCTGGCGCCCTTGGTGACGATGCCGCCATCCACCGTGGACAGGATGTAGCTCTGGTTCACGCTGCTCTGGGCGTAGATGCCCAGGCCCAAGGTCAGCTTTGCCATGGGCTTGTAGCTGGTCCACAGGCTGAAGCTGTGCTTGGGCGTGTTGGGGAAGGGCTGGCCATTGGCCACGCTGCCCGCGCCTGCGTTCTTCTGCTCGCTGTCCATGTAGGTGTAGCCGCCGAAGACGCTCAGGCCCGGCAGCACGCTGCCCGTGAAGCCCAGTTCCACGCCGTTGACCACCTTGTTGCCGCCCATGTAGGTGACACCGTTTTCGGTGATGCGCGCATTGGTCACGTCGTTGCGGAACAGCGCGGCGGTCAGCGCCAGGCGCTTTTCCATCAGGTCCCACTTGGTGCCCAGCTCGAGCGAGCGGGTCTTCTCGGGAGCGAGGTTGGCCAGCTGGTCGGTGGAGATGCCCAGGTCCTCGTTGCCGTTGCCCAGCATGGAGCCGCCGGGGCGCGAGGAGGTGCCGATGCTGGCGTAGATGCTGCCGTTGGTGGCCGGCTTGTAGACCAGGCCCAGCTGGTAGTTGAACAATGTGTCCGAACGGCTCAGGTCATAGGCGGGCGTGTTGCGGCCAGCGGGGCCGGAGGAGCTGATCTTGTAGTGGTCCATGCGCAGGCCGGCATTGAGCAACCACTGGTCGTTGAACTTCAGCGTGTCGAAGCCGTACAGCGCCACGGTGTCGATCTGGTTGTGGCTGGGGTCGCCCAGCGTCACGGGCAGGTTCCACAGCGGGCTGCTGTCGGGGTTGTTCAGCGAGGCGCACCACAGGCTGGCGGCCGTGCAGGTGGTGTTGGTGGTCTGTACGGCAGCCGTGCGGGATTCTGCCTTCTCCTTGGACAGTTCCAGACCGAACGAGTAGCTGTGGCCCACGCTGCCGGTCTGGGCCTTGCCCGTGAATTCCGAGAGGTTCTGCAGCGTCTTGATGTCGGCCACGCGGGCATTGCCACGGCGGAACACGTAGCCATTGACGACATTGCCCTTGCTGTCGTCGGGCTGGGTCCACAGGTAGTCCTGTTCGGTCTTGCTGTAGCGCAGGCTGTTGCGGAACTTCTGGGTGTCGGTGAACTTGTGCTCCACGGTGGCCGTGAACAGGTCGCTCTTTTCCTTTTCGTAGTCGCGGCTGGTCAGGCCGTACCAGTTGTCGCGGTTGTTGCCGTAGGTGGGACGCACCACGCTGCCGCCGCGCAGGCCGGCCGCAGCCGTGCTGCTGTACAGGTAGGGCACGCCGCCATCGGGAATGTTGTCGGTCTGCAGGTGCTGCCAGGACAGCGAGACCTCCGTGGGCGTGCCCATGCCGAAGGTCACCGTGGGGGCAATGCCCCAGCGCTTGTTCTCGGGGCCGCTGCGGCCGGGAACGTCGGCGTCGTGCACCATGGCGTTCAGGCGCAGGCCCACGCCTTCGCCCAGCACGCGGTTGGCGTCGATGGTGGCGCGCCGGTAGCTGTCCGTGCCCAGGCCCACGTCGCCGCTGATGAAGTTCTCGTTCCTGGCCTTCTTGGTCACCAGGTTGATGGAGCCGCCCGCGCCGCCACGGCCTGCATAGGCCGAATCGGCGCCCTTGATGACTTCCACCGCTTCCAGGTTGAACACCTCGCGCGTGCCGGCCGCAATGTCGCGCATGCCGTCCACGAAGGTGCTGGCCTGGGCATCCATGCCGCGGATGAAGGGCTGGTCACCCGAGGGGTTGCCGCCTTCGCCGTTGCCGAAGGTGATGCCGGGCGTGGACCGCAGGGCTTCCTGCAGGCTGGTCGCGCCGGTCTGCTTGATGATTTCCTCGTTGATGACCTGCACCGTCTTAGGCGTGTCCACCAGCGGGGCCGTGAACTTGGCCGAGGAGGCGTTGTCGGTCTTGACGGGCGCTTCGGTCGAAGACGTCACGTTCACGGTGCCCAGCGTGGTGCTGGTCTGTGCGAAGGCCGGGGTGCCAGCAAGGCACAGGGCAGTGGCAAGGGCCAGCTGGGTGAGGTTCGCGGGGGGGAGGATTTGTTGGATTTTGCTCATGTTCACTCCGATGAAAGCCCGCGGATTGTTATTGCGAATCACTAGTGTTCGGTTTCTGCTTCGTAAAGTTGGCCGGTTTGTGCCGGGTGAAAGTCCTTCGCGTTGCCGCCATGCAACAAACGAAAACCGTGTTTCACCAAAGATTCAATGAAAAAAGCGGCTGTCGCCAGCCGCTTGAGTCTTCTGCGGGGCGCCTGCCGCGCCCGTCCCTGGCCTTATTCGTTGGCCGGGTTGGCCAGCAGGGCCTTGTAGATCACGGCGCCGATCAGCGCACCCACGATGGGGGCCACCCAGAACAGCCACAGTTGCGAGATGGCGATCTCGGGACCGAACAGGGCCGGGCCCGTGCTGCGCGCGGGATTGACCGAGGTATTGGTCACGGGAATCGAGATCAGGTGGATCAGCGTCAGGCACAGGCCGATGGCCAGCCCGCCAAAGCCGGCTGCCGCGCGCTTGGCCGTGGCGCCCAGGATGACCAGGATGAAGAAGGCCGTCATCACCACCTCGGTGACCAGGGCTGCCGTCATGCCGTAGCCGCCCGGCGAATGCGTGCCGAAGCCGTTGGTGGCAAAGCCGCCGATGTCGGCACCGGCCTTGCCCGTGGCGATCACGTAGAGAATGCCTGCGCCCGTGATGGCGCCCAGCACCTGGGACACGACATAGCCCGGCAGTTCGCTCCAGGCAAAGCGCCCGCCCATGGCCAGGCCCACGGAGACGGCCGGGTTGAAGTGCCCGCCCGAGATGGGCCCGAAGGCATAGGCGCCCGTGAGCACCGTCAGGCCGAAGGCCAGCGAGACGCCGACCAGGCCGATGCCCACCTGCGGGAAGGCGGCGGCCAGCACGGCCGCACCGCAGCCGCCCAGGGTCAGCCACAGGGTTCCGAGGAATTCTGCGGACCATTTTTGAACAGAGCTGTGCATGGAAAATCTCCTGAAGCAGGCCCGCCATTGCGCCCGGGCCCTGCGCGCACCGTCCGCCGCACAGCGGAAAGTGGCGCAGTTATAGCCCTGCGCCGGCCCCGCCGTGAGGGCGAAAAAGTGAACAATCGTCCAGAGCCTGCGTCGCCACAGGGGCGGCGGGGTCTTGATAATGCGCTCGCCGGCCCGAGATGAGGGCTGATTTTTTCCCTGTTGTGAACCCATAGGACATAGGACACTGTCTGCATGAGCAAGCAAACCCATTCTTTTCAGGCCGAAGTTGCACAACTGCTGCACCTGGTCACGCATTCGCTGTACTCCAACCCCGAGATCTTCCTGCGCGAGCTGGTCTCCAACGCCTCCGACGCCTGCGACAAGCTGCGCTTCGAGGCGCTGAACGATGCCTCCCTCTATGAGGACCAGCCCAACCTGGAAGTGCGCGTGTCCTTCGACGCCGCTGCCAAGACGCTGACCATTGCCGACACCGGCATCGGCATGAGCGAGCAGGAAGCCATCGACAACCTGGGCACCATCGCCAAGAGCGGCACCAAGGCCTTCATGGACAAGCTGTCGGGCGACCAGAAGTCGGACTCGCAGCTGATCGGCCAGTTCGGCGTGGGCTTTTACTCGGGCTACATCGTGGCCGACAAGATCACCGTGGAAACACGCCGCGCGGGCCTGCCGGCCTCCGAAGGCGTGCGCTGGACCAGCGGCGGCACGGGCGAGTTCGAGGTCGAGCAGATCGAGCGCCCCCAGCGCGGCACCAGCATCACGCTGCACCTGCGCCCCGAGGCCGAGGAGTTCCTCAACGCCTGGAAGATCAAGCAGGTCATCGGCAAATACTCCGACCACATCAGCCTGCCCATCCTCATGGAAAAAGAGGAGTGGAAGGACGGCGAGAACGACCAGCCCGGCACCATGGAGAAGACGGGCGAGTGGGAGACCATCAACAAGGCCAGCGCGCTGTGGACGCGTCCCAAGAAGGACATCACGGCCGAGCAGTACCAGGACTTCTACAAGGCCATCAGCCACGACTTCGAGAACCCGCTGACCTGGAGCCACAACCGCGTCGAGGGCAACACCGAGTACACGCAGCTGCTGTTCATCCCGGCCAAGGCGCCGTTCGACCTCTACAACCGCGACAAGAAGGCCGGCGTCAAGCTCTACGTCAAGCGCGTCTTCATCATGGATGACGCCGAGGCGCTGATGCCCGGCTACCTGCGCTTCGTCAAGGGCGTGATCGACTCGGCCGACCTGCCGCTGAACGTCAGCCGCGAGCTGCTGCAGGAAAGCCGCGACGTGCGCCTGATCCGCGACGGCTCGACCAAGCGCGTGCTGTCCATGCTGGAAGACCTGGCCAAGCACGATCGCCACGACGCTGCCGCTGACGCGGCGGCCGACGGCGTCACCGACGTGGTCAGTGAAGAGGACAAGGCCAAGGAAGGCAAGTACAGCCAGTTCTACGCCGAGTTCGGTCCCGTGCTCAAGGAAGGCCTGGGCGAGGACTTTGCCAACAAGGAACGCATCGCCAAGCTGCTGCGCTTTTCCTCCACCAGCCAGGACGAGGCCATCGTCTCGCTGGCCGACTACAAGGCCCGCATGAAGGAAGGCCAGGACGCGATCTACTACATCACGGCCGACTCCCTGACCGCCGCACGCAACAGCCCGCAGCTCGAAGTCTTCCGCAAGAAGGGCATCGAAGTGCTGCTGATGGCCGACCGCGTGGACGAATGGGCCATGGGCTACCTGACCGAATTCGACGGCACGCCGCTGCAGTCCGTGGCCAAGGGCGCCGTGGACCTGGGCAAGCTGCAGGACGAAGAGGAAAAGAAGGCCGCCGAGGAAGCTGCCGAGACCTTCAAGCCCCTGCTGGCCAAGCTCAAGGAAGCGCTCAAGGACAAGGCCGAGGACGTGCGCGTGACCACGCGCCTGGTGGACTCGCCCGCCTGCCTGGTGGTGCAGGACGGCGGCATGAGCCTGCAACTGGCGCGCCTGCTCAAGCAGGCCGGCCAGCAGGCGCCGGACGCCCGCCCCGTGCTGGAGGTCAATCCCGAGCATCCGCTGGTCAAGAAGCTGGACGGTTCGGTGCATTTCCATGACCTGGCCAACATCCTGTTCGACCAGGCCGTGTTGGCCGAAGGCGGCATGCCCGAAGACCCGGCCGCCTACGTCAGGCGCGTGAACGCGCTGCTGGCGTGAGTTCCTCACAAGGATTGCCCCGCCGCATTCCCTAGGCCTCAGTGCCTGCTCACTGTCGCGCCAGCGCGCGGCAGATCAGCATTGCAAGCCGGTGCCAGCCAAGCTGCCACCGGCTTTTTCACGTCTGCGTTCCGTGAGGAAAACCGACCGGAAAAGGTCGACTCACGAAAAACTCACAAATACTTCTAAATACTCACTTTTGTTAAAAATTCCAGATCATATTTACTTTTGGTAATAAAGAACCATCATGCCTCCTTTTGGTGCGTCCGGTAGTCGGCTTTCTGACAGAGCTGTTCCAGCCGGGCACCTCGTGCGTCCGTGCCTGCGGCATTCGGCGCTGTCAACGAAGCAAAAGAGAGGTTTGTATGGCTTTCACGAGAAAGGGCTGGCTGGCGCGTGCGCTGCTGTCCGGCGGCTTGCTGGCAACAGCGGCTGCCGTGGCGGCGCCGGCCGACACCGACATCCTGGTCAACCAGGACGGTCTCTATGACGGACAGGACGCATCGGCAGGCCCTGCCGGCGGCACCTTCACCTATGTGGCCAAGGTCAGGCACAACAACATCGGTCCCGACGCCGTAGGCGTCACCCTGACCGAGGTGCTGCCCGTGGGCGCCGTGTTCCAGGGCTACAGCAGCAGCCCGGGCGGCATCACCTGCACGGCACCCGCGGCCGGTACGGTGCTCACCGCAGGCAACAACACGCTGGTCTGCAACATCGGCAACCTGGCGCCCGCCGATGGCTTCAAGTCCGTGGGCTTCGAGGTCATCCTGCCGACCGTCGGCACCAACTGGCGCGCCGTGGCCAGCGCGCGCATGGCCTCGCCCGACTACGACAACGACCAGAACAACACGCAGCTGGACCGCAACTTCACCACCACCGAGGCCGCCGATCTGGCCATCGCGATGGCGGCTCCCGCCAGCGTCGCCAACGGCGGCGCCTTCCAGTACACCATCGACGTGCAGAACAAGGGCCCGTCCGAGGTGCCCGCCGGTGGCCGTACCGTGGTGCGTTTCCCCGTGCCCAACGGCGCCGTGGTCACGGGCGTGCCCTCAGGCAGCGGCTGGAGCTGCACGCCGGCCTCGGGCTATCCGCTGATATCGGGCGAGCTCAGCTGCACGCGCAGCGGCCCCGTGCTGCCGGGCGCCGTGCTGCCAGCCATCACCGTGCCGGCCATCGCCAACATGAGCGGCACCATTGCCGGCGCTGCCAGCGTCAAGGGCTACAAGGACGCCAGCACGGAGATGCCGGACGGCCAGTCCGGCAACAACACCGCCAGCGCCGCCGTGGTCTCCAGCGGCAGCGAGTTCGTGGATGTCTCGCTGCGCAAGCAGGTGGCGCCCACGGTGCTGGATGCGCTGCAGGCGACCGAGGTCACCTACACGCTGCAGCCGCGCCGCGAAGGCGGCTCGCTCGTGCCGCGCGATCTCACCATCACCGACACGTTGCCGGCCGGCGTGACCTTCACGGGCTTCGACGGCAGCACGGCGCCCTGGAACTGCGGCCACAACAGCGGCACCATCACCTGCACCCATGCGGGCGAGTACCCGGTGGCCGGCTACGCCAACATGCAGGCCATCCGCTTCAAGGCCAGCGTGGCTGCGGGTGGGACACCTGGCACGCAGCTGGTGAACCAGGGCGTGATCGGTGTGGCACCCGGCCTCAACGAGCCCAATACGACCAACAACACGGCCAGCGCGGCCGTGGACTTCAGCAACGATGCGCGGCTGAGGCTGGCCAAGGCAGGCCCTGGCCGCCCGGTGCTGGCAGGCCAGGAGTTCGAGTACACGATCACTGTGACCAACACCGGCCCCATGCCCGTGCTGCCGAATCAGCAGATCACCGTGACCGACAACCCCGCAGACGGCCGCATGGCCATCGTCAGCATGTCCGGTGCGGGCACCGGCGCGGGGGACTGGACCTGCTCCACCCTGAGCTGCACCTCGATAGCGGGCCTGGCCGTGGGCGCCAGCCGCCAGATCAAGGTCAGGGCCAAGGTCACGCTGGCTTCGGGCCATCTGGACTTCACCAATAACGCCTCGGCGGGCGTGATCGGCCGGGACAATGCGTCGGCCACCACCTCCGCGACCGTCACCGTGTCTGCCGACAAGGTGGATGTGGGCATCGTCAAGAGCGTGGTCAGCCCTGTGCCGCCGGCCTCCATCAAGAGCGGTGAAGAGGTCACCTACCAGCTGGTGGTGAAGAACCACTCGGCCAGCACGACGGTGACGAATGTCCGCGTGCGCGACGCGCTGCAGTCCCTGGTCAAGCAAATTGACGGCGTGCGTATCGTGGGCGGCAACCCGGTGGACGAGGCCGGCAACCCCGTGCCCTACGCATACCCGGGCGGCGGCTTTGTCTCCAGCCGCATCGTCTCCGGCGCCAACGCCAGCTGCGGCACCCCTTCGGGCGGCGTCAACAGCGAGACGCGCGATCTGACCTGCGACATCTCCTCCATGGCCCCGGAGGCCGAGGTGGTGATCGAGGTCAAGATCCGCCCCAAGCGCGCCACCACCGGCACCTATGCCAACGCGGCCTCGGCCCAGTCGCTGGACATCCATGATGCCGATCCCGGCAACGATTCCTCGACGGCCAGCATCACCGTGCAGGCCATCGCGGAAATCGCCGCGCAAAAGCAGGTCTCGCCCAAGGTGGCGGCTGCGGGCGAGCCGCTGACCTATACGGTCACGGTGCCCAACTACGGCCCCTCGTCGGCCGCCAATGTCACGCTCAAGGACGTGCTGCCTGCAGACGCCATCTTCATCGGCACGCCCACGGTCTCCGGCGGCGGCACCTGTACTCCGGCTGCCACCGATGGCGTGCAGGGAGGAACGCTGGAGTGCGCCTGGACCAATCCGCTGCCCACAGGCGCGCAGTACACCGTGAGCTACAAGATGCGCTCGCGCGGCGATCTGGCGGCCGACACGGAGATCCTCAACACGGTCGCCGTGGACACCGCCACCGAGGAACTGACCAAGGCCAACAACCAGGCCGAGGCCAAGGCCCGGCTCAAGCGTGCCGAGCTGGATGTGAACATCAGCATGCGCCACACGGCGGACGGCCTGGTGCTGGGTGAGGACACCGAATACACCATCACGGTGACCAACTCCGGCCCCTCCTACGCCACCCAGGTGGTCGTGACCGACAAGTTCCCCGCATCGGGCTCCACGGCCACCTTCAGCTACCAGAACGGCCTGGCGCTGGCCGGCATTCCCGGCGCCTCCGCATCCTGGTGCGGCGTGCAGCCGGCGCTGAACGCGACCAGCGGGCCGCTGCAGTGCACCATCCCTGCGCTGGCGCCGGGCCAGAGCATGACCATCAAGTTCAAGATGCGCGCACAGACCCTGCCCGACAAGGCATCGGGCGGCACCATCTACCACGAGGCCTCGGTCAAGCCCTTCGAGACGGAATGGCTGAGCAATGGCGGCGATGTGATCGTCAACAACACCACCACCGACCGGACCTCCACCAGCCGCCAGGGCAATGCCGTGGACCTGGGGATCGGCAAGCAGGGCCCCGCCGGCCCGCTGGACGATGGCGACACGGCCAGCTACACGCTGACCGTCACCAACTACGGCCGCGATCCGCAGTCGCCCGCGGGCGGCTCGGTGACCGACGTGCTGCCCGCCGGGCTGGAGTTCGTCTCTGCCTCGGCAGGCTGCAGCTACGCCAGCGGCACGCGCACCGTGACCTGCAGCGTGCCGCAGCTGGCCCAGGGCGGCACGGCGGTCTTCACGCTGGAGACAAAGCTGGACAAGCCCTACAAGGGCGCCCGCCCGCTGGTCAACTCGGCCACGGTCTCGGTGCCCGGTGACGGCAATCCCGACAACGACAAGGGCACGACCACCACGCCGCTCAAGCCGGGCCCGGACACCACGGCCAGCATTCCCACGCTGTCGCAGTGGGGCCTGATGCTGATGTCGTCCCTGCTGGCACTGATGGCGCTGGGGACCATGCGCAGGCGCGAGCGTCGGTGATGCGCCCGTGACGGCAAGGGCCGGTGGCGTGATTCACGCACCGGCCTTTGTCGTCTTTGAGCGGTCCGAAGATAATGCGAGCCTATAGAGGGACACTGTTTCGCAACTGCCAGGTCGCAAGCCCGGCAACCAACACTCCAAGACCTGCCATGCTGCGCTTCTTTCTGATCTTTCTGGCCATCCAGCTGACGATGTTCGGGCTGAACCTGCTCAGTTGGGTGCAGCAGCACATCGTGCTGCCCTGGACGGCGTTCCTGGCGCACATCTGCGCCTCGCTGGTGACCTGGTTCGACAGCACGGCCTCGGCCACGGGCAAGGTGCTGTGGAACACGGCCACGGGCTTTGGCGTCTCCATCGAGGCCGGCTGCAACGGCCTGGAGGCCTACATCGTGCTGTTTGCCGCCGTGATGGCCTTCCCCTCGTCATGGCGCCAGAAGCTGGTGGGCCTGCTGGCCGGCTTCGTGGCCGTGCAGGCCATCAATGTGCTGCGCGTCATCAGCCTGTTCTACCTGGGCCAGTGGAGCACCACGGCCTTCAACTTCGCGCACGAGTACCTCTGGCAGGCGCTGATCATGCTGGACGTGCTGGTGTTCTGGCTGCTGTGGGTGCGCTGGAGCGGCCGCAAGGCGCCGTCGCAGGATGATGGCGGCCAGCCGCCGCTGCCGCCCGCCGCTGCAGCTTCCGCCGCCGTGGCCGCCTGAGGAGCAGGCCATGATCGGACGCAATCCCATCTCGCGCTTCGCGGCCCTGGCCATGGGCGGCATCGTGGTGCTGACCCTGGCCTGGACGCTGGCGGCCGGCTGGCTGGCCGTGCCGGTGTCCGGCATGAGCAAGTGGGTGCTGGAGAACGCCGCCAACGGCTGGGTGCAGCGCGTGGACCTGGAGACGCCCCGCAGCCTGGTCGTCAATTCCTCGGTCCAGGTCTCCAACGAGCAGACCGGCTGGCGCCGCGCCGAGGCCATCGTCGAGGTCGATCCCGCCCGCTACGGCTACGGCCTGCCGGTGCTGGTGGCCATGCTGCTGGCGGCCTGGGGTCCGGGCCGGTGGTGGCGCATCCTGGTGGGCTATGTGGCGCTGCTGCCGCTGCAGACCTTCAGCGTGGTCACGCAGGTGTTGATGCAGTTGTGCCTGGCCGCCAAGCTGGACCTCAATGTGCTGGGTCTCCAGGGATGGCAGCTCAATGCCATTGTCTACGGCTACCAGATGGGGGGCCTAATGGTGCCCACGCTGGCGCCTGTACTGCTGTGGCTGGTGCTGGACATGGGCTTTGTGCGCCGCGTGCTGCTGCCGGCCTGGAACCGCAGCCGTGCTGCCGCCGCACCGCAGCCCGTGGTGGCGCCCAAGCCCTCGGCATGGCGCCAGACGGATGGCGCGGCCACCTCCACCGGCAACCCGCTGGTGTCCTCCAGCAGCGCAGCCACCCTGCCACGGGCCAAGGCCAAGACCACGGGGCCGGCGCAGTAGGCCTGCACTTCCCGGCTGGCGGGCAGGCCCTGTTTTCTCAGCCCTGCGCGGGCATGGGCGGCAGCAGGCCGCGCCCGGTGATGAAGTCGATCACCTCGCGCAGGCCCTTGCCGCTTTTCACGCTGCCCATCACATAGGGCTTGTGGGCGCGCATGCGCTGCGTGTCGGCTTCCATGATGGACAGGTTGGCGCCCACGTAGGGCGCCAGGTCGGTCTTGTTGACCACCAGCAGATCGCTCTTGGTGATGCCGGGGCCGCCCTTGCGCGGAATCTTCTCGCCGCCGGCCACGTCGATCACGTAGATGGTCAGGTCCGACAGCTCGGGGCTGAAGGTGGCGGCCAGGTTGTCGCCCCCGCTTTCGATGAAGACGATGTCCGCCTCGGGGAACTGGCGCAGCATGCGGTCCACGGCTTCAAGGTTGATGGAGGCGTCCTCGCGGATGGCCGTGTGCGGGCAGCCGCCGGTCTCCACGCCCATGATGCGTTCCGGCGGCAGGGCCTCGGCCACCGTCAGCAGGCGCTGGTCTTCCTTGGTGTAGATGTCGTTGGTGATGACCACCAGGTCGTAGTGGGCGCGCATGGCCTTGCACAGCATCTCCAGCAGCGTGGTCTTGCCGGAGCCGACCGGGCCGCCGATGCCGACGCGCAGCGGGGGGAGTTTCTTGGTGCGGGTGTTCATGGTGGACTTGGGGTGAGTGATCAGGACCGGAAGAGCCGGGAATACTGGTGTTCGTGCCGCGCCTGCAGCACGCTCCATTGGGGCAGCATGGTGTCCAGCCGGGGCGGCGCCTCGCTGGCGCGGCGGCGTGCCTCGCCCACGGCCTGCTCCAGCAGCGGATGCAGGGCCAGCAGCAGGCTCTGGCCCGCCACCTGGCCCAGCGGCACGGCCTTGATGGCGGCGGCCACCTGGTTCTCCAGCCAGGCAAAGCCATAGGCCAGCAGGGCATGGTCCTCGTCTGCATCCACGGCGGCGCAGGCACAGGCAAAGGCCGTGGGATAGGCCAGGCCCGGCCCCTCCACAAGGGCGCCCAGTTGTGCGATGCGGGGCGCAAAGGCCTCGCCGCCCCAGGGCACGGAGCGCAGCAGGCTGTGCAGCGACCAGCCCATCTGCAGCGTCTCGGCACGGGCCTCGCGGCTGTCGCGGCTGGCGATGAACCACTGGTTCCATTCGCGCACCGCCCCCTCGTCGCCTGCGCTCCAGGCCCGGCGCAGCAGCAGCCACAGCGGCGCCTCGCAGCGTGCAAAGCCGTGGGCCAGCGCATCGGCAATCCAGGTGCGCGCCGTGCCAGCGTCCGTGACCAGGCCGTGCTCGATGGCGGCCTCCAGCCCCTGCGAATAGCTGAAGCCGCCCACGGGCAGCTGGGGCGATGCCAGGTGCAGCAGGGCGCACAGCCCCTGTATCGACAGGTCAGCCATGCGGATGGCTGTGCCCGTGTCCGCAGCAGCCTTTGTGGTCATGGTCATGGCTGTGATCGTGGCCATGTTCATGCCCGTGGGAATGATCGTGGGAATGGTCGTGTGGATGGCCGTGTGCGTGCCCATGGTCATGCAGCGCATACACGCTCTGCGCCAGCGCCTGGTCCTCGGCAAAGCTGGCGTCATGGCCGTGGCGGTGGCCGCCGCCATAGGCGCCGGCCTCGGGCTCGAAGGGCGCATCCACCAGGGCCACCTGCGCGCCCAGGCGCAGCAGCATGTCGTGCAGCACGGGGTCGTTTTCCAGGTGCAGGTGCGTGGGCGTGACCTCCACCGGGATATGTCGGTTGCCCAGGTGGTAGGCCGCACGCAGCAGGCCCAGCGGCGTGGCCGCCGTCACGCGCAACACCGCCTGGGGCGCGGCGCGCACGGCGACCAGGCTGCCATCCTCGGCCACCAGCACATCGCCGCCGCGCAGCACGCTGCCGCGCGCCAGCACCACGGCCAGCTCGCGCCCCGTGGAGTCGATGGCCGCAAATCGGCTCTTCTGGCGCATGTCCCAGTCCAGTTCCAGCGTGGCGGCGCGCCTGACCAGCACGGCGGCAAGGCCCCCGCCCTGGGGCATGTGTTTGTTGACGGTGAGCATGGGGTGATCAGAACAGAAAATACCGCTGCGCCATCGGCAGCTCGGTGGCGGGCTCGCAGGTCAGCAGCTGGCCGTCAGCCACGACCTGGTAGGTCTCGGGATCGACGCTGATGTCGGGCTGCCAGTCGTTGTGCACCATGTCGCGCTTGCTGACGCTGCGGCAGTTTTCCACGGCCACGGTGCGCTTGCGCAGGCCGTAGCGGTCTGCCACGCCGGCCTGCTGGGCGGCCTGCGAGACGAAGGTGAGGCTGGCCGCCGCCACGCCGCTGCCCTGGCCCGCGAACATGGGCCGGTAGTGCACGGGCTGGGGCGTGGGGATGCTGGCGTTGGGGTCGCCCATGGCGGCGCTGGCGATGCTGCCGCCCTTGAGGATGAGGCTGGGCTTGACGCCGAAGAACGCCGGCCGCCACAGCACCAGGTCGGCCAGCTTGCCGACCTCGACCGAGCCCACGACATGGGCGATGCCATGCGTGCGAGCGGGGTTGATGGTGTACTTGGCCACGTAGCGCTTGACGCGGAAGTTGTCGTGGCGTGCGTTGTCGCCCGGCAGGCTGCCGCGCTGGACCTTCATCTTGTGCGCGGTCTGCCAGGTGCGCAGCACGACCTCGCCCACGCGGCCCATGGCCTGGCTGTCGCTGGAGATCATGGAGAAGGCGCCCAGGTCGTGCAGCACGTCCTCGGCGGCGATGGTCTCGCGGCGGATGCGGCTTTCGGCGAAGGCGATGTCCTCGGCAATGGAGGCGTCCAGGTGGTGGCAGACCATGAGCATGTCCAGGTGCTCGTCCAGCGTGTTCACCGTGTAAGGCCGCGTGGGGTTGGTGGACGAGGGCAGCACGTTGGCCTCGCCGCAGACCTTGATGATGTCGGGCGCGTGGCCGCCGCCCGCGCCTTCGGTGTGGTAGGTGTGGATGGTGCGGCCCTTGAAGGCGGCCACCGTGGCCTCGACGAAGCCGCCCTCGTTGAGCGTGTCGGTGTGGATGGCGACCTGGGTGTCGGTCTCGTCGGCCACGCCCAGGCAGCAGTCGATGGCGGCGGGCGTCGATCCCCAGTCCTCGTGCAGCTTCAGGCCGATGGCGCCCGCCGCGATCTGCTCGCGCAGCGGCGCCGCCTGGCTGGCGTTGCCCTTGCCCAGCAGGCCGATGTTCATGGGGTAGCCGTCCACGGCCTGCAGCATGCGCTCCATGTGCCAGGGACCGGGCGTGACCGTGGTGGCGAAGGTGCCCGTGGCCGGGCCCGTGCCGCCGCCGATCATGGTGGTCACGCCGCTGGTCAGCGCCTCGTCGATCTGCTGCGGGCAGATGAAGTGGATGTGCGTGTCGATGCCGCCGGCCGTGACGATCATGCCCTCGCCCGCAATGATTTCCGTGCCGGGGCCGATGACGATGGTCACGCCCGGCTGCATGTCCGGGTTGCCGGCCTTGCCTATGCCTGCGATCAGCCCGTTCTTGATGGCGATGTCGGCCTTGACGATGCCCCAGTGGTCGATGATCACGGCATTGGTGATGACGGTGTCGGCGCAGTCGGCGGCCATGCGCTGGCTCTGGCCCATGCCGTCGCGGATGACCTTGCCGCCGCCGAACTTGACCTCTTCGCCGTAGATCGTGTGGTCCTTCTCGATCTCGATGACCAGGGCCGTGTCGGCCAGCCGCAGGCGGTCGCCCACGGTGGGGCCGAACATCTCGGCATAGGCCTGGCGCGTGATGCTTGCCATAGCATTCCCTTTCTGTTGTCTACGACGCTATGCGTTGCTCGTTGTACTTAAAACCGGCGTGGTCCAACCCGGGGACACCGAGGAAGGGCCTATGCCGGCCGCGCCGCCCCGCACCGAGGGTGTCGTCCCCTTCCGGCGAAGCGAGAGAGGGGGAAGCGGCGTAGCCGCTCAGGGGGTACTTCAAAGCCTGCCCATCACCTTGGCATTGAAGCCGAAGATGATGCGGTCGCCGGAGATTTCCACCAGCTCCACCGTGCGCTCCTGGCCCGGCTCGAAGCGCACGGCCGTGCCGGCCGCGATGTTCAGCCGCCAGCCGCGTGCGGCGGCGCGGTCGAAGTGCAGGGCCTCGTTGACCTCGAAGAAATGAAAGTGCGAGCCCACCTGCACGGGCCGGTCGCCGGTGTTGGTGACCGTGAGGGTCTGCACGGGCCGGCCTGCGTTCAGCAGGATCTCGCCGGGCTCGGCCAGCAGCTCGCCGGGGATGATGCGCTCGGTCATGTGCGGCTCCCGCGCTCAGCCTGCCAGCGCCACGGCACCGTAGCCCATGGCGGCCACGCCGGCCAGGCGTGCAGCCCAGGCCGACGCCGTGCCGCCGCGCATGGCCCGGCCAAAGGCCACGCCCAAGGCATGCAGCACCAGCGTGGTGGCGACCATGCCCGCCATGTAGGCCCAGAACACGGCTGCGGGCAGCGCGTGGGGGAAGACCTCGCCATGCGCGTATCCGTGGAACAGCGCGAAGGCGCCGGCCAGCACCATGGCCAGGGCCACGGGCAGGCGGCGCTGGGCCACCAGCAGCAGGCCGAAGGCCAGCAGCGATGCAGCCACCATGGGCTCGACGGCCGGCAGCTCCAGCGGGGTCTGCGTCAGCGCCAGGCCCAGCGCCATGCAGGCGGCAAAGGCCACGGGCGGCAGCCACTGGCGCTGCAGCATCAGCCCGCACCACAGGCCCAGGGCCAGCATGGCCAGCAGATGGTCCAGGCCCGCGATGGGATGGGACAGCCCGGCCATCAGGGCCTGCATGGCGCCGTCGCCGGCGTGCAGGTGCGCGCCGGCCCCCGTATGGGCGCTGGCGGCCGTGGCGGCGGCCAGCAGGGCCGGGGCGAGCAGGTAGTTGAAAGTGTTGCGGAATCTGAACATGGAGATCTCCTTGATCGCTATCGAGACTGGATCTGCCCACGGCACAAGCGGATGCAGCGGGCTGGTTGGGGGTGCCCAGCAAGGGCCTAAGCTGGCCGCGCCGCCCCGCAGCGATGGCGCCGTCCCCCTTGGGGGAAGCGGCGTAGCCGCTCAGGGGGTCAAACTATTGGATGATGAACGGTGACCAGCTTGGTGCCGTCCGGGAAAGTGGCTTCGACCTGGATGTCCGGGATCATTTCTGGAATGCCCTCCATCACATCGGCGCGCGTCAGCACCGTGGTGCCCAGGTGCATGAGCTCGGCCACGGTCCTGCCGTCGCGTGCCCACTCCAGCACGGCGGCGCTGATCAGCGCCACGGCCTCGGGGTAGTTGAGCTTCAGGCCGCGCGCCTTGCGCCGCTCGGCCACCAGGGCTGCGGTGAACAGCAGCAGCTTGTCTTTTTCACGCGGGGTGAGTTCCATGGATGAGTCTCCGTTGATCAGGTGGCCCAGAGGCGGGGAGGGCGGGCAGGCATGTCCAGCAGTGCCGGGCGCAGCAGGCGCCAGCCTTCATGCAGCACGGCCCGTGCCGTCTCCATGCGCTGTGCCAGCACGCGCAGCAGCAGCACCGAGGGTGCGCCGCCCTGGCCGGCCAGCAGGCTGGCGCCGGCGCGCACTTCATCGCTCCAGGGCAGGCTGGCGGCCAGTTGCTCGCTCAATGGCTCCATGGCCGCCAGGGGTTCGGGGGCCACGGCCCAGAGGCTGGCCTGTATGGGCAAGCCTGCCCAGGCAACGGGGCTGGACAGCAGGGCATGGCCGGCGTGCAGTTCGCCTTGCTCCAGCCACAGCGGCCGTCCGCCGCATGCGAGCCGGTTGTGAAGCTGCAGGCGCGCGGCAGCGGTGGGCGCGGCGCCGGTGTGGTTCCAGTGCTCGCCCGCGCCATAGCGGCCCAGCACCACGGCGTCCCAGCCGATGGCGCGCGCGCCCGGCGCAAGATCCAGGTCCAGCGCCATGGTGGCGTCGGCACCGGCGAACAGCATGTTTTCCTGTGGCAGCCATTCCAGGATGGCGCCTTCTTCCACGCGCAGCCGCACGCGCTGCGCGGCCGGGCGGCCCTGGGACTTGTACCAGCGCGTGGCGCCCGGCGTGGTCAGCAGGGCGTGGGCGCCGGGCTCCACGGTCACATCGATCTGCAACTGGTCGCCGCCGGCCACGCCGCCGGGCGGGTGCAGCAGCACGGCATGGCAGATGCCGGGGCCTTCAGGGTGCAGCGGTTTTTGCACGCGCAGCGGGCCGCTGTGGCGTGCGTGGGAAAGCACGCTGCCCTGGCTGGCGCGGTGCCCGAAGCGCAGGTCCAGCATGGCCTGCCAGCCCGAGGCGCAAGCGGGCACGGCGGTGATCGGTAGCGCTGCGGACATGGGCGGGGCGGACGGTACAGGGCGTGGTGGTTGTAACGGCCTTTGTCATGCATTTAGCGTGCCAATCCGGTGCAGTGGCGGTTGCGCCATGCTGGTGCGCTGGCGCATCGGATTGGTGCGTTTCCTGCATGGCAAGGCGCGCAAGACGGCACGTTTGCAGTGCATTCTTGCGCAGCGTGCCGCAGGCTGGTGCTCTTTCTTACGCGATTGCCCGGGTCTGACGCGCCAGGCTTCTGTCCCAGGCCACGACGGCCAGCGTGGCCAGACTCAGAATCAGGCCTGCCACGCTGGCACCTGTCCATCCCCAGTGCAGCCAGACCGCCGAGCCCACAGCCGAGCCTGCCGAGGCGCCGATGAAATAGCCCGTCATATAGACCGCATTGATGCGCGAGCGCGCCAAGGGTGCCAGCGCATAGATCACGTTCTGGTTGCTGATGTGCAGGGCCTGCAGCGCGGCATCGACGATGAGCAATCCCGCCAGAAACCACCACAGGCTGGTGCCGCCCAGCCACAGCGCCCCCCAGCCCGCCAGCATGAGCAGGCCGCCGGCCAGCGTGGTGCGCTGCTCCAGCCCCCGGTCGGCCAGCCGGCCGGCCATGTTGGCCATGAGGGCGCCGGCCACGCCGACCAGGCCGATGAGGCCGATCTGCGCATCGCCAAAACCGTAGCCCGGCCCGGCCAGCAGCAGTGCCATGGTCGAGAACAGCACGCTCACCGTGGCAAAGCCCATGCCGCCGATCAGCGCCCGGCTGCGCAGGCGCGGCTGCTCGCTCGCCAGCGTGAGCAGGGAGCGCATCACCGCGCCATAGCCTATGGGCTGGGCCGGCTGCGCCAGGGGCAGCGCGCGCCGCAGCAGCAGGGCCACGCCGGCCGTGGCCAGGGCGCCCACCCAGTAGACGGCATTCCAGCCGCCCAGCTCCGACAACAGGCCCGCCACGCTGCGCGCCGCCAGGATGCCGATCAGCAGCCCGCTCATGACCAGGCCCACGGCGCGCCCGCTGGCGCCGGGCGCCGCAAAGCTGGCCGCCATGGGCACCAGCACCTGGGCCGCGACCGAGAACAGCCCGGTCATCAGCGTGCCCGCCGCCAGCAGGGTGAAGCTGTGCGCCATGCCGCTGGCCAGCATGCCCAGCGCGGCCAGCAGCATCAGGCCCAGCACCAGGCGGCGGCGTTCCAGCATGTCGCCCAGCGGCACGAGCAGCAGCAGCCCCAGCGCATAGGAGACCTGGGCCATGGTCACCGTCAGCGAGGCACGCGCCTCGCTGATGCCCAGGTCGATGGCGATGGAGTGCAGCAGCGGCTGGTTGAAGTAGTTGGCGCCCGCGCACAGGCCGCAGGCCGTGGCCATGAGCAGCAGGGTGCTCTGGGGCAGCACGGGCGTGGCGGTGGCCTGCATGGGCGGCGAGGGCAGGGCGGGGGCCGGGGAGGATCTGTTCATCGGACGAATGCCTGTGTTATCTGCTTATGGGTGGCAAACGGATGGCTCAGACCCACAGCGGCGGCCGTGCGGGCTGGGCGTGGGCGGGCGGTGCGGCCACGGCATCGACCTCGATCAGCATGCCGGGCAGGGCCAGCCGGGGCACGGGGATCAGGGTGCAGGCCGGAAAGCGCGGCAGGGTATTGCTGGGGGCGCCATCGCCGGGGACACCGTCGCTCCAATGCAGGCGCACGGCGGCCTGCCAGTCGTTGAAGCGGGCCTCCGAGTGGTCGACGATGAGCAGGGTCAGCTTGACCACCTGGCCCATGTCCGTGCCCGCCGCCTGCAGCGCCAGCTTGAGGTTGGACAGGGCCTGCTGCGCCTGGACCGCGAAGCTCTCGGGCAGGTCGCCCGCCTGGTTCTCGCCCCCTTGGCCCGAGACGAAGGCCCATTGCGCCGGCCCGTGCACGGTGACCACATGGGTGTAGCCGTTGGGCGTGGCGTCGTAGAGGCCTGCGGGCTGCAGATGGTGCAGTTGCGGGGCCGTGGAAGCGGCGGGCTGTGCCGAGGAGGTGGCAAGTGCGTCGTGTGGCATGTGTGGCTTGGAGTCTGAGAGTGGGCCGGACCGGGCGGCGAGGCTTGCCAGTGTGAAACCTCAACCAAAGTTGAGGTCAAATGCAGGCCTGCTTGGACCTATTTTTCCTGCGCCTATTTTCCTGCTGCCATGAATCTGTCTTCTGCCGGTGCCACCGCGTCCGACCATGACGGGCCGGCCATCCTTTCCGTGGGCGAAGTCGCCCGGCGCAGCGGCATCACCGTCTCGGCCCTGCATTTCTACGAGCGCCAGGGGCTGATCGAGAGCCTGCGCACGCCCGGCAACCAGCGCCGCTATGCGCGTGCCGTGCTGCGGCGCGTGGCGGTCATCAGGGTGGCCCAGCGCATGGGCGTGCCGCTGGCCGAGATTGCCGAGGCGCTGCAGGACCTGCCCAGCGGCCGCACGCCCACGCAGGCCGACTGGGCTGCGCTGTCCGCGCGCTGGCGCCATGCGCTGGATGCGCGCATCCAGGGCCTGACCCAGCTGCGCGACCAGATCGACGGCTGCATTGGCTGCGGCTGCCTGTCCCTCAAGGTCTGCCCGCTGCGCAATGACGGCGACTGCCTGGCCGAAGACGGGCCGGGACCGCACTTTCGCTGAACAGGCATGCGCCCTGGACGGAACTAGTGCTTGGGCATGGGCAGCGTGGGTGTGCGCGTGCACATCCAGCACAGCCAGCCGGCCAGCGCGCCCATGACGATGCAGTAGGCGACCAGGGCCTCGGTGATGCCGATATGGTCCGAGAGCCAGCCCAGGCCGAGGATGGGCACGATGGTGCCCAGGTAGCCGACTACCAGGTACGTGGACAGCAGGCCCGTGCGTGTGGCCGGCGTCGAGACCTTGTTGACGATGGACATGCCCGCCAGATTGCACAGGCCGTGGCCCGCCGCCGTGGTGATCACGCTGAGCGCGAACAGCAGGGCCGAGCCCGCGAAGCTGTTGACCAGCAGCAGAAGGTTGCAGGCCACCAGGCAGGCAAAACCCACAATGGCCGAGCCCTTGGTCGGGCGCGGGCGCGCCAGGTACTGGAAGCCCGCCGAGAGGAACAGGATCACGCCGATGGACAGGCCCGAGACAGCCGGCCCGTGCCAGGGCACCATGCGCTGCATGAAGCTGGGCGCCAGCGATGCGAACAGGCTGAACATGCCGAAGGCGCAGAACGCGCACATGCCGCCCAGTGCGTAGTGGCGCGCAAAGCGGCGCTCCGGCAGCGTGATGGTGGGCATGAAATCGCGCCAGTGCAGCGCGCGTGCCTGGGTGGAGGCCAGCTCCGCCGGCTCGGCGATGCGCACCTGGTACAGCGCATAGACGGCCAGCAGCCCCAGCCCCAGCGAGGGAATGTAGGCCGTGACCAGCGGCCAGGGCAGCCACTGCGCGATCAGCCCGCCCACCACGGGGCCCAGCCCGAAGCCGAAGGCAATGGTCAGGCTGGTCGTGGCCGCGGCGCGCTGCAGGTCGCCCCGGTTGTTGAGCCGGGTCATGCCCACCGAGGCCGAGGTGGTGATCAGCCCCGAAGCCACGCCGATCACCACGCGCCCCAGCGCAAAGCTGGGCACGTTCCAGGCCACGGCGGAGGCCAGCACGCCCAGCGTCATCAGGATCAGCCCGGCGCGCAGCACGGTGACAAAGCCGAAACGGTCGGTCAGCCGGCCCAGGAACAGCAGGCTGGCCAGCGCGCCGAACATATAGGCCACGAAGATCTGCGTGATGTGGCTGGGCTGCAGCCCCCAGGCCTGCTGGTACAGCGGGTACAGCGGGCTGGCCAGGGCCGTGCCCATGACACCCACGCACATGGAAAAACACACCCACGCATAGGGTGGCCAACGGGTTTGCATAGAAAAGGGAGCGCGAAGAAAGCGAAGGGGAAAGCGGCGCTGCGCAGGCCTGGCGCCACCGGGGCGCCACGGCACTGTCCGGGAGCGCATGGAATCTGGAATGACCCGCAGGCCAATGGGTGAATTCTAAGAAACCCGCGTGTCCTGAGTGTTTCGCTGCCTCCGAGCCCCTGGCATGGACCCGGGCATACGGCTGGCAACGTGCGCCGGGCGGGCGGGTGTACCCTGTGGCCGTCCCTGTGTTTTCCCTTGTCCAGAGAGTCCGGCATGCCAGTTCCATCCTCCGCTTTCATTACCTCCCAGCCATCCCGCAAGGCAGCGTGGACCGCGCTTGGCGCCTGCGCGCTGCTGCTGGCCGGCTGCGGCTCGGTGGGCGGCGGCGTGGGCATCGGAATTCCGGTTGGCCCCGTGTCGGTGGGCGTGGGGCTGGGCAGCGGCGGGCTGAGTGCCGGAGTCGGCACCGGCGTGGGCCCGGTCGGCGTTGGCGTCGGCGTCAACCAGAGCGGCCAGGTGCTGGGCAGCGCAGGCGTGGGCGCCTCCACGGGTGTGGGCGGCGCGCGGGTCGGCGTGGGCGTGGGCTCATCCACCGTGCTGCACGATCCGCAGCGCTCCAACGTTCAACCGGCCCAGGAGCCAGCGCCTGCAGCCCCGCCTCAGACCCCGGCCGGCCAGGTGCAATGGCGTGATGCCAGCGGTCAGGTCGTGCCGACCTGCCGCGTCGATGGACGTTGCTGAGCCGGTGCGAGAGAGGGGAAAGGCGCGTAGCGCCTCAGGGGGTGTTCCCTGTCACCCAGCCCAGACGATGCGGTCGCGACCAGCGTTTTTTGCGAGATAAAGGCGCCGATCGGCATCCGCCAGCAGTTGCTGGGCACTGTTGGTGGAAGAAGGCGCAATGCAGGCCACGCCCAGGCTCACGGTCAGCGCCTGGCCCAGGGGCGAGGCGGCATGGGGCAGGTCCAGCAGCCTGAGCGCATCGACGATGCCCTGCGCCACCAGCACCGCACCATCCAGCGCCGTATGGGGCAGCAGGCAGACGAATTCCTCGCCCCCATAGCGCGCCAGCAGGTCGCCCGGCCGGTGCAGTGCGCCCTGAATGGCCTGGGAGATCTGGCTCAGGCATTCATCGCCGACCAGATGGCCGTAGTGGTCGTTGTAGGCCTTGAAGTGGTCCACGTCCATCATCACCAGCGACAGCGGCTCGCCCAGGCGCTGCAGGCGCATGAACTCGCGCTCCAGCTGGGCACTGAAGAAACGCCGGTTGGCCACGCCCGTCAGCCCGTCGCTGTGCGACAGCAGTTGCAGCATCTGGCGCTGCTGCGCAATCTCCAGATGCGTGCGCACGCGTGCCTTGAGCACGGCCGGGCGAAAGGGTTTGGTCACGAAATCCACGGCGCCCAGGTTCAGGCCCAGTTCCTCGCAATGGGGCTCGGTCAGCGCGGTGAGGAAGATGATGGGGATATGCGCGGTCTGCAGGTCGGCCTTGAGGCGGCGGCAGACCTCGAAGCCGTCCATCTCCGGCATGCGGATGTCCAGCAGGATGAGGTCGGGCAGGTACTGGCGGGCCAGGGCCAGCGCCTCCTCGCCGGTGTAGGCCACAAGCGGGCCGCACAGATCCTTGATCACCTGGCAGATGATGGTGGCGTTGTCCGGAACGTCGTCCACCACCAGCACCTTCTGCGCGGCAGGCAAGGGCTGTAGCGGGTTGGGCAGCGATGGTGGGAAGGCGGAGTAGGGCATGGCCGATGGGATTTCGGGCCGAGAATACCCCGGAACCCGCAGCCCTGGATAGGGCGCCGCGGGCTTGGACAATTTGTAAAGATATCTGTCTTCGGGAGGCAGGCAGCCCGGTGGCCTCAGGCGTATAGAGGCTCTTCCTGCATGGCCTCGATCTGCTCGTTGAGCATGTCCACCTGCCCGCGCCAGTAGTCGGGCGTGCCGAACCAGGGGAAGTTGATGGCAAAGATCGGGTCGTCCTGGCGCCGCGCCAGCCAGGCGCTGTAGTGGATCAGGCGCAGCGTGCGCAGCGGCTCGATCAGGGCCAGCTCGCGGCGGTCGAAGGGCCGGAACTGTTCGTACCCATCCAGCAGGGCACCCAGCTGGCGCGTGCGCTGGCCCCGGTCGCCCGACAGCAGCATCCACAGGTCCTGCACGGCCGGGCCGGTGCGCGCATCGTCCAGGTCCACGAAATGCGGGCCGCCGCGGCCTTCGTCGTCCAGCGGCGTCCACAGCACGTTGCCGGGATGGCAGTCGCCGTGCAGGCGCAGCGTGCGCGCGCTGTGCAGGCCGAAGTGGCCGGCTGCGCTCATGCCGTCGGCGGCGGGTGCCATCAGGTCCAGGGCGCGCTGGCAGGCGGCCTTCCAGGTGGATTCCACTTCCAGCGGAATCATTTGCCGGTCCAGCAGCCACTGCATGGAGTCGTGGCCGAAGGTGGCCAGGTCCAGCGCCGGCCGGTGCGCAAAGGGCCGGGCCGCGCCCACGGTGTGGATGCGTGCCAGGAAGCGCCCGGTCCACTCCAGCACCTCGAAGTCGTCCAGCTCGGGCGGACGGCCTCCGCGCCAGGGGCTGACCGAGAAATCAAAGCCCGCGTGGCTGTGCAGCGTGGCGCCTTCCAGCACCAGCGGGGGCACGGCGGGCACTTCGGCGGCCGTCAGCTCGGCGCTGAAGGCGTGCTCCTCCAGGATCTGATCGCGGCTCCAGCGGCCCGGGCGGTAGAACTTGAGCACGACGCGATCGCCGTCTTCCAGTACGGCCTGGTAGACGCGGTTCTCGTAGGAGGCCAGGGCCGTGAGCCGGCCGTCGCCCCACAGGCCGACCGAGGCCAGGGCGTCGAGCACCACGTCGGGCGTGAGGCGGGCATAGGCGTGCGAGTCGTCGTTGGGGACGACATTCAGATCAGGATCGTGCGGTGTGGCGGACATGGGGCGATTGTCGCCGGGCTGGCTTAAGCTGTGCGGCTGCCTAGCCTTCGCCGATTCGCCCGCCGTGCCGCTGCTGCCCCATTTCCTGCAATCCCATGCCATAGCGAGCGCCAGCGCCAGCTCCAGTGCGGCAGGCGCATCCGACGACTGGAGCGGCTGGCACCTGGGCCGGCGCCGCTATGCGGTCTGGGTGCTGGAGCTCCATGCGCTGGGCCCTGCCGAGGGCGAAGCCGTGCGCCGCGCCTGTGCGCAGGCGCGCCAGGCCCTGGCCGCTGCGCTGGTTCCTCGGTACGAGCGGCAGCTGCATGTGACCCTGGCCACGGCCGGCTTTCTGGATGGCGAAGCGGCCCTGCCGGACGCCTACGGCGCGGCGGAACTATCGCGCGACTTGCACGCGCTGCAGGACCTGCCGGCCGCACCGCTGCAGCTGGAATTCGGCGGCTGGGGCAGTTTCGAGATGGTGCCGTATCTGCAGGTGCGCGACCGCAGCCAGGGCGGGCCCACGCTGGGCATGCTGCATGGTGCACTCAGGCCGGCAAGGCCCGAACTGGCGCTGACCGAGGCGCTGCGCCCCTACGTGCCCCATGTGACGCTGGGCGCCTGGAACGCCGCCTGGCCACGCGCCCAGGTGCTGCAATGGATAAGCGGCCTGCCGGTGCTGGAGCACTGGCAGGCCGCCGTGGGCGAGATCGCGCTGGTCAGCTATGCGGCCGACGCCTTGCACGGCCCGTTGACCTGCCATGCACGCTACGACCTCCGGGGTCGCAGGCTGCAATGGCGGGAGCGGCCGGGCTGGGCCTGATCAGACCAGGGTGATCTGCACGTCGATGTTGCCGCGCGTGGCGTTGGAGTAGGGGCAGACCTGGTGGGCTGCGTCCACCAGGGCCTGGGCGGCGGCCTTGTCCATGCCGGGCAGGCTGACCTTCAGGCGGGCAGCGATGCCGTAGGCGTTGGGGATGGTGCCCAGGTCCACTTCTGCGTCGATGGACAGGTCCTGCGGCAGGCTGATCTTCTGCTTGCCGGCCACGGCCTTGATGGCGCCGATGAAGCAGGCCGAGTAGCCTGCGGCGAACAGTTGCTCGGGATTGGTGCCCGTGCCGCTGGTGCCTGGCGAGGAAAGGGTCACGTCCAGGCGTCCGTCATCGGTGCGCGAGGCGCCGTCGCGGCCGCCGGTGGTGTGGGCACGTGCGGTGTACAGGACTTTTTCGAGCTGGGCCATGGTGTCTTCCTTTTGCAAAGTTGTCCGGCTGTGCGGACGGGTGGAGGAAATCGGCAATCCGTTGTCAGTCGCTGCGGCGCGGCGCCAGCCGCTCGCGCAGTGCGCCGAGTTGCTGCGTCAGCGCCTGCAACTCGGGCAGCGTGCACTGCGTGCTTTGCAGCACGCAGGCGGGAATCTTTTCAGCCGCATCGCGCAGTGCCCGGCCTTGCGGGGTGAGCGTAATGCGCACGCGGCGCTCGTCCTGCGCATCGCGCACCCGCTCCAGCAGGTTCGCGCCTTCGAGCCGCTTGAGCAGCGGCGTCAGCGTGCCCGAATCCAGGGTCAGCTGCTCGCCGATCTCCGACACGGTCAGGCCGTCGCGCTCCCACAGCACCAGCATCACCAGGTACTGCGGATAGGTCAGGCCGATGCCGTCGAGCAGGGGCTTGTAGAGCTTGGTCATGGCCAGCGACGCCGAGTACAGCGCAAAGCAGACCTGGTTGTCCAGGCGCAGAAGCTCGGGGGTGTCGGTGGGCAGGGCGTTGCGTGGCATGGGTTGAATTATTGCTGTCAATTAAATTGTGCACAACTTAATTGTGGAAATCCCTCCAGATCGGAGGGGGAAGATCGGGAGGGTGAGAAAGGCCTATCGGCCCGTGAAGCGCGCGGGGCGTTTCTCGATGAAGGAGCGCACGCCTTCGGCGGCATCCTCGCTGCCGGCCAGGCGCTGCTGCACGGGAATGAAGTCGGCCACGGCGGCGGCCTGGCCCAGCTCGATGGCCTTGAGCACATTGAGCCGCGTGGCCACCACGGCCTGCGGGGCCTGGGCGGCAATGCGCTCGGCAATGCGCAGGGCCTCGGCCAGTTCCTGGCCGGCCGGCACCACCTTCTGCACGAAGTTCAGGCGATAGGCCTCGGCGCTGTCGAACTCATCGGCCGTGAGCAGGTGCAGCATGGCATTGCCCACGCCCGCACGCTCGGCCATGCGCAGCGTGGCGCCGCCCGTGGGCATGATGCAGCGCTGCACTTCCAGCTGGGAAAAGCGGCAGTCATCGGCCGCGACCACGATGTCGGCGCCCAGCATCAGCTCGATGCCCACCGTGAAGCAAATGCCCTTGACCGCCACCACCATGGGCTTGGCGCGGCGCCGGTAGCCGACCAGGCCGTAGTCGTGCGGCTCCACCAGGCCTTGCGGGATGGCCTTCCTGCCCGAGCGCAGGTACTCCGCCATCACCGGCAGATCCAGCCCCGCCGTGAAATGGCTGCCAAACGCATGCAGCACGCCCACGCGCAACTCGGGATCGTCGTCCAGGCGCGTATAGGCCTCGGCCAGTTGCTGGAACATTGGCGGCGTCCAGCCGTTGCGCTTGGCGGGGCGGTTGATGCCGATCAGCAGCACATGGCCGCGCACTTCGCAGCTGATGCAGCCTTCGGGCGGCGGGGAGGGGGTGTTGATGTCCATGGTTGTCTCCTGCGCATGGACCTTAGTGCAGGCCAGGGATGGGTGCAGTCGCGCAGAGGACGGTAGAAAACGGAATGAATATCTAAGCAATGCTTTCGTTTTCTGAGGTTTGGGAAGCTGCTCGATGAAAATCGATAAGATCGTTTCGATTCATTGCCAGCGTCGTTGCGGCTCGATAAGATCGAAACCATGCTTTCGATTTCATTGAAGCCATGAAGATCTCCATCGACTCTGTGGATGCACTCGGTGACGCGGTATGGGCCGTTCGCAAGGCGCGACGCTTGCGCCAGGACGATGCAGCAGGCGCCGCAGGCGTGAGCCATGTCTTTGTGCGGGACGTGGAGCGCGGCAAGCCCACGGTCCAATTCGGGCGCGTGCTGCAACTGCTGTCCGAACTGGGAATCGAGGTGCTCATCGACCTTCCCGAGGGAACCGAGCAGGCTTATCTGCAGCGCCGCCAGGCCAGGCTGCCACCTGAGCCCCATGGTTCCCACGAGTACCGAACGCGCCAGGGCGCACCGGACGGAGGGCCAGCCGCTGAAGTCAGGGAGGAGCCCGGTGCCCGTGACTCGGACGATGCGTTCTTCCGCACTGCCTTCGAAAAGAACAGGCCGTGACCGCACGCATCCTGGACGTATTCATCAACGGCCGGCTTGCCGGAAAGCTGGTCGAAAACAGGGATGTCTGGGGCTTTGCCTATGAGGAGGAGTGGATGGGCGACCCTCGCGCCTTCCCATTGGCGCCCGGCATTTCCTTGGCAAAGCGCAGGCACATCGACGGATCTACGCACCGCAGCGTCCAATGGTTCTTCGACAACCTGCTGCCCGAGGAAGCACTGCGCAGTGCGATCAGCAAAGAGCTGGAGGTGAATGAGCACGATGCCTTCGGCCTTTTGCAGGCCCTTGGCGCGGAATCGGCCGGATCCCTGGTCCTGCTGCCGCCTGGGGCGGGCGCAGCGGAGCGCGGCGCAAGGAGGCTGGAGTTCGGCGAACTGTCGCTGAGACTCAGGAACTTGCCGCGCACGTCCTTGCATGCCGGATCACCCAAGCGCATGTCCCTGGCGGGAGCGCAGCACAAAATGGTGGTGCTGTACGACGAGAAAACCGCTCGCCTGCAGGAGCCCTTCCAAGGGACGGCTTCCAGCCATATCCTCAAGCCGGACTCCACGGCCGAAGGCTATCCGCACTCGACCGTCAACGAGGCCTTCACCATGAAGCTTGCCGGGCGCCTGGGGCTTGATGTGCCGCCGGTACACCTGCTGTACACGCCCGAGCCGGCCTATGTCATCAACCGCTTTGACCGCGTGTTTGATGAAGCGTCCCAGGAGTGGCTGCGACTGCATGTGGTGGATGCCTGCCAACTGCTCGACCTGGCCCGGACTTTCAAATATCAAGGAGCCAGCATCCAGACACTGGCGTCGTTGATGGACCGCTGCCGCGAAAAGGCGCAAGCCCGGATGGGCATCTATCAGTGGCTGCTGTTCAACACCCTGGTGGGCAACAGCGACAGTCATCTGAAGAATCTGTCGTTCCTGGTGGACCGGGGCGGCGTCAGGCTGGCGCCGTTCTACGATCTCCTGAGCACCGCCGTCTATCACACGCGGGCTTACGCCGATGAACATGCGGTATGGCCACAGGAGCGGCTGACGGTTCCGCTTGCGGGTGCGGCCTTCTTTGCCGACGTGACCTACGGAAAGCTGCTGGCCGCAGGTACGGCCTTGGGCCTGACCCAGAGCACAAGCGGACGTGTGCTCGACAGGATGCTTGGCATGCTGGCTCCGCAGGCCGATGCGTTGATCGCAGAATTCGAGGCTGGCCAGCTCCACCAGCCTGCCGATTCTGCAATGGACCATTCCACAAGAAGCGCCCACCTGAGAATGCTCAGGTCGATACGTCACATCGTCATCGAGGACATGCTGGCGCTGGTGCGCAAAACCAAGTAGCGCGCGGCCACCAAAACAAAAGGCGAAGGCCAGCCTGAGCTGCCTTCGCCTTCGCTTGGCCTTGGGGGCGGTGTATCAGTAGCTGTACACGCCGCGGCCCGTCTTGCGGCCCAGGCGGCCGGCGGCGACCATTTCCTTGAGCAGGGGGCAGGCGCGGTACTTGCTGTCGCCGAATTCCTTGAGGTAGACCTCCATCACGGCCAGGCACACGTCCAGGCCGATCATGTCGGCCAGGGCCAGCGGGCCGATGGGCTGGTTGCAGCCCAGCTTCATGCCGGCGTCGATGTCCTCGGCCGATGCCAGGCCTTCGGCCAGCACGAAGAAAGCCTCGTTGATCATGGGCACCAGGATGCGGTTGACCACGAAGCCGGGCGCGTTCTTGACGGTGATGGGGCTCTTGCCCAGGCGCTCGGACAGTTCCTTGACCGTGGCGTGCGTCTCATCGCTGGTCTGCAGGCCGACGATGATCTCCACCAGCGCCATCATGGGCACGGGGTTGAAGAAGTGCATGCCGATGAACTTGTCGGCACGGCCCGTCACGGCGGCCAGCTGGGTGATGGAGATGGACGAGGTGTTGGTGGCGACGATGACGTCGGCATCCAGCAGCGCGTCCAGCTGCTTGAGGATCTTGACCTTGAGCTCGTAGTTCTCGGTGGCGGCCTCGATGACCAGTTGCGCGCCCTTGAGCGCCGCGTAGTCGGTCGATGTCTTGATGCGGGCCAGGGCGGCGGTCTTCTCTGCCTCGGTCAGCTTTTCCTTCTTGATCAGGCGGTCCAGGCTGCCCGAGACGGTGGCCACGCCCTTTTGGACGGCGGCCTCCGAGATGTCCACCATGACCACGTCGATGCCCGATACCGCGCAGGCCTGCGCGATGCCGTTGCCCATGGTGCCTGCGCCGATGATGCCTACGGTTTGAATTGCCATGACTGTCAGTCTCCTCAAACGAACAAAGTGAATGCGAACGTGAATGCGATCCGGCGATCGTAGCGGGATTCGGAGCATCCACCGGGTTTGCCCCGGCTTGCGGCGCCGCGCAGGCGACTGCAACAGTGGATGGCTACACCGCAGGGGAGGGGAGACATGCTGGACTACATCGTGATCGGAGGGGGATCGGCGGGCTCGGTGCTGGCCGGGCGGCTCAGCGAGGATGCCGAGACGCCGGTGGCGCTGCTGGAGGCCGGGCCCCCCGACTCCAGCGTGCTCATCCACTGTCCTGCAGGCATGGCCGCCATGGCCAAGGGCGGTCGCCACAGCTGGGGCCTGTCCACCGTGCCGCAGCCGGGCCTGGGCGGGCGGCGTGGCCACCAGCCGCGCGGCAAGGTGCTGGGCGGCTCCAGCGCGGTCAATGCCATGGTCTATGTGCGCGGCCAGCCGGCCGACTACGACCACTGGGCGGCCCAGGGCAACCCGGGCTGGAGCTGGAGCGAGGTGCTGCCCTATTTCCTGCGCGCCGAACACAACGAGCGCGGCGCCGATGCCTGGCATGGCGCGGGCGGGCCGCTGAACGTGGCCGACCTGCGCGATCCCAACCCGCTGTCGCGGGCCTTCGTGCAGGCTGGCGTGCAGGCCGGCCATGCGCACAACGCGGATTTCAACGGCCAGGCGCAGGAGGGTGTGGGCCTGTACCAGGTCACCCAGCGCAACGGCGAGCGCCACCATGTCGCCAAGGCCTATCTGGCGCCGCACCGTGCCAGGCCCAATCTGCGCGTGGAAACGGGTGCCCAGGTGCTGCGCATTCTGTTCGAGGGCCGGCGCGCCGTGGGCGTGGAGTACCTGCAGGGCGGTACGGTGCAGCAACTGCACTGCCGGCGCGAGGTGCTGCTTTGCGGCGGCGCACTGCTGTCGCCGCAGCTGCTGATGCTGTCTGGCGTGGGGCCGGGCGATCACCTGCGCTCGCTGGGCATCGATGTGGTCCACCATCTGCCCGGCGTGGGCGCCCATCTGCATGACCACCCGGATGTGGTGCTGGTGGTCGATGGCGCACAGCTGACCGACAGCTTCGGCCTGTCACTGGGCGGTGCGCGCAGATTGCTGGCCGCCGTGGGCCAATGGCGCAGCCAGCGTCGCGGCATGCTGACCACCAACTTTGCCGAGGCGGGCGGCTTCATCCGCAGCAGCCCTGGCGAGCCTGCGCCCGATCTGCAACTGCACTTCGTCGTCGCCAAGCTGGTGGACCACGGGCGCAAGACGGTCTGGGGCCATGGCTATTCGCTGCATGTCTGCGTGCTGCAGCCGGCCAGCCGCGGCAGCCTGCGCCTGGCCAGCGCCGACCCGCTGGCCCTGCCGCTGGTGGACCCGGCCTTTTTCTCCGACGCGCAGGACCTGCGGCGCATGGTGAACGGCGTGCGCCGCGCCCACGAGATCCTGGCCCAGCCGGCGCTGGCGGCCCTGGGCGGGCGCGAGATGCCGGCCTCGGCCGGCGCGCAGGATGATTCGGGCATCGAGGCCTTCATTCGCAGCCATGCCGACACCATCTACCACCCCGTGGGCAGCTGCCGCATGGGGCCGGGGCCCATGGACGTGGTCGATGCGCAGCTGCGTGTCTACGGCATCAAGGGCCTGCGCGTGGTCGATGCCTCGGTCATGCCGCGTATCGTCAGCGGCAACACCAATGCGCCCACGGTGATGATTGCGGAGAAGGCGGTGGACATGATCCGCGGGGGAGCCCTCTAGGTGCCTGGCGTGCGCCCGTGCGCCATGGCCTGCTCCGGGATGGAGGCCGACGGCTGCGGCCCCTGCTCCTCGGACGCGGCCACCGGGCTCAGCCGCACCTGCGTCCAGCAGTCGCGCCCGCGGCGCTTGGCGGCGTAGAGGGCGGCGTCTGCGGGGGCCAGCATCAGTTCCAGGCACAGGCCGTTCCAGGCCTGGGGTGCGTGGGCGCAGCCGGCGCTGAAGCGCACTTCGAAGCCCAGCACCTTGCGCGAGGCCTGCAGCAGCGCGGACTGCAGGCGGGTGCACAGGGTGTCCACGCCGTCGTCCGTGGTGTAGAGCAGCAGGCAGAACTCCTCGCCGCCCCAGCGCGCAGCGATTTCGTCGCTGCGCAGCTGCTGCTGCAGCAGGCGGGCGAACAGGCACAGCGTCTGGTCGCCCACGGCGTGGCCGTGCTCGTCGTTGACATGCTTGAAGTGGTCCAGGTCCAGCATCACCAGGGCCAGGGCCTGGCGGTGGCGCTGGGCATGGGCCAGCATGGCGGGTGCGCGCTCCAGCAGGGCGCGGCGGTTGGGCAGCCCGGTGAGCATGTCCTGCAAGGCCAGGTCGCGCAGTTGCTGGCTGGTCTCGTCGCGCCAGGCCACGAGCACGGCCACCATGAGCAGCGTGCTGCTCAGCGTGGTCAGCAGGGCGAAGATCTGGTTGGCGCCGCTGTCTGCGGTGAAGCTGGGCAGGAAGGGCGTGGCCAGGGCCAGGTAGCTGCGCACGAACAGCATCAGCCCCATGAAGGCGGCCACGCCGCACATCAGGTAGCGCCAGCTGCGCGCCACGGGCCGCTGTGGGTCCAGGCACAGGCCGGCCAGCGCCATCAGGCACAGGCCATGGACGGCGCTGAACCAGCCGGTGCGCAGGGCCGCCTGGGGCAGCAGCAGCGCAAAGCCCAGCGGCCCCAGCACGCACAGCGCGATCAGGCCGCGCTCCAGCAGCATCGGGCGCGGCCCCAGCCATTCGCGCAGGGCGCGCGCCATCTGCCACTGGGCGGTGGCGGCCAACGCCGCCGCGCCCAGCGACAGCAGGTCACGTCCCATCAGGCCTTGGGGCAGGCGGCTGGCGATCAGGATGAGGGTCCAGGCCAGGGCCTGCATCAGGAAGAAGTGCTGCGCATGGCGCGCCGCACCGCTGACGCGACGCCCCATGGCCAGCGGCAGGGCGGCCGACATGGCCATCATGTTGATGGCCACGACGGCGGTCATGGAGAAAAAGTCCAGGGTAGGCAGCGTGGATGGCATGTGCGTCCCTGGATGGCGGTGCGAAGCGTGGCCCGTGAGAAGCGGTGGCCGGTGGCGGGGCGCTACTGGAACGCCACCTCCGCGAAGCTGCGCAGCTTGCGGCTGTGCAGGCGCTGGGTGCCGCCTTCGCGCAGGATGTCGATGGCGCGCATGCCGATGCGCAGATGCTGGTCCACGCGCTCGCGGTAGAAGTGGTTGGCCATGCCGGGCAGCTTGATCTCGCCGTGCAGCGGCTTGTCGGACACGCACAGCAGCGTTCCATAGGGCACGCGGAAGCGGAAGCCGTTGGCCGCGATGGTGGCGCTTTCCATGTCCAGCGCCACGGCGCGGCTCTGGCTGAAGCGCAGCTGGGGCAGGTTGTTGGGCAGCAGTTCCCAGTTGCGGTTGTCGGTGCTGGCCACGGTGCCGGTGCGCATGATGCGCTTGAGGTCGGGGCCGTCCATCTGCGTGACGTCGGCCACGGCCTGCTGCAGTGCCAGCTGGATTTCGGCCAGCGCGGGAATGGGCACCCACAGCGGCAGTTCCTCGTCCAGCACATGGTCCTCGCGCACATAGGCGTGGGCCAGCACGTAGTCGCCCAGTTGCTGGCTGTTGCGCAGGCCCGCGCAGTGGCCCAGCATCATCCAGGCGTGCGGGCGCAGCACGGCTATGTGGTCGGTGATGGTCTTGGCATTGGCCGGACCCACGCCGATGTTGACCATGGTGATGCCGCTGTGGTCGGCGCGCACCAGGTGGTAGGCCGGCATCTGCGGCAGGCGCGGCGGCGGTGTGCCCAGCTCGTCATTGGGCTGGGCCGGCAGGCCGGTGCGGCGCGTGACCACGTTGCCGGGCTCGATGAAGGCAACGTACTCGCTGTCCTCCCGGGCCATTTCGGCGTGGCCCAGGCGGATGAATTCGTCGATGTAGAACTGGTAGTTGGTGAACAGCACGAAGTTCTGGAACCACTCGGGCTGGGTGCCCGTGTAGTGGCGCAGGCGGTGCAGCGAGTAGTCCACGCGCGGGGCGGTGAACAGGGACAGCGGCAGGGCCTCGCCGGGATGCGGGCGCCAGGTGCCGTTGGCAATGCCGTCGTCCATGGCTTCGAGGTCGGGCAGGTCGAACACGTCGCGCATCAGCTGGCGCCGCTCGCGCGTGAGCGTTCCCTCGATGTGGTCGTTCTCGGCGAACGAGAAGTGGATGGGAATGGGCTTGTCGCTCAGGCCCACCTCCAGCGGCACGCCGTGGCTCTTGATCAGCAGGCGGAACTGCTCGGCGTAGTAGCGCGAGAACAGGTCGGGCCGCGTGAGCGTGGCCTCGTGCGTGCCCGGGCCCTCGACGAAGCCGTAGGCCAGCTGCGTGTCGGCGCGCGCCACGGTGCTCGTGTGCATGCGAACGAAGGGGTAGTAGGCGTGGACGGGAGCGGCCGGGGTTTCGCCGGAGACGAAGCGCTGCATGTTCGAGCGAAGGTGCTCTATCTGCTCCCGGTAGATCTGCTGTACGTGCTCCAGGGCCCGCTGGGGGTCGGTGTGCAAGGTGGCTGCGGCCCTGGAGGCCTGCGAGGGGTTGTGAAGCAAAACCATGGGCTATTGTCGTTGGACTGGATGACTGTTGTGCAATTGCCAGGCGCGCGCCCTCTCGGCCGGCAGGGGGGGCGCCACAAGGTATCCCTGCATCATGCCGCAGCCCAGCTCGCGCAAAAGCGCCAATTGGGCAGGTGTTTCCACGCCTTCCGCCACGATGTCCAGGTGCAGGCTGTGGCCCATCTGCACGATGGCGGTGACGATGGCCGTGTCGTCCTCGCTATCGGGGACGTCGGCGATGAAGGAGCGGTCTATCTTGAGCTGGTTGATCGGGTGGCGGCGCAGGTAGGCCAGCGAGGAGTAGCCGGTGCCGAAGTCGTCGATGGCCAGGCCCACGCCCAGGGCCTGCAGCGCCTGCAAGGTGTCCTGCACCTGCCCGCTGGTGTGCATCAGCGTGGACTCGGTCAGCTCGATGTGCAGCCAGCGCGCCTCCAGCCCCGTTTCCTCCAGCACCTGTGCCACCTCGCGCGCCATGTCGCGCTGGCGGAATTCCAACGCCGAGAGGTTCACGGACAGCGGCACCGGCGCCAGGCCCTCGTCCTGCCACTGGCGCGCCTGGCGGCAGGCCTCGCGCAGCACCCAGTGGTCTATGGCCGAGATCAGGCCGCGCGCCTCGGCAAAGCCGATGAACTCGCCGGGCAGCACCAGGCCGCGCTGCGGGTGGCGCCAGCGCACCAGCGCCTCGAAGCCCGCCAGCCGGCCATCGGCCGTGAAGGTCTGGGGCTGGTAGTACAGCTCGAACTCGCCGCGCTCCAGCGCGCCGCGCAACTGCTGCTCCTGCATCAGCATCTGGGCCTGGGTGGCCTGGCCGTCCTGGGCGGGTGCATAGAACTGCAGGTTGCGCCGGCCGCTGTCCTTGGCCATGTGCATGGCGCTTTCGGCGCGGTTGAGCAGCTCTTCGGCGTTTTTCCCGTCGCCGGGGTACATGGCGATGCCCATGCACGGCGAGATCACCAGCGGCGTGCCATCGATGGCGCAGGGCGCCTCGATGATGCGCTGCAGGTGGCTGGCCTGTGTCTCGGTTTCCTGCGGATCGGGATCATCGGTGAGCACGACCACGAACTCGTCGCCGCCCACGCGCGCCACCAGATCGTGGGCGCGCACGCTGCCGCGCAGGCGCTGGGCGACCTCGCACAGCAGCAGGTCGCCGGCCTGGTGGCCCAGCGAGTCGTTGATGGTCTTGAAATGGTCCAGGTCGATGAGGAGCACGGCCAGCGTGCGCTGCTTGACCGAAGCCAGCGACAGCGCCTGGCGCAGCATCTGGATCAGGCGCACGCGGTTGGGCAGCTGCGTGAGCTGGTCGTGCTGGGCCAGGAAGTCCATGCGCTCCTGCGCCAGCTGGCGCAGCGTGATGTCGCGCACCAGCACGATGCGGTAGGGCCCGCCCTCGGCCGGCATGGTCTTGGCCTCGATCTCCACGGGGATGCGGTGGCCGTCCTTGTGCTGGATGGCGCCGTCGAAGCGGTCCTCGCGGCCGCTGCGCATGTACTGCAGTGCGTAGAGGCGGAATTCGGGGCAGATGTAGTCGAGGATGGGGCGGCCGGTCAGCTCGTCCAGCGTGTAGCCGGCCAGGCGGGACAGGGCCTCGTTGCCGTCGATGATCAGGCCGTCGCGGTGCATGACGATGGCCTCGGTCGTGACCTCGGTGAACTTGCGCATGCGCTCTTCGCTGTCGCGCACCTTCTGCGCCACATGGTGGTGGTGGCTCACGTCGGTGATCTGCACCACGGCGCCCTGCAGCTGCCCGTGCTCGAAGTGCGGCATCAGCAGCGATTCGATATGGCGAGGCGGTCCATCCGGCTGGGGCACCTCGCGCTCGTAGCGCACATGTTCGCCGCGCAGGCCGCGCTCCACATGCTCGGCGATGAGCTGCCACACGGCTTCGCCCACGATCTCGCGCACGGTCTTGCCGACCGCCTCGGCGGGCGTCAATCCGAAATTGCGTGCGTAGTTGATGTTGGCGAAGCGGCAGCGCAGCGTGCGCGCATCGAAGTAGGCCAGCATGGCCGGAGCCGTATCTGCTATCAGCCGCAACAGCGCATCGTCGGGCCCCGTGTCTTGCGCATCGATGTTCTCTGGCATGCGTCCCCCTCGCTGGGGATTTATAGCGGAATCGCCGAGATTTTGATAGCGCTCTTGTGCGAGGGTGAGCGGCCGCTGACGCGTGGGAGCGCGTGCGGCTGTCGGGCATCGGGGGCCGCCATGGCGGCCTGTCTTTTTTTTGCAGCGCCGCATCACGTGCGGCGCGGCTTCTTTACTTGAGCAGGTCCTGCACCTGGCCCAGTGCAGCCTGGGCGCACTTGTCGTCCAGATGGCCGCCGGGCGCGCCGCCGATGCCCACGGCGCCGATCACCTCGTTGCCCACCTTCACCGGCAGGCCGCCGCCCAGCAGCAGGTAGCCGGGAATGTTCACCAGGTTGGCGGCGCCGGGGTTCTTCTGCGCGCCTTCCATGATGGCCAGCGTGCTGTTCTTGGCCGATGCGGCCGTATAGGCCTTCAGGCGGCTGGCCTCCAGCGTGTGGGGGCCGGCATTGTCGGCGCGCTGCACGGCGCGCACGGTGCCGGCACGGTCCACCACGGTGGCGGTGACGGCATAGCCGTCGGCGGCGCAGGCGGCCACGCTGCGTGCGGCGATCTGGTTGGCCAGCTCCAGCGACATGTTCTTTTCCGTGCGCACGGCCTCGGCCTGGGCGGCGGTGGTGATCAGGCCCAGCGTCAGGGCAGCGAGGGTGGCGAGCTTGGTGGCGTGGCGTTGCATGGTCTTCTCCTTGGGGGTCAGTACGGCCCGGGCCACACGCCCGGACGGCATGCATGCACTGTAGAAAATGCCGCCGCCGCGCACCATTCGGACGGCTACGCGCGGCGCTGCGTAGAAATACGGAGAAGCCAGGCGCGCTGCTGGGCGAGGAGGTGGCGCTTCAGGCGCCTGCCGCCGTGTCTGCCAGGCTGGCGTAGCGGCGTATGAGCTGGGCCAGGCTGGGCGCCTCCAGCTTGGCGAAGAGGTTGGCCCGGTGCGTTTCCACCGTGCGCGGCGACAGCTCCAGGCTGCGGCCTATCTCCTTGTTGGTCAGGCCCTGCACGATCAGCGCCAGCACCTCGCGCTCGCGCGCCGAGAGCTGGGCGAAGCGCTGCTGCGCATCGCGGTCGGCCTGCTGGCGTTCGCGCGACTGCACATGCTGGCGCACGGCGCCTTGCAGCGCGTCGATCAGCACCTCGTCATCCACGGGCTTTTCCAGGAACTCGGCCGCGCCGGCCTTGAAGGCGCGCCGGCACATGTCCACCGTGCCATGGCCGGTGAGCATGATCACGGGCTGGTCCACGCCCTGCTCCACCAGCCGGCCCAGCAGGGCCAGTCCGCCGATGCCGGGCATGCGCACGTCCATCACGATGGCGCCTATGCCCTGGCGGTCCAGCCCTTCGAGAAAGGCCAGCGGATCGGCCCAGCACTGCACGCGCAGGCCCACGGTGCCGATCAGCAGGGCCAGGCTGTCGCGCACGGCCTCGTCGTCATCGACCAGATGGATCAGCGGGGACAGGTCTTGGGCAGGCGCGGCGGTCATGGGTTCGGTGGTGGTGGTGTGGATGCGGTGGGGGCGGCGCGTGCCGTGGATGCATTGGCGCATGCACTGGCGCACGCCGCAGGCAGCAGCAGCTCGAAGCGGGCTCCGCTGCCCGGTCCCGAGGCGGCCAGCTCCAGGCTGCCGCCCATGGATTCGGCCAGGCTCTGGCTCAACGTCAGGCCCAGGCCCAGCCCCTGGGCGCGGCCCGTGGCAAACGGGGTGAACAGGCGCTGGCGCATCTCGGGCACCACGCCGGGTCCGCTGTCCTGCACCGCCACCAGCAGGCGGGTGTCGCGTCGTTCCAGTTCCACCCGCAGATGGCGTGTTGCGGGCGGCTGCTCTTGCATGGCCTGCAGCGCATTGACCAGCAGGTTGTGCAGTATCTGCTGCACGGCCACGGGGTCGGCCTGGGCGGCGGGCAGATCGGCGGCCTGCACTTTCATCTGCACCTTGACCTGGACCTGGCGGCGCCGCAGCTCGGGCTCCAGCAGATAAAGCGCTTCGGCAACGGCCTGGTTCAGATCCAGCGGCTCGGCCTGGGGCGCAAGCCCCGGTTGCTCCACCAGGCGACGCAGCCGGCCTACCACGGCGGACGCGCGTTTGGCCTGCTCGGCCGCCTGCGTCATGGCCTGGCGGGCGGCGTCCATCTCGGGCGGGTCCTCGGCCAGCAGGCGGCGCGCGGCCTGGCTGTTGGACAGCACGGCCGTCAGCGGCTGGTTCAGCTCATGCGCCATGCCGGCGGCCAGTTCGCCCAGCGTATTGAGCCGCGCCACCTGGCCCAGCTGCAGCAACTGCTCGGCGCGGCGGCGGGCCACGCGCTGGCGCAGCAGGGCGCGCAGCGCTGCCACGGCCAGCGCGCAGCCCAGGGCCCAGCCCAGCATGGCCGTCCAGGGCAGCACCGAGGCGTCCAGCGGCTGGCGCAGGTACAGCACCAGCGGCTGGCTGGGCGAGGCCAGGGTCTTGCTCACCTCCCAGGACCATGTGTTCCAGCCTGGCGAGCCGGTGCTGCCGGGCTGGATCAGGAATTCCTGCCCGCCCAGGGCCAGCCAGGCGCGCACCGGGCTGGTGGCCGGTGGCATGGGCCATTCGTCGGCGGGAATGGTGGCGCGCAGGTCCAGCAGCAATGCATAGCTGGCCGGCAGCCCGGCCTGCACCAGGTACAGGCGGCCCCGGGTGAGATCGGCCAGGGCCAGTTCGGCATGGCCGCTGGCCTGGGAGCGGCGCTCGGCCTCGGCCATGCCGTGCGGCCAGGGCGCGGGCCAGGACTCGCCTGCGGCGGCCGAGCGGCGCGCCACATCCAGCACCTGCGGATACAGGCGCGGCAACTGCTTCCATGAGGCCTGGTCTGGCGCGGGCTGGCGGGGCTGCAGCAGCGCCAGCGTGCCCAGGATGGCGTCGTGCTGCACCATGCGCTGGCTCAGCAGCCGGTGGGCAATGCGGGCATCGGTATCGAAGACCTCGCGCAGCGACTGCAGGCGCCCATGCGCCAGCCAGGCCGCGCCGCAGCCTGCGGCCACGGCCCAGGCCAGCACCCACCCCGCTGATCGCTGCCATCCATTCATGGCGCGGATTCTGGCATGCGGCCCGCGCAGGCAGTGGTCTAATCCGCAGCACCCCCACCTATCGCAGCGCAGCATGGCCGAGTCCACTCCATCTACCGCCAACGCACCCGACTGGATGGCGCCGCACAGCCTGCTGCGCATCTCGGTCGTTGTGGCACTGCTGACCATCGTGCTCAAGACCCTGGCCTGGTGGCTCACGGGTTCGGTGGGCCTGCTGTCGGACGCGCTCGAATCCTTCGTCAACCTGGCCGGTGCCGTGTTCGCGCTGACCATGGTCACCATCGCCAAGCGGCCGGCCGACACCGATCATCCCTATGGCCACCACAAGGCCGAGTACTTCTCTGCGGGCTTCGAGGGCATCCTGGTCATCGGCGCCAGCCTGGCCATCGCCTGGGCGGCGCTGGCGCGGCTGTGGAACCCGCAGCCGCTTGAGCAACTGGGCTGGGGCCTGGCGCTGTCCGTGGTCAGCTCGGCCCTCAACGGCCTGCTGGCCGTGGCCATGCTGCGTTCGGCGCGCCAGCACCGCTCCATGGCGCTGGAGGGGGATGCCCGCCACCTGCTCACCGATGTCTGGACCTCGGCCGGCGTCGTCATCGGCCTGATCGGCGCATCGCTCACGGGCTGGCTGTGGCTGGACGCGGCCGTGGCCATAGGCGTGGCGCTCAACATCTGCGTGCAGGGCGCGCAACTGGTCTGGCAATCTTCCCAGGGCCTGATGGACCAGGCGCTGGACGCGCCCGAGCGCCTGCGCATCGACGCCGTTCTGGACCGCCACGCGCACCGCGAGCAGGGTGTGGTCTTTGACAACATCTCCAGCCGGCGCGCCGGCGAGCGCAGCTTTGCCGACCTGCACATGCATGTGCCCGGCGACTGGAGCGTGGCCCGCGCCGCCCGGCTGCGCACCGAGATCGAGGCCGAACTTCTGCAGGCCGTGCCCGGCCTGTATGCGCGCATCGAGCTGCTGCCCCTGGGCATGCAGACCGCCATGGAAGCCGCCATCGAGGCGGCAGGCCAGGCGGACACTCCTTCCCCATCCACCGACAAGAACCCGAACCCCGAACAATGATCAGCATCCTGCAGCGCGTGAAACAGGCGCGCGTGGAAATCGACGGCCAGGTCGCCGGCAGCATAGGACCCGGCCTGCTGGCCCTGGTCTGCGCAGAGCGCGGCGACACCGAGGCCGAAGCCGACAAGCTGCTGGCCAAGATGCTCAAGCTGCGCATCTTTGCCGACGACGCGGGCAAGATGAACCGCAGCGTGCAGGACCTGGACGGGCAGGGCGCCTGCGGCGGCCTGCTCATCGTCAGCCAGTTCACGCTGGCGGCCGACACCGGCGGCGGCAACCGCCCCAGCTTCACGCGCGCCGCGCCACCGGCCGAGGGCGAGCGCCTGTACGACTACATCGTCCAGCGGGCGCGCGCCCTGCACCCGGAAGTCGCCACGGGCCGCTTCGGGGCCGACATGCAGGTGCACCTGCTCAACGACGGGCCCGTGACCATTCCGCTGTCGATAGCCCCGGCCGCGGCCGCATAGCTGCCGCAGACCTGCTGTTCTGGGGCGGATTCTGGCGCGATCTGCGAGCACGTCCTGGCCGGAGAAGGGCTGCAAAGCCCGTATTCTTGCGGCCTCAGCATTCATCGACAGACCGACGACCATGAAGAACCATCCGTTCAAAGCCTCCACCCTGGCCCTTGCCATGAGCATGGCCCTGGCGTGGAGCGGCGCGGCCGGCGCCGACACCCTCAGGAAGCCCGCGCTGGACGCCCTGGCCCAGGCGCAGCCGGCACCCACCGACTTCGCCAGCTTCCTGAAGCAGGCCGCAGCCGCGCAGCCTGCCATCGCCCAGGCCGTGCAGCGCCATGCCGCAGGCGCCGCGCTCACGGGGGATGAACTCAACCACATCGCCCGCCTGCTGGGCCTGTACACGCGGCTCACGCAGGAGCAGGCGGTGCTGGCCAGCATCGAGCGCATGGTCGCCCTGCCCACGGTGCGCGATGCCAAGGTGCCGCCGCACGAAAGCCCGGCCATCCTGGCCTTCGGCGAACTGGTGCAGCAGATGGCCAGGGACTTCGGCCTGCAGTACCGCAACGTGGACAACCGCATCTTCGAAGTCACCCTGCCTGCGACCACCGCGAACACCGCGAACGCGGGTGCCGATGAATTCGGCATCCTCACCCATGCAGACGTCGTCCCCGTCGTTCCCGCCGAATGGGTGCTGGACGGCCAGGCCATCGACCCCTTCAAGGTCACGCGCGTGGGCGACAAGCTCTACGGGCGCGGCACCATCGACGACAAGGGCTCCATCGCCACCGTGCTGTTTGCCATGAAGGCCGTCAAGGACAGCGGCCTGCCCCTGTCGCGCGGCATACGGCTCATGATCGAGACCACCGAGGAAACCGGCGGCGACGCCATGAAGTACTACCAGGGCAAGACCACGCTGCCTGCCTACAACATCGTGCTGGACAGCAAGTACCCCGCCGTCGTCGCGGAAAAAGGCTCGGGCGCGCTCAAGGCCGTATTCGACGACGTGAAGGCCGACCCCGCCCAGCCCGCCATCACCGCCATGGCCGGCGCCGCCTCGGCCAACGCCATTGCGCAGACCGCCACCGCCACCATCACGGCCGGCGACGAAGCCGCCATCGAAGCCATCGCCGCACGCCTGCAGGCGGCCAAGGGTGACTTCACCACCAGCTATGCAGGGCAGGGCGGGCCGTTCACCATCGACATCCAGCGCAGCGGCACTGCAGCCACCATCAAGGTCACGGGCACCTCGGCCCACGGCTCGCGCCCTGAGGAAGGCGTCAACCCCGTGCCGCGCCTGACGCTGTTCTTGCAGCAGGTGCTCATGCCCACCGATGGCGTGGCCCTGGTCCAGTCCAATGCCTACAGCAACGCCCTGCGCTACATCAACGGCGCCTTCGGCCTCGACTACTTCGGCAAGCAGCTGGGCGTTGCCTATGCCGACGACTTCATGGGCCCGCTGACCCTGTCGCCCAACCTCATCAAGGCGGCAGACGGCAAGCTGGAAGTCACCACCAACGTGCGCATGCCGCGCGGCAAGACGCCCGAGCAACTGCGCACCGAAGTCGAGCAACGCATCACCCGCTGGAGCGCGGCCGCCAAGGTCCCCCTGACCCTGCAATACACCCAGGGCAACTGGATGGCGCGCGACCCCAAGGGCGCCTGGCTGTCCACCCTGCTCAACATCTTCGGCGACACCACGGGCCTGGACGCCAAACCCGTGCCCACGGCCGGCAGCACCACGGCCAAGCTCATGCCCAACGCCATCAACTTCGGCCCCGCCATGCCCGGCAAGAAGTACACGGCGCACAACGCGCTCGAATACAAGGAACTGCCGGACCTGCGCGCTGACATGCAGATGTTCACGGAAATGCTGGTGCGCATCGGGAATCTGAAGCAGATGCAGTGACACTCTCCGGCTATTGAAATGCGAAAGCGCCTTGTGAAAGCAAGGCGCTTTTTTTCATCCACTTCCGCCCAGTCATTCGACACATGAAAGCCGACTGCCCTGGATGCGGCAGAGGCCTGCCTGCATTCAGCCCTCCGGGCCATGCTCCGCGTATTCCACAAAGGACGGTGCTTCATCAAACAGTTGCAAGAGCAGTTTCAGGCGCCGGGCGTAGAGACTATGTGGACGATTGAAGGCCTGGGCGGCCAGGGCGATGGCTGCGCGGGCGAGGTACCACTCGTTGTCGAATTCGCTGGCGTCCTCGAATACCTTGTGCCGAATTTGCCGGATGTGGTTCAGCGCCAGGTCTGCGGCCAGGTCCACCTCTACATCCGCGTCATGCCAGTCCATGTCGGCACAGCGTGTTTCGATCAGAGCAACCAGCCCCATCTCTGCGCGGGCAATGGACAGGGCGATCATTTGCTGCATGGTTGGCCAGGCAGCGGTGTCTACTGGGTGCGACTGCTTGGACGCGGCATCCATGTCGGTAACTCCTCCCGATTCGGTATTGGGGCGTGGCGAGCCACTCTGAATCTATTAGATATCTGTGATTGATTGATGTCAAATAGATTCTTTGTCATGAATCTTTCTGATGTCCAGAATCTGGCGGATGACTGACAAGCAAGTGCCGTCCTACCCGTTGCGTATGCCTGTGGAGCTGCGTGAAAAGCTCACCCTCGTTGCCAAGAACAACAATCGCAGCGTGAACGCAGAAATCATTGCGAGGCTGGAGAGCAGCCTTGACGCAACCGGCGCCAAAGCAGACTTTGGAAAGGATGTGGCCGTTCGGTCCGCGATGGCGGCGTCGCTTGCGGATGTGGCCGTTTTGACGCTGACCCAGGATGATTCATGGAAAGAGGACGTCGCACGCAGGGTTGCTGAAAGCCTGCGTGCAATGCCATTGGTGTCTGCTGAGACAGCACCGGTGGATGCACAGCCGCCAAAGAATAGGCCGCGGCCAAGGAAAGCCTGAGCAGCGGCCCTTCTTCAAAAGCCCCGCCTCACTGCCTCCAGAAAAACACCCCCGCCATCACCAGCCCCGTCAGCACGATGCCCGCGCGCAGCCATTCGGGCGGGATGCGGCGCGCCAGGCGGGCGCCGCCGTAGCCGCCTGCGGTGGCGGCAATCATCATGACCAGGGCCTGTTCCCACTGCACGACGCCGCCGGCCGCATAGATGGCGACGGCAATGGCCGTGAGCAGGGCGGAGACCAGGTTCTTCATGCCGTTCATGGCGTGCAGCCTGGTCTGGCCCAGCAGGCCGAACAGGGCCAGCAGCAGGATGCCCAGGCCGCCGTTGAAGTAGCCGCCGTAGATGGCCACGGCCAGCATGCCGGCGCCGGCCTTCAGGGGCGATGCATGGGCGGCATGCTCGGCGCTGCCGCGTGATGCCATGCGCCTGAGCTGGGGCGCGAAGGCGAACATGGCGGTGGCTGCCAGCAGCAGCCAGGGGACGACCTTGCGGAACAGGTGGTCGGGCGTGACCAGCAGCAGGGCCGCGCCCAGCGAGCCGCCGATGAGCGACAGCACGATGACGCCGCGCATGCCCAGGCCGGGCGGCGGCTCCATGTCCTGGCGAAAGCCCCAGGCACCGGCCATGTAGCCGGGCAGCAGGGCGACGGTGCCGGTGGCGTTGGCGGCCACGGGCGGCACGCCGGTGAAGACCAGGGCGGGCAGGGTGAGGAAGCTGCCGCCCCCGGCAACGGCATTGAGCGCGCCGGCCACGAAGGCGGCGCTCATGAGCAGTGCGATGTCCCACATGGGTGTTGTCTCCTCCTGGGGCCAGGCATCGGCAGGCCGCCGTGGCCTTGCGCGGCCAGGCCGGTGTTATAGGTCGAGGCCGATCTTAGTGCCGGTCCATCGGCCGGGCTGTCGCACCGGCATGGCGGCGGGGTCAGGGCTGCTTTGCGCAAAAGGACAGGATCGCGCTGGCGTGGTGGCCGCCTGGCGACTAGGGCGGCTCCACCCCCGGGCCGGGCAGGCCCAGCGTGGCGCGCAGCAGGGCGACGCGTGGGTTGGCGACGGCGCTGCGGTAGATCAGCGCCACGGGGCCCATGGAGATGGCGGGTGTGACATGCACCCTGCGCACCCCCAGCGACCGGGGCGAGGCCTGCAGCGTGGAGTCGGGTACGGCGCTGAGCCCCAGGCCGGCCCGGACCAGTTGCAGGTTGGTGAAGGGGCTGGTGGATTCGATGACGGGCGTGGGCGCGATCACGCCTTCGCGGCGGAACACCTCTTCCATCATGCGGCGCAGCATGGAGCTGCGCGTGGGCAGGATCCATCGCTGGCGCGCCAGCTCCTCCCAGCGGTTGCTGCGCGCGTGGCCTGCAGGGTGGTCCGGCGGGGCGATGACGGTGAAGCCGGTGTCGAACAGTTTTTCGTAGCGCAGCGGCTGGCCTGCAGCCTCGGGCAGCTCGGTGGGGTAGCTGGTGATGAGGGCATCGAGCTGGCCGTCCAGCAGGCATTGCACAAGCAGAGGCACACGTTCTTCCTTGAGCTGTACACGCACATGGGGCTGCTGTGCGGCCAGGTCCGCCAGTACGCCGGGCAGGTAGCCCTGTGCCACGAAGGGCGGGGTGCCGATGCGCAGCAAGGTGATGGCGGGTTGCTGGGCGGTCTCGCTGCCCAGATGGCGCAGCTCGGCCAGCAGCATGGCCGCGCCGCGGATGGCGATCTCGCCCTGGGCCGTGGGTTCGAGCCCGCGCGCATTGCGCAGGAACAGCGTCACGCCGAAGGCCGCCTCGATCTCGCCCAGGGCCTTGCTCAGCGCGGGCTGGGTCAAATGCATGAGGCCGGCGGCGGCGCGCAGGCTGCCTCCCTGGTGCAGGGCCAGCAGGAGCTGCAGGTGCTTGAAGCGCAGCCGCGACAGCAGGCGTTGCGGGTCGAAGTCGTGCATGTTCCCGGGGGTGGAGTGATTACCGGAGGTTTGCCATCCATCCAAACATATCACTATTGGAAATGGACCTGCCGTTCTATCGTGACCCCACGACGACAAGCGACAAGGAGACAGGACCATGGACAGACGCGTCTTTCTGGCAGGCAGCCTGGCGGCTGCCGCGCTTCCGCTGGTGCGGGCCAGCGATTTTCCGAGCCGGCCGGTGCGGGTGATTTCCCCGTATGCGGCGGGCGGGGGGCCTGATGTGCAATTGCGCCAGGCCGGCCCGGTGCTGGGGGAGATCCTGGGGCAGTCCATCGTGATCGAGAACAAGGTGGGTGCGGCCGGCGTGCTGGCCGCGCAGTATGTGGCGCAGCAGCCCGCCGATGGCTACACCTGCCTGATGGGCTCCAACACTCACCTGATCCAGAAGCTGCTGCAGCCGGGCCTGCGCTTCGACCCCATCGGCGACTTCACGCCCGTCAGCAACCTGGCCTCGTCGCCCACGGTGCTGGTGGTGCGTGCCGATGCGCCCTGGCGCACGGCCCGGGAGCTGATCGCGGGGCTGAAGGCACAGCCGGCGCAGGCCAACTACGGCTCGGGCGGCATAGGCACTTCGGCCCATCTGGCGGGCGCCACGCTGGCCTCGCTGGCGGGCCTGCAGGTCACGCACATACCGCTCAAGGGATCGGTGGAGATTGCGGCATCGCTGATCCGCGGCGATACGCAGTATGCGTTTCCGGTGGCGGGCACCGGCATTCCCCAGGTGCAGGGCGGCAAGCTGCGGGCCCTGGCGGTGACCAGCCGCAAGCGCCTGGCGCAGCTGCCCGAGGTGCCCACGCTGCAGGAGGTGCTGGGCAGCGAGCTGGCGGTGCAGGAGTCCTGGTTCGGGCTGTGGGCTCCGGCCAGGACGCCCCCTGCCGTGGTCGAGCGCCTGCACGCCGCCGTGCGCCAGGCCGCCGCCCAGCCAGCGCTGCGCGCCTCGTTCGAGGCTGTCGGCAACGAGGCCACGGCCAGCGCTTCGCCGCAGGCCTTCGCTGATTTCGTGCGCAGCGAGAACCGCAAGTGGGCCGCCATCATCGAGCTGGCCGGCATCACCGCCAACAGTTGAACCAGGGAAAGGCAAGACGGGTATGGACAAGCCGCTGCAAGGAGTGCGCGTCATCGACATGTCGCATGTGATCGCGGGGCCGCTGGCCTCGCACTACCTGGCCCAGCTCGGGGCCGAGGTCATCAAGGTCGAGCCCACGCGTGGCGAGGTCATGCGCAACAGCCGGGCGCCCGGCGAGCCCGGGGGTGGCATGCCTTCAGGCTTCGTGGCGCTCAATGCGGGAAAGCGTTCGCTGGCGGTGGACATCCGCCAGCCCGAGGGCGCGGACATCGTGCGTGCCCTGGCGCGCACGGCCGATGTGTTCATCGAGAACTTCCGCCCCGGCGTGGTGGCGCGCCACGGCCTGGGCTACGAGGACATCCGGGCGGTGCGTCCCGACGTGGTGTATTGCTCCATCTCGGGCTTTGGCCAGCAGGGCGAGTGGGCCGGGCGGGGCGCCTATGACCATGTGGTGCAGGCGCTCACGGGCATGATGATGATGGCGGGGGGCGACGAGGAAGCGCCGCCCGTGAAGGTAGGCTTTCCCGTGATCGACGTGGCGGTGGGCATGCTGGGGGCGCTGTCGGTCACGGCGGCCCTGCACCAGCGCAACGCCTGGGCGCCTGGCGAGCGGCGCAGCCAGCACATCGATGCCTCCATGCTGCAGGCCTCGCTGATGCTGATGTACCCGCATGCCTGTACCTATCTCACCCATGGCGTGGAGCCGCGGCGCGTGGGCAACCGGGGCTATACGGGGAGCCCGGCGGCCGACACCTACCGTTGCGCCGACGGCTGGCTGTCCACGGCCGCCAACACGCCGCAGCAGTTTCGCAGGCTCGCCAGCGTGCTGGAGCTCGATGCCCTATGCGAGGACGCCACGCTGCTGGACCTCGATGCCTTCAACGCGCCCGAGGGCGGCTTTGTTGCCGCGCGCGATGCGTCCGCGCTGCAGCGGCTGCAGGCATGTCTGGCCGAGGCCTTCGCCGCACGCAGCGCACGGGACATGGAAGCCCGGCTCAACGCCGTGGGCGTGCCTGCGGCCAGGGTGCGGCGCCTGGGCGAATTCCTGGGCGAGGCCCGCGCCGCCGGCACCGTGTCACCTGTGAGCTATGGCGCCGGCGGCGCTGCGGTGGACACTCCGGGGCTGGGGTTCCGGTGGATGGATGCCGAGCCCCTGCCGGGTGCGCCGGCCCCCGCCCTGGGCGATGGCAATCTCGCGCTGCTGCGTGAGCTGGGGATGGCGGATGAGGCCATCGTCCGCCTGTGCCGCAGCGGCGTGCTGGGCGCGCCGCAGTCCTGATTGCCTTTGGATTCCTTTGCCACTGCCTTGCTGGAGACCCCATGTTCAAAGCCTTGCTGCTGACCCAACCCGTACCACGTGAAACCCGTGCCGAGTGTGTGGAGCTGGACGAAGCCAGCCTGCCTGCCGGCGCGGTGCGCGTGGCCGTCTCGCATTCCACTCTCAACTACAAGGATGCACTGGCCATCACGGGGCGCTCGCCCGTGGTGCGCCAGTTCCCCATGGTGCCGGGCATCGACCTGGCCGGCACGGTGCTGGACAGCGAGGACGCGCGTTTCCAGCCCGGCGATGCCGTGCTGCTCAACGGCTGGGGCGTGGGCGAGACCCACTGGGGCGGGCTCGCCCAGCAGGCGCGCGTGAACGGCGACTGGCTGATCCGCCGGCCCGAGGCCTTCAGCGCACGGGATGCCATGGCCATAGGCACGGCCGGCTATACGGCCATGCTGTGCGTGATGGCGCTGCAGGCGCATGGCATCACGCCTTCCAGCGGCCCGGTGCTGGTGACGGGGGCCAATGGCGGCGTGGGCAGCATTGCCGTGGCCCTGCTGTCGCGCCTGGGTTTCGAGGTGCATGCCGGCACCGGGCGGCCCGAACAGGCCGAGCACCTGAAGGCGCTGGGCGCGGCGCGGATCGTGGAGCGCAGCAGCCTGGATGCGCCCGGCAAGCCGCTGCAAAAGGAGGTCTGGGCGGCGGCCGTGGACAGCGTGGGCAGCCATACGCTGGCCAATGTGTGCGCCAGCCTGCGCTACGGCGGCTGCGTGGCGGCCTGCGGACTGGCGCAGGGGCTGGACCTGCCGGCTTCCGTGGCACCGTTCATTCTGCGCGGCGTGTCGCTGCTGGGCATCGACAGCGTCTATGCGCCGCAGGCGCGGCGCGAGCAGGCCTGGGCGCGGCTGGCTGCCGAACTGCCGCGCGAGGTGCTGGAGCGCAATACCGAAGAGGCGGGCCTGGCCGATGCGGTTGCGCTGGCGCCCAGGCTGCTTGCCGGCCAGGTGCGCGGCCGGGTCGTCATCGATACGGCGCGCTGAGGCCCGCGCGGGCCCTACTTGGCGTAGGGGTCGGCAAAGCCCAGCTCGACCATGATCTCGGTCTCGTAGGCTTCCATTTCCTCGGCGTCCTGCTCGCTGGTTTCATGGTCCCAGCCCTGGGCATGCAGCGTGCCATGCACCAGCAGGTGGGCGTAGTGCTCCTCCAGCGTCTTGTTCTGCTCGCGCGCCTCGCGCTCGACCACGGGGGCGCACAGCACCAGGTCGGCCATGGCCGTGGGCTCCTGCTGGTAGTCGAAGGTCAGGACGTTGGTGGCGTAGTCCTTTTGCCGGTACTCGCGGTTGAGCTGCTGGCCTTCCTCGGCGTCGACGATGCGTACGGTGATTTCGGCATCGACGGCCAGGGCGTGGCGTATCCAGCGCGTGACCTTGCTGCGGGACAGCACGGCGCGGTGGACGGGCGCCTCGGCAAAGCGCGCGAATTGCAGGGACAGTTGCAGTTGGTTCAGGGACATGGGGAAGTGCGTGGGCGTGAGCTTGTGCTTTGGAGCGCCCGTAGGCGGGCGTCTGCTGTGGCTGTCTGGATCAATGCGCTGCAAGGCGCGGTGCGGCACGGCGTGCCGGGGCCTGGCCGCGTGCGTCGTAGGCGTCCACGATGCGGGCCACCAGCGGGTGGCGCACCACGTCGGCGCTGGTGAAGTGGTTGATGGCGATGCCCTTGACGCGCTTCAAGACGCGCTCGGCATCGATCAGGCCGCTCAGGGCACCCTTGGGCAGGTCGATCTGGCTGACGTCGCCCGTGACCACGGCGCGGGCGCCGAAGCCGATGCGCGTGAGGAACATCTTCATCTGCTCGGGCGTGGTGTTCTGCGCCTCGTCCAGGATGACGAAGGCGTTGTTCAGCGTGCGCCCGCGCATGAAGGCCAGCGGCGCGATCTCCAGCACATTGCGCTCGAAGGCCTTTTGCACCTTCTCGTAGCCCATGAGGTCGTAGAGCGCGTCGTACAGCGGGCGCAGGTAGGGGTCGACCTTCTGCGTGAGGTCGCCGGGCAGGAAGCCCAGGCGCTCGCCCGCTTCCACGGCCGGGCGCGTGAGCACGATGCGCTGCACGGCGCTGCGCTCCAGCGCGTCCACGGCGCAGGCCACGGCCAGGTAGGTCTTGCCGGTGCCGGCCGGGCCGATGCCGAAGGTGATGTCGTGGCGGGCGATGTTCTCCAGGTAGGCCGACTGGTTGGCCGTGCGCGCGCGCAGGTCGGGGCGGCGCGTGGACAGCTGGATGGCGTCCTGGGGCTGCTCGATGAGTTCGGTGTCACCGGCCAGCATCAGTTGCAGGGAGTCGTCCAGGATAGGGTCGTCGGCCATCTCGTAGAGGGCCTGCAGCAGCTCCAGTGCGTCGTTGGCCTTGGCCTTGGGGCCGTCGATCTTGAATTGCTCGTGGCGGTGGGCGATCTTGACGCCCATTGCGATCTCGATGGTGCGCAGGTGCGCGTCGGCCGGGCCGCAGACGTGGCTCAACCGGTTGTTGTCGTGGGGTGTGAAGGTGTGGCGCAGGATCACGCGGATAATTCCAGAGATTCCGGGCGGCGGCCAGCGCGAGGGCGTGGTGCCATACCCTGTGAATGGGCCGGCGTTCGGTTGCGGACGGGCATGAAAAGCCGCCCCCAGGGCGGCAAAGGACACCAATGATAGGCAAATTGACAGGAACGCTGCTGGAAAAAAACCCGCCCGAGGTGCTGGTGGACTGCGGCGGCGTGGGCTACGAGGTGCAGGTGCCCATGAGCACCTTCTACAACCTGCCCGCCAGTGGGGCCAAGGTCAGCCTGCTGACGCACTTCGTGGTGCGCGAGGATGCGCAGCTTCTGTACGGCTTTGGCACGCACAGCGAGCGCCAGGCGTTCCGTGAGCTGATCAAGATCACCGGCATCGGCCCGCGCATGGCGCTGTCGGTGCTCAGCGGCATGAGCGTGGAGGACCTGGCCCAGGCCGTGACGCTGCAGGAGGTGGGCCGCCTGATCAAGGTGCCGGGCATCGGCAAGAAGACGGCCGAGCGCCTGCTGCTGGAGCTCAAGGGCAAGATCGGCGCCGATACGGGCGCGCAGTCGCTGTTCGTGAACAACGACCAGAACGACATCGTGCAGGCGCTGATGGCGCTGGGCTATTCCGACAAGGATGCGGCCGCCGCGCTCAAGAAGCTGCCGCCCGACGTGGGCGTGACCGAAGGCATCAAGCTGGCGCTGAAGGCGCTGGCCAAGTGAGCGGCGCATGAGCATCCATACCGACGATTTCGGGCAGGGCGGCTTCCCGCCAGACAAGGCACCGGACAAGCCGCGCATGATTTCGGCCGCGCCGGTCTCGCGCGGGGAAGAGGCCATGGAGCGCGCGCTGCGCCCCAAGCTGCTGCAGGAGTACGTGGGCCAGGCCAAGGCGCGCGAGCAGCTGGAGATCTTCATCGGCGCGGCCCGAAAGCGCAATGAGGCGCTGGACCATGTGCTGCTGTTCGGCCCGCCGGGCCTGGGCAAGACCACGCTGTCGCACATCATCGCGGCCGAGCTGGGCGTGAACCTGCGCCAGACCAGCGGCCCCGTGCTGGAAAAGCCCAAGGACCTGGCGGCGCTGCTGACCAACCTCGAAGCCAACGATGTGCTGTTCATCGACGAGATCCACCGCCTGTCGCCCGTGGTCGAGGAAATCCTCTACCCGGCGCTGGAGGACTACCAGATCGACATCATGATCGGCGAGGGGCCGGCGGCGCGCTCCATCAAGCTGGACCTGCAGCCGTTCACGCTGGTGGGCGCCACCACGCGCGCGGGCATGCTGACCAATCCGCTGCGCGACCGCTTCGGCATCGTGGCGCGGCTGGAGTTCTATACGGCCGAGGAGCTGGCGCGCATCGTGCGGCGCAGTGCAGGCCTGTTGAACGCGCCGATTGACGACGAGGGCGCCTTCGAGATCGCGCGCCGCTCGCGCGGCACGCCACGCATTGCCAACCGCCTGCTGCGCCGCGTGCGCGACTATGCCGATGTGCGCGGCGACGGCAGCATCACGCGCGAGCTGGCCGACCGTGCGCTGGCCATGCTCGATGTCGATCCCCAGGGCTTCGACATCATGGACCGCAAGCTGCTGGAGGCCGTGGTGCACCGCTTCGACGGCGGCCCCGTGGGCCTGGACAACATCGCGGCCAGCATCGGCGAGGAGGCGGGCACCATCGAGGACGTGATCGAGCCCTACCTGATCCAGCAGGGCTTTTTGCAGCGCACGCCGCGCGGGCGCATGGCGACCCAGGCGGCGTACCGCCACCTGGGCCTTCCCGTGCCGGGCGACGACGCCAGCTGACGACGGCTCATTCCTCCGTGCCGGCGTTCCAGAAGGCCTGCAGCACGCCGGGCAGGGCCTCGATGGCGGCGATCACGCGGTCCAGCTCGTCGGAGTCCACCGAGGTGGCGTAGAGCATGGCCTCGATCTCCGTGTCCTGCGGGCCGAAGGCATGGGTTTCCACGCCGCGCACGGGGTAGCTGGCGTTCTCCAGCAGCTCCAGCATCTGCTCGCGCACATCGCCCTGGGCGCCGCGGTGGCAGATGGCGTAGACGTAGTAGGTCGATTCCGTGGATTCGTCATCCACCGGGCGGCGGTTGATGCGGTTGACCACGGGGCGCAGCAAGGTATTGCTGGCCAGCACGAACAGCGTGGCCAGGCCGGCCTCGGCCACCAGGCTGGCGCCCGCGCAGGCGCCCACGGCGGCCGAGCCCCACAGCGTGGCCGCTGTGTTCAGCCCGGTGATGTTGGCCCCTTCCTTCATGATGGCGCCCGCGCCCAGGAAGCCCACGCCCGAGACCACGTAGGCCACCACGCGCGTGGCGCCCTCGGCCCCGCCCAGGCGCACGGCCAGGTCCACGAAGACGGCCGCGCCCACGGCGACCAGGGTGTTGGTGCGCAACCCCGCCGTGCGCTGGCGCACCTGGCGCTCCAGGCCGATGAGGGCGCCGAACACGAAGGCCGTGGTCAGGCTGACGAAGGTGTCCAGCATGGCGCCGGGGTTGAGGTTCTGCAGGGCCTGCATGGGGTTCCGGGCTTTCCTGGTGAATGGGTTGAAGGGTGCGTCACTGCCAGCCGTAGCGGCGGATGTAGACGCGCTTGAGCAGCGTGGCCAGGCAAGCGTAGCCCAGCAATATGGCAATCATCCACGGGAAGTAGGCCGCCGGTAGCGCCTGCAGCTTGAAGTAGCCGGCCAGCGGCCCCATCGGCAGGAAGATGCCGGCCGCCATCACGGCCGCCGTGGCCAGCAGCAGCGGCCAGGACGGGCGGCTTTGCAGGAAGGGGATCTTGGGCGTGCGGATCATGTGCACGATCAGCGTCTGCGTGAGCAGCCCGATGACGAACCAGCCCGACTGGAACAGCGTCTGCTGCTCGGGCGTGTTGGCGGCGAAGACGAACCACATCAGCGCGAAGGTCAGGATGTCGAACAGCGAGCTGATGGGCCCGCAGAACACCATGAAGCGGCCCAGGTCGGCCGGGTTCCAGCGCAGCGGCTGGCGCACCAGTTCGTCGTCCACGTTGTCGAAGGGGATGGCGATCTGCGAGAGGTCGTACAGCAGGTTCTGCACCAGCAGGTGCAGCGGCAGCATGGGCAGGAAGGGGATGAAGGCCGAGGCCACCATCACCGAGAACACGTTGCCGAAGTTGGAGCTGGCCGTCATGCGGATGTACTTCAGCATGTTGCTGAAGGTGCGCCGGCCCTCGATCACGCCCTGCTCCAGCACCATCAGGCTTTTCTCCAGCAGGATGATGTCGGCCGCTTCCTTGGCGATGTCCACGGCGCTGTCCACGCTGATGCCGATGTCGGCCGCGCGCAGGGCCGGGGCGTCGTTGATGCCGTCGCCCATGAAGCCGGTGATGTGGCCGTTGGCGCGTAGCGCATGCACGATGCGCTCCTTGTGCAGCGGCGTGAGCCGGGCGAACAGCTGGTGCCGCTCCACCGTCTGGCGCAGCATCTCGTCGTTCATGTGCTCGATCTGCGTGCCCAGGATGATGTGGTCTGCGGGCAGCCCCACATCGCGGCAGACCTTGGCGGCTACCAGTTCGTTGTCGCCGGTCAGCAGCTTGACGGCCACGCCGTGCGCGGCCAGGGCGGCCAGCGCCTCGGCCGTGGTTTCCTTTGGTGGGTCCAGGAAGGCGATGTAGCCGATCAGGGTCAGCTCCGACTCGTCGGCCACGCCGTAGTCGCTCTTGTGCGGCGGCACTTCCTTCATGGCCACGGCGACCACGCGCAGGCCCTCGCGGTTGAGTTCGCGCGTCACGCGGCGCACGCGGGCCAGTTGCTCCTCGTCCAGCGGGCGCGTGCCGTCGCCTTCGCGCAGGCGGGTGCAGGCGCCCAGGATTTCCTCGACCGCGCCTTTGCAGATCAGCTCGTGGTGGTGGTTGCGTTCGGCCACCACCACGGACATGCGGCGGCGCTCGAAGTCGAAGGGGATTTCATCGACCTTGCGGTAGTCCTCGGCCAGGCGCATCTGGGTGTGCAGCTCCACGTGTTCCAGCACGGCATGGTCGAGCAGGTTCTTCAGGCCGGTCTGGTAGTGGCTGTTGAGGTAGGCGAAGCGCAGCGTCTCATCGCAGGGCTGGCCGAAGGCGTCGGTGTGGCGCTCCAGCACGATGCGGTCCTGGGTCAGCGTGCCGGTCTTGTCGGTGCACAGCACGTCCATGGCACCGAAGTTCTGGATGGCGTCCAGCCGCTTGACCACGACCTTGCGGCGCGACAGCACCACGGCGCCCTTGGCCAGGGTGGAGGTCACGATCATGGGCAGCATCTCGGGCGTCAGGCCCACGGCCACGGACAGCGCGAACAGGAAGGCCTCGGCCCAGTCGCCCTTGGTGTAGCCGTTGATGAACAGCACCACGGGCACCATCACCGCCGCAAAGCGGATCAGCAGCCAGCTGACGCTGTTGACCCCGGTCTCGAAGGCCGTGGGCGCGCGGTCGTTGGAAGTCACCCGCGTTGCAATGGTGCCGAAATAGCTGCGGTTGCCCGTGGCCAGCACCACGGCCAGCGCCGTGCCCGAGACCACGTTGGTGCCCATGAACAGCAGGTTGCTGGCATCCAGCACGCCGGTGCCATTCGATGCACTGGCGTCGGCGCGCTTTTCCACGGGCAGGGATTCGCCGGTCATGGCGGACTGGCTCACGAACAGGTCCTTGGCGCTGAGCACGCGGCAGTCGGCAGGGATCATGTCCCCGGCCGACAGCACCACGAAGTCGCCGGGCACGACCTCGCGCAGCGGCACCTCGTAGCGGCGCGCCTGCTGGCCGAAGCCGCTGTGCGGGGCGTCTGCGGAGTCGGCATCTGCCGGCGCCGTGGGGCCGCCATTGCGGCGCAGCACCGTGGCCGTGCTGCTGACCATGGCCTTGAGCCGCGCGGCGGCGCGGTTGGAGCGGCCTTCCTGCACAAAGCGCAGCAGCGTGGACAGCAGCACCATGGAGGCGATGACGACCGTGGCCTTCATGTCCTCCGTGGCGTAGGAGACCACGGCCAGCAGCGTCAGCAGCAGGTTGAAGGGATTGCGGTAGCAGTACCACAGGTGCAGCCAGCCGGGCAGCGGCTTTTCGTGCTCGACCTCGTTGGGGCCCAAACGCGTGAGCGCGGCGCGGGCCTGCTCCCGGGTCAGGCCGTCCTCGCTGGAGCCGGTGCGCGCCAGCACGGCGGCAATGTCATCGCGCGAGGCGCGCAGCAGCTCGCGTGTGAGGGTTGGCGAAACCGAGCGCGAGTGGTGCACGGCCGTGCCCGAGGGCAGGGCATTGCGCCGGAACAGTCCCAGGGCGTGGCGGCTGCGCAGAAACGCCTGGAACAGGTGCTTGAGGCTTTTCATGGTGACCTCCCTGACGGCTCAGGCCTGGCTCGAACGAAGGGTGGCGCGCAGCCAGTGCCAGTTGCGCTGGCAGGCGCACAGCAGGCGGCGGCGCAGCGGCGGGCGGGTCACGGTGGCCGACTGCAGCCATTGGCGCCGGGCATGGGCAGGCAGGTGGCGGTAGACCTCGGCGCGCTCCTGCGCCGCCAGCAGGGACAGAACGTCGGCCTGCTGGCGCTGCGTGAGCGCCACGAGGGCGTGGGCGAAGAGATCGGGGCCGTGTTGCTGCAGCAGGGCGTGCAGTTGCCCGGTATGGCGTGCCGCAATGGCGGCTTGCAGGGCAAGTTGCAGGGTGCTGGCGCGGGAGGTGTGGCTGGCGCGCGCGGAGACGGGTGCTGTGGCGGGCGTGGTTGCCGGCGTGGTGCGCAGCGCGGTGATGACGTGTTGCATGGCGGGCTTTTTTCGTTGCGGCCGAAAGAAGCCCGGCACCTATCCGTCAATGGACGTGCGCGGGTCTCCCGGCCGGGGCCTTGGGAAGGTGCGGAAGGGCCGCAGGCATGTGCGGCCGGACCGTATCGGAGGGGTCAGGGCAAGATCGACTCGGATCGGGGTCCATGGGGGAACTCCTTTCTGACGATGGGGCGGACAAGGCTGCGGCGCGCGTTCAGCGCGGCTGCAGGCTCAGAAAGCTGCGGATGCGGTGCGTGGGCCAGTGGGTCTGCAGGTCCAGGTGCATGGCGTGCTCCATGGCCGAAGGGGCCTGGGCTTGCATCTGTGCCTGTGCCTTGGCCTGCATTGCTGCCTGGGAGGCAGCCACGCGCGTGCCGGTGGCGCCGGGGCAGGGCGCGGCAGTGGCAGGCTGCAGGCGTTGCATTGCGGGGCGGACGAACGGTGTGGACATGGCTTTCTCCTTGGCGAACCAGGAAGACCGCCGTAGGCAGGGCCGTCAAGCAGCGTGGGCCGGGCGCTGCTCGATGGCAGCCACACGGGCACGCGGTCAGTGATCAACAGCTATTGGAATCTTCGGTGCAGGAGCGGCGTGCCTGATGCATGCCAAGCGCAACTGCAGCGCCGGGCGGCGCGAAGATCCAAGGGGAAACGCAGCAATGGATGGAAGCCGACCGACATGGCCGCTCCCATCACAGGAGTCGGTCAGTCAGCCAGCAGCGAAGCCATTGCGGCGCGCTGTTTGTCACTGGTTGAACTGGCACTGTCCACGGAGGACTCCTGAAAATGCGATCCCTCGATTGTGCCTTGCGAGCTGCTTCGGGTCAACCCTGATGTCGATGCGCCACGGGCCAGCCAGCCCTGCACGATCAGCAGTTGCGCCGCGTAGTAGGTGGACAGCACGCCGGCTTGCGCGCCGTCGAAGGGCTGCACAAATCGGTTGATGGCCAGCAGCGAGTCGCTGGCCATGAAGAAGCAGGCACCCATGGCCACCTGCCAGGCCGCCTTGCTGCCCTGATGCCGCGCGCGGCCCAGGGCCTGCGCCGCCATCAGCGCAATGACCAGCACATAGGCGGCCACGGGCAGGCGCAGCGCGGCGGGCAGGCCGCCCTGCCAGAGCACGGCATACATGCCCGCGCCCAGGGCCAGCGTGGCGGCCAGCGAGGGCCGGTGTGCAAACCAGGGTGCGTCCTGGCGCAGCAGCACGATATAGGCCAGGTGGGCGAGCAGGAAGCTGGCAAGGCCCGGGATGAACAGATCGGGCAGCATCAGGAACACGTCGCCCGCCAGGGATGCCGCCAGTGCCGCGGCCAGCCAGCAGGCGCCGCGCGCGGGTTTCGCCAGTGCCGAGAAAGCCGTGCTGCCGCGCCACAGCTGCATGACGGCGATCAGCGCAAAGACCATGGTCAGCGGCTTGAACAGCCAGTGCCAGTGCAGCATGTCCAGCGCGGCGGTGGCGGTGGCCAGTGCGCCGGCCTCGACGGCCAGTGCCAGCCACAGGCTGATGCGCCCCTGCATGGCTGCGCCCAACGCCCATTGGCAAGCCAGCAGCACGGCAAACCACAGTGCATTGCGGGCCGTCGAGGACTGGTCGGCATGCCAGAGAAACAGCGACACCCCGGCGATCAGCGCCACGAACTGCAGGCCTGCAAACCAGCGCAGGCCGCGCTCCATCCCCGGTGCGTAGAGCACGCGGTGCGCGTCCAGGTCGAAGGCCGGCCTGGGAAAGCGCTGCGCCACATCGGCGGGGCGCCATCCGGGCGGCTTGAGCCAGACGCGCAGCTTGTCGCTCCAGCGCCGCGCATGCCAGCTGTCATGGATGAGTTGCCGGTACACCACGGCGTTGGCCCACAGCGGATCCCAGCTCTGCAGCAGGCCGCGCGTGCCGTAGACACAGGGGTCGCTGTCGTCCTCGGGCTTGAAGGTGCCGAACATGCGGTCCCAGACGATGAGGATGCCGCCGTAGTTCCTGTCCAGGTAGGCGTCGTTGACTGCGTGGTGCACGCGGTGGTTGCTGGGCGCGCAGAACCAGCGGTCGAACCAGCCCAGACGCCGAACCTGCTCGGTATGGACCCAGAACTGGTAGAGCAGGTCTATCAGTCCCACGATGGCAAACACCAGCGGCGGCACGCCGGCCAGCGCCATGGGCAGGTAGAACAGCCAGCCCAGCAGCGCGCCCGAGCTGGTCTGGCGCAGCGCCGTCGACAGGTTGTAGTCCTGGCTCTGGTGGTGCACGGCGTGGGCTGCCCACAGCACGGCCACCTCGTGGCCCATGCGGTGAAGCCAGTAGTAGCAAAAGTCGTAGAACAGCAGGGCCAGCAGCCAGCCGGGAATGCTGGTCCAGAAGGCATCGTTGCGCCACAGCGCCAGGTGCTCGAAGGCCAGCGTGTACAGGCCCACGCGCAGCAGCGTGGTGAAGACGGCGCTGGTCTGGCTGAGCATGCCCAGGCTGATGGAGCTGACGGCATCGGCCAGCCGGTAGGCATTGCGCCCGCGCCATAGGCTCACGCCCCATTCCAGCGCGATCAGCAGCAAAAAGGCAGGCGTGGCGAAGACAATGACTTGGCTGGGTGAGAGCATGGTCAGCCGATTCTGGGCATGGCGGCGGGGCAGCGCCTTAGGCGAGAACCCTAGGACACGGAATCACAAGGGTTGAAACGGATTGCAATAAATGGGGCTTCATGGCAAGCACGTGGCAGGAAAATTGCGCCCTATGGCAGAATCGCCCGCTTTCCACGCGCTGGACGTGCTTGCCCTGCAGGCCATCGCCAGCCCGCACCGCCTTTGCCGGCATGCGCCTTGCATGCCCAAGCCCCATGCCCTTGTCCCGCCGCTCCCTGCTATCGGCTGCCGCCTCACTGGCTGCGGCCCTTGCCGCTGCACCCGCCGCCCATGCCACGCCGGGCGCGGGCAAGCCCTGGCCGGCAGCCGGGCCCATCACCCTGATCGTGCCCTTTGGCGCGGGCAGCGATGTGGACGCCACGGCGCGGCTGATCGCCGAAAAGCTGGGTGCGCGGCTGCACCAGTCGGTGGTGGTGGACAACGTGCCGGCCTCAGGCGGCGTGCTGGGCGTGAGCAAGGTGGCGCGCTCGCATGCCGATGGCTACACGCTGCTGCTGGGCTTTGACGGGCCGGTGAGCATTGCGCAACTGGTGAACTCCTCCGTGCGCTATGACGCCGAGCGCGATCTGGCTCCCGTGGGCCTGACTTCGGTGGCGCCCATGGTGATCGTGGCCCGCCCTGGCCTGCCGGTGCACAACCTCAACGAGCTGATCAGCATGGCCCGCGCCCGGCCCGGCGCGCTGACCTATGCCACGCCGGGCGTGGGAACGGTGCTGCACCTGGCCATGGAACGGCTGCAGGAGCGCGCCCGCATCCGCCTGGTCCATGTGCCCTATCGCGGCGTGGCCCAGGTGACCAGCGAGGTCATGGGCGGCCAGGTCGATCTGGGCATTCTGATGACCACCGGCGCCACGCCGCTGGTGCAGCAGAAAAAGCTGGAAGGCGTGGGCGTGACCTCGGCACAGCGCATCGACGTGATTCCAGAGGTCATGAGCTTTGCGGAGGCGCCCGATCTCAAGGGCTTCGAGCTGGAAGCCTGGACCGGCCTGTTCGCCCCCGCCCGCACACCCGAACCCGTGGTCAGCCGCCTGGCCGCCGAACTGGCCGAGGTGCTGAAGCTGCCCGAGGTCCGCAAACGCCTGCAGGACAGTGGCGCCACGCCCGGCTCGGGCACGCCGGCCACGTTCGCCCAGTTCCTGAAGAAGGAAAAGGCGAGCTACACGCAGATCGTCAAGTCCGCCAATATCCAGGTGGAATGAGGGACTGCGCTGCAGTGCGGGCGTTCAGCTGAAAACCTCGTCGCGCGCACCGCCTTCCAGGTGCTGCACATCGCCCCAGCCGACCAGGCCCAGGCCCTGGGGCGTCCACAGCAGGCGGTTGATGGCCGCGTTGCCCAGCGCCCAGGTGCGTGGTGCCTGCACTTCCTGGTGCGTGGCCAGGCGGTAGAGCACATCCATCACGCCGCCATGCGCCACGATCACGATCTGCTCGCCGGGATGGCCACTGGCCAGCCGGTTCACCGTGGCCGAGATGCGGTCGCGCAGCATCAGCAGCGACTCGCCGCCGCCTGCGGGCACGAACTCGGGATCGCGCTTGCGCCAGCGCAGCGCATCCTCCGGGTGGGACGCCTCGATATCGTTGAAGGTCTGGCCCTCGAAGCTGCCGAAGCAGCGCTCGCGCAGGCCCTTGTCGGCCGTCAGCGTCGCCCCCGTGCTTGCGGCCACGGCCTCGGCCGTGACATAGGCACGCAGAAGGTCGCTGCTGTAGATGGCGGCCACCGGCTCGCCCGCCAGGGCCTTGCCGGCCTGGGCGGCCTGCCAAAGTCCCATGTCGTTCAGAGGAATGTCCAGATGGCCCTGGATGCGGGCGTCCACATTCCAGGCGGTTTCTCCGTGGCGGATGGCAATGATGCGCGTGGCTTGCATGAGGGGCTGGCGTGGGGAAGCTGCAAAAAGAGCAGGCATTGTCCTGCAAGCTGCGGGAGCCTGCATGGCCCAGGTGCGCAGGCCAAGTGGATCCTTGGCATAGTCAACTAAAAGGCGAAACTGGCGCGCCCTAAACCCAGGGACACCGAGGAAGGGCCGCCCCGCACCGAGGGTGTCGTCCCCCTCAGGGGGAAGGCGCGCAGCGCCTCAGGGGGATCAAATAAGACTTTTTGCGTTGTCCAGCACGAAGTCGCAGGCCTTCTCCTTGAGGTCGCCCTTGAGCTTGTCGATGCTGAAGCTCTTGCCGTTGGAGCCGGTGACCAGGCCGCCCAGGCCGTTCTGGAATCCCGTGTCCTTGGGCTCTTCCTGCTTTTGCATGCCCAGCTTGCCCAGCAACTGGTCCTTGACCTGGGCAGCCTTGTCGGCATTGAGGTAGTTGTTCTTCATGCAGTAGGAGATGACGCCTGCCGCATTGCCGGCCGTGGCCGAGGGGCTCAGGCCCAGGGCGGACAGCGCACCCGCACCGCCTGCCCCCGCACCCAGCATGCCGCCGAGGCCGGAGCCGGCGCCTTCGCTGCTGGCGGCGGCCTTGTCACCGCCAAGCCCGGAGGCCTGGCGCAGCGAGTCGCCCAGGCCCGACGCCTGGGCAGGCAGGGCGCCCAGGCCCAGCATGGCGCATAGCAGTGCGCTGGCAATGGATGTCTTCATGGATGCTTCCTTTCCGCGGCAACCCGCAGGCTCGATACAGGGCCTGAAATTAGCACGCCGTGCGGCGCAGACCTGTGCCCGATTGCAAACCTTTGCCAGAGCAGGCCGTGGCGGTCTTTCGCGTTTTCACTAGCTGTCAAAGCCGTTGGCCTGTCCATGATGGCCGCACGCCAATGGCGGGCCGCAGGCGGCGGTCTTGTTATTTGGAAATGGCTTTTAAGTATAAAAATCAATTCAACAAGCTGTAAAAGTTATTTACAGTGGGGCGCACCTATATGGCCCGCTTCTTGCGGCGTCCGGGCTGCTGCGTCGCATGACCGCCGCCATTCCAATCAATCCACAGGGGAGCAGACAAATGATCATGAAGATTCTGGGCAGTTCTTTGCTGGCCGCAGGCCTGTTGACCTCGGCCGCGCTGGCCCAGGCCGAGACCGTGCGCTGGGCGCGCGGCTCCGATCCGACTTCGCTGGACCCGCATGCTTTCAACGTGGGCACCAATTTCGTGCTGCTGCACCAGATCTACGAAACCCTGGTCATCCGCTCGGCCGACGGCAAGCTGGTGCCCACGCTGGCCACCTCGTGGAAGATGACCTCCGACCCGTCGGTCTGGGAGTTCAAGCTGCGTCCCAACGTCAAGTTCCATGACGGCACGCCGTTCACGGCGCGCGACGTGGTCTTCTCGCTGAACCGCGCCAAGGGCGAGAACGCCCAGGTCAAGTCCCTGCTGTCCTCGATGGAGGAGGCCAAGGCCGTGGACGATCTCACGGTGCAGGTGAAGACCAAGGGCCCGAACCTGATCTTCCCCGACAACCTGACCAACCTCTTCATCATGAGCGAGAAGTGGTCCAAGGCCAACGGCGCCGAGACCACGCAGGACACGGCCAGCAAGACCGAGAACGGCGCCACGCGCGCGGCCAACGGCACGGGCGCCTATGTGCTGGCCAGCCGCGAGGTCGATTCGAAGACGGTGATGAAGCTCAATCCCGACTACTGGGGCAAGGGCCAGTTCCCGCTGCAGGTGACCGAGCTGATCTACCTGCCCATCAAGTCCCCGGCCACGCGCGTAGCGGCCCTGCTGTCGGGCGAGGTGGACTTCGCACAGGACATTCCCGCGCAGGACGTGGCGCGCCTGAAACAGGACAAGCGCCTGCGCATCAATGAAGGCCCTGAGAACCGCTCCATCTTCCTGGGCCTGAACGTGGGTGCGGCAGAGCTCAAGAGCAGCAACGTCAAGGGCAAGAATCCGCTGGCCGATCCCAAGGTGCGCCAGGCTATCGAGCTGGCCATCGACCGCGATGCGATCAAGCGCTCGGTGATGCGCGGCCTGTCGATTCCCACGGGCGTGATCGCGCCGTCGTTCGTCAATGGCTATGACAAGGCCTTTGCGGCCTATCCCAAGGCGGATGCCGCCAAGGCCAAGCAGCTGCTGGCCGAGGCGGGCTACCCCAACGGCTTCACCATCACGCTGAACACGCCCAATGACCGCTATGTGAACGACGAGGCCATTGCCACGGCGGTGGCGGGCTTCCTGGGCCGCATCGGCATCAAGACCGAAGTCTCGGCCCGGCCGATCGCCATGCACAGCGTGTCGCTGACCAAGGCGGACAGCGACTTCTACCTGTACGGCTGGGGCGTGCCCACCTATGACTCGGCCTACATCTTCGACTTCCTGGTGCATACGCGCGGCAAGGACAGCCGTGGCGCGCAGAACGCGACGCACTACAGCAATGCCGATGTGGATGCCAAGATCCTGTCCCTGTCCTCGGAGAGCGACAAGGCAAAGCGCGATGCCACCATCAAGAGCATCTGGGAGACCGTGCAAAAGGAGCGCTTCTACATTGCGCTGCATGACCAGGTGATCCACTTCGCGTCCGTGCCCCGGATCAATGTGCCCGTGCACCCGGACAACGCGCTGCACTTCAAGTTCGTCAAGTTCGAGAAGAAGTAAGCACCGATGCTGGTCCATCTGCTGCGCCGGCTGGGCCAGTCCGCCCTGGTCCTGCTGGCCGTTTCCTTTGTCTCGTTCATGGTGTTCCGCCATATCGGCGATCCCACGATCAGCCTGCTGGGCGAGGACGCGACGGTTGCCGAGCGCGAGGCGCTGACGGAAAGCCTGGGCTTCAACAAGCCCGTGCCCCTGCAGTACCTGGGCTACGTGGGCAAGGTGCTGCAGGGCGACCTGGGCATCTCCTACCGGCTCAAGCGCCCCGTGACCGAGATCATTGCCGAGCGCCTGCCCGCCACGCTGGAGCTGGCGATGACGGCGGCGCTGTTCGCCCTGGTCATCGGCGTGGCGCTGGGCGTGTATACGGCCATACGGCGCGAGGGCTGGCTGAGCCGCTCGATCATGACGGTGTCGCTGGTGGGCGTGTCCCTGCCCACCTTCCTGATCGGCATCGCCCTGATCTACCTGTTTGCCGTGGAGCTGCGCTGGCTGCCGTCCTTCGGGCGCGGCGAGACGGTGAAGCTGGGCGGCTGGGAGACCGGGCTGCTGACGGCCTCGGGCTGGTCGGCGCTGATCCTGCCGGCCATCACGCTGGGCTTCTACAACATGACGCTGATCATGCGCCTGGTGCGCGCCGAGATGCTGGAGGTGCTGCGCGCCGACTACATGCGTTTCGGCCGTGCGCGCGGGCTGCGCGAGCGCGACCTGTACTTCGGCCATGCGCTGCGCAACACCCTGATTCCCGTGATCACCATCGCGGGCCTGCAGATCGGCTCGCTGATCGCCTTTGCCATCGTCACCGAGACCGTGTTCCAGTGGCCCGGCGTGGGCCTGCTGTTCATCTCCTCCATCCAGGGCGTGGACGTGCCGCTGATCGCCGCCTACCTGATGTTCATCGCGCTGCTGTACGTGGGTATCAACCTGCTCGTCGATTTCCTGTACGTGATCGTGGACCCCCGCTTGAGAAACCGATGACCGATTCCGCCAAACAAGCAATCCCTCCCACGGGCTGGCGCGCCAGCGACTCGCCGGTCAAGCGCGCCTTTGCACGCTCGCGCCTGGTGCAGGCGGCGGCGCTGGTGCTGGCGCTGATCGTGGCGGCCACGCTGCTGTCGCCCTGGCTGGCCTGGCAGAACCCCTTCGATCCGGCCAATCTGGACCTGATGGACGCCTTCACGCCCCCGGGCCAGGCGGGCACCAGCGGCACGCTGTACGCGCTGGGATCGGACGACCAGGGCCGCGATGTCTGGAGCGCCATCCTCTACGGGCTGCGCATGTCGGTGCTGGTGGGCGTGTCGGCCGTGGGGCTTTCCCTGCTGATCGGCGTGCCCCTGGGCCTGGTCTGCGGCTATGCGGGCGGCTGGTTCGACACGCTGATGATGCGCATCGCCGATGTGCAGCTGACCTTTCCCGTGATCCTGGTGGCGCTGCTGGTCTTCGGCATCGCACGCGGCCTGCTGCCCGAGGGCTACCGCGACGACATGGCGGTCTTCGTGATCATCGTGGCCATCGGCCTGTCCGACTGGGTGCAGTACGCACGCACCGTGCGCGGCGCGGTGATGGTGGAAAAGCACAAGGACTACGTGCTGGCGGCCCAGCTCATAGGCCGCAGCCGCGTGGCCATCCTGGTGCGCCACATCCTGCCCAACCTGCTGGCGCCCATCCTGGTCATCGCCACCATCAGCTTCGCGCATGCCATCGTGGCCGAGTCCACGCTGTCCTACCTGGGCGTGGGCCTGCCGCCCACCCAGCCTTCGCTGGGCACGCTGATCCGCATCGGCCAGGGCTTCCTGTTCTCGGGCGAGTGGTGGATATTGCTGTTCCCCTCGCTGGTGCTGCTGGCGCTGGCGCTGTCCGTCAACCTCGTCGGCGACTGGCTGCGCGACGCACTGAACCCCAAGCTGCAATGAGCACGACACAAGAATCCGGGCAGCCCCCTGCACAGCCTGCGGTGCTGAGCGTTCGCGGCCTGTCCGTCACCTTCGACACCTACAAGGGCCCCGTGCAGGTGCTGGACGATGTGTCCTTCGACATCGCGCCCGGCGAGATCCTGGGCGTGGTCGGCGAGTCTGGCGCGGGCAAGTCCATGACGGGCGCCGCCGTGATCGGCCTGATCGAGCCGCCGGGCCGCATCTCGGCCGGCACGGTGCAGCTGCGCGGCGAGCGCATCGACACGCTGCGCGGCGAGGACCTTCGGCGCATACGCGGCCGGCGCATAGGCTCCATCTTCCAGGACCCGCTGACCAGCCTGAACCCGGTCTATACCGTGGGCCGGCACCTGGTGGAGACCATCCGCACGCACCTGCCCGTCTCCGAGAAGGAGGCCGAGGCGCGCGCGCTGGCCCTGCTCGAAGAGGTGGAGATCCCGCAGGCGCGCGAGCGCATGGCCCAGTATCCGCACCAGTTCTCGGGCGGCATGCGCCAACGCGTGGCCATCGCCCTGGCGCTGTGCGCCGAGCCCGAACTCATCATTGCCGACGAGCCCACCACGGCGCTGGACGTGTCCGTGCAGGCGCAGATCATTGCCCTGCTGCGCCGCGTGTGCAAGGAGCGCGGCGCGGCCGCCATGCTGATCACGCACGACATGGGCGTGATCGCCGAGACGGCCGACCGCGTCATGGTCATGTACCAGGGCCGCGTGCTGGAAACCGGCCCCGTGCGCCAGGTGCTGGACGCACCGCAGCAGCCCTACACCCAGGTGCTGATGGGCGCCATTCCCAGCGTGCACCACCGCGTGCAGCGCCTGCCCGTGCCCGAGGTGGGCGGCGGCCCGGCCGCGCCCGCCGTGCCCTGGCAGCCCAGGGCCGGAGCGCAGGAGCCCGCGGCAGCCCTGCTGGAGGTCAGGGATCTGTGCAAGGAGTTCGACCTGTCCAGCGGCTGGCTGGCCCGGCTGCTGGCGCGCGAGGACAAAAAGATCCTCAAGGCCGTGGACGGCGTCGGCTTCTCCATCCGCAGGGGCTCCACCTTCGGCCTGGTCGGTGAGTCCGGTTCGGGCAAATCCACGGTGGCGCGCATGGTGGCGGGGCTGACGCCGCCCACCAGCGGCACCGTGCTGTTCGACGGCGTGGACAAGTGGAGCCCGGCCGCCCAGACCGTGGCCATGCGCCGGCGCTTCCAGATGATTTTCCAGGACCCGTATGCCAGCCTGAACCCGCGCTGGACCGTGCAGGAACTGATTGCCGAGCCCCTGCAGGTGCTGGCCCTCACGGCCGGCAAGGACGAGACGGCCGAGCGCGTGCAGGAGGCGCTGCGCCGCGTGCGCATGAAGCCCGACGATGCGCGCAAGTACCCGCACCAGTTCTCGGGCGGGCAGCGCCAGCGCATCGCCATCGCGCGCGCCCTGGCCAGCCGGCCCGAGTTCATCATCTGCGACGAGCCCACCTCGGCCCTGGACGTCTCGGTCCAGGCCCAGGTGCTCAACCTCATGCGCGACCTGCAGGAGGAGTTCGGCCTGACCTATCTGCTGATAAGCCACAACCTGGCCGTGATCCGCCACATGTGCGACGACATCGGCGTCATGCAGCGCGGCCGCCTGGTCGAGACCGGCGAGGCCGGCGCCGTGCTCGATGCGCCGCAGCATGCGTACACGCGTGCGCTGATGGCTGCCGTGCCGGATATGGAGCATGTGCACTGAGGCGGGTGCACTGCCATGGCCTGGCGTTCAGGTCGCGGCAACGACCCGCACGTCGAACCGGACCTGAAGCCAGTTCTTGATGGCGGCAAAGATCGCGGCAAGATTGTCCATGCTGGGGTTGCCTTTCGGCGAAAGCATGCGGTGCAGGCTCTTGCTCGGCTTGTGCGTGAGGTCGGCCAGCGTCTCGAATCCCACCGTTGCGTTGACGAGATCGCGCAGGACGAGGCGTGCCGTTTCTGGCTCACCACTCAGAAAAAGAGTGGCCGCCTCATCAAGCAGCGCCTGTGCGAAAGCAGGGTCGCGCTCAATGCGCTGAATGACCGTTTGTTTGAAATCGCGGGTGAGCGTCATGCCTTCGTTCCTTTTTTGGCATTGTCCGAGGGGCGTTGCCTCTTGCGAGCCTTGTATTCGCTGTGCAGGACCACGGCTTCGTCGATGGCCTTCTGCTGGCCCTTTTTCGTGCTGCCCCCGAACAGGATGATCAATCTTTCCCCGTCCTTGGCGAGATAGATGCGGTAGCCCGGGCCCCAGTCGATCTTGTATTCGCCAATACCCCGGAACCATTCGATATTGGAGGTGTTGCCCAACTCCATGCGGGCCATGGCGACGGCCACCTTGGCGGCCGCCTGGCCATCCAGCCCGTTGAACCATGTCTGGTACGCGCTGCTGCCGTCTTCGCGGATGTACTCCTGGAGCTGGATTCGCATGGTTGGATGGTAACTTATGAGTTACCAACGCTGCAAGGCGCTGTCCACATGACTTACAGCGTTCTCATGTTCCCAGGAACGAATGACAGCGATGGACCCAAAAAAAGGCCTGCGGATGCAGGCCTTTGCTTCTGAGACACGATGGCTTACCGGGCGGGTGCTGGCGTGGCCGGTGCTGCCTGCGCTGCAGGCGCCCCCTGGGCCGGCGGCTGCGCCGGTGCGCCACCCTGCTGCACCGGACCGATGGTGGTGCGCACCACGCGCGAGCCCTTGGGCGGGTTGGGGAAGCCGGTCAGGGCTGCGTCGAACAGGATGCCGAAGATGGCCGGGTCATCGGTCCAGACATCCTGGCGCTGGGCCGAGGTCTCGTAGACGATCTGCTGCGTGGTGGCGTTGCGCATCACGATGCTGACGGCGCGGTAGTACTCCAGCGGCGGGCCGTCGAACATGAAGCTGCCGCCAAAGCCCATGCCCCAGCCGCGCCCGTAGCCCACGCCCCAACCCCAGCGCGGGCCGCCCCAGCGGTCGTAGTAGGGCCAGGCGGCGTAGTCGCGCGCATAGCGTGCGTCGGCGCCGATCTGCACGATCAGGCTGGCCCGGGAGTCGTCGCGCTGCAGGCCCACGCGGCCCAGGGCCTGCTGGGCCTGGGACTCGATGGCCGCGAAGTGCGTCTGCGCCTCGCGTTGCGATGGCAGCACTTCCAGGCGGTAGGTGGGCGGCGCGGGCAGGGCGCCCAGCGTGGAATAGCTCTGGACGGTGCTCTGGACTTCGCGCACGCTGGCGCAGCCCGTGAGCAAGGCCGTGGCCACGATGGCCAGGACATGGATGCAGCGCAGCTTCATGGTGTACTCCTTGGTCGAAAAAAGGCCCGTTTGCACGGGCCTTGGTTGGAGTGGGGCGATTGTTATAGGTTCAGCCGTCAGGACGACAGTTGTACCACCTGCAGGCCGGGCAGTGATGCGGAGACGGGCATCTCTTCATGGTCGAAGGCCATGTCGCCATTGGGGTCGGCAATGCCGGTGGCCTTGGCGTTCTTGAAGTCGTGCAGCTCGGGGTCCATCATGTGCGTGGTCACGATGTGGCCCATGGCGCGGAACATGCTTTCCACGCGGCCCGGGAATTTCTTGTCCCATTCGCGCAGCAGCTCGCCCACGGCCACGCGCTGCAGGCCGTCCTGGCTGCCGCAGAGGTTGCAGGGGATGATGGGGAAGTTCTGGTACTGGGCCCAGCGGACGGTGTCCTTCTCGGGCACGTAGCACAGCGGGCGGATCACCACATGCTTGCCGTCGTCCGAGACCAGCTTCGGGGGCATGCCCTTCATGCGGCCGCCGTAGAACATGTTGAGCATCAGCGTCTGCACGATGTCGTCGCGGTGGTGGCCCAGGGCCACCTTGGTGCAGCCCAGCTCGTCGGCCACCTTGTACAGGATGGCGCGGCGCAGGCGAGAGCACAGGCCGCAGGTGGTCTTGCCCTCGGGCACGACGCGCTTGACCACGCTGTAGGTGTCCTGCGTTTCGATGTGGTAGTCCACGCCGATGCTCTTGAAGTACTCGGGCAGCACATGGTCGGGAAAACCGGGCTGCTTCTGGTCGAGGTTCACAGCCACCAGCTCGAATTTGACGGGCGCGCGCTTTTGCAGCTTGCGCAGCACGTCCAGCATCGTGTAGCTGTCCTTGCCGCCCGACATGCAGACCATGATCTTGTCGCCTTCCTCGATCATGTTGAAGTCGGTGATGGCGCGGCCCACCTCGCGGCACAGGCGCTTTTCCAGCTTGACCTGTTCGCGCTCGATCTTGATGCGGTTGCCGTTCGCGGTATGGGCTTGGGCATCCGCATCGGCGGCGGCGGTTTCGGGGGCGGCTTCTTCGGCCAGCCAGGGGTTGTCGGTCACTGCATTCATGGGGTTCACCATTGTCCGGTTTCTATGCGAATGGCCACTTCGCAGTCTTCAAAGATTTCCAGCTTGGCGATTTTCACGCGCACGCCCAGCACGCCGGGCAGCTGCATCAGGCGCTGGGCCAGCTTGCCGATCAGGCTCTCCAGCAGGTTCACATGCTCGGCCGTGCATTCATCGATGATGATCTGGCGCACCTTGCGGTAGTCCAGCACATGCAGGATGTCGTCGTCGCGCGGCGCCAGCGGTTGGGGGCCCAGGCTCAGCTCGGCATCGACCTGGATGGGCTGGGGCATCTGTTTTTCGTGGGCGAGGATGCCCAGGTTGGCGTCGAAGCGCAAACCCGTGAGCGTCAGGATCTGTTGTCCGGTGGCGGAGTGCATGGGGAAAAGCCGTGGAGTGTTTGGGGTGGCGCGCGCAGGCGCCTACATCATGGAAAAGTCGCGCTCGAAGCGCTGCAGGTGCTGGCCGCCATCGACCAGCAAGGTGGTGCCGGTGATGGACTGGTTGTCCAGCGCAAAGCACACGGTGGCGGCCACGTCGGCCGCGCTGGACGAGCGGCCCAGCGGGCTGAGGCGGTGCAGCGACTCGAAGCGCTCCTGGCTCAGCATGTGGCTGGTCAGCGTCAGGCCCGGGGCCACGCCGACGACGCGCACGCGCGGGGCCAGTGCCAGCGCCAGCATGGTGCCGGCGGCCTCGAGAGCCGCCTTGGACAGCGTGTAGCTGAGGAAATCGGGGTTCTGGTTCCAGAGCTTCTGGTCCAGCATGTTGATCACGGCGCCGCTGGCATGCTCCTCGCCGGCCGCCACGCGGTCCTCGATATGGGCGTGCAGCGCCTGGGCCAGCAGGATGGGCGCGCCGGTGTTGCTGCGCAGGTGGGCTTCCAGGGCCACGTAGCTGAAGCTGCCTGCATCGTCATGCTCGAACAGCGAGGCGTTGTTGACCACGGCATCCAGGTGGCCGAAGTGCGCCACGGCGCGCGGCACCAGGGAGCGCACCGAGTCCTCGTTGAAGAAATCGGCATCCAGGGCGGCGCTGTCGCCGGCCAGTTCAGCGCAGGCGGCGGCCGTCTCCAGCGCCTCGTCGTGCGAGTCGCGGTAGTGCACGGCCACTTGCCAGCCGGCGCTGGCAAGCGCGAGCGCGATGTCGCGCCCCAGGCGGCGGGCCGCGCCGGTCACCAAAACGGTGCGTGTTCGGGCAGGTGTGGACATTCGAGGACAATGTACGGATCGTGACGACAGAACCCTCAATTTTAACGGCCGCCCTGCAATCCCGTGTTGCGCAAGAGATTGCGTCCTCTGGAGGCTGGCTGGCTTTCGACCGTTTCATGGCCCTGGCGCTGTACGAGCCGGGCCTGGGCTACTACGCCAATGACACCGCCAAGTTCGGGCTGATGCCATCGTCGGGCAGCGATTTCGTGACCGCGCCCGAGATGTCCCCGGTCTTCGGCCAGCTGCTGGCCGCCCAGGTGGCCGAGGCGCTGCAGCGCACGCATACCCGCGAAGTCTGGGAGTTTGGTGCCGGCACGGGCGCGCTGGCGCTGCAGGTGCTGGACGAGCTGGCCGCCCTGGGCGTGCGGCCGGACCGCTACACCATCGTCGATCTGTCGGGCACGCTGCGCGCGCGCCAGCAGCTCAGGCTGGTGAAGTACGAAGGACTGGTGCACTGGGCCGATGCCCTGCCCGAGCGGCTCGAAGGCGTGGTCATCGGCAACGAGGTGCTGGATGCCATGCCCGTGCAACTGCTGGTGCGCAAGGCAGGTGTCTGGCACGAGCGCGGCGTGGTGCTGCAGCCGGACGGCAGCCTGGGCTGGGAAGACCGGCCCACGCAGCTGCGCCCGCCCATGGAAATCGAGGGCGAGCACGACTACCTGACCGAGATCCATCTGCAGGGCGAGGCCTTCATCCGCACGCTGGGCGAGCGCATGGCGCGGGGCGCTGCCTTCTTCATCGATTACGGCTTCGGCGAGTCCGAGTACTTCCACCCGCAGCGCCACATGGGCACCCTGGTCTGCCACCGCCTGCACAAGGTGGACGATGACCCGCTGGCCGAGGTCGGCCTCAAGGACATCACCGCCCACGTGAACTTCACGGGCACGGCCGTGGCCGCGCAGGAGGCCGGCTTCGAGGTGCTGGGCTATACCTCGCAGGCCCACTTCCTCATCAACTGCGGCCTGGGGCCCAAGCTCGACGCCCTGGCCCAGGGGCCGCGCGCCATGGCCACCAAGCTGATGATGGAGCACGAGATGGGCGAGCTGTTCAAGGTCATCGGCCTGGCCAAGGGCGTGGAGCCCTGGGACGCCTTGGGCTTTGTGCGCGGCGACCGCACGCACCGCCTGTAGCCGCCGGCCAGAGCTCTGCCCCGGCCTCAGCGCTGGACGCTGCGGCCGTTGCTCACCTCGTAGGCCGTCTGGTCCTTGAGGTTGATGCGGTAGATCTCGCGCGTGACGTTGCCGGAAAAACCCAGCTCCACGATGGACAGGTTCTCGAACGTGGTCGTGAAGCCGCCGGGCAGGATGCGGTTCAGGCGCGCGGCGGTCTCGCCCATGGCGCGCTCGATCTCGGGCGTGAAGGTGGCTTCGCTGTAGACCAGGGTGTTGTGCGGGTTGTGGCTGCGCACCTCCTTGCCGGCCTGCACCTGGTTGATGCCGCTGACGCCCACGCTTTGCACCATGGCCTTGGCCGAATCGTTCATGCGGGCATAGACGGGCCCCGTCACGCGCGGCAGCGGGCCGTCGCGCAGCGGTGCCATGGCGGCGGTGGCGCGGGTGTTGAAGTCCATCATGGCTTCGTAGGCCGGGCCGGACTTGACGATGCCCAGGTCCAGCCACCACGGCTTGCCGGCGCCCTTGGCGGCCTCGGTGGTGTAGAAATTCTTCAGGTGCACGTCCTGCAGCACGGGCGGCAATGCCGGCAGGGCGGCCAGCATCTTGCGTGGTGTGGACGGGTCGGCGCTGTGGATATGCACCACGGTGACATGGGGCAGGTTGAAGGTGTTGGCTTCGGTCACCAGCTTCAGGCGCAGCAACTGCTCGTGCACCACGGGCGTGACCTGGCTGTCCATGATGGCCGTGGCATCGGCCGGCAGTCGGTAGACCAGGCCATAGGTGGCCTGGTGGGCGCGGAAATCGCTGCGCTGCAGGGCGCTGTTGTCGATGGCGCCCGACGCTGCGGCTGCCGTGGTGGGGGCCGGAGCGCTGGCGCAGGCCGCCAGCAGGGCGGCAGGCAGGATGGCGAGAAGAAGGCGCCTGGATGTGTGTTGCATGGTGGGGTTGTCTTGCTGCGGCATGGAGCCATGGAAGAAGGGGGCTTGTCGCGAATGGTCCCGAAGCCTCCCGCCACGGGACTTTCCCAATGTAGGACGCTCATGTGTCCCGCCCATGACGCGCCGCCGCCGTACACTCGGCGCCATGATCCGCTGGCTCCTCGTCATCTTCCTGGCCCTGCTGCTGTTCAATGGCCTGCACGCCTGGCTGGAGCGCATAGGCCTGGGCCGCCTGCCGGGCGACTTCCGCTTTCGCCTGTTCGGCCGCGTGATTTTTCTGCCCATTGCCAGCACCGTGTTGCTCAGCGTGATTGCCGCCCTGATCGCCAAGCTGGTCTGAGCATGGCTTGAAGCACGGGCGCGCCGCCCGTATATGCAGGCATTGCCCCATGACTTCCGAACAAGAGGCCGCCCATGTCCGACAAGCTGCATTTCGTCTGCCCCCATTGCCACACCACCAACCGCATTGCGGCCGACCAGCTCGGCAGTGCGCCTGACTGCGGCAGCTGCCACCAGCCGCTGGTCACCGGCCAGCCCGTGGCGCTGGATGCGCAAAGCTTTGCCAGGCATGTGGGGCGCAGCCAGGCGCCGGTGGTGGTCGATTTCTGGGCGCCCTGGTGCGGCCCCTGCCGCATGATGGCGCCGGCCTTCGAGCAGGCGGCGCAGGCGCTGGCGCCCGGCGTGCAGCTGGCCAAGCTCGATACCGAAGCCCATCCCCAGGCCGCTGCGCCCTGGAACATCCGCAGCATCCCGACCATGGTGGTGTTCAAGGAAGGACGCGAGATCGCCCGTGTCTCCGGCGCTTTGCCGGCCGGCGAGATCGTGCGCTGGGTGCGTTCAGTCGTCTGATTTCCCTGCGGGTCCCCAAGGCCGGGCGCCTTCAAGCCCGCCCTCAGGCCTGCACTTCGCCAGGCTGGTAGAAGCAATAGCCGCTGTTGCGCAGCGTCTTGACGGGTAGTTGCTGGCCGCTGGCCTCCTCCACCTTGCGGCGCAGCCGGCGCATCTGGGTGTCCAGGCGGCGCTGGTCGTAGACCAGGTAGTCGCCGCCCAGGGCCTGCACGATCTTTCGGCGGCTCACCTCGGTGCCTGCCTGACCCATGAGGCACTGCAGCACCAGCAGGTCCTGCTGGGAGAGCGCGACCGGCGGGGCCGAGGGGGGCAGCAGGCGGCTCGGGCCCAGCTGCAACAGCCAGCGTGCCTGGCGCTGCTGCAGGCCCAGGCGGCGCACCAGCGCGGCCAGCGTGGCCTCCAGCTCGTCCAGATCACAGCCTTTGCCCAGGTAGTGGTCGGCTCCGTTTTCCAGGCCGTGGATGCGGTTGGCGCTGGTGTTGTGCGCGCTGAACACGATGATGCCCAGTTGCTGGCCCTGCTGGCGCAGGCGCTGGATCAGGGCCAGGCCGCTGCCATCGGGCAGGCCGATGTCGATGATGGCCAGACGGTGGCGCCGGGCGTCGAAGTGGCGGTCGAACTCCTGCAGGCTGGCAACGCATTGCGGCGCGTAGCCCAGGCCCTCCAGGAATTCACCCAGTTCATGGCGCAGCACGGGCTCGTCTTCGAGCAGGATCACATCAAGCATGGGGGAAGGGGGCTGAGCGGCGAGGCCGGGAGGCTGGTGTACGCTGGCGGCCCTGTGGTGGACCTCCGATGCGATATTACCGTGCAACCCTCCTGCTGCTGGCCTGGCTGCTGTGTCCGCTGCTGACCCAGGCCCAGGCGCTCCTGCTGAACCCCGATGTGCCCATGCTGGAGACCGCCGGTCAGTGGCAGCGGCTCGATGACGCCGCTGGCCTGCTCGACGCCGGGCAGGCCGACGCCGCCCCCGGATGGCAGCCGCTGCCCGGGCACCTGAACGCCAGTTTCACGCAGGCGGCGGTCTGGCTGCGCATGCCGCTGCAGGTGGAGCAGCCCGGCAGCTGGATGCTGCTGCTGGGCAATGCCCTGCTGGACGAGGTGGAGGTTCACGTGCGCAGATCCGGTGGCCCCTGGCAGCTGCTGGGGCGCAGCGGCGAAGAAGTGCCGCGCCACGCCTGGCCGGTGGACTACCGCAGTCCGGCATTCCAGTTCGAGCCCCCTGCTGCCGGGTCTTACGAGTTGCTGGTGCGCCTGCGCGCGCGCAACGCGCTCGTCACCCGCATCGATCTGTGGCAGCGACTGGCGTTCGACAACCACACGCGGCGTGAGGCCCTGTCGTTCGGCCTGTATTTCGGGTTGTACCTGCTGTTGATCGGCGTGCAACTGGTGTTCTGGCTGGGCACGCGGGCCCCCTTGAGCGGCCTGTTCCTGGCCTATCTCAGCGTCTGCGTGCTCAATGAGGTGGTATCGCTGGGGCTGGTGCAGCAGCTGACGGGCCTGCCGGGGTTCTGGAGCGACCGTTTGCTGGGATGCGGCATTGCCGCCGCCCTGGCGATCTCCATGCAACTGGCCTGCAGGCAGCTGGACCTGGCGTCGCTGTACCCGCGGCTGGTGCGCCAGATCGTGCCGCTGCTGTGGCTGTTCAGCCTGTGCTGCATGCTGCTGGTGGTGTCGGGGCACTACTCGGCGGGCATGATCCCGGTGCAGGCCATGACCCTGCCGCTGACCCTGGGCTTTCTCGCGTTCGCCCTTTGGCTGTGGCGGCGCGGCCATGCCCCGGCACGGTTCTTCATGCTGGCGTTCGGCATCTTCTATGCCGGCGTGCTGATCTCTTTTCTGCGCAACCTGGGCTGGCTGCCCATGAACGCGCTGACCGCGCTGGTGTCCACGCATGCGTCCGCGCTGGGCACCATGGCGCACATGCTGCTGCTCAGCGGCTGGATCATCGGCGGATACGAGCACAGGCGCCGCGTTCGAGAGCGGGAGCAGGTGCTGCTGGAGGCCGAGCTTGTGCAGCGCCAGTTGCGCGAGAGTGAACTCAGCGAGGCGCTGGTGCTGGAGCGCAGGGTCCGCCAGGAGCAGCGCGACTTTGTCGCCATGGTCTCGCACGAACTGCGCACACCGCTGGCCATCATCCTGACCAGTGCGCAGCAACTGGCGCGCAATCTGGCGGCACCGCCCGACAAGACGCTGGCACGCAGCCGCAACATCCGCGAAGCCGCCCAGCGCCTGCTGGCGCTGGTGGACGACTGCCTGGCCGACGACCGCATGGCCGACCCCCAGCCCCATGCCGAGCCACGCCTGCAGCCCTGCGACCTGCATGCGCTGGTGGATGGGTTGTGCCTGGACTTTGCGCCCGGCCGCATCGTCTGCCACCTGGGCGGGGGCACGCAGCAACTGATCACAGATGCCGGCCTGCTGCGCATCGCGCTGCGCAATCTGCTGGCCAATGCAGACCGCCACACGCCCGAGGGCGAATCGGTCCGCCTGGACGTGACCAAGCAGGGTGAGGGTCTGGAGATCCAGGTCTCGAACCCCTCCGAGCCCATTGCCCAGGCGGACCAGGACCAGTTGTTCGAAAGGTATTACCGTGGCCGCAACGCCCAGCACCGGCCAGGCGCCGGGCTGGGGCTGTACCTGGTGCGGCGCATCGCCGAGCGGCTGGGCGGCAGCGTGGCCTTGTTGACGGCAGGAGGCGAGCAGCCCGTGTGCCTGCGACTGGTCCTGCCCGTGGCGCGAGCCTGATTCCCGTGTGTGGTGGCCTTTGCGCTCAGGCCGCCTGCGCCAGCCAATCGGCCACGGCCTGCGCGCGCGCCGCCTGCACGGCCTCACCTATGGCCTTGCCCTGTTTGCCGCGCGCGGCGGCCTGGGCCGCGATGTCCGAGGTGGAGATGGACAGCGCGGCAGCCAGCGCATCGCGCAGGCGGGCACGCTGGGGGTAGGGCCGGTCCTCGAAACCCAGGCGCCCCCGCGCGTCGCATTCACAGGCCGCAAGGGCCTGCTCGAAGCGCGCGGGCTTGCGGATGGCGTCGCAGCGCTCCAGCAGGCGCACGATGGCGGCGCCGTTGAGCTCGCCGCTGCGGTGGATGTTGCCGTGTTCGCGCGCCACCACGTCGCCCAGTTCGCGGCAGTCGGTGGGCACGCGCAGCCGCTCGCCCACCTTTTCGGCCAGGCGGGCGCTGCGGTGCTCGTGTCCTATGTGGCGCGGCAGCACATCGGCCGGGGTCGTGCCCTTGCCCAGGTCGTGCACCAGGCAGGCGTAGCGCACGGGCAGCGGGGTGTCCAGCTGCGCGGCCATGTCCAGCACCATCATGGCGTGCACGCCGGTATCGACCTCGGGGTGGTATTCGGCGCGCTGGGGAACGCCCCACAGGCGCTCCAGCTCGGGCAGCAGCACGGCCAGCGCGCCGCATTCGCGCAGCAGCTCGAACATGCGCGAGGGCTGGCGCTCCATCAGGCCCCGGCTGATCTCCTGCCAGACGCGTTCGGGCACCAGGGCATCCACCTCGCCAGCGGCCACCATCTCTTGCATCAGGGCCATGGTTTCAGGTGCTACCGTGAATTCGTGGAACCGTGCCGCAAAGCGCGCCACGCGCAGGATGCGCACCGGGTCTTCGCGAAAGGCATCGGTCACATGGCGCAGCACCCGGGCCTGCAGATCGGCCTGGCCGCCGTAGGGGTCGTCGATGGCGCCTTTGCCATCCCAGTCCGGGGGGGCGGCCATGGCGTTGATGGTCAGGTCGCGCCGGGCCAGGTCCTGCTCCAGCGTGACGTCGGGCGCCGCCTGGACGACGAAGCCGCGATAGCCCGGCCCGCTCTTGCGCTCGGTGCGCGCCAGGGCGTACTCCTCGTGGGTTTCGGGATGCAGGAAGACGGGGAAGTCCCGCCCCACGGGCATGAAGCCGCGCTCGGCCATCTGCTCGGGCGTGGCGCCGACCACGACCCAGTCGCGGTCATGCACGGCCCGCCCCAGAAGGCGGTCGCGCACCGCGCCGCCCACCATGTACACCTGAAATTCGCTCATCCCTCAATGGTACGGCCTGGGCGGTGACATGATGGCGGGCTGCACCGGGCGCCGAGGGGCGCCGCATGCCCATTTTCCATTTGGAGACAAAACCATGGCTTGGTCCTTTCGACCGCGTGTTCCCGCCCTGATCCTGGGCCTGGCGGCTGCTGGCCTGCTGTCCGCAGCCAGCGCCGCACCGCTGGCCGACACCACCCGGCAGGCGGCCCGTGCCAGCCTGCATGAATGGGTAGAGGTGCTGGCCCTGCCCAACGATGCCAATGTGCCGGCCGACATCCAGAAGAACGTGGCCTGGTTTGCCAAGGCCTTCGAGCGGCGGGGCTTCGAGGTACGGCAACTGGCCAATGGCGACAAGCCCATGCTCATGGCCACGCTGCCGTCGGCTGGACCCGGGCGCAAGACCGTGCTGTTCTACGCCCACCTGGACGGCCAGGCCGTCAAGCCCGAGGAGTGGCAGCAGGCCAGCCCCTGGCAGGCCACGCTCAAGCAGCGCCAGCCGGACGGCCGTTGGGCCGCACTGCCGCTGGAGCAGCTGTACGGCGAGCAGCCCGATCCGCAGTGGCGCGTGTTTGCGCGCTCGTCCTCGGACGACAAGGCGCCCATCGTCATGCTGCTGGCGGCGCTGGATGCGCTCAAGGCCCAGGGCAAGCAGCCGGGCGTGGACATCAAGGTGCTGCTGGATTCCGAAGAGGAAAAGGGCTCTCCCACGCTGGGCCGCGTGATCGGCGAGAACCTGGGCGCGCTGAAGTCCGACGCCATGGTGGTGCTCGACGGTCCCATGCACGCCAGCAACCGGCCCACCCTGGTGTTCGGCAACCGGGGCATTGCCCAGGCCACGCTCACTGTCTATGGCGCCAGCCAGGAGCTGCACAGCGGCCACTACGGCAACTACGCGGCCAATCCGGCCCAGACCCTGGCGCGCCTGCTGGCCAGCATGAAGGGCGATGACGGCAAGGTGCTGATCCAGGGCTACTACGACGGCATCGAGTTCGATGCGCAGGCACGCGAGGTGATGCAGGCCGTGCCCGACGACGAGGCCGCCCTGCGCAAGCGCCTGGGCATTGCGAAGGCCGAGACCGTGGGACGCAACTACCAGGAGTCCATGCAGTACCCCTCGCTGAACGTGCGCGGCCTGCAAAGCGCCGAGGTGGGCAGCAAGGCGCGTACCGTGGTGCCCTCCGTGGCCGTGGCCGAGATCGACATGCGCACCGTGCCCGAGACGCCTCCCGAGCGGCTGGAGAAGCTGTTGCGCACCCATATCGAGGCGCAGGGCTTCCATCTGGTCGATGGCCCGCCCACGGCCGAGCAGCGTGCCAGCCACCCCAGGCTCGCCACCCTCAAGCTGGGCGGTGTATCAGCCTCCGGCTCTGCCGTTCGCACACCGCTGGACGCCCCTGTCGGCCAGTGGCTGCGCAAGGGCATGAACAAGGCCTGGGACAGCGACCCGGTGCAGATCCGCATGATGGGCGGCACCGTGCCCACGGGCGCGGCCGTGCAGGCGCTGAAGATTCCCTTCGTCATCGTGCCCCTGGTCAATGCCGACAACAACCAGCACAGCTTTGACGAGAACATGCGCCTGGGCAACTACTTCGATGGCGTGCACAGCCTGGTGCATCTGCTGGCCGAGCCGTTCTGACAGGCGGCAGACTGGCAGCAGACAGGAGGCACTCAGCCTGCTGCAGCCGTGCGGTACGGTTCCTCGAATGGCCGGAAATCATGCTCGGCCAGTGCGCCCTGCACCCAGTCCTGCACGCCCGGCAGGGCGCGCACGCGGCGCACATAGGCGTCGATGGCCGGTGCCACGGGCAGCTCATAGGTCGCCAGGCGCATGCACACGGGGGCGAAGAAGGCATCGACGATGCTGAACTGGTCGTACAGCATGGGGCCGCTGGCCGTGGACAGCAGCGGTTGCCACAGCTCGGACAGGTGCTGCACATCGTCGCGCAGTGCGACGTTCTCTGCCCATAGCCGCGCGCCGACCTCGGGCAGCTGGGCCTCGATGTTCATCGGGCACAGCGAGCGCAGGGCGCCGAAGCCGCTGTGCATCTCGGCGCAGAGGCTGCGCGCGCGGGCGCGGTTCAGCGCCAGCGTGGGCCACAGGTGCTTTTCAGGGAATTTCTCGGCCAGGTACTCGCAGATGGCCAGGCTGTCCCAGATGGCCATGCCTTCATCCATGAGCACAGGCACGCGGCCCGAGGGCGAGAGCGCGCGGGCGCGCTGCTTGAAGGCGGACTGCTCCTCGAAGCTGTCAAAGCGCAGCATGACCTCTTCGAAAGCAATGCCGGCCTGGCGCATCAGCACCCAGGGGCGCATGGACCAGGACGAATAATTCTTGTTGCCGATATAGAGCGTGAGCATGGCCGCAACCTCCGCGATAGGCCCTACAGCTTAGCAAGCATGGCAGGAAAACCCATGTAGGAGCCGGGCGCTGCCTGGGCGCGCTCTAATGCGTGCCATGCAAAACGATAGCTCTTCTCCCCAGGCGCCAGCGGCGCGCCACACGGCTGCGCTGGTCCTGTTTTCCGGCGGCCAGGATTCGACCACCTGCCTGGCGCAGGCGCTGTCGCTGTACGAGCGCGTCGAGACCCTGGGTTTTGACTATGGCCAGCGCCACAGCGTGGAAATGCAGGTGCGCCAGCAGGTGCGCGAGCGGCTGTCCAGGGACTTTCCCCAATGGGCTCCGCGCCTGGGCGATGACCATGTCCTCTCGCTGGACGTGCTGCAACAGATCGGCGGCTCCTCCCTGACCGAGGACGTGGCCTTCGCCATGCAGGCCGACGGCCTGCCCAACACCTTCGTGCCCGGCCGCAACCTGCTGTTCCTGACCCTGGCCGGCGCGCTGGCCTACCGGCGCGGCCTGTCGGTGATCGTCACCGGCGTCTGCGAGACCGACTACTCCGGCTACCCCGACTGCCGAGACGACACCATGAAGGCCATGCAGCTCGCCCTGAACCTGGGCCTGGAGCGGCGCCTGCGCATCGAAACGCCCCTGATGTGGATAGACAAGGCCCAGACCTGGCAAATGGCCCACGACCTGGGCGGCGACACCCTGGTGGACCTCATCCAGCGCGACACCCACACCTGCTACCAGGGCACGCGCGAGACGCTGCACGACTGGGGCTACGGCTGCGGCACCTGCCCCGCCTGCGACCTGCGCTCGCGCGGCTGGAAGCAGTGGCAGGTACAGCGCGCACAGGCCAGCTAGGCGCCGGCAAAGAGCCATCTGGCGCAGCGCGCAAAACCGGCGCGGCCCAAGGCGAGGGACACCGAGCAAGGGCCGCCCCGCAGCGAGGGTGTCGTCCCCCTCCCTTGCGAAGCAAGTAGAGAGGGGGAAGGCGTGCAGCGCCTCAGGGGGTGCTTTTTCTACACCGGCCAGACGACCCCATGGTCATTCAGGATGGCATCCAGCGGCAGGTCATGCGGCTCGGGCTCGAACTCGTCCACATAGCCGCAGCCGTAGCCCAGGCCCACGGTGAAGGGCTTGGGCTGCAGTTCGGCCAGGGTGCGGTCGTAGAACCCCCCGCCATAGCCCAGGCGGTAGCCGCCGGCCGCGTAGCCCACGCAGGGCACGAACAGCAGGGTGGGGGTCAGGGTCTCGGTGTCCTTGGGCTTGGGAATGCCGTAGGCATCCTCTTCCATGGGACAGCCCGGGTACCAGGCGTGAAAGCTGAGTGTCTTACGCTGCTTGTCAATCACCGGCAGTCCGATTCGGCGCCTTTGTGGGGTACCCTGTAGCTCGCCATCTTCCTTCCAGCGGTGAAGCGCGGGCAGCGGATCGAACTCTCCCTTGATCGGCCAATAGGCGCCGATCACGGTGTCGGGCCGCTGTATCAGCCAAAAGCGCATGACCTGTTGCAGTGCGTCGGCGCGCTGCAGTCGGTCGGGAAGATTGAGGCGCTGGTCTATCAAGCTGCGGCGCAGGGCTGCTTTGTCCATCAGATAATTTCCTCCATGCACTGGCTGAAGATTTTGACACCGCTTTTGGCGGCTTCCCTCTGGACCACCGCAGCCACGCCTGCGCTGGCGCAAAACCGTGGCGACGATGTCTTGCTGGAAATGCAGCAGGCCTTCCGCAAAGGCGACAAGGCCAAGCTCACGCAGCTGCTGCCTTCTGCGCGTGGCCATGTGCTCGAACCTTGGGCCGCGTACTGGGAACTCAAGGCCCGGCTGGATGAAGCCAGTGCCGATGAGATTCTGGGGTTTTTCAAGCGCTGGCCCGGCACCTACCAGGAAGACCGGCTGCGCAACGACTGGCTGCTGCTGCTGGGGCAGCGCCGCGACTGGGGCATGTTCGACCAGGTGCATGGTGCATTTCGCATGCGCGATGACCGCTCCGTCAGCTGCTACGCCCTGCTGATCGACAGCATCAAGGGCCAGCCTGCTGCCAACCTGGGCCAGCAGGTGCGCGACCTGTGGTGGGCCCAGCGCGACGCCGACGACGGCTGCACCTACGCCGCCGGCGAGCTGTACGCGGCCAAGCAGATCAGCGAACCCGAAGTCTGGCGCAAGGCGCGCCAGGCGGCCGAGGCCAATCGCCAGAAGGCCACGCGCGATGCGGTGGCCATCGTCGCTCCCGAGGCCTTGCCCCAGGTGGCGCAGGTGTTCGCCTCGCCGGCGAAGTACCTGGCCGGGCAGACGCGCGTGCGCGGTGCCGTGCCCAAGGAACTGGCGCTGCTGGCGCTGATCCGCATGGCGTCCAGCGACCCGGCGGCGGCGGCCACCCAGCTGGAAGGCGGCTGGGGCGCCCGGCTGACGGCCGAAGAGAACAACTGGGCCTGGGGCGTGATCGGCAAGCAGGCAGCACTCAAGCTGCAGCCCGAGGCGGCGACCTATTTCGGCAAGGTGCGCAAGGACGGCGACCTCAGCGATGAACTGCTGGGCTGGAAGGTGCGTTCCGCGCTGCGCGCCGGCGACTGGCGCACGGTGCGCCGCGCCATCGACGCCATGGGTGCCGAGCGTACCGATCCCACCTGGACCTACTGGAAGGCGCGTGCCCTGCTGTCAGGCCGCCCCAGCGAGCAGGAGCGCTCCGAGGCGCGCCAACTGCTGGAGGACATGGCCGGCCCCGGCAGTTTCTACGAGCAGCTGGCGCTGGAGGATATCGGCCAGCGCGTGGCGGCGCCACCTCCGCCTGCGCCGCCCACGGCACAGGAGAAGGCCGCCGCCCGCGCCAACCCCAGCCTGGTGCGCGGCCTCTACGCCATCCAGAACGGCCTGCGCAGCGAAGGCGTGCGCGAATGGAACTACGCCACCAACCTGCACCAGGCCGGCGGCATGAGCGACCGCGAACTGCTGGCCGCCGCCGATCTGGCCTGCCAGCAGCAGGTCTGGGACCGCTGCATCAACACCAGCGAGCGCACCCGCAGCTTTGCCGACTGGAACCAGCGCTTTCCCATGCCTTTCCACGACACGGTGCTGGCGCGCTCGCGCTCCATCGGCCTGGACCCGGCCTACGTCTATGGCCTGATCCGCCAGGAAAGCCGCTTCATCATGGACGCCCGCTCGGGCGTGGGCGCCTCGGGCCTGATGCAGGTCATGCCGGCCACGGCCCGCTGGACGGCGCGCAAGATCGGCATGACGGACTTTTCCCCGTCCATGATCAATGACCGCGAGGTGAACATCACCATCGGCACCGCCTATCTGAAGCTAGCGCTGGACGATTTCGACGGTTCCATGGCGCTGGCTGCGGCCGGCTACAACGCCGGTCCCGGCCGCCCGCGCAACTGGCGCAACGGCCCGGTGCTCGACGCCGCCATCTGGGCCGAGAACGTTCCCTTCACCGAGACGCGCGACTACGTGAAGAAGGTGCTGTCCAACACCACCAACTACGCGGCGCTCATCACGGGCCAGCCCCAGTCGCTCAAGAGCCGCCTGGGCACCATCGGCCCCCGCGATGCAGCCACGCCCGACCCCAGCAAGGACCTGCCCTGAGCCGCACTTGACATTCCTGCGGGGTGCAGCGTCGCCTGGCGTTGCTACACTTGGTTACCGACAGGCGGGCCGCATGCCGCGGCCCCGGATACCGCAGGGGTTTCAACAATGACAACAACATGGAGCCGCGCGGCCTGGGCCGCGCTGGGTCTTGCATGGGCGTGTACGGCGGCAGCGCAGCCGGTCTACAAATGGGTGGACGCGGAGGGGCGCACGCATTACGGATCGCAGCTGCCCACCGACCAGGCTGATGCCGGCCAGATCAAGGTGTCGCCCAATGGCAGCTCGGGCGCAGGCTCGGGCCGGTTTGGCGAAGAGCGCAATCCCGACGGCACGAAGAAGCTGCCCAAGCAGGTGCGCGAGCTGGCGGACGGCGTGGCCAAGGGCCTGAGCAAGGTCGACTCCAAGGAGGTGCCGCTGAACTGCGCCGCCGCCGTGGACAACATCCGCAGCCAGGTGGACACCATGGTCGAGAACGGGCAGAAGAACGTCAAGGGCGGCTACATCACCCAGGCGCAGTTCGATGCAACTGCGGGCAAGTTCCGCGAGGCGCGCACCCATGCCACGGTGGCCGACTGCCAGGCCGCCACGGGCCGCTCCAAGGCCATGTACCAGTGCATGTCCAACAGCTACAACCACCTGATCGGCTGCGCGGAAAAGCACAAGCCCTGAAGCGATCCGATTCCTCAGGTCTCCGCCCACATGCGCAGCAGGTTGTGATATTGGCCCGCGAGGCTGAGGGTTTCGTCGGTCTCGCCCAGTTTTTCGCGCAGGCGCTGGATGGTCTGGTCCATCTCGAACAGCATGGCCCGGCGTGTGTCGTCGCGCACCATGCTCTGCGCCCAGAAGAAGGAGCACACGCGCTCACCCCGGGTGACCGGTTCCACGCGGTGCAGGCTGGTGGAGGGGTAGAGGATGAGATCGCCGGCCGGCAGCTTGACCTCGTGCGTGCCGTAGGTGTCCACCACGACCAGCTCGCCGCCGTCGTAGTCCTCGGGATCGCAGAGGAAGAGGGTGCAGGACACATCGGTGCGCATCCACTGCTGCGCGCCTGACAGGCGCCGCGCCGCACCGTCCACGTGCAGGCCATAGGTTTCACTGTCCGCATAGCGGTTGAACAGCGGCGACATGGTGCGTGCGGGCAGGGCGGCACTGAAGTACAGCGCATTGGCCGCCAGCGCCTGCTCGATGATGCGGCCCTGCTCCAGTGCCACGGGCGAGTCTTCGGGCAACTGGCGGTTGCGCTTGACCCGGGCGCCCTGGCTGCCTGCCGTGGCACGGCCATCCACCCAGTCGGCGGCGTCGATGGCTGTGCGGATGGCAGTGACCTGCTGGCTCGTGAGCACGTCGGGAATGTGCAGCATCATGGTGCGGGTCCTCCTCGCATGGAAAAAGCCCCGGCGGGGCCGGGGCGGTACTGGGATTGTCGGCGCTCTGCGCGCGGCAAGGCCGGCGCGGCGGCCCGTCTTGCATCCACTCAGAAGCGGAAGTTCGCGGACACGCGCACGGAGCGCGGTGTGCCCGGGAAATAGCGGTAGCCGCTCTTGTTGATGGCGCCCACGTATTCCTTGTCGAACAGGTTGTAGAAGTTCAGCTGGATGTCGGCGTTCTTGTTGATGCGGTAGCTGGCCATGGCATCGAAGACCCAGTAGGCATCGGTGAAGTTGGGCGTGCCCACGGCGCCGTCGGTGCCACGCTTGAGTCCGCCCGAGTAGCGCGCCCCGCCAGCCAGCGTCAGGCCGAACGGGAACTGGTAGCTGGTCCACAGCGAGAAGGCGTTCTTGGGCGTGTAGGTCAGGCCGCTGGAGCCATCCTGCGCCACGGTGGCACCTGTGTCCACCTTGGTGTTCTGGATGGTGTAGCCCGCCGTCACGCCCCAGGCCGGGCTGATCTGGCCCGTGGCGCCCAGCTCCAGACCCTGCACGATCTTCTTGCCGGTCTGTCCCACGGTGCCGTCAGGGTTGGTGACGATCTCGTTGGTGATCTCGGTGCGGAACAGCGCGCCTGTCAGCAGCAGGCGCTTGTCCATCAGCTCCCACTTGGTTCCCAGCTCGGCGGTCTTGGCCTTTTGCGGGTCCATGTTGGGATTGTTGGCGTTGTTGGCGGCCGTGGACAGCGTGAAGTTGGCACCGCCCGGTGGCTGCTGCGACAGGGCGTAGTTCACGTACACGCTGCCATTGGGCGCGGGCTTGTAGAGGCCGCCGATCTTCCAGCTCAGCAGGGTGTCGGAGGCCTCCAGGCCCACGGCGCTGGGCAGCACGGTGCCTGCAGGATTGCTGCCGCAGGCCGGGCCGCTGCGGCCGCCGCAGACGGCGCGTGCGTCGTACTGCGTCTTGTAGCGGTCCAGGCGCAGGCCTGCGTTGGCCTGCCATTGCTCATTGAACTTGAGCGTGTCGAAGGCGTACAGCGCGAAGGTGTCGGTCGAGCCTTTGCTGTCGGCGCCGTTGCGCGACCAGTTCAGGCCGGAGCTGGGCACCTGCGGGTCATAGAGATTGGCATCGGGCCAGGCGCCTGTGGTGCCCGTGCCGTAGTTGCTCTGCTTCTCGCGCGTGATCTCCACCCCGGTGCTCAGCTCGTGGCGCACGCTGCCTGTCGCCAGCTTGGTCGTCAGGTTGGTCTGGTTGGTGACGATGTCGTTGACCTGGTTCTTGAAGGTCGGCAGGCTGCGCGCCACGGTCCAGTTGGCGGGGTTGCTGCTGTTGTTGGCGGACAGCGTCATGAAGGCCGTGAGCAGGTAGTCCTGCTTGGTGCGGCCCCAGCGCGTGGTGTTGCGCAGCGTGGTGTCGGGCGTGAAGTCGTGCTCCACGCGCAGCGTGACCATGTCGGCCGTCACGTCGTCGTGGTCGGCGCTGGTGCCGTAGAAGCGGCTGGGGTCCACGGGGCGGCCCGCGTTCAGGCGCGCGTCGGTGTTGCTGTAGCCGGGCAGGCCGATGGTGGGCACGCCGCCGTCCGGCACATTGCTTTGCTTGACGTGCAGCACGTTCAGGTAGGTGCGCGTGTCGGTGTTCAGTCCGAAGGCGAACGACGGTGCGATGCCCCAGCGGTCGTTGGCCACGCGGTCGCGGCCGGCGACGCCGGCGTCCTGCACCATGGCGTTGAGCCGGAAGGCCGCGCCGCCCATGCCGGTCAGGCTCTTGTTCCAGTCCACGGTGGAGCGCTTGTAGCTGCCCGAGCCCGCACCCAGCGAGGCGCCGAAGCTGTCGGTCAGGCTGGGCTGCTTGGTGACCATGTTGATGGCGCCGGTGGGTGCGCTGCGGCCATAGTCGGTGCTGGCCGGGCCCTTGGTGACTTCCACCTGCTCGGTGTTGAACACGTCGCGCGAGATGGAACCCACGTCGCGCACGCCATCCACATAGATGCTGTTGGAGGTGTCGAAGCCGCGCATGTAGATGGCATCACCCGTGCTGGTGTTGCCGTTCTCGCCCGCGTAGAAGGTGCCTGCGCCGGGCACGTTGCGCAGCGCCTCGGTCAGCGTGGTGGCGCCTTGTTCCTGCAGCACCTGCTCCTTGATGACGGAGATGGTCTGCGTGGTGTCCACCAGCGGCTGGGTGAACTTGGGGGAGGAGACCTGCGCGGGCTCATAGCCGGTGCTGCGTGCGCCTTCGACCGTCACTTCCTTGAGGCTGGGCGCGGCATTGGTGCCAGGGGAAGAAGTCTGGGCCATTGCGGGCAGGCCCAGGGTGGCCAGGGCTGCGGCAGCAGCGATGAGACCGGCCGACGACGGGCGGCCGGCACCATGGTGTTTGCGGCTTTTGATGTACGTGTTGGAGTTCGCCATGTTGGAGGAGGGCGCAATGCCCGGCGCACGGGAGGGCGCCGTGGGCGGTGAATGTGCTGGCTTGCTGGTCGGATGGCGTGCAGGACGGCTCCGGTGCTGGCTGTAACAGAGGTCTATGTCTGTAGTGAAAATGATAGTGATTCTTAATAAAAATATAAGAACTATCTGATATCGCCTTGTCTGTTCGTTGCCGCTCGGCAACACCTCGCTGGCATCAGAACTTCAGCGTGGCCACGAGCCGGGCCGAGCGTGCTGGGCCCGGCATGTAGCGTGCGCCGTTGTTGTTGAGGCTGGCCACATATTTCTTGTCGGCCAGGTTGTAGACGTTCAGTTGAAGGCGCAGGTGCTTGCTGACCTCATAGGCCATGAAGGCGTCGTAGACCCAGTAGTCGCGTGTGCTGGGCATGTTGGTGGTGTCCGGCACGGCGGAATTGCTGACCAGGCGCGCCATCCTGGCCATGTAGCGTGCGCCACCACCCAGCGTCAGTCCGTTGCCGAAGCGGTACGTGGTCCAGCTGGTGAAACTGAGCTTGGGTGACCAGTTCAGGTGTGCGCCGGTCTGTGAAGACGTGCCCTGCTCAATCTTGGTGTTCATGCGTGCCAGGCCGGCCGTGACGTTCCAGGCCGGCGTAATCTGGCCGACGGCGCCCAGCTCGATCCCCTTGACCTGCTTCTTGCCATACTGGGTCACGGCACCCGTGACGTTGTCGATGGTGCCCAGGTCGTTGCGCACCGTGGTTTGGAACAGGGCGGCCGTCAGCAGCAGGCGGCGATCCAGGATGTCCCACTTGGTGCCCACTTCCAGGTTGGCGGCCTTGGAGGGGTCCATGCTGGAGTGGTTGATGTTGCCCTCCGTAGCACTGAGCGAGAAGTTGCTGCCGCCCGGCGGCTGCTGCGACGTCGAGATGCCGGCGTAGATGCTGCCGTAGTCCACCGGCTTGAATACCAGCCCCAGTTTTGTGCTTAGCAGGCTGCCGCTGCTGCTTAGTTGGCTGGTGGTCTGCGCACCCGTGGCGGCATTGGGTGCGGTGGTGTTGTCGTTGGCGCTGCGGTAGCGGTCCCAGCGCAGGCCGCCATTGAGCTGCCACTGCGGACTGAACTCGATGCTGTCGAAGGCATACAGCGCGACGGTTCTGGTGTTGCCTTCGCTGATCTGGCCTGTGTAGCGGATGTCCTGGCCCGTGATTGGATCGTTGACGTTGGGGTCATAGAGGTTGGCGGGCGCCATGGTGCCGGCGCCCGTGCGTCCCCTGGAGGTCTGCTTCTCGTAGATCAGTTCCAGGCCCGCGCTCAGCGCGTGCTGCAGTCCGCCGGTCTTGAAACTCGATGAAAGATTGCTCTGGTTGGTGAGCAGTTGGTTGGATTGCCAGCGCAACTGGCGCGAGCGCGAGGCAGTCCAGGTGGCGGGGTCCGGGCGACCCACGGCGCTTGCGCCGCTTCCGTCGCTGACGATGCCCGAGGTGCCCGTGAGCAACTGGTCGATCTTGCTGCGTCCCACGCGCGTGATGTTGCGCACCGTGGTGCCGGGTGACAGGTCGTGCTCGAAGCGCACGGTGGCCTGGTTCAGCTCGGTCTTGCTGAAGTCGTCCAGGCTGCCGTAGAAGTTGGACGGGTCCACGGGCCGTATGTCTTTGATGCCCAGTATGGACAATGCGCCGTTGTAGAAGCCTGGAAGTCCCACGGTGGGCACGCCGCCATCGGGACGGTTGTCGTATTGCAGCAGTTGCATGTCGGCGATGAGGCGCGTGGGCGTGCTCAGCCCCAGGGCCAGCGATGGCGCCATGCCCATGCCCTGGTCGCGCACGAAGTCGCGGCCTGCGACACCACTGCTCTGGACCATGGCGTTCAGACGCAGGGCGGCGGTGTCGCCGAGCTGCCGGTTCAGGTCTGCGGTGGCGCGGTTGGTGTCGGCGGTGCCGGTGCCAAGGCGTATCTGCGACAGATCGCCCAGCATCGGCAGCTTGGTGCGCATGTTGATGCTGCCGGAAGGCGCGCCGCGCCCGTACTCGGAACCCGAGGCGCCCTTGACGATCTCGATGTCCTCGATGTTGAAGGTGTCGCGCACCGAACTGCCCAGGTTGCGCACGCCGTCGATGAAGATGCTGCCCGTGGTGTCGAAGCCGCGCATGAAGATGTTGTCCTTGCTGTTGGAGTTGCCGCCTTCTCCCAGCAACAGGGTCACGCCGGGCGTGTTGCGCAAGGCTTCCTGCAAGGTGGTCGCTTCCTGTTCCTCCATGACTTCCCGGCGTATCACCGACAGGGTCTGGGGCGTGTCCACCAGCGGGCGGGTGAACTTGGGGGATGCTGCCTTTTGCGCCTTGTAGCCGCCGTCATGGCGGTCGCGGACCTGGACTTCACCGAGTGTCTGGTCCAGCGGAGCTGGCGCGGCGGGCTGCGCCTGGATCTGCATCGGCAGGCTCAGTGCCATCAGCGTGGCGGCGATGCCCACGGCATGCGGCCGTGTCGCAGCCGCGCAGTGCTTGCGGCCGGTGATGTGATTGGTGTGGTGAGCCATGCCCGCCTCCCTCGCTGTGCATGATTGGATGCTGGCTGGCGGGGCGGCTGGACGCGGAGCGCGTCATGTGGCAGGCCTGAGGCTCGCTCTGATCAGCGCAGGCACTTGGCCTGCAGTGCGATTCCCGTGGACGTCAGGAGCGCCTTTTTGCTGATCAGCGAATGCTAGTCATTGCCATTTGTGAAATCTATCAGAGCATTCTTAATTTCTTTTACGTCTATCGCAGATCTGTTTCGTTCAGGCGTTGTGAACCCATTCGCCCTCGCGCTGCGCCGCGCCCGATTGCACCAGCGCATCCACCAGCGTGCGGCTCCAGTGCTCGGCGGTTTCGTGGCTGAAATAGCCTGCATGCAGCATGCCGAAGTAGGGCGTGGCGGCCAGCCAGGCCAGCAGATCGGTGGTGCGTATGCGCTGCCAGTCCAGCAGCCGGTACTTGAGCAGCACCTTGGCCGCGTAGAGCGCGTGGCGCTCGGGGGCGCGCACAAAGCCGTCCAGGCGGCGGCGCGCCGTGTCCAGCGCGGCGGCCACGCCCGTGAAAACGCCGCCGTGGCCGGGGACGATGGTGAGCGGTGCCAGGCCTTCGATCACGTCGAGCGTGGCGGCCACCTCGTCGAAGGCGCTCAGGCCCTCGATCTCGGGGAAGACCACGCCGAAGCCGTTTTCCCAGAGCGCGTCGGCCGAGATCAGGGTGCGGCTGGCGGGCTCGAACAGGATGATGGAGTGCGGATCGTGCCCGGGCGCGGCATGGATCTGCCAGTCGCGCCCCGACAGCCGCACGCTGGTGCCGGGCTGCAGCACGCCGGTCAGCGCAAATTGCGGGCATTCCTGGCCGGTGGGCGTGTAGCTCAGTGCAGCGGGGTTCCAGTCGCGCACGAAGGCGGCCTGGCCCGGTGCGGCGTAGGTCCGGGCCTGCGGCCAGCGCGCCTGCAAGGCAGCATTGCCGCCGCAGTGATCGCTGTGCAGATGGGTGTTGAGGATGCGTGCCAGCGGTTGGCCGGCCAGCGTCTGCTCGACCAGCAGCACGGTCTGCCCGGCATGGCTGACGTAGCCGGTATCGACCACGGCAGCGCCGTCGTCCTGCGGGTCGTCCACAGGGACATCGGTATCGGCGGCGAAGACGATGTTGTTGGCCGACAGCCAGCCGCGCTCCAGCACGGTCATGCCGGGGGGCAGCGCGGCGCTGTCGCTGGTTGGGGCGGAAGTTGTCATGAGGAGGCGGGGCGGCTTTTGCCCAAGGCTAACAGCCGCAGGCAGCCACGGCTGACGCGTGGGCTACAGCTGCGGCCGTGCGGGTTTCAGGCGGGATCGCGCAGGGCGCGCCTGAGGATCTTGCCTACGTTGGTCTTGGGCAGTTCGTCGCGGAACTCCACCGTGCGCGGGCGCTTGTAGCCGGTGAGCTGGTCATGGCAAAAGCGCATCACCTGTTCCTCGGTCAGTGCCGGGTCGCTGCGCACCACGTAGACCTTGATGGCCTCGCCCTGGCGCTCGTCGGCCACGCCCACGGCTGCGCATTCGAGCACGCCGGGGCACATGGAGATCACGTTCTCCAGCTCGTTCGGATAGACGTTGAAGCCGCTGACCACCATCATGTCCTTCTTGCGGTCGATGATGCGGGTGAAGCCCTCCTGGTCCATCACGCCGATGTCGCCGGTGCGCATGTAGCCGTCGGCCGTGAAGGCCTTGGCGGTTTCGTCCGGCTGGTTGTAGTAGCCGCGCATGACGTTGGGCCCCTTGATGCACAGCTCGCCGGCCTCTCCCATGGGCAGGTCGCGGCCTTCGTCGTCCTTGATGGCGATGGAGATGCCCGGCAGCGGCAGGCCGATGGTGCCGCTGAAGGAGGTGGTGATGACGGGGTTGTTGGTGCCGATGGCGCAGGTCTCGCTCATGCCCCAGCCTTCGATCATCACGCTGCCCGTGACCTGCTGCCACTGGCGCGCCGTGCCCTCGCTGGCGGCCATGCCCCCGGCCTGCGACACGCGCAGTTGCGAGAAGTCCAGCTCGCGGAACTGGGCGTTGTTGAGCAGGGCGTTGAACAGGGTGTTGACGGCCGGCAGGATGTGGAAGGGCCGTTTTTGCAGCACCTTGACGAACTTGGGGATGTCGCGCGGATTGGGGATCAGGCTCAGGCTGGCGCCCATGCGCATGGCAAACAGGCTCACCGTGAGCGCGAAGATGTGGTACAGCGGCAGCGCCGCGATGATGTGCGTGTCCTGGGCCTTCACGCGGCCATGCAGCGCGGGCGTGAACCAGGCATGGGCCTGCAGCGTGGCGGCCACGATGCAGCGGTGGGTGAGCACGGCGCCCTTGGACAGGCCCGTGGTGCCGCCCGTGTACTGCAGAAAGGCCACCGAATCCAGCCCCGCCTGGCTGGGCCGCAGCTCTTTCTGGGCGCCGCGCGCCAGCGCCTGGGAAAAGGTCGTGACCTCGCGCACCGTGCCGCCCGCGCCGTCCAGCGGCAGGCTGTAGGCCGGCACCATCTTGGCCAGGTGGCGCACGGCGAAGGTGATCCAGCTGCCGTACATGCCGCCCAGCAGATCGCCCATGGCCGTGACGCAGACATGGCGTATGGCGCTGCGCTCGATCACGTCGGCCAGGGTGTGGGCGAAGTTCTCCAGGATGATGATGGCCGTGGCGCCCGAGTCCTTGAGCTGGTGCTCCAGCTCGCGCGGGGTGTACAGCGGATTGACGTTGACGCAGGTGTAGCCGGCGCGCAGCACGGCCGCCATGCTCACGGCGAACTGCGGCACATTGGGCAGCATGATGGCCACGCGTGCATCGGGCTCCAGGCCCAGCCCCTGCAGCCAGGCGCCCAGGCGGGTGGACAGCTGGTCCAGCTCGCGGTAGCTCATCCAGCGGTCCATGCAGACCGAAAAGGGCAGGTCCGCATGCTGGGTGAAGGCCTCCTCCAGCAGGTGTGTGAGCGAGCGGTATTGCTCGGGATGCACCTCGTGAGGCACATCGGCGGGATAGTTCTTGAGCCAGGGCGCAGCGTCCATGCAGGGTACCTTGGGTTGCTGGGAAGACAGGGGGACAGCGAAGTTGCAGGCGCCGGTCGGCCGGCCACCGCTGCGGCCGATTCTGGTCAGGCGGGTGCTTTGCGGTCTACACGGGGTTGTCCTAGGGCCTGTGCTACGTTGGCTTCTTTTTTCATTGGGGACGGGCTGCCGTGAACGCACGCATTCTGCAAATGGTGGCGCTGGGCACGCTGGCGGGCGCCGCGGCCTGGCTGGCATGGTGGTGGCCGCGTTCACCCGGGCTGGCGCTGGCGGGGGCGCTGCTGGGCCTGTGCTGGCCGGGCCTGCACCTGGGCCTGCAGATGCTGCTGATGCGCCGCGTGGTGCGCAAGGCGGGGGCACCTGTGCCGTCGTGGCGCACGGTGGCGGCGGCCTGGCTGGCCGAGTGGCGTTTGGCCGTGCAGGTGTTTGGCTGGCGGCTGCCGTTTCGTGCCCGTGCCCAGGCCGATGGCTGGCCTGACGGCGGCACCACCGGCCAAGTGGGTGCGATGGGCCAGGTGGGCGTGGTGCTGGTCCACGGGTTCTTCTGCAACCGCGCGGTCTGGGCGCCCTGGCTGCGGCGGCTCAAGAAAGGCGGCATTGCCTGCGCTGCCATGACGCTGGAGCCGGCGCATGGCGCATCCATCGATGCCATGGTGGCCGACCTTGACGCCTGCGCGCGCCGCATGGCCCAGGCCACGGGGCGCGCTCCGCTGATCGTGGCGCACAGCATGGGTGGACTGGTGGTGCGGGCCTGGCTGGGGCAACTGTCGGCGCAGGAGCGCCCGCAACTGGCGGCCCACGTGGTGACGCTGGCCACGCCGCACCGTGGCACCTGGATGGCGCGCTTCGCCCATGGCCTGCCGGCGCTGCAGATGCGCCCGGACAGCGCCTGGTTGCAGCGCCTGGGGCCGCCGCCCTCGGACGTGCCCTTCAGCTGCTGGTGGAGCTGCTGCGACAACATCGTCTTTCCATTCCCCGTGGCCACGCTGCCGGGGCAGGATGCGCACCGCCTGGACGATGTGGCCCACGTGCAGCTGGTGTTCGACGAGCGCGTCTGGCGCTTTTGCCTGGCGCTGCGCGAGCGGCTTCAGGCTGCAGATTCCTGCAGGGCCGCTTCCTACAGAGCGACCTCGCCCGGCAGCAGCGCATCTGCCGCGACGGTGGGCTGATCGCGCAGCTGGCGGTACAGCGGCTCGAAATCGGCGGCCGTGAGGTCGAACAGCTGCTGCAGGTCGTCGATCACGAAGTAGGTGTGCTGGTAGCTGTCGATCTTGTAGAGCGTGCGCATGGCGCGCTCCAGCGACAGCGGCAGGCGCTGCGGCTCGGGGCTGCGCACCGAGTAGTTGAGTTCGCCCGATGAACTGAGAATGCCCGCGCCATAGGCACGCAGGCCGCCCTGCTCGCGGATCAGGCCGAACTCGATGGTGTACCAGTACAGGCGCGACAGCATCTCGCAGGCGCCCAGCTCGGCCGCCTTGAGCCCGCCCTGGCCGTAGGCCTGGATGTAGTCGGCGATGACGGGGTTGAACAGCAGCGGCACATGGCCGAAGAGGTCGTGGAAGACATCGGGCTCGACGATGTACTCGAACTCCTCGGGCTTGCGGATCCAGTCCGTGACCGGAAATTTGCGGTTGGCCAGCAGCGAGAAGAAGGGCACCTCGGGAATCAGCCCGGGCACGCCGACGATTTCCCAGCCCGTGGCGCGGCGCAGGCGCTCGTTGACTTCCTCGAAGCGCGGAATGCGGTCCTTGGCGCCCAGCGAGGGCAGGGCGTCGATGAAGTGCTGGCTTGCCAGGCCCGGCAGCAGGGCGGACTGGCGCTCGTACAGGCGCCGGTAGGTGTCGTGGTCGGCCTCGGTGTAGGCGTCGTAGTCCTGCGCGCAGGTGTAGTCGTTGCTGGCGCGGCTGTAGTCGCCGCGCGGGGGGCGGTCGGCCTGGCCGTAGACCACGGGTGCCACACCGGGGGCGTGGGCGGGGACGTGGGACGAGGTGGGGGTCGCTGCGGTGCTCATCATGGTGCTCTCCAAGGATCTTGTCATTGCCGCCCCGGGCCGGGGGCAGGCAAGGCACCTGCGCGGCTCAGAGCTGGCGGATTCGGGCGGCCTGTACCAGCAGGCCGTATTTGCTGTGCTCGGAACGCACAAAGCGCGCGAACTCCTGCAGTTGCAGCTCTTCGGGCAGCACGCCCATGGCGGACAGGGTGTCCTGCACCGGGCGGCTGCGCATGGCCTGCGAGAACGCGGCGGCATGGCGCTGCGCCTGTTCCGCGGGCCAGCTGGCCGGCGCAAACAGGCCGAACCAGTTGGCCATGTTGAAGCCCTGCACCGTGTCGTTGAGGCTGGGCACCTCGGGCAGCAGGGGCGCGCGCTCCAGCGTGGTCACGGCCAGGGCCTGCAGCCGCCCTGCGCGGATGTGCGGCAGCGAAGACGCCAGGCTGTCGAACAGCAGGTCGGCCGAGCCGTCGAGCAGGGCCGACAGTGCCGGCTGCGTGCCGCCGAAGGGCAGGTGCAGCAGCGGCAGCCGCGTGAGCATCTGGTACATCTCGCCCGACAGGTGGCCGCTGCTGCCCGGCCCGCCCGAGGCATAGCGCAGCGGCTGGCGGTGCTTGGCAAGAAAGCGCTGCAGGTCCAGCGGCGTGCGTATGCGCCACTGGCGTGCCAGATCGCTGCGCATGACCAGCACATTGGGCATGCGCGCCACCAGCACCAGCGGCTGGAAGTCGCGCAGCGGGTCGTAGCCCAGCTGGGGTTGCAGCCAGGGCAGCACGGCATGGGTGGCGGCCGCGCCCATCAGCAGCAAGCGGTCCTGGGCGGTGGCCTGGGCGACCATGTTGGAGCCCTTGGCGCCGCCGTCGCCCGGCACATAGAGGATTTGGATGGCTCCCAGCTTCGCGGTGCTGGCCTCGACCAGCGGCCGTGCCGTGCGGTCCAGCGGGCCGCCGGCCGCATAGGGAACGATCAGGGTCAGGGAGTCGGACTTCGCATCGCGCGGCTGGGCGGCGGAGGGCTGCTGGGCCTGCGCCGCCGCAGGCAGCCAGGGCAGGGCGGCCAGTGCTGCCAGCAGGCTGCGCCGCGCCAACCGGGCCGACGGCTGCGGGCCGGCTGGCGCAGGCGCACGGGCATGGCGTGACATGGCGCGGTTGGCGTCGTGGCGGGGCGTCATGGCGTGAAGCGAAATGAAGGCGATCCCCGCAGTATAGGCAGCGTGGGCAGGCCGGAAGGCGTGGACGATGCATGTCCCGTTGGCGCTTGACTGTTTGCGCGCAGGCCTGGGCGGCAGCCTGGTTCAGCGGGGCATTCATGGGGATCTCCGGCCAGTTCAGTGCAGGACAGTCGGACGGGCGCCATGGCCGGCGCCTGCGTCTTCTCGATCGGTGCTGTCACTGTAGGCGGGAGGGGCTTCAGCTTTTTGCCGTTTGCCCGTGGAGGGAAAATGCGAAATGCATGAAAATTGCGGAATTCTTTCGTTTATCGCAATTTAACTGGTTAATTCGGGTTAACCCTGAAGAAATCCGTACTTATTTACGAGTCCACCGCCATGAGCGCCACGCACAACATCGACAAACTGGATCGGGCCATTTTGCGCCGCCTGCAGGCCAACGGCCGGGAAACCTATGACGTCATCGGGGAGCAGGTCGGCCTGTCTCCCAGCGCCGTGCTGCGCCGGGTCAAGCGCCTGGAAGACGGCGGTGTGATCGATCGCTACGTGGCCCTGGTCCAGCCCGAGACGGTGGGCCTGGGGCTGACCGCCTATCTCAACGTGCGCCTGGAAAAGTACACCGAGACCAGCAAGCGCAACCCCATGGACGTGTTCCGCGCCAGCGTGCAGACTTGGCCCGAGGTGGTGGAATGCGTGTCACTGACCGGCGAAATGGACTACCTGATGCGCGTGGTCGTGGCCGATATGCAGCACTACACGCGCTTCGTCATGGACACCTTGCTCAAGCACCCCAGCGTGCAGGACTGCAAGACCAGCTTCGTGATGGACCGGGTGAAGGTGACCACGGCGGTGCCTCTGTAGCCACGAAGGCTCGGACAGGGGCCTGGCCGTCAAGAAGTGCAGGGAGGGAAAATTGGTTTGCATGCCAAAACCTTACGGTTTTGTTGCATTGCAATATCTCCGTTGCTCGACATCGGGTTTTTACCTATATTTGAGCCATGAATGCATCCAAAGACTGGTTGAAGGCGTCCTGGCAGGCCGGCCGGGACATGTTGCGTGCGAGCGCAGGCCAGCCGCACCGTCCCGATGGGCGCTCCGCGTCCATGGTGCCCATTCGCTCGCTGGGCCCGTCCCACCGCGAGCGCGTGGTGGCGCATTTGCTCAAGCTCGATGAAGGCGACCGCTACCTGCGCTTCGGCTATGCCGCCAGCGACGAGCAGGTCCGCCGCTATGCCATGCAGCTCGACTTCGAGCGCGATGACATCTTCGGCATCTACAACCGCCGGCTCGAGCTGATCGCCATGGCGCACCTGGCCTTTGCCTCGCATCCCGAGCACAAGAGCTGCGCCGAATTCGGCGTCTCCGTGCTCAAGCAGGCACGTGGCCGTGGCTATGGCGGGCGCCTGTTCAACCGCGCCGTGATCCATGCACGCACCAAGGGCGTGTCCATGATGTTCATCCACGCGCTGTCGGAGAACACGGCCATGCTCAGGATTGCGCGCAAGGCCGGCGCCACCATCAAGCGCGATGGCTCCGAATCCGAGGCCTACCTGCAACTGCCGCCCGCCGGCATCGACACGCACATGGCGTCTCTGATGACCGAGCACATCGGCGAGGTGGACTACCAGTTCAAGAAGCAGGCCAAGCAGTTCTGGGATTTCCTGGCCGACGTGCAGGAAATCCGCCGTGGCGTGCAGGATGGCCGCCACCAGGCCGGCGAATAAGCGCAAAACGCCGCAAGGGAATTGGCGCAGCGCATGCAGGGGTGACGGAGCAATCCGCTATCCTTGCAGCTTGTTTCACTACCGCACGTCCTGCACTCCAAGACAGTGTCCGACCCCCATCCTGCGCGCTCTTCCGAGAAGGAAAGCAAGCGAAGCTTCCTGCAAAAGGTGGCCGAGTTCATTCACCCGGCCCCCGACTCTCCCGACGAGCTGATCGAGACCCTGGCCGACGCCGAGGACAATCAGGTCATCGGCCCCGAGTCGCGCGTCATGCTCGAACGCGTGATCCGCATGGCCGACATGACGGCCGGCGACGTCATGGTCGCAGCCCCTCGCATGGACCTGGTCAACATCGACGCGCCGTTCGATGAATTGCTGCACCAGGTCATCACCACGGCCCATTCGCGCTTCCCGGTCTACCAGGGCGAGCGCGAGAACATCATCGGCATCCTGCTGGCCAAGGACCTGCTCAAGCTGCAGCGTTCGCCGGACCTGAACATCCGCGCCCTGCTGCGCCCCGCCGCCTTCGTGCCGGAGAGCAAGGGCCTGAACGATCTGCTGCGCGAATTCCGGGGCAACCGCAACCACCTCGCAGTGGTCATCGACGAGTTCGGCCGCGTGGCGGGCCTTGTGACCATCGAGGACGTGCTGGAGGAAATCGTCGGCGAGATCGAGGACGAGTTCGACATCCCCGAGGACGAGGGCGACATCTTCGCCCTGGCCGACAACAGCTACCGCGTGGCGGGCGACACCACCATCGAGCATGTCAACGAGACCTTCGAGGTCGCCCTGCATGCCCGCGATCCCGACGATGAGTTCGACACCATCGGCGGCCTGATCGCCCACGAAATGGGCCATGTGCCCAAGCGCGGCGAGCAGATCCATCTGGCGGGCCTGGAATTCACCGTGCTGCACACCAAGGGCGGCGCCGTGCGCTGGTTCAAGGTGGTGCGCGATCCCGCCGCCGACAGCCTGCTGCGCAGCTGAGGCTGCGCCTGAACCTGCTCTTGGCTGGACCTCTCTCACCCGAGACCTACCTCTTTTTGCGCACAACCGGCCGATGCCCCTGTCCAGTTCTTCCGCTTTCTCGCAAGACGGCCGGCGCATGGGCCGGTTCGCCCATGGGGTGCTGCTGCTTGTCGCGGGTGCGGCACAGGCCCTGTCGCTGGCCTGGCCCTGGGCGCGCGGGCAAGGTGACGGGCCGCTGAGCCTCATCGGCGGCTATGGCCGCCCGCTGTGGTGGCTGCAAATTCTGTCGCTGGCCGTGCTGGCGCGCGCCCTGCAGACGGCGCAGCGTCCGGCCCAGGCGGCAGGGCGTGCCATGCTCTTTGCCACGGCCTGGCTGGTGGCCACCTTCTGGTGGCTGTTCATCTCCATGCATGTCTATGGCGGCCTGCCTGCGCCGCTGGCCGTTGCCGCCGTGCTGGCGCTTGCGGCGTTTCTGGGCAGCTACTACGCGGTGGCCGCCTGGGGTTGGCAAAGGCTGCGCCCTGCTGGTGCGGCGGGTGGCGCGCTGCTGTTTTCCGCCGTCTGGCTGCTGGCCGAGCTGGCGCGTGGCTGGCTGTGGACCGGCTTTCCCTGGGGCGCGGGCGGTTATGCCCATGTGGAAGGCCCCTTGTCCGTGCTGCCGCGCTGGATTGGCGTCTATGGCACGGGCGCCGTGGCGGCCTGGCTGGCATATGGGCTGTCGTATGGGCTGGCTGCCTTGCTGGACAGACAGGGTCTCCGGCCCGTCCGCCTGGTGGCCACTGCAGCGGCACTGGTCCTGGCCTGGGGCGGGCTGTGGTGGCTTCGCGATGCCGCCATCAATGCACCGTCGGCCGAACGGCCGGCGCTGAGCGTGGCCTTGCTGCAGGGCAATATCCCGCAGGATGAGAAGTTCGAGGCCGGCAGCGGCATTCCGCTGGCGCTGGGCTGGTACGGGCGCGAGCTGCGCGCGGCCACCGCGCAACTGGTGGTGGCGCCTGAGACGGCCGTTCCCCTGCTGCCCCAGCAACTGCCCGAGGAATACCTGGACTTGCTGCGCGAACCGTATCTGAAGAAGGACGGCCGGCAGGCTGCGCTGCTGGGCATTCCCCTGGGGTCGGAAGAGGCCGGCTACACGAACTCGGTCGTGGGCTGGCAGCCCGGCCAGATCCAGGACTACCAATACGACAAGCACCATCTGGTGCCCTTCGGGGAGTTCATCCCGCCGCTGTTCCGCTGGTTCACGCAAATGATGAACATACCGCTGGGCGACTTCAACCGCGGCGCGCTGGGCCAGCCCTCCATGGCCTGGGCCGGCGAGCGTCTGTCGCCCAACATCTGCTACGAGGATTTGTTTGGCGAGGAGCTGGGGGCGCATTTTGGCAACGCGGCGACGGCGCCGACGGTGCTGGTGAATTTCAGCAACATCGGATGGTTTGGCGACAGCGTGGCCATCGACCAGCATCTGGCCATCAGCCGCATGCGCGCGCTGGAATTCGAGCGCCCCATGCTGCGCGCCACCAACACCGGCGCCACGGTTGCCATCGACCACCGGGGTGTGGTCACGCAGGCGCTGGTGCCTTACGAGCGCGCCGTGCTGCAGGCCAGCGTGCAGGGGCGCGAGGCCTTGACGCCATTCGCGCGCTGGGTGCACGCGGCAGGTCTGGTGCCGCTGTGCCTGGCTGCCTTGGCGGTGCTGGCGGTGGCGTGGATCAGGCGCCGCAAGCGGCCGGTCCAGGGGCTGTAGCCAAGGCCCGCGACCTGGGTCGGCGTGGCTTTTGTGGCAGAGTTTTGATGCGGCCTCGGGGTTTTGTTGCAGTCTGGCAACGTTCAACCCCGATAATGCGCGGCTGCATGGTCCGCTGCGGGCCGCACCCATTCAGAGATAGAGGTGGCGTCAGTGCCGCCGTGGAGCAAGTTAGACAATGGCCGATTCTTTTTCGTATGAGCAACTGATCGCTTCGGGCGAAGGCAAGCTGTTTTCCGCAGACAGCGGACGTCTTCCCCTGCCTCCCATGTTGATGTTCGACCGCATCACGCACATCGACACCGATGGTGGCGCCCACGGCCTGGGCAAGATCGTCGCCGAACTCGATATCAAGCCTGATCTCTGGTTCTTCGATTGCCATTTCCGGGGCGATCCCGTCATGCCCGGCTGCCTGGGCCTGGACGCCATGTGGCAGTTGATCGGCTTTTACCTGACCTGGCTGCGCCTTCCCGGCCGCGGCCGCGCCCTGGGCGCCGGCGAGGTCAAGTTCACGGGCGAAGTGGGTCCTGACGTCAAGCTGGTGACCTACGAAATCAACATCAAGCGCGTGATCAAGCGCAAGCTCAACATGGCCATCGGCGATGCACGCCTGCTGGCCGATGGCAAGGAAATCTACGTGGCCAATGACCTGCGCGTGGGTCTGTTCCTGCGCGAGGGTGAAGGCCAGGGAACGGCAGCATGACCAAACGTCGCGTAGTCATCACCGGCGCGGGCATTGTCTCGTGCATCGGCAACGACCTCGATACCGTGGAGACCTCGCTGCGCGAGGGCCGCACGGGCATCAAGGCCATGCCGAAGTTCACCGAACTGGGCATGCGCAGCCAGGTGGCCGGTGTGCCGGAGATCGACGTCGAGGCACGGATCGATCGCAAGCAGCTGCGCTTCATGGGCGATGCCGCTGCCTATGCGCAGATCGCGCTGGAAGATGCCATTGCCCAGGCCGGCCTCACGCCCGAGCAGGTCAGCCATCCGCGCACGGGCCTGATCATGGGCTCGGGCGGCGGCTCGCCTGCCAACCAGATCGAGGCGGCTGACACATTGCGCGAGAAGGGCATTCGCCGCGTCGGTCCCTACCAGGTCACGCGCTGCATGAGCTCCACGGTGTCGGCCTGCCTGGCGACCAATTTCAAGGTCAAGGGCATCAACTACTCCATCACCTCGGCCTGCTCCACCTCGGCGCACTGCATCGGCGCTGCGGCACAGCAGATTGCCTGGGGCATGCAGGACGTGATGTTTGCCGGTGGTGGCGAAGAGCTGTCCTGGGGCATGGCCCTGCTGTTCGACGGCATGGGAGCCATGTCCAGCAAGCACAACGACCAGCCCGAAAAGGCTTCGCGCGCCTATGACGCCAACCGCGACGGTTTCGTGATCGCAGGCGGCGGCGGTGCCGTGGTGCTGGAAAGCCTGGAGCACGCCCAGGCCCGGGGTGCGAACATCCTGGCCGAAGTCGTGGGCTTTGGCGCCACCAGCGATGGCGAGGACATGGTCGCGCCCTCGGGCGACGGCGCCATCGCCTGCATGCAGCAGGCCCTTGAAGGCATCGAAGGCGGCGTGGACTACATCAACACCCACGGCACCTCCACGCCTGTGGGCGACATGCAGGAAGTGCGCGCCATGCGCGCGCTGTTCGGCGACCAGGTGCCGCCGTTCTCCTCCACCAAGTCGCTGACCGGCCACTCGCTGGGCGCGACCGGCGTGCAGGAAGCCATTTACTGCATGATCATGATGAACAAGGGCTTCATCGCAGGCTCGGTCAATGTGGACACGCCCGATCCGGCACTGGGCGACATGCCCCTGGTCACCCGCACGCGCGATGCCCAGTTGAATACCGTGCTGTCCAACAGCTTCGGCTTCGGTGGCACGAACGCCTCGCTGGTGCTGCGCCGCTGGCAGGGCCAGTGAACACGCCCTGGTGTGTAAAAGGCGTGTCCTGAAGGAAAAAGCCCGCCTCCTGCGGGCTTTTTTACTGGCGAGCGCCGACAATGCCCAGGCCGGGCGGGAGGCTGCACCCCATGCTGCTGCCGGATCCCCGCCCCAAGAACAATGAAATTTTGCAAGGTTGAACCATGATTCTTGTCACAGGCGGCGCCGGCTTCATCGGTGCCAATTTCGTGCTGGACTGGCTGGCTGCCGGCGATGAGCCGGTGCTCAACGTGGACAAGCTCACCTACGCCGGCAACCTCAAAAGCCTGGAGAGCCTGCAAGGTGATGCGCGCCATGTCTTCGTGCAGGCCGACATCGGCGACGGCCAGACCCTGGCCCGTCTGCTGGCCGAGCACAGGCCGCGCGCCGTGGTCAACTTCGCGGCCGAGAGCCATGTGGACCGCTCCATCCATGGCCCCGAGGACTTCATCCAGACCAACGTGGTCGGCACCTTCCGCCTGCTCGAAGCCGTGCGTGGCTACTGGAGCGCGCTGGATGCCGAGGCCAAGGCGGCCTTCCGCTTCCTGCATGTCTCCACTGACGAGGTCTACGGCAGCCTGGCGCCTGCGGCACCGGCCTTCACCGAAGACCACCTCTACGAGCCCAACAGCCCGTACTCGGCCAGCAAGGCCGCCAGCGACCACCTGGTGCGCGCCTGGCACCACACCTACGGCCTGCCCGTGCTGACCACCAACTGCAGCAACAACTACGGCCCGCTGCATTTCCCCGAGAAGCTGATCCCGCTGATGATCGTCAACGCCCTGGCCGGCAAGCCGCTGCCCATCTATGGCGACGGCATGCAGGTGCGCGACTGGCTCTATGTGCGCGACCACTGCAGCGCCATCCGCCGCGTGCTGGAGGCCGGCAGGCTGGGCGACACCTACAACGTGGGCGGCTGGAACGAAAAGCCCAACGTCGAGATCGTGAACACGGTCTGCGCGCTGCTCGACGAGCTGCGCCCCAAGGCCGATGGCACCAGCTACAGCGCACAGATCACCTATGTGAAGGACCGGCCCGGCCATGACCGGCGCTATGCCATTGACGCGCGCAAGCTCAAACGCGAACTGGGCTGGAAGCCTGCCGAGACCTTCGAGACCGGTATCCGCAAGACCGTGCAGTGGTACTTGGATAACCCCGAATGGGTGGCCGATGTGCAGTCCGGCGCCTACCGCGAATGGGTCAGCCGCCAGTACACCGACGGAGCCGGCGCATGAAGCTGCTGCTGCTGGGCCGCAATGGCCAGGTGGGCTGGGAGCTGCAGCGCAGCCTGGCGCCACTGGGCGAACTGATTGCGCTGGACCGCCAGGGCGACGCCGGTGGCCAGGGCCTGTGCGGCGATCTCTCGCGCCTCGATGAGCTTGCACGCACCGTGCGCGCTCTGCGCCCCGATGTCATCGTCAATGCCGCGGCCCACACGGCCGTGGACAAGGCCGAAAGCGAGCCTGACCAGGCGCGGCTGCTCAACGCGCTGGCACCCCAGGTGCTGGCCCGGGAGGCGGCGCAGACCGGTGCGCTGCTGGTGCACTACAGCACGGACTATGTCTTCGACGGCAGCGGCAGCGCCGCACGCACGGAGACCGAGGCCACGGCGCCGCTGTCCGTCTATGGCAGCAGCAAGCTCGAAGGCGAGCAACTGATCCAGGCTTCGGGCTGCCGCCACCTGATCTTTCGCACCAGCTGGGTCTATGCGGCGCGCGGCGGCAACTTCGCCAAGACCATGCTGCGCCTGGCCCAGGAGCGCGAGGCGCTGAGCGTGATCGACGACCAATGGGGCGCACCGACGGGCGCGGACCTCATCGCCGACGTCACGGCCCATGCCATTCGCCAGCTGCAGCGCCAACCCGGCGACCAGGGCCTGTACCACCTGGTGGCCGGTGGCGAGACCACCTGGCACGCCTATGCCAGCCACGTGATCGCCCGCGCCCGCGAACTCGCGCCCGACCGGCCCTGGAAGGTGCAGCGCATAGCTGCCGTGCCCACCAGCGCCTTTCCAACCCCGGCGCAGCGTCCGCACAATTCCCGGCTGAACACCGACCGGTTGCAGCAGACCTTCGGCCTGCGCCTGCCGCACTGGCAGGCCGGCGTGGACCGCATGCTGCAGGAAATCATCTGAGCGCGGTCTCGCGACTCAGCACGAACGACAGGACCCACCCCATGAACGCGCAACGCAAAGGCATCATCCTCGCTGGCGGCTCCGGCACCCGCCTGCACCCGGCCACGCTGGCCATCAGCAAGCAACTGCTGCCGGTCTACGACAAGCCGATGATCTACTACCCGCTGAGCGCCCTCATGCTCGCGGGCATCCGCGAAATCCTCGTGATCAGCACCCCGCAGGACACGCCGCGCTTCGAGCAGTTGCTGGGCGACGGCTCGCAGTGGGGCCTGAAGCTGGAGTACGCCGTCCAGCCCAGCCCGGATGGCCTGGCCCAGGCCTTTTTGATCGCCGAAGACTTCCTGGCCGGCGCCCCCAGCGCCCTGGTGCTGGGTGACAACATCTACTACGGACACGATTTCCCCCGCCTGCTCGAACGCGCTGACGCGCGCAGCGAAGGCGCCACGGTGTTTGCCTACCATGTGCAGGACCCGGACCGCTATGGCGTGGCCGAGTTCGATGCCCAGGGCCGGGTTCTTTCCCTGGAGGAAAAGCCCAAGCAGCCCAGGAGCAACTACGCGGTCACGGGCCTGTATTTCTACGACAACCAGGTCGTTGAGCTGGCCAAGTCCATCAAGCCCTCGGCGCGCGGCGAGCTGGAAATCACCGACCTCAACCGCCTGTATCTGGACAAGGGCCAGCTCAATGTGGAGCTCATGGGCCGTGGCTATGCCTGGCTGGACACGGGCACGCACGACAGCCTGCTGGAGGCAGGCCAGTTCATCGCCACGCTGCAGCAGCGCCAGGGCCTGAAGGTGTCATGCCCCGAGGAGATCGCCTTCCGCCAGGGCTGGATAGATCGCGCCCAGCTCGAGACGCTGGGCCAGGCCCTGGCCAAGAATGGCTACGGCCAGTACCTGCTGCAGATCCTCAAGGAAAAGGTGCACGCATGAAGGCAACACCCCTGGCCATCCCCGAGGTGATGCTGATCGAGCCCAAGGTGTTTGGCGACGATCGCGGCTTCTTCCTCGAAAGCTTCAACCAGCAGGCCTTCAACCAGGCCACGGGCACGGACCACCAGTTCGTGCAGGACAACCACAGCCGCAGCAAGAAGGGCGTGCTGCGCGGCCTGCACTACCAGCTGCCGCCCCATGCCCAGGGCAAGCTCGTGCGCGTGGTGCGCGGCGCCGTGTTCGACGTGGCCGTGGACATCCGCAAGGGCTCGCCGACCTTCGGCCAGTGGGTGGGCGCCGAGCTGACGGAAGACAACCACCGCCAGCTGTGGGTGCCCCCAGGCTTTGCCCACGGCTTCGTGGTGCTCAGCGACAGCGCCGACTTCCTCTACAAGGCCACGGCCTTCTACGCGCCCCAGGCCGATCGCGGCATTGCCTGGGACGACCCGGCCATCGGCGTGCAATGGCCGCAGCTCGATGTGGAGATGTCGCTGTCGGACAAGGATCTCAAGCAGCCGCTGCTGGCGGATGCCGAGCTGGCCTGAGCCGGTTTACATCTGGTCCGGCAGCACACCGCCCGGCACGGCTTCCTCCAGAAAGCCGGCGATCAGCCGGGCCTGGCGGCGTTCGCGCAGGCAGTACAGGTATTCGGGCAGGCGCGGCACGGGGCCTGCGAAGGGCAGGACGACGATGTCGGGGTGGGCCGAGGCTTCATGCCGGGCGAAGACGCTGATGCCCATGTCGCGGATCACGGCCTCGCGGATGGCTTCGCGGCTGGCGATTTCCATGATGTGGCGCGGTGCCAGGCCGGCGGCGGCCAGCATCTGTTCGGTGAGCTGGCGCGTCATGGAGCCGCGCTCGCGCAGGATCAGCGTGTCGTGCACCAGATCGGACGCCTGCACCATGGTGCGCTGCGCCAGCCGGTGGCTGCGGTGCACCAGCAGGGCCAGCGGGTCCTGGCCCAGCTCCACGCGCAGCAGGCGAGGATCACCTTCCAGGTGCGATGAGGTCGCCAGGTCCACCTGGTAGTCCACCAGCGCCTGCACCATCTGGCGCGAGTTGCCGCCCACGATGGCCACTTCCACCCGCTCGAAGCGCCGCTGGTAGCGCTTGACGATGTCCAGCACGTAGTAGGGCGCCGTCGCGCCTATGCGCAGCTGGCCCTGGCTGGCATCGCCCGAATGGCGCAGCGCCGACTCCAGCTGGATGGTCTGCAGCAGCAATTGCTCGACCTGGGGCAGCAGGCGCAAGCCGGCATCGGTGATGGACAGCCGTCCGCCCTGGCGATGGAACAGCTCCACGCCGTAGTGCTCTTCCAGCGCGCGGATCTGGGTGGTCACGGTGGGCTGGCTCAGTGCGAGCTGGCGCGCGGCTTGCGTGATGCTGCCAAGGCGGGCGACCCAGAAAAAGGACTTGAGCTGCGTGACGAACATGGCGGGGTTGGAGGAAGGGGGGCGGCTCCATATTTCACCATGTCGCCGCAGCCTGAAGGCCTGCGGTGGCCGGGTATGTCCCGGGAAAAAACTCCTGCGCCCGAAGGCACACTTCTTGCATACCAGTTTGCGTGCCAGTTTGTGTGCCAGCTGATCATGGGTTTCGGCTGGTCTTGTGTCAGTGATTACTCGTGGTCAAGGAGCGCATCAATGGACATCCGCAACCCCTCGCCAGGTCTCTACAACGAAGATCTGGCGCCCACCAGGGACCGCCGCTGGGGCGCCTTCAGCATCTTCAACGTCTGGACTTCGGACGTGCACAGCCTCTGGGGCTACTACCTGGCGGCCAGCCTGTTTCTGCTGTGCGGCAGCTTCGTCAATTTTCTGATCGCCATCGGCATCAGTTCCCTGGTCATCTTTTTTCTGATGAACCTGGTGGGCTATGCGGGCGAGAAGACCGGCGTGCCCTACCCGGTGCTGGCGCGTGCCTCGTTCGGGGTTTGGGGTGCGAATCTGGCTGCACTGGTGCGCGCCGTCGTGGCCTGCTTCTGGTACGGGGCGCAGACGGCGGCCGCATCGGGCGCCATGGTGGCGCTGCTGGTGCGCAATGACGCCCTGCTGTCCTTCCACCAGACCACGCACTGGCTGGGCCATTCGGGGCTGGAGGTGATCTGCTACGTGGTCATCTGGGCCTTGCAACTGCTGATCATCCAAAGGGGCATGGAGACCGTGCGGCGATTCCAGGACTGGGCCGGGCCTGCCGTGTGGATCGCCATGCTGGTGCTGGCCATCGGCCTGTGCGTGAAGGCCGGCGGCTTCAGCTTCGACCACGGCATTCCCATGGATGTGCTGCTGGACAAGACCAAGGATGCGGGGGTGAGCGGCGCGCCGGGCAGCTTCTGGGCGCTGATGGCCGTGGGCGCGACCTGGATCACCTACTTTGCGGCGCTGTACCTGAACTTCTGCGACTTCTCGCGCTATGCGAAGAACAAGGAGGCGGTCGCCAAGGGCAACCTCTGGGGCCTGCCCGTAAACCTGATTGCGTTCTCGCTGGTGGCCGGCATCACCACGATTGCGGCCTTCAAGGTCTATGGCGAGGTGCTGCTGCACCCCGAGCAGATCTCGGCCAAGTTCGACAGCTGGGTGCTGGCCCTGCTGGCCGCCGTCACCTTTGCCGTGGCCACGCTGGGCATCAACGTGGTGGCCAACTTCGTCTCGGCGGCCTTCGATATTTCCAACGTGTTTCCCAAGCGCATCGACTTCAAGCGCGGCGGATACATCGCCGCACTGATCGCCCTGGCTCTCTACCCCTTTGCACCATGGGAGGGCGGCGCTGCCCACTTCGTGAACGCCATCGGCGCCACCATGGGGCCGCTGCTGGGCATCATTCTGGTGGACTACTACCTGGTGGCCAAGGGCAACATCAACGTGGCCGCGCTGTATGACGAGCATGGCGAGTACCGCTACGAGGGCGGCTGGAACGTCAACGCGCTGATCGCCACGGGCATCGGCAGCGTGTTCTCCACCATCCTGCCCAACTTCACCAGCCTGCTGCCGGTCTGGTGGGGCACCTACGGCTGGTTCTTCGGCGTGCTGATCGGCGGCAGCGTGTACTGGGTGATGGCCACGCTGCGCCCGCGCCGCATTCCGGCCGCGGCCTGAGGAGGCCGCCATGTCCGAGCCACAGGATGTGCCGGCCACCGGGCCGGCCTTGATCGCCGAGCGCGTGATGCGCTCCATCGTCGAGCGCAAGCTGCGCCCTGGCGAGCGCCTGGGCGAAAAGGAACTGGCCGAGGTCTTCGGCGTGAGCCGCACCATGGTGCGCGAGGCGCTGATGCAGCTGCAGGCGCGCGGCTTCGTCGAGGTGCGCTCGCGCCAGGGCTGGTACGTGGTCGAGCCCTCGTTCGAGGAAGCCCAGGAAACCTATGCCGCGCGCCGCGTGCTGGAGTCCGGCATGCTGCGCGACGCGGGCCGGCCGCTGCAGGCGGCCATACGCACGCTGCGCGAGCATGTGGCCCAGGAGCGCGGCGCCATCGCAGAGGCCGACAACGCCGGCCAGCGCAGCGTGCTGCTGGCCGACTTCCACGTCTGCCTGGCCGAGCAGATGGGCAACCGCTTTCTCACGGCCATGATGGCCGACCTCTCGGCGCGCACCACCCTGGTGTCTGCGCTGTACCAGTCGCAGACCGAGGCCCAGCACTCCAATGCCGACCACGAGGCCATCGTCGATGCGCTGGCGGCCGGCGACATGGCGCGCGCCGAGCAACTGATGCGCGAGCACATCGACGCGCTGGCCGCCAGGCTGGATCAGAACCTTGCCCACCGCGCGCGCCTGCAGGACCGGCTGCTGGATGCGCTGCAGCCCCAGGCGGCCCAGGCCGCCCAGGCAACGCGCACAGGCAGGGGCAAGCCGCGCGGCTGAAGAGACGGGGTGGGCGATGGGTGGGGCACCCAAATCCGCCAATACCCGCTTCGCCAAATTTCCGTTGTGTGACACGGGCGTTTCACCTGCGCTTCCTAAAGTGGGTGTCAGAGGTGGTGAACCTGCCACCTGTCCACGAACCCACAACGGAACTGCCACGCCATGCGCCACACCCTTGCCTCCCTGGGCCGCCGCCTCGCCATTGCCTCTGCGGCGCTGACCGTCGCCTCCTTCGCCACCCTTGCCCACGCGGCCAAGACCGAACTGCTGGTCTACAGCGCGCTGGAAGCCGACCAGATCAAGGCCTACAAGAGCGGCTTCGAGAAGGCCCATCCCGAGATCGAGCTCAAGTTCGTGCGTGACAGCACGGGCATCATCACGGCCCGCCTGCTGGCCGAGAAGGCCAATCCCCAGGCCGACGTGATCTGGGGCGTGGCCGCCACCTCGCTGATGCTGCTGGACAAGCAGGGCATGCTCCAGCCCTACGCGCCCAAGGGCCTGGACAAGGTGCGCGCCAACATGCGCGATCCGCGCGCGCAGCCGACCTGGGTGGGCATGGACCTGTGGTCCTCGGCCATCTGCTTCAACACCGTGGAGGCCGGCAAGCGCAAGCTGCCCGTGCCCGCCAGCTGGGCCGACCTGGTCAGGCCCGAGTTCAAGGGCACGATCACCATGCCCCACCCGGCCTCCAGCGGCACGGGCTACCTGATGGTCGCGGCCTGGCTGCAGATCATGGGCGAGGAAAAGGGCTGGGCCTACATGGACGGCCTGCACCAGAACATGGGCGTGTACACGCACAGCGGCTCCAAGCCCTGCCGCCAGGCGGGGGCCGGCGAGTTTCCCGTGGGCCTGAGCTTCGAGTACCGCGCCAGCAAGACCAAGAAGGACGGCGCGCCCATCGACATCGTCTTCCCGCAGGAAGGCCTGGGCTGGGACGTGGAGGCCACGGCCATCCTCAAGACCAGCAAGAAGCAGGAAGCCGCCAAGGCGCTGGCCGACTGGGCCGTCACGCCAGAGGCCAACAAGCTGTACGCCGCCAACTTCGCCGTGCTGGCCTTGCCCGAGGCGCAGGAGAAGCTGGAGTTCATTCCTGCCGATCTGGAAAAGCGGTTGGCGAAGAACGATTTCAACTGGGCCGCCGATAACCGCGACCGCATCCTGGCCGAGTGGAGCCGCCGCTACGAAGCCAAGGCAGAGAAAAAGTAAGCCGGAGCCACGCCATGCTGCGCATAGACCATATCGCCAAGCGCTACCGCGAGCAGCAGGTGCTGCGCGGCATTGACCTGAACGTGGAGGCGGGCGAGTTCGTCAGCCTGCTCGGCCCTTCGGGCTGCGGCAAGACCACGCTGCTGCGCATCGTCTGCGGCATCGACATGCCTGACGAGGGCAGGGTGCTGTTCCAGGGCGATGACATCACGCGCTGGCCGGCCGCACGCCGTGGCTTTGGCGTGGTGTTCCAGAGCTATGCGCTGTTTCCCAATCTCACGGCCGCGCAGAACGTGGCCTTCGGGCTGAACGGGCAGCCTGCGGCGCAGGCGCGCGAGCGTGTGGCCGAGATGCTGTCCCTGGTGGGCCTGGGCGCGCAGGCCCAGCGCTACCCGGCCCAGCTGTCGGGCGGCCAGCAGCAGCGCGTGGCCCTGGCCCGCGCGCTGGCGCCCCGGCCGCGCCTGCTGCTGCTCGACGAGCCGCTGTCCGCGCTCGATGCCCAGGTGCGCACCGAGCTGCGCAGCGAGATCCGCCAGCTGCAGCGCCAGCTGGGCATCGCCTCCATCATGGTCACGCACGACCAGGAAGAGGCCTTGTCCATGGCCGACCGCGTGGTGCTCATGCACCAGGGCCGCATCGAGCAGCAGGGCTCGCCCGAGCAGCTCTATGCCCGGCCCGTGAGCCAGTTCGCGGCCGGCTTCGTGGGCCGCATGAACCTGCTGCCGGCCACGGCCGAATCGGCGGACCAGGTGCGCATCGGCGAAGCCAGCCTGCGCTGCGCGCTGGCCGGTTTCGAGCCTGGCGCTGCCCTGCTGGTGGGCGTGCGGCCCGAGAGCGTGGTGCTGCACCCGGCCCAGCCCACGGCATTGGCCAACCTGTTCCGCGCCCGCGTGGTGGAGACCTCGTTCCTGGGATCGATGGCCCTGGTGCGCCTGTTTAGCCCCACGCTGCAATGCCAGGTTGACGCCCAGTGGCCGCTGCGCCACGACGTGGGCCTGCCCGACTGGCTGCAGGGCGAGGTGCTGATGGAGCTGCCCGCCGCCGCGCTGCAGCCGCTGGCGGCGCCCGACGTGAGGAAGGCCGCATGAGCGCGCATCCCATGGACACGGCCATTTCCGTGCCTGTGCCCGTGCCCGTCCCCGTGCCGGTGGACCGCTCCGTTCCCGCCCGCCGCAGCGCGCCTGCAGGGCCCGTGCGTCCGCGGGGGCACAGCGCAGGCTGGGAGCGCTGGTGGCTGGGCGCACTGGTGCTGGGCGCACTGGCCTGGCTGTTGGCCACCATCGCCCTGCCGGTCGCCAGCCTGCTGGGCAGGAGTTTCTGGGACGACACGGGCCGCTTCACGGGCCTGGCCCAGTTCATCACCTATGCGCGCATGCCGGGCGTGGCGCAATCGCTGTTCAACAGCCTGTGGCTGTCGGCCGTGAGCAGCACGGTCTGCGTGCTGCTGGCCTATGTCTACGCCTATGGCGTGGTGCGCAGCTGCATGCCGCTGGCGCGCTGGTTCCGGGGCCTGGCCCTGGTGCCGCTGCTGGCGCCTTCGTTGCTCATGGCCATCAGCCTGATCTACCTGTTCGGCAGCCAGGGCCTGCTCAAGGGCTGGCTGCAGGGGGGCTCGGCCTACGGGCCCTTCGGCATCATCGTGGGCTCGGTGCTCTGGACATTTCCGCATGCGCTGATGATCCTGTGCACCACGCTGGCCTCGGGCGATGCGCGCCTGTACGAGGCGGCCGCCACACTGGGCGCCAGCCGCTGGCGCAGCTTCCGTCAGGTCACGCTGCCGGCCAGCCGCTACGGGCTGATGATTTCCTGGATCGTGGTCTTCGTGCTCGTGGTGACCGACTTCGGCGTGCCCAAGGTCATTGGCGGCAACACGGCCATGCTGGCCACCGATATCTACAAGCAGGTCATCGGCCAGCAAAAGCTGTCCATGGGTGCCGTGGTGGCCATGCTGCTGCTGGTGCCGGCCGGCCTGGCCTTTGCGGCAGAGCGCCATTTGCGTGCGCGGCAGGCGGCGACCATGGGTGTGCGCTCCGTGCCGCTGGTGCCTCAGCCCCATGCGCCGCTGGACCGCGCGCTGCTTGCCTACTGCGCGCTGGTGGCGCTGGCGCTGCTGGCCGTCATGGGCACGGCCGTGCTGGCCTCCCTGGTCAGCTACTGGCCCTACAACCTCACGCTGACGTTCAAGAACTACCGCTTCGACATGATGGACGGCGGCGGCTGGGCCAGCTATGGCAACTCGCTGTCCATGGCGCTGGCCACGGCGGTGGTGGGGGCGGTGCTGAGTTTTGTGACCGCCTACCTGGTGGCCAAGCCACAGCGCTGGGCGCGCACGCGCCAGTGGCTGCATGCCGTGGCCACGCTGCCCATGGCCGTGCCGGGGCTGGCGCTGGGCCTGGGCTACATCCTGTTCTTCAATGCCCAGGGCAATCCGCTGCACTTCCTGTACGGCAGCATGGCCATCCTGGTGCTGTGTTCGGTGGCGCATTTCTTCTCGGTGGCGCACATCACGCAACTGGCCGCGCTGCAGCAGCTCGATGCCGAATACGAGCGCGTGGCCGATTCCCTGGGCGTGGCCTTCTGGACGCTGCTGTGGCGCGTGCACCTGCCGGTGTGCCTGCCCGTAGTGATGCAGGTGGCCGGTTACTTCTTCGTCAACGCCATGACCACGGTGTCGGCCGTGGTGTTCCTCTACTCGCCCGAGACCACGCTGGCCTCGGTGGCGGTGCTGGCCATGGACGACGCGGGCGACACCGCGCCCGCCGCCGCCATGGCCACGCTGATCTTTGCCACGGCCGCTGCGGGCCGGCTGCTGATCGCGGCGCTGGATGCCTGGGTGCAGCGGCGCACGCAGCGCTGGCGCCAGCGCTGATTCCTTCTCTCTTCCTCCCTCCGTTTTTTCCCATGAAGAACTACGACCTGATCGTGGTGGGGGCCGGCATTGTCGGCCTGGCCCACGCCTATGCGGCTGCGCGCCGTGGCCGCAGCGTGCTCGTCATCGAGCGCGACGCGGCCTGCATCTCCGCCTCCATCCGCAACTTCGGCTTTGTGACCGTCACGGGGCAGCAGGCCGGTGCCCACTGGCGGCGTGCCATGCGCTCGCGCGACACCTGGGCCGAGATTGCGCCGCAGGCCGGCATCGAGGTCGTGCACCGCGGCCTGTGGCTGACGGCGCGCCGCCCCAGCGCCGAGGCCGTGCTCCATGCCTTCCTGAGCACGGCGATGGGCGAGCGCTGCGAGCTGCTCACGCCGGCCCAGGCCGCCGAGCGCCATCCTGCACTGCGTACTGGGGATTTGTCCGCTGTGCTCTACAGCCCGCATGAACTGCGCGTGGAGTCGCGCACGGCCATTGCCCGGCTGGCGCAGTGGCTGGAGCAGGCCATGGGCGTGGATTTCCGCTTTGGCGAGGCCGTGCTCGAGGTGTCGGCACCCCGGGTGCGCAGCACGCGCGCCAGCTACCACGGCGAACGCGTGGTGGTCTGCAACAACGCCGACCCGGGCGGCCTGTTCGCCGGCCTGTGGGCGCCGCACCGCATCCAGCTGTGCCAGCTGCAGATGCTGCGCGTGCGGCCGCAGCCGGGCTTTCGGCTCAAGGGCTCGGTCATGGGTGACTTGAGCATGGTCAGATACGAGGGCTACAGCGCCCTGCCCGAAGCCGCCGCGCTGCGCGCCGAACTGGAGCGGGAGGAGGGCGAAAGCCTGGCCCACGGCATCCACCTGATCGCCGTGCAAAGCGCCGACGGCAGCCTGGTGGTGGGCGATTCCCACCACTACGGCGCAGCGCCCCCGCCCTTTGCCAGCGAAGCCGTGGACCGGCTGATGCTGCGCCACATGAACGAGGCCCTGCACCTGCGCGATGCGCAGGTGGTGGAGCGCTGGGTGGGCGTCTACCCGAGTGCGCAGGACGCGCCCTGCGTGGTGCATGCGCCCGACGAGGCCACGCGCGTGGTGGCGGTCACCGGAGGTTCCGGCGCGAGCACTGCCTTCGGGCTTGCCGAAGAGGTCTGGAGCGCGTGGTGAGCGGCAGCCGGCCTACTTGCCGAACATCACCCACAGCAGCGCCAGCACCATGATCGTGGCCAGCACGGCCAGCGTGATCTTGAGGGCGCTGTAGGGGCGCTCGCCCGCGATCTGGCCCGTGTAGCCGTTGGCGATGATCTGGAAGGTCTTGCTGCCGTAGGTGTAGCCCACCAGCCAGACCGGCACGAGGAAGTGCTTGAAGGTGCGGCCCTGGTACTCGCGCTGCATCTGCAGGTTGCGGTAGGTGTCGCCGGGCACCTGGCGCGCGCACAGGGCGCGCAGCTGCTCGTCCATGTCCTGCACGTTGACCTGGGCGGCCTTGCCCAGGTCGATCTGGTAGCGCTCCACCGTCCAGCCGCGCACGAATTCCGGCGTGTAGGGCTTGAGGTCGGTGGTGGTGGGAAAGGGCTCCACCTGGCGCAGCAGGTTGGCGTGCACGCCCACGGTGCCGGGCACCAGCTCGTCGTCGAAGAAATGGGCGAGGCTGCCCGAAGCCGGCTCCCAGCGCACATGGCGCACCTGGCGCGTCTGCACGTTGCCGTTGCTGTCGCGGTAGGACTCGGTGGTGTAGTAGTAGAAGCCCGCCTCGGCCTGCCAGTCGGCGCTGGCGTGGGCGTCGAAGGTCCAGTAGGGCAGGTAGACGCCGTGCAGCGTGTCGGTCAGCGCGGCGGACTTCAGGCGGTTGGGCGCGAACCAGCGGCTGCCATACCACTGGCGGATGCGGTCGCGGATCTGGCCGTCGCTGATCTTGAAGGGCAGGATGCTCTGCGGCGTGATGGCATCGCCCTGCTCCTCATGGGCGACGATGGAGGGCGAGCCGCAGAAGTCGCAGCGCTGGGCCACGGTGCGGTTCACGAAGACCGAGATGGCACGGCAGTTCTGGCACTGGACCTCGTAGCGGTCCTCCGTGCCCCAGCCCCGGCCGGACTTGGGGTTGCGCAGCGCCTCGGCCAGGTCCTGCTCGACCACATCGCGGCCCAGTTCCTCGCGCGTTTCCTCGCTCCAGGGCACCGTGGTGCCGCAGTACGGGCACTTGAGCGCCTGGGCCTGGGCATTCCATTCGAGGTTGGCGCCGCATTCGGGGCAGGGGTGCTTGCGCACCATGGCCGGCGCGGCGGCTGCGGCCTCCCAGGAACCGGAGGCGGGGGAAGTCGAGGTGCTGGAGGAACTGGAGGAGGGCGCGCTCACGGCATCGGTCCTGGAAAACGGGACGCGGCGCCAGGCAGGGCCTGGCGCCGCAAAGGGTCAAACCACGGAAATGTCAGCCGCGCAGGAAGTCATCGAGTGCGGCTTGCGCAATGCGCCACTGGCTGCCGATCTGGCGTGCCTTGAGGTTGCCGGCCTGGATCTCGGCCAGCACATCGGCCTCGCTCACACCGAGCACCTGGGCCGCCTGCGCCGGGGTCAGCACCTGCAGTCCACCGGCGGCGGGCGCTGCGGGGGCCTGGGCCGCCTGTGCGGCAGCGGGCGAGAACGGATCGGACGCCTGGCCCTGGCCGGCCGGTGCGCCACCGGCACCGCCGCCGCTTTGCATGCTCTTCATCATCTCCTGCGCCATGCCGAAGCCCATGGCCATGGTGGCGGGCAGGGTGGCTGCGGCAGCGCCTTCGCCGCCCGTGGTCATGGCCTGGCCCATCTGGTACTTGACGTAGTCGTTGAGGTTGCCGATGGCCGTCATGCTGGAGCGCTTGTCGATGGCCTGCTCCACCTCGGGCGGCACGGACACGTTCTCCAGCACGAAGCTGGTGATCTCCAGGCCGTACTTGTCCGTCATGGCCGGGTTGATCAGCGGCAGCAGCGCATCGCCCAGCTCGCCATAGCGCTGGGCCACGTCCAGCACGGGCACCCGGGCCTTGGCCAGCGACTCGGTGAACACGCTGATGATGCGCGAGCGCATGGTGTCGGCGAACTCGTCGATGCGGAAGTTCTGGTCCGTGCCCGCCACTTCCTTGAGGAACTTGGCCGGCTCGACGATGCGGAAGTCGTAGGTGCCGAAGGCGCGCAGGCGCACGGCGCCGAAGTCCTTGTCGCGCACCATCACGGGGTTGGAGGTGCCCCACTTATTGCCCGTGAACAGGCGCGTGTTGATGAAGTAGACATCGCACTTGAACGGCGAATTGAAGCCGTACTTCCAGCCCTGGATGGTGGACAGGATGGGAATGTTCTGCGTGGTCAGCGTGTGCTTGCCGGGGCTGAACAGGTCGGCGTACTGGCCGGCCGAGACGAACTGCACCTGCTGCGACTCGCGCACGATGAGCTGTGCGCCGTTCTTGATTTCCTTGTCGTCGTCGGGCCAGCGGTAGGAGAGCGTGTCGCGCGAGTCATCGGTCCACTCGATGATCTCTATCAGTTGCTTGGTGATGATGTTCATCAGGTTCATGGCAGGCTCCGGGGCGGTGGTGGTCCACGACAAAAAAGGTCAGTGGGCCATTCTAGGGGGCGTGCATGGCGGCGTGGCGAACGGTCACCGGCCGCTGCCCTGGTGAATTGTCAAAAAATGATCCGGATGCGTCGTGCAAGGCGGGCTTTCGGGTCTTCGCGCGCCACGGCCTTTGCCGGCATGTGTCGCCTGCTCCGTTTTTTGATGCAGATCGCCCTGTGGAGCGTCTGCCGTGGGGCCGCAGGCCCGCGCCACGGCGCAGGGCCGGGCGGCGCCTTAAAATCGTCGTTTGCGCGGCGCGAGCCGCCTCTCATTCACCGGCGCGGCCCCGGCCTGCGTGCGACGCCTGAAACAAGTCATGCTCACTTTCCAACAAATCATCCTCAAGCTGCAGTCCTACTGGGCCGACCAGGGCTGCGCGCTGCTCCAGCCCTATGACATGGAAGTGGGCGCGGGCACCTCGCACACCGCCACCTTCCTGCGCGCCCTGGGCCCCGAGCCCTGGAAGGCCGCCTACGTGCAGCCCAGCCGCCGCCCCAAGGACGGCCGCTATGGCGACAACCCCAACCGCCTGCAGCACTACTACCAGTTCCAGGTGGTGCTCAAGCCCGCGCCCGACAACATCCTGGAGCTGTACCTGGGCTCGCTCGAAGCCCTGGGCTTCGATCTCAAGAAGAACGACATCCGCTTCGTCGAGGACGACTGGGAGAACCCCACGCTGGGCGCCTGGGGCCTGGGCTGGGAAGTCTGGCTCAACGGCATGGAGGTGACGCAGTTCACCTACTTCCAGCAGGTCGGCGGCATCGACTGCAAGCCCGCCACGGGCGAGATCACCTACGGCCTGGAGCGCCTGGCCATGTACCTGCAGGGCGTGGACAACGTCTACAACCTGACCTGGACCGACGGCCTGAGCTACGGCGACGTCTACCACCAAAACGAGGTGGAGCAGTCCACCTACAACTTCGAGCACTCGGACGCCGACTTCCTGTTCACCGCCTTCGGCGCCTACGAAAAGCAGGCCAACCACCTGATCGGCGAACAGCTGGCGCTGCCGGCCTACGAGCAGGTGCTCAAGGCCGCCCACACCTTCAACCTGCTCGATGCGCGCGGTGCCATCAGCGTGACGGAGCGTGCCGCCTACATCGGCCGCATCCGCAACCTGGCCCGCGCCGTGGCCAAGGCCTATATGGACAGCCGTGCGCGCCTGGGCTTCCCCATGGCGCCCAAGGCCCATGCCGACGAAGTGCTGGCCGAGCTGGCCAAGGCCGCCGAACAACAGGGCAAGAAGGCCGCCTGAGGCGGACACCGCTGCACCGAGAGAACACCAGACCATGAACGCATCGAATCTTCTTGTTGAACTGTTTGTCGAAGAGCTGCCCCCGAAGGCGCTGCAAAAGCTGGGCGACGCCTTTGCCGGCGTGCTGTTCGATCAGCTCAAGGCCCAGGGCCTGCTGGCCTCCAGCGAAGCGCGCCTGACGGCCTATGCCTCGCCGCGCCGCCTGGCCGCCCATATCACCGAAGTCCTGCCCCAGGCCGAGGACAAGGCCGTGTCGCAAAAGCTCATGCCCGTCTCCGTGGGCCTGGACGCCGACGGCAAGCCCACGCCCGCCCTGATCAAGAAGCTGGCCGCCCTGGGTGCCGGTGAAGAAGCCGTTGCCGGCCTGACCCGCCAGGGCGAAGGCAAGGCCGAAGCCCTGTTCCACGCCTCCACCGTGCGCGGCGTGATGCTGGCCGACGGCGTGCAAAAGGCGCTGGACGAAGCCATTGCCAAGCTGCCCATCCCCAAGGTCATGCGCTACCAGCTGGCCGACGGCTGGAGCAGCGTCCATTTCGTGCGCCCGGCCCACGGCCTGGTGGTGCTGCACGGCACCGAGGTGCTGATCGGCGTCAAGGCCCTGGGCCTGACGGCCGGCACGGCCACGCATGGCCACCGCTTCGAGGCGGCGGTCGATCCCGTGGTCATCCGCTCCGCCGATGACTACGCCGCGCAGCTGCGCGAGGAAGGCGCCGTCATCGCCAGCTTCGCCGAACGCCGTGCCGAGATCGCGCGCCAGCTGCAGGCTGCTGCCGAGCGCGTGGGCGGCGGTGTCCGTCCCATCGAGGACGAGGCCCTGCTGGACGAGGTCACGGCCCTGGTCGAGCGCCCCAATGTGCTGGTCTGCGAGTTCGAGAAGGAATTCCTCGACGTGCCGCAGGAATGCCTGATCCTCACCATGAAGGCCAACCAGAAGTACTTTCCGCTGCTGGACGCCGCCGGCAAGCTGACCCACCAGTTCCTGGTGGTCAGCAACATCAGCCCGCAGGATGCCAGCGCCGTCATCGGCGGCAACGAACGCGTGGTGCGCCCGCGCCTGGCCGACGCCAAGTTCTTCTTCGACCAGGACCGCAAGAAGACCCTGGCCTCGCGCGTGGACGGGCTGGGCAAGGTGGTCTATCACAACAAGCTCGGTACCCAGGGCGAGCGCGTGGAGCGCGTGCGCTCCATCGCCAAGAGCATTGCCCGCCAGCTGGGCGACACGGGCCTGGCCCAGCAGGCCGACCTGGCCGCGCAACTGGCCAAGACCGACCTCGTGACCGACATGGTGGGCGAGTTCCCCGAGCTGCAGGGCACCATGGGCCGCTACTACGCGCTCAACGACGGCCTGGACGTGGCCGTGGCCGATGCCATCGAGGACCACTACAAGCCCCGCTTTGCGGGCGACGAACTGCCGCGCGGCAACGCCGGCGTGGTCGTGGCCCTGGCCGATAAGCTGGAAACCCTGGTCGGCATGTTCGGCATCGGCAACCTGCCCACGGGCGACCGCGACCCGTTCGCGCTGCGCCGCCATGCGCTGGGCGTGATCCGCATGCTGGTCGAGAAGGACCTGGCGCTGGACCTGGAAACCCTGCTGGTCAGCGTGCTGCCTGCCTTCGGCGACAAGATCGAGGACGCCACGCCCCAGCTGGCCGACTTCATCTACGACCGCCTGGCCGGCAACCTGCGCGAGCAGGGCTTCTCGGCCCAGGAAGTGGACTCCGTGCTGGCCCTGCGCCCGCAGCGCCTGTCCGACGTGCAAAAGCGCCTGGAGGCCGTGCGCGCCTTCGGCGAGCTGCCCGAGGCACCGGCCCTGGCCGCCGCCAACAAGCGCGTGGGCAACATCCTCAAGAAGGCCGACCAGGCCGTGCAGGCCCAGGTCGACGCGGCCGTGCTGGCCGAGGTGGCAGAGAAGGACCTGTACGCAGCCCTGCAATCGGTGGCGCCCAAGGCGCAGCAGCAGTTTGCTGCCGGCGACTACACGGCCAGCCTGCAGACCCTGGCTGCGCTGCGCGCCCCGGTCGATGCCTTCTTCGAGCATGTGATGGTCAACGCCGAAGACCCGGCGCTCAAGGCCAACCGCCTGGGCCTGCTGGCCACGTTGCACGAAGCCATGAACCGCGTGGCGGACCTTTCGCGACTGGCGTAAATGGAGCACCCCCTGAGGCGCTTCGCGCCTTCCCCCTCTCTACTTGCTTCGCAAGGGAGGGGGACGACACCCTCGGTGCGGGGCGGCCCTTCCTCGGTGTCCCTCGTCTTGGGACGCGCGCAATTGAGTTCTGACATTCTTGGGACCCGACCATGAAAATTGCGATCCTGGACCGTGACGGAACCCTCAACCAGATCGGTGAGGAGGGCTTCATCGGCTCTGCCGAGGCCTGGAAGGCCCAGCGCGGGGCGCTGGAAGCCGTGGCGCGCCTGAACCGGGCCGGCTGGCATGTGGTGGTCGCCACCAACCAGCCGGGCCTGGGCCGGGGCCTGTTCGACGTGACCGAACTCAATGCCGTGCACGCGCGCATGCACCGCGAAATGGCGGCGGCAGGCGCGCGCGTCGATGCGGTTTTCTACTGCCCCCATGCGCCGGACGAGGAATGCCATTGCCGCAAGCCCGGCACGGCGCTGTTCGAGCAGATTGCCGAGCGCTTCGGCGTCGAGGGGCACCAGCTGTGGGTGATTGGCTCCTGCGTGGCCCACCTGCAGGCCGGTGCCGCCATGGGCGCGCGCCTGCACCTGGTCTGCACGGGCGCCAGCGCCGGAGTGTCTCTGGATGGGGCGCTGCCGCCCGGACTGCCGCCCGGCACCCAGCGCCATGCCAGCCTGGCCGCGCTGGCCGATGCGCTGGTTCCGGCAGATGCCGCACCCGCTCCCTGAACGCCTGAACGCCCGAACGGCAATTTGCCCATGCGCCGCCGGCCTGCCGTCCTGCGCACAATGCTATCTTTGTGAATTCCGATTCCTGAGGGCGCAAGGCCCGGGCCTGCCGCCCGGCCGCTGCGCCGCTTTCTGCACCACACTGCCGCCATGTCCCTGATCCGCTCCACCCTCCACATGCTCTGGATGGGCATCACCGTGATCCCCTACACCCTGGCCGTGCTGCTCACGCGCTGGCTGGGCGGCGGGCCGCGCCGCGTCTATGCGGTGGCGCGCGCCTGGCTCAAGCTGTCGGTGGACAGCGCCCGCGTCATCATGGGCGTGCGCCACCGCGTGCAGGGCATGGAGAACCTGCCCACCGACCCCAAGCAGGGCGTGGTGCTGCTGGTCAAGCACCAGTCCACCTACGAGACCTTCCTCATGCCGGCGATCATGCCGCGCCCGCTGGCCTATGTGTTCAAGAAGGAGCTGCTCATGGTGCCCTTCTTCGGCTGGTCCATCGGCAGCATGGACATGATCCACATCGACCGCAAGCACGGCTCGCGCGCCTTCCACAAGGTGGTCGAGCAGGGCAAGCGCCTGCTGGGCCAGGGCACCTGGGTGATCATGTTTCCCGAAGGCACGCGCATCCCGCGCGGCCAAAGGGGCGAGTACAAGACCGGCGCCACGCGCCTGGCCATCATGACCGGCGTGCCCGTCGTGCCCGTGGCCGTCACCTCGGCCAAGTGCTGGCCGCGCAAGGCCTTCATCAAGACGCCGGGCGTGGTCGATGTCTCCATCGGCAAGCCCATTCCTTCCGTGGGCCGCAAGCACGAGGAGCTGATGGTGGAAGTCGAAAACTGGATCGAGGCCGAAATGCAGCGCCTCGACCCCGAGGCCTACCGCGCCTGAGGCGCCGGAGAGCGGCATGGCGGACCCGGCACAGCGCAGTTGGGATTGGCTGCTGCCACCTGCCGTGCAAACGCAGGACGGTGGGCTGAAGCCGCGCCGTGACAGGGCTGCTGCCCCCGCCCAGCCTTCATCCGCGCCTCTTCCTCCTTCTCCTCCATCTCTCCCATCTCCATCCACCATCCCCGAGCCCAGTCCCCGCATCCACCCGGACGCCAACCAGCAGGCGGTCCTCCAGGGGCAGGTGCTGCATTACCGGCTGCAGCGCTCGCGCCGGCGCACCATAGGCTTCACCATCGGCGCGCAGGGGCTGGTGGTCAGCGCACCTTCCTGGGTCAACATGGCTGCCATCGCGCAGGCGCTGGAGGCGAAATCGGGCTGGATACTGCGCAAGCTGCATGAGGCCGGCCAGCGCCAGCAAGCCCAGCATGCGGCACGCATCCGCTGGGAGCACGGCGCAGAGATCGGCTATCTGGGCCGCCCCTTGCAGCTGTGCCTCACCGGCGGCGAAACCCAGCCGCTGCGCACGCGCCAGGTACACCGTGAACAGGCGGCCGACGGCAGCCAGTCCCTGCACCTGCCGCTGGCGCCTGGGGCATCGGCCGCCGAGGTGCGCGCCTGCGTGCAGGCCTGGATGCTGCGCGAGGCGCGATCCTGGTTCACGGCCAGCCTGCAACGCCACGCGCCGCTCCTGGGCGTGCAGTGGACCAGCCTGAGACTGACCAGCGCAAGCACGCGCTGGGGCAGTGCCAACACGGCCGGCGCCATACGGCTGAACTGGCGGCTCATGCAGCACTCGCCCGAGGTCATCGACTACGTGGTCGTGCACGAGCTGTCCCACCTGCGGTACATGGACCACAGCCCCCGCTTCTGGTCCACGGTGGCCAGCGTGATGCCGGGCTGGGAGGCGCAGCGCCAGGTGCTGCGTGACAAGCTGCTGCCTCCCTGGGAGTAGGCGATTCGGGCACCGGCGAGCCGGCGCCAGTCGGGCTGGACGGTTATTCTTGCCGGGCACACAACCGCGTCCTATCAAGAAAGCCAATCCATGTCCGCAAACGCTCCCGTTCCCGCAGCCATTCCCCTGACCGTCCAGCCCGCACAGGGCTATGCAGGCGACATTCCTCCCGAACTCGCCTGGCAATGGCAGCAATCCGGCGAAGCCGTGCTCGTCGATGTGCGCACCGATGCCGAGCGCGACTGGGTGGGCCGTGTGCCGGGTGCCGTGGCCGTGGCCTGGAAGCAGTGGCCGTCCATGGCGATGAACCCCGATTTCGACAGCCAGCTGCGCGCCGCCGTGCCTGAAGGCGGCAAGGTGGTCCTGCTGTGCCGCAGCGGCGTGCGCTCGGTGGCCGCAGCCCAGCGCGCGGCGCAACTGGGCATCGAGGCCTACAACATCCTCGAAGGTTTTGAGGGCGATGTGGACGCCAACGGCCAGCGCGGCCATGTCGGCGGCTGGCGCCTGCGCGGCCTGCCCTGGCGCCAGTAAGCCGGCGCCAGCCTGGCGTCGTTCAGAGCGGCGGCTCCGCGAATCCCAGCGCCACCGCCCGGGCGGCCACCATGTCCACCAGGGCCTGGGCCGGTCCTGACAGCGTGGCCTGCGAGCGCATGGCCAGCAGCAGCCGGCGCCGGGTGTTGAGCGCCCCCAGTGGGCGCAGCCGCAGTGCCCGCGCGGCCAGGTGCGGCGCGGTGGCCGCGCGCGGCAGGATGGCCAGGCCCAGACCCACCGAGACCATGTGGCACATGGCGTCGAAGCTGCGCACCTGGATGCGGATCCGCACGGGCCGGTTGATGGATTCGGCCTCGGCCGCAATGCGCCGCATCAGCGAGGTGGAGCGGGCCAGGCTCACGAAGTCGTGGTCCAGCACGGTGGCCAGGGGCACGGGGGAGGCGTCGTCCGTGTCCAGCGCATGGCCGCGCGGCATGACCAGCACCAGCTCGTCCACATCGCAGACCTGGGTGCTCAGTCCTTCCAGGGGCGTGTTCTCCCCGATGATGGCCAGCTCGGCCACGCCGCTGAGCACGGCGCGCACGGACTCCTCGCTGAGCGCGTCTTCCAGGTCCACCGAGACACCCGGGTGGGCGGCCATGAAGTCGGCCAGCAGCCGGGGCAGAAATCCCGCAAATGCGGAGTTGTTGGCCCACAGGCGCAACTGGCCCGTGGCGCCGCTGCGAAAGTCGTCCATGGCCAGGGCCAGGTGCTCCAGCCGGGCCACCACGTCCACGGCATGGTGGTACATGCTCTGACCGGCGGGCGTGGGCGTGACGCCGCGCTTGCTGCGCACCAGCAGGGTCACGCCGCAGTGCTGCTCCAGCTCGGCCACCCGCTTGCTGGCGGCCGCCAGCGACAGCCCCAGCGTGCGCGAGCCGGCCGTCAGGCTGCCGGCATCGACCACGGCCACATACAGGCGCAGCGTCAGCAGATCGAATCGGTGCAGGTTGATCATTCCCATCCTCTACCGCAGACGAAGGATGGATCAACGAGATACGGCTGTTCGGCCGCGTGCAGGCCCGCAAGAATGCGCCGGTACAAAGAGAACATGGAGACAAGCATGAATCGACGCATTGTGCTGCAGGCCGCCGGCCTGGCAGCGGCCGCCCTGCTGGGCGCAGGAACCGTCCAGGCCCAGGCCTTTCCAACCAAGTCCATCACCCTCGTGGTCCCCAATCCGCCCGGCGGCGTGGTGGACACGGCGGCACGCCTGGCGTCCGACCCGCTGTCGCGCCTGCTGGGGCAGTCGGTCGTGGTGGACAACCGGGGCGGCGCCAGCGGCAACATCGCCTACCAGATGGTGGCCCGGTCGCCCAAGGACGGCTACACGCTGCTGGCCTCGTATTCGGCCTACCACGTGGGCAATCCGGCACTGTTCCCCAAGCTGCCCTGGGCGCAGTCCGAGCTGGCGCCCGTGGGGCTGATCGTGGCCGCCACCAATGTGATCGCCGTTCATCCTTCCGTTCCGGCGAACAATCTGCAGGAGTTCATTGCCTATCTGCGCAAGAACCCGGGCAAGGTCAATTACGCGTCGCAGGGCAATGGCTCGCTGTCCCATGTGGGCACGGCCGTGTTCGCCCAGGTGACCCAGACCCAGATCACGCATGTGCCCTACAAGGGGTCCGGCCCTGCCATCCAGGACGTGCTGGGCGGCCAGGTGCAGATGTTCATCACCACGCCGCCTTCGGTGCTGGGCCATGTGCAGACGGGCAAGCTCAGGGCCCTGGCCGTGACCAGCAAGACGCGCCATCCCATGCTGCCCGATGTGCCCACCACGGCCGAAGCGGGCCTGCCGGGCTTCGAGCTGGAAGCCTGGGTCGGCCTGTTCGCGCCTGCGGGCACGCCGCCCGAGGCCATCGCCAGACTGTCGGACGCGCTCAAGACCTCCCTGGAGTCGCCCGACGTGCAAAAGCGCGCGGCCCTGCAGGGCGTGGAGCCGCGATTCCTCGGCCCGCAGGGGCTGGGCGCCCTGGTCCAGCGCGAGACGGACCACTGGGGCAAGGTCATCAAGGCCAACCACATCACGATGGATTGACATGACAGCCAAAACCCATTTCCGCATCGGGCAGATCGTGCCCAGCTCCAACACCACGATGGAGACCGAGATCCCCGCCATCCTGCGCGCCCGCGAGGCCCTGGCGCCCGAGCGTTTCACCTTCCACTCCAGCCGCATGCGCATGAAGCATGTGACCAAGGAGGAACTGGCCGCCATGGACGGCGACAGCGACCGCTGCGCGCTGGAACTGTCGGATGCGCGGGTCGATGTGCTCGGCTATGCCTGCCTGGTGGCCATCATGAGCATGGGGCGCGGCTATCACCGTGTCTCGCAAGCGCGCCTGCACCAGCGCACCGTGGACAACGGCGGCCCCGCGCCCGTTGTCACCAGCGCCGGCGCCCTGGTCGATGGCCTGCACGCCATCGGCGCGAAGAAGGTGGCGCTGCTGGCGCCCTACATGAAGCCGCTGACGCAACTGGTCATCGACTACATAGAGAACGAAGGCATCGAAGTGGTGGACAGCATCTCGCTGGAGATTGCCGACAACCTGCAGGTGGGCGCCCAGGATGCGCGCGCACCCATCGAGATCACGCGGCGCCTGAACACGGCCAACGCCGACGCGGTCATCGCCTCGGCCTGCGTGCAGATGCCCTCGCTGGCCTCGGTGAAGCCCATCGAGGACCGCGTGGGCCTGCCGGTACTGTCTTCCTCGGTGGCCACGACGTTCATGATGCTCAAGCGCCTGGGCTTGCCGACAGCCGTTCCGGGATTCGGTGCGCTGTTGAGCGGTAAATACTGAATCTTTCCTTGAGAAAGGCCGCTATTGCGGCCTTTCTCGGAGCGGGGTAGGTCTAATTCGCGGCATCCAGAACTGGCATGAGCCAGGTCAGAGACACCGAGCAAGGGCCGCCCCGCCGCGAGGGTGTCGTCCCCCTCAGGGGGAAGCGGCGACGCCGCTCAGGGGGGCTTAGATTGCCGGGATGCGCAGCTTCTGGCCGGGGTAGATCTTGTCGGGGTGGCTCAGCATGGGCTTGTTGGCCTCGAAGATCACCGGGTACTTGTTGGCATCGCCATAGAACTTCTTGGCAATGGCCGACAGCGTGTCGCCGCGCACCACGTCGTGGTACTGGGCTTCGGGCTCGGGGTTGGTCACCGTCATCTGGTTGTCCACCGACTGCACGCTGGAGACGTTGCCGCAGCACAGCGTCACCTTTTCCTTGACCGCCTGGGTGGGCGCCGTGCCCAGCACCGTGACCTTGCCCTGCGAGCCGTCGAACTGCACCTTCACGTCGCTGACGCCCAGGTTCTGCGTGCCGATATAGGTCTCGATGGCCTTGGCGGCCTTGGCATTCAGGTCTTGCGCAGGCTCGGCTGCCTGTGCGGCGCTGCCGCCGAACAGCTTTTCGCCGGCTTCCTTGATGAAACTGAAAAGTCCCATGGGTGACTCCTGTTGGTGGGTGGAAAAACGGAAAGGCCAATGTAACGCCTAACAGTGGCGGCGCGCGCTGCCGGGCAGGAGCGCTCCCGGATTTTTGACATTTGCGCCATTCTTGCGTTCACGTCCTCACTCAGTTGTCGTCCATGGCTGACGCTATCCTCCGGAAAACTCCGATAATCGCGCCCATGACTTTTTTGGCCATAGACATCGGCAACACCCGCTTGAAATGGGCGATGTACGACGCGCATCGGCCTGGCGCCGCTTTGCTGGCGCACGGCGCGGAGTTTCTGGAGCACATCGAGCACCTGGCCGAAGGGCCGTGGAGCGACCTGCCCACGCCTACGCGCATGCTGGGCTGCGTGGTCGCCGGCGACACGGCGCGCCGGCGCGTGCACGACCAGATCGACATGATGCTGGGATGGGATTTCGAGCCGCAGTGGGCCGTGCCCGGCGCGGCCGAGGCCGGAGTCACCAACGGCTACGACTTCCCCTCGCGCCTGGGGGCGGACCGCTGGGTGGCCATGATCGGCGCGCGCCAGCACATCCTGCAGCGCGGGCCAGAGCGGCCCCTGATCGTGGTCATGATCGGCACCGCCGTCACTGTGGATGCGCTGGACCAGCACGGCCACTTCATGGGCGGTCTGATCCTGCCGGGGCACGGCATCATGCTGCGCGCCCTGGAAAGCGGCACGGCCGGCCTGCACGTGCCCACGGGTGCAGTCACGCCATTCCCCACCAACACCAGCGACGCGCTGACCAGTGGCGGCACCTACGCCATCGCCGGGGCCGTGGAGCGCATGTACCAGCATCTGTACATGCACTGCAGCATGGAGCCCGCCTGCGTCATGGCCGGCGGTGCAGGCTGGAAGATGGTGCCCAGCATGACGCGGCCCTTCGAGCTGGTGGACAACCTCATCTTCGAAGGCCTGCTGGTCATGGCGCAGCGCCGCTGGGGCGATGCCAGCGGCCTGCCTGCCGACGCGGTCAAAGCGGCCTGAAGCCACTTCGATCGTGCGGCGCAGCATCGCGCCGTTATATCCGTTGCGTAACAGTTGATGACAGCGCTGGTGCCGGGTGCAGGGGCGGCCTTGGACCCCGCATCCGGAGCCTTTCGCAGGGGATGCGGCGACAGTGGATAATCCGCGGCAATGTCTTCCACCAATCACGTCATGGAACCGATTGCCGGTGTCGAAGCCCCGATCAAGGGGCGGCTGGGCGAACGCCTGCTTTCCGCCGGCAAGCTGAACGAGCGCGATCTGCAAAACGCCCTGCAGGCGCAGCAGGAGCTGGGCGGCTACCTGGGCCAGGTGCTGGTCCAGCTGGGCGTGGTGGCGGAAGCCGACGTGGCCCAGGCGCTGTCCGAGCAGCTGCACATGCGCTGGCTGCGCGCGGAAGAGTTTCCCGATCTGCTGCCCGATGTGCCGGGCCTGCTGGCCAGCTTTCTGGATGCGCAGTGCGTCTGCCCCATTTCGCTGCAGGACGGCGTGCTCGAAGTGGCCATGTCCGTGCCGCAGGACCCCTTCATCACCAAGGCGCTGCGCCTTGCCACCGGCTTGCAGATCAAGCCCGTGCTGGCGCTGGAAGCCGACATCCGCAAGGCCCTGTCCGAAGCCGGCCAGGAACCCGAAGGCGAAGAAGGCCAGGACTGGGAGTCGGACGCCACGGGTGGCGACTTCGTCGAGCACCTGAAGGACCTGGCCAGCGAGGCGCCGGTCATCCGCCTGGTCACGGGCATCATTTCCCGCGCCATCGAGCTGCACGCCTCCGACATCCACCTGGAGCCTTTCGAGGCCGGCCTGCAGGTGCGCTACCGTATGGACGGCGTGATCCATGCGGCCGAACTCGTGCCGCCACGGCTGAGCGCAGCCGTGGGCTCGCGCGTCAAGCTGCTGGCCCATCTGGACATTGCCGAGCGGCGCCTGCCGCAGGACGGCCGCATCAAGACCCGCGCCAAGGGCCGCGAACTGGACCTGCGTGTCTCCACCGCACCCACGGTGCATGGCGAGAGCATCGTCATGCGGGTGCTGGACCGCGCCAACGTGCGCCTGCGCCTGGAAAGCATGGGCTTCGAGGCCGATACGCTGGAGCGCTTCAACACCTTGCTGGCCAAGCCGCACGGCATCGTGCTGGTCACTGGGCCCACGGGCTCGGGCAAGACCACCACGCTGTACGCGGCCCTGTCCAAGATCGACGCGGTTTCCAACAAGATCATCACCGTCGAGGACCCGGTCGAGTACCAGCTCGACGGCATCAACCAGATCCAGGTCCATCCGCAGATCGACCTCACCTTTGCCAACGCCCTGCGCTCCATCCTGCGCCAGGACCCGGACATCATCATGATCGGCGAAATGCGTGACGGAGAAACCGCGCAGATCGCCGTGCAGTCCGCACTGACAGGTCACCTGGTGCTGTCCACGCTGCACACCAACACGGCCGCAGGCGCCGTCACCCGCATGCGAGACATGGGGGTGGAGAGCTACCTGATCACGTCCTCGGTCAACGGCGTGCTGGCCCAGCGCCTGGTGCGCACGCTGTGCTCGCACTGCAAGCAGCCCGACACGCTGCCGGCCGCCGCCGTCGAGGGCAGCGGCCTCAAGCGTTTTTTGCGCGAGGGCTCTCCCATCTACCGCGCCGTCGGCTGCGAGCATTGCCGGGGCACGGGCTACAAGGGCCGTACCGGCATCCATGAACTCATGGTCATCGACGAGCCGCTGCGCCGCGCCATCATCGAAGGCCAGGACGCCAACGCCCTGCATGCCATGGCGGCCAAGAGCGGCATGCTGAGCCTCTACGACGACGGCCTGCGCAAGGTGGCCTCGGGCGCCACCACGCTGGACGAAGTGCTGCGCGTGACCCAGGACCAGAGCGATGCCTGATTACAGCTGGGAGGCCGTGGACAGCCGCGGCCAGATGGTCAAGGGCACTTTTTCCGCTGCGGCCGTGGCCGAGGTGGTGGTGCACCTGCGCAAGAGCCGGCTGTCGCCCATCAAGGTCGAGGAAGCCGTGGGCCTGGGCAATGTGCCGCTTGCGGTGCGTGCGCTCAAGAAAGGCCGCATCAAGGCCGACGACATCCAGGGCATGACCACCGAGTTGGCCATCATGATGCGTGCCGGCCTGTCGCTGGACAACGCGCTCAAGGTCCTGGTCGAGATGAGCCACAAGGTGCAGATGCAGGCCATGCTCCAGTCCGTGCTCGACAGCGTCAAGGCCGGCATGCCGCTGAGCCAGGCACTGGGCAAGCACCACGACCTGTTCGGCGACTTCTATATCAACATGGTGCGATCGGGCGAGGCCAGCGGCCAGATGTCGGGCGTGCTCAACCGGCTGGTCGAGCACATGGCGCGCCAGCGGGCCCTGCGCGACAGCGTGGTCTCGGCCACCATCTATCCCGCCATCCTGCTGGGCGTGGCCGTGCTGTCCCTGGTGGCCATGCTGGGCTTCGTCGTGCCGCAGTTCGAGCAGCTTTTCAACGACATGGGTGACGCGCTGCCCCTTCCCACGCAGTTCGTGATGGGGCTGGGCCATGCGTTTCGCAGCTACGGTTGGGCGGTGTTCATCGTGCTGGGCGCGCTGGGCTGGGTCTTAACCCGCTGGGCCAAGAGTCCCAAGGGCCGCCAGACCTGGCAATCGTGGCTGCTGGGCCTGCCGGGCCTGGGTGGCGTGGTACGCAAGTACCAGCTCACCCTGTTCAGCCGCTCGCTGGGCACGCTGCTGGGCAACGGCGTCACGCTGCTGACCGCACTGCGCATTGCCAGCGACACGGTCTCCAACGTCGCCATCCGCGAGCGCCTGGAAAAAATGGGTCCCATGGTCAAGGAAGGCCATCGCATGGCCCATGCCGCCCAGAAAACCGGAGAATTCGAGCCCCTGGCCCTGAATCTGGTGCGGGTGGGCGAGGAAACCGGCCGCCTGGGCGACATGATGCTGGAGCTGTCCAACATATTGAACCGCGAGGTCGAAAACGCGATCAAACGCCTCCTGACCATGCTGGAGCCGGCGCTGATCCTGGTCCTCGGTATCCTTATCGCCTCCATCATCGTGTCGATCCTGCTCGGAATCCTGTCCGTCAACGATCTGGCCGTCTGATGAATCTGAATTGACTGAAAGGTATGTAGAAGATGATGCGCATGCAAAAGCAACTGTCCTCCCGCGCCCGCAAGCGTGGCTTCACGCTGATCGAACTGCTGGTCGTGCTGGCCATCCTGACGCTGCTTGCCGGCCTGGTCGGCCCCAAGGTGCTGAACCAGTTGGGTGGAGCAAAGACCAAGACGGCCGGCGTGCAGATCGCCGACATCGAAAAGGCGCTGGAGCTGTACAAGCTCGACGTGGGCCGCTATCCCACCTCGCAGCAGGGCCTGGACGCGCTGGTCAAGCAGCCTGCCGGCGTTGCCGGCTGGGCAGGCCCCTACCTCAAGGGCGGCGTGCCCAATGATCCCTGGAACAACCCTTACCGCTACACCTACCCGGCTGCCAATGGCGACCTCGAGATCCTCTCGCTGGGTTCCGACGGCACACCCGGTGGCGACGGCGAGGCCTCCGATATCCGCAACACCAAGTAAGTTGCTGGTCTGACGCCGTAGTGCAACGCTGCCTCCGTGCCGGGAATATGTCTTGAAGCGCGCCCATGGTTTCACGCTGATCGAGTTGCTGGTGGTCTTCGGCATCCTTGCCGCGATCATCGGCATCGTGCCGCCTGCCATGGGCAAGCTGCGGGATGCGGTCGCCTACCGCCAGACCGTGCAGGACGTCACGGCCCTGCTGCGCAAGGCACGGCAGCAGGCGACGCTGCAGGGCATGCCCGTGGCGTTTGCCTTCAACACGGCGAGCCAGCAATACGGTATTGCCGGGCAGGGTTCTGCCAAGGTTCCCGACGGTCTGAAGGTGCAGCTTGTCACGGCGGCTGGTGCCGCACTTGCCGACGGCAGTCAGACCATTGTTTTCCTGCCCGAGGGAGGCGCGACGGGTGGCAGCATCTCGTTGATACGAGGTGAAGGCGGTGGTGGCGTGCGCTTGCGGGTGGACTGGCTGTCCGGCCAGGTCACCAAAGAAACACTGTGATGCCGCAACGCTCTGGCTCTCGCGCTGCGGTGCGGGGTATGACCCTGCTGGAACTGCTGGTCGCCCTGACCATCATGGCCATATCGGTCGCTTTGATCTATCGCGCCGTTGGCGGTTCTGCGCGTGGCGTGGCCAAGCTGGAGCAGACCCAGGGCGTGGCCATGTTGGCCGAATCACTGATGGACGCTTTCCCCATGGTCGATCCTGGCGGAAACCAAGCCTCCGGGCAGGATGGCGCCTATGCCTGGCAGGTCATTTCAGCCCCATTTTCGACAGGTGATTTGCCGGAAACGGCGGCTCCTTTGCACGCCTTGCGCATCACCATATTCTCTGAGGGGCGCAGCTGGGTGTTCGAGACACTTCGCCCCCAGCGGCCGCTGCAACCTGGCGAGGTGACAAGGTGATGAGGGTGTTTAGGGCACCTCGCGCCCGCGCGCAAGGTTTTACGCTGGTAGAGCTTCTCGTGGCCATGGTGCTGCTGTCCATGCTCACCCTGGGGTTGGCTTCGGTCATGTCAACAGTCTCGCAGACGCAGGAACGTGTGGATGCCCGGCTTGACCGCATGGACCATCAGCGGGTGTCGATCGGGTTCTTGCGCTCTGTGCTGGGGCAGATTTCCGCTGCCCAGAGGCAGACCGGTATGCGAAAGCAGGGAGAGAGCGAGTATTTCTTTGAAGGCGGGCCCAAGGGAATGCAGTGGCTGGGAATCATGCCGGCCCGGTTTGGCATGGGTGGGCGAACCCATTTCCAGTTGGCCTTGGACGGTGACGCTTTGGTGCTGCGCTTCGCTCCCTGGAAGGGGGTGGACGTCGCTCCTGACTGGGGGCAGGGCCAATCCTATGTTCTGGAGCGGGCCGTCACGGCCTTCGTGCTGAGCTACCAGAACGCGAAATCGGGCGTTGCGAAATGGCAGCCGCAGTGGGTTGATGACAAAGAGCTGCCTTCTGCGGTCCAGATTCAGCTGCAATCGGCCGGCGGTGCCTGGCCCTTGATGGCGATTGCTTTCTACACTCCTCCTGCCACGAACCGAAGCTCTGGCAGCGGTGGCGCCGTATTCGGAGGGAGTCGCTGATGAGCCGGCTTTACGAAGGAGGGGCGAAGAAACACCAGGGCATGGCCCTGGTGCTTGTGCTTTGGATTGTTGCAGCACTTTCAATTTTTGCCACTAGTCTGGGGAAAGTGGTTCGCCAAGAGGCTTCGGTGGTTGGTATTACGCGAAACATGGCTGCGGGACGAGCCCAGGGGGACGCGGCCATCTACCAGATTTTGCAGCAGATTGCTCTCAAGCCCCATGAGTTCCGCGAGCGTAGGGTGGAGCAGGTTCCTTGGGGGGGGCAGATAATAGAGGTCGAAATTCTGCCCTGGAGTGGCTTGGTCAATATCAATGCGGCCTCGCAGGAACTGATGGGAGCACTGTTTACTCGCATGGGCGTCGGGCAGGCGCCGGCGCTTGCGCAAGCCCTGGTCGAGTTTCGCCAGGCAGGAAAAGGAATGGTCAACAGCGTGGCGTGGGAGGCGCCCGAAGATCTGCTGCAGATTCCTGGGGTGACCTATGGTATCTACGCACAGATACGACCTTTCATCGTGGCGGATACCGATGGGCGCACTGGCATCAACCCCAAGGCGGCACCTGCCGATCTTTTGGCCGCGCTTGACGGCGCTGGTGCTGCAGCTTTTCAGGAGAGTCTTACCAGTCCCCGCTATCGTCTGACCGCACGTGTTGTGTTTGACGGTGGATCGGTCATGGTGGCGCGAGACGTCGATGTCATCGGCGGTGGCAGTCGGGGCTCTTTGCCCTGGACGTTGCTTTCGGCCACGCAGTCCTGGGTAGGTCGTATATAGCGAGCCTTTCGGCATTTCCTTGGGCAAGCGCTGTCAGGTGCTTGTTTCAATGGTGCTGCAGGAGCAAGAAGGAAGAAAGAAGTGAAAGCAATGTTGTTCAACGGATGCGGCGTTTTATGGGACTGATGACATCCGATGCCAAGCTGTTTGGTCTGGATCTGCGCGAGCTGACCGCGGAACTGCGCGATGCGTTCCACAAGCTGGTGCGCCTGCCATGGCTGCGCAGAGCCATGCCCGTTACCCTTGTGAAGGTGGCTGGCGATGCAGCAACCATCGCTGGCGCCAGGGCCCAGGGTATGCAAATCGAATGGACCGATTTGTCCAGCGATGTGCTTGAGCGCGTTACCCATACTGCAGTTCTGCTGGATTCCGAGCAGGTGTTGCAGCGTTCCCTGACGCTGCCTCCGATGGCACCTGCAGCCCTGCGCAGTGCCATTGAACTCGACGTGCAGACCATGACGCCATTTGCGCCCCAGGACACGCTTTGGTCGTATGTCCAGCGTCCTCTGGCGAAAGCACAGGGACGGCAGCGGGTCGAGGTGGTGATCGCATCGCGAAACCAGGTGGAGCAGGCGCTGCGCCTTCAGTCGGCAAGGTTGCCTGGAGATGGCCATCCCGAAGTCTGGGCTCCTGCCGGCGCGGAGCTGGTTGTCTTGCCGGGCTTTGGCGAGCCTGCGCGCCTGCGCAGCGAAGCCAAGCGACGCAACTGGATCTTGATGGGCCTGGGCATCGTGCTGGCATTGGGCGTGGCATTGGCTGTTACTCCATCACTGCAACTGAGGATGAGGGCCATCGATGCCAGTCAGCAGTTGGCCGCATTGACGAAGACATCGGCCGAGGTCATGGCCCAGCGCCAGGCGCTGGTCGAAGGTGGGGAGAATCTTGGCAAGCTGCAGGAGCGACTGCAGCAGCAACTGAACCATCTGCAGGTGCTGGCCGTGTTGACCAAGGTGCTGCCCGATGATTCAGCGGCCCAGCGCGTAGTGCTCCGAGGAACCAAGTTGACGGTCCAAGGCTTGACCAGCAACGCATCCAATGTCGTGGCCTTGCTGGCCAAAACTCCCGGGTTCCTGGATGTGCGTTTGCCCACGGCGGTGACGCGTGCACCAGGGTCGGGCAAGGAGAATTTTGTGCTTGAAGCCAACATTGATCCCAATGTGCTGGGCCTGCTGGCCAAGGCTGCAGAGGAAAAACCGTCCGTTGAGGGCGATGCGGATCCCAAGGAGGCGCAATGACCGCCGGTTCGCAGAAACTCACGCCTCGCCAGTGGTTGCTGCTGGGAGGAATCGGCTTGATTCTGATTGTGCCGCTGGCCGCCTTGGGCTCCTGGGTTTACTCCAAGCATGTATGGGCTCAGGAGCAAGTGGAGACCTTGGAGCCCCGCTACGCAAGACTTGCCGGTATTCAGGAGCAGGCGCAGGAAATCCAAGAGGCGCTGGAGCAGATAGAGACCGTGAAGGCGCTGCACATCTATCCAGCAGAGCAAGACAGCACGCAAACGGGCAATGCGGTTCAGCAGCGACTGCGGGCGCTGCTCGACAAGGCGGGCCTTTCTGTGGTGAGCAGCCAGGTACGACCCTCCTCGGAGTCGGAAGACCAGAGCCAGAGTCTGGGTCCGTATGAGCGCATAGCAGTTTCCATGACGGCGGAAGGTGGATGGCCTGCAATCCAGCTGGCTTTGCTGTCCCTGCGGGACGTCTCCCCCACCGTGTGGCTGGATGACTTGCAGCTCAATCTGCTGGGTAATCTTGAAAGCAACAATCCCAAGGTGCCGCCAAAGCTCAGCGCGCAATTCACTTTCAGCATTCTGCGGAGCAAGCCGTGAACCAGCGCACTCTTTGGACTACAGGACTGGCCCTGCCCGCGGCGTTGCTGGGGGGCGCGCTGGCCTGGGCGTGGCTGACGCCTGAGTTGCAACTGAAAAACACTGCCTGGATACCGCCGCAGCCGCTGAAGGCGGACATCCAGGCGCTCGTTCCCCCTGCCAACGTACCTGAAGACCAGAGCAAACGCGACGAGCAGCAATTGCTGGAAATGCAGGAGCGGCCGCTTTTCGTGATCAGTCGCAGGCCTCCCCCCCCCCCACCTCCACCGCCGCCGCCGGACAAGAAGGCGCAACAAGAAGTTCCCGATATCTGGAACCAAGCCCGTGTCACTGGTGTTTTTGAAGGGGCTATCACCGGCATCATCTTTTCGCTGGAGGGCAAGGAGCGGCGCTTGCTTCTCAACCAGAATCTGGCTGGATGGAAGCTTCAAAGCGTTCAAGGAGGGAGCGTCGTTCTTGAAAGTAACGGGAGGACTCGCGTGTTGCAACTGGTGAAGGCGGTCGTGGACAAAGGACCTAACATTCCGCCCGGAATGCGCGTACCGCCATCACAACGAACAACAGTTCAGGCGAGGCCTCAAGACACGCCTAGTCATGATGGGGCTCAGGTTGAAGAGCCTCCACAGGCTGTTTTTGGCGGAACGCCGCCAAAGTAAAGAGAAAGACCGGTCAAACACACCATGAAATTGCATAACCGATACATTCACACGGCATTGGCATTGGCGGTCTGTCAACTGCTTCTCGCTTGCGCACAGCCGCCCAAGAACAATTTCATCAGCCATTTCGGCGTCGGTGCTCAGTCGGAAGGCTATGTCTTCAATGACGATGAGGTGCCGGTCAAGAAAGATGCTGAAAAAACGTCAGCATCGGAGCCTCGCATATTGTCAGGTACGGGGAAGCTGCTTGCAGAAGCAAAGCCCTCGCCAGCATTGAAGGACGCTCAGGTCAAGCTCAGCTTTGAAGACGCGCCGCTATCTCAGGTCGTGCGCACTGTACTGGGAGACATACTCTCTCTCGACTATGTGCTCCATCCGCCGATCACCGGCACGGTCACGCTGAGCACGCAAAAGAATGTCTCAGGCGACCAGGCGTTGTATTTGCTCGAGGCTGCATTGCAGGCCAATGGTCAAGCCATCGTTCGTGATGCCCGTGGCACCTACCATGTTGGTCGGGTTGATGCTCTCAGAGGTTTGGGGGCATCTGTGCGGCAGGCCTCGACAAGTCAGCCGCTTGCACCCGGATATGGGGCCATCATCGTTCAGCTAAATTACATAGGCGCCAACGAAATGGCGGCCATTTTGCGGCCCATGGTCCCCAGTGACGCCATATTGCGTGTAGACAATGTTCGAAATCTGCTGGTCATGGGCGGTTCGCGCGCTCAGGCCGAGGGTTGGCTTGAGATGGTTCGTACCTTCGACGTGAACCTGCTCGAAGGCATGTCCGTTGGCGTCTTTCCTTTGAAGTATGTGTCCATTCAGGAGGTCAGCGCTGCCTTGCAATTGATGAGCGGAGGGGGCGCTGCAGGCGCGCCCGGTGCTGCCGCAACACCCGGTGCTGCAGGTGGTGCAAGGGTTGGTGCTGCCGCGCAACAAGCTGCTGCCGGAGCAGGTGCGTCAGCAGCGCTGGGTGAGGGCAATCCCTTGTTTGGTGCTCTGCGCATCATGCCGATCGAGCGGCTCAACAGCATATTGGTGATCACGCCACGTGCTGCCTATCTTGAAGAGGCGCGTCGCTGGATTGCCAAGCTTGATCAGCCCGGTTCGGGGGGGGCGCTGCCGCAGTTGAACATCTATCGTGTGCAAAACGGGAATGCAAGGCATCTGGCTAGCGTGTTGGCCGGCATCTTTGGGGGGGCGGGCGGCGGAACCGCAGCCAATAGCGGTGTAGCACCCGGCTTGGGCACATCTACCATGGGCAACAGCGGGTTTGGGAGCAGCAGCAGCTTTGGCAATGCCAGTGGCTTTGGAAACAGCGGCTTTGGTGGTAGTGGCTTTGGTGGTAGTGGCTTTGGTGGTAGTGGCTTTGGAAGCGGTAGCAGTTTCGGTAGCAGCGGATTTGGCAGTACTGGCTCCGGCACGCGCTTTGGCAGCACTGCTTTCGGGCAGTCGGGGCAGATTGGAGGCGTGCAGGGCGCTGCTCCCACTGCAGCGAGCATCGGTAGCATCCGCGTCATGGCTGACGAACTTAACAACTCAGTACTGGTCTGGGGCACGCCTGCGGAGTTCGAACGCATCGAGGTTGCCCTGAAGAAGCTTGATCTACCACCGACCCAGGTGCTGATTGAGGCTAGTATCGTGGAGGTCACGCTCAATGACACGCTGCGGTATGGCCTGCAATGGGCATTCAGCGGCGATGTGGGTAATAAGGGTTATAGCGGCAACGGAGGGCTGTTGGCAGCTGGGGGGGAAGGGGCGGCTCCCGGAGCTTCTGCCTTGGCTGATAGTGGAGGATTGGGGGGGGTTGCGCTTGGTGCAGGCTTCAATTACACGCTCAAGAATTCATTAGGCAATATCAAGGCTGTTCTGACGGCTCTCGCCGGTAAAACCGAAGTTAAGGTCGTGGCTAGTCCTACGCTAATGGTGCTAGACAATCACCCTGCTGCAATTGCAGTGGGCACCCAGCAGCCCTATAAGTCGGGAACGACGATCACAGGCACGTCGGGGACCACCGTAGACAACTTTGCGTACAAGGACACAGGCGTAAACCTGCAGGTCGTGCCATCGGTAAATGCCGGTAACATTGTTACCATGACTGTTAACCAGTCAGTTACCGACGTAGGGGCTCAAGACGACATCACTCGACAGCGTGCATTCCTTCAGCGACAGATCTCAAGTCGAGTGGCGGTGCGCTCGGGCGAGTCCATCGTCATGGGTGGTTTAATCCAGGAAAATTCAAGTTCTGGACGCTCGGGAATTCCATATTTGTATGACTTGCCGGTCGTAGGTAACTTGTTCGGCACCACCAATAACTCGGGAGCGCGTACCGAGCTTATTGTCATCATCACGCCACGTGTGGTACGCACTGATATCGACGTCCGCGAGGTAAGTGACGATCTGCGTGAAAAGATGCAGGCCTTGACACCTTTGCTGAAAAATTCCACGTCACTGCCTCCCGGAGATCAAGGCGGGAAGGCCTCTGTTGAGGTGGGGCCTCTCGCGCCTGGGCAGCGATAGCGATCCAGATCTTTGGAACATTCGGCTGGCGAGGTGTTCCAAGCTTTTCCCAGTATCCAACTACACATATGAACATGTTGACGAAATTTTCTGAAGTGACGCGCGCACGTTGGCCACGATGGGGCAGTGCCTTGGTCTGCGCCACGGTTCTAGCCGGCTGCGCCAACCTGGGGGGCACTCAGAAGCCCGAGGAGGTCGTGCTGCAACGCTCCAACGACTACTGGAAGGCACGGATGGCTGGCGAGGTGGCCAAGACCTACGCCGTCACCACGCCAAGTTATCGTGCTTTGAATGATCAGGAAAAATTTCGCTTGAAGTATGGGGCGGTCCCCATCCTCAAAGGTGGCGAGGTGATATCGGTCACGTGTGAGGAGGCCCGATGCGAGGTGCGCAAGAGTTTCACGACATCAACGCCGTTGATGACAGGTGCACGTATCCCCATCGCCATCAGTGAGATCTGGGTCAAGCAGGACGGCCAGTGGTGGCTGTTCGTGGAGTAGCCTACGGCAACGTAGATGCCTAGCAGTGGGTTGTGCGCGGTGTCAAATCTTTGGGATAATGCGCAGTCCCTGTAACGGCGCTCGCTAGGGGGAGTGTTGTTTTTTTCGCAAAACTCCGCTTGAGTGCTTCCAAAAAGCGATATGGGGGCACGATTGGCTGTGCTACGATTCCCCGGCGATCAATCGTGGTGGTTGCAACTACCTTATCTTTTTACTGGAGATAGTTCTTATGAAGAAAAATGTTCTGGCCCTGAGCATTGCTGCCATGGTTGGTGGCCTGGGCTTCGCCGGTGCTGCTTCCGCAGCCCTGAGCGTGAACGAGAGCGGCCTGGGTCACATCCTGGTGGTGCCTTACTACACCGTCCAGAATGGCAACATGTCCGTGTTCCACCTGACCAACACCGATACCCTGAACGGTAAGGCTGTGAAGGTGCGTTTCCGCGGCGCTTCCAACTCCGACGACGTGCTTGACTTCCAAGTCTTCCTGTCGCCTGGTGACGTGTGGACTGGTGCCGTGACGGCAGACGCTGGCGGCAAGGCTCAACTGACTACCAGCGACAACACCTGCACGTTGCCCGCTATGGCCAAGGGTCAACAGTATCCTTTCGTGACCAACCGTCTGAGCAAGACTGGCTGGACAGCTGCCGACAAGGCCGCGCAAACTCGCGAAGGCTATGTCGAAATCCTGAACATGGCAGACATTCCGGCTACTACGGCTGACAAGGGTCTGTACAAGGCCATCAAGCACGTCAATGGCGTGGCTCCTTGCACGCCCGCAGTGCTGCAGCAGACTCTGAATGTCACGCCTGCGCCTAACGCAACCAACCTCGCCCTGCCTGGCAGCGGTGTGAACGATCTGACCATCCCCACCGGTGGTCTGACTGGTTCGTGGTATGTGATCAACGTGGCTGAATCCACCACTTTCTCGGGCGCTACGCCTGCTATCGTGTCGGACGCCACCACGGTGAACGTGTTCTCGCCCCAGAAGAACGGCACGGCTCTGCTGCAAACGGCTGATCCGCTGATCGTGTCTGGCGTGCTGCCTTCGCAGCACTACGACGTGCCTGATCTGTCGACGCCTTACGAAGCTGGCGTGACCGACGCTGACGTGCAAGCTGCTGCCCTGACGGCTGCCATTGCCCGCACCTCGGTGATCAACCAGTTCGCTACGGCTCCCGCCATCTCGGCCAAGACCGACTGGGTGTTCTCCATGCCCACACGTCGCTACACCATCGCTGCTAACTACGCAGCTGGTGCAGTGAACCAAAAGGTTGGCCTGGTGACCGGTACGAACCTGACGGGCGGCGCTGGTGCTGTTAGTGACACCACAGCCTATCGTTTCATCAACGATGAAATCGCAAAGGTTGACAACATCTTCGCAACGGGTTCCAACACCGATGTGAACGATGCTGGTCAGATCTGCGTGACCGCTTCCGAGCAGCCTTTCTGGGATCGTGAAGAGTCGCAGCAGCAAGATGGTGCAGTGTGGTCGCCTAGCGACGTGCAGAAGACCCGTCTGTGCGGCGAAGTCAGCGTGCTGGCATTCTCGACCGACAACTCTGCCCTGGGCGCACAAGTGGCACGCCAAAGCGTTGCTGCTCCGTACGTCAACGGCTGGAGCCAGATGAGCTTCTCCACCAAGGCTCCTGTGCTGGGTGCAGCTTTCCTGAAGCTGACCAACCCCGAAGCCGCTCCTGGTACCGTGGGCACCTACGGCATCACTTGGCCCCACGCATACCGTTAATCGGCGGGCACTTTCACGCGCAAGCGTGATCTAGGAAAGGCGGGAGGAAACTCCCGCCTTTTTTCGCTTGTATCAACACAAAGGCTTATGACTGTATCTATTCAACGTTTGAGCTCGGTTTCGCTGGCCCTGGTTCTGGCTTTCGCTGCCCATGGTGCGCATTCGGCTGACAAGATTGCCCCGGTTGCGGCACAGCCTGCAACTGCTCCGTCCGTGCTAGTGCAAGGCAAAGGCATCGCCATTTCTTCGCAGGATGTGCTGGCCGACGCGCAGCGCATTCCGCCCGAGGTGCGTCCCATGATTCTTGGCCGCTCGCAGAACGTGGGGAAGATGGCGTCAGACCTTTATGTGTTGCGTACGATGGCCCAGATGGCGCAACAACATGGCATGGATCGCGATTCACAGGTGCAGGCATCTCTCCAGGTAGCGCGCGACAAGGTGTTAGCTGACGCTTGGCTGGCTGCGCTTGACGAGAAAAACATGCCCAGCGTCGAAGTGGCTGAAAAGCAGGCGCTTACCCTTTACCAAGCCCAACCCGATCGTTTCAAGGTGGACGGGGAAGTGCGTGCGCGACACATCCTGATCTCCGGCAAGGATTCCGAAGCACGGGCAAAGGCGGATCGACTACTGGATGAGATCAAGAATGGCGGGGACTTCGCTGCGCTGGCCAAGGAGCATTCCGCTGACAAGGGCAGTGGTGCACGGGGCGGTGAGTTGGGATTTTTTGGCAAGGGCCGAATGGTGCCTGAATTCGAGCAGGCGGTCTTCGCACTGCAAAAGCCTGGTGACTTGAGTGGCGTGGTGGAGTCGAAGTTCGGCTTCCACATCATCCAGTTGGAGGAGTTGCGGCCAGCCGGTGTCAAGCCTTTTGCGGAAGTACGTGATGAACTGGTCAAGGGTATTCGTAACTCTGCGGCTCAGGAAGCGCGCGCCATCGCCGCCGAAAAAATCCGCAAGGATGGCACTCTGGATGCTGCTGCCGCAGAGTCCTTTGCTACCACCAAGTCGCCCAATCCTTGATGCTTGGCAGGCGCAAGGCCATCCTCTGAATCTTGGGTACATGGCCCCCTGGGCAGGGGCATGCACACTTTGCTTGGTTGCAAGCGAATGAAAGCTTCACCATAAAGACGAGCGCATTCAGAAATGATGCGCGAAAATACGAGGTTTGGCATGACTCTAGGTGCCGCATCGTCCATGGGGCGGCTGCGGCACTTTTCGCATAACAATGTACTCTCTACTCGGCGAATGCCGCGCGCTGTGGCAGGCCCGCAGCCTGCTGTGGGTGATGACCCGGCGCGAGGTGGCGGCTCGCCACGCAGGCACGGCCGCTGGCGTGCTCTGGCCCTATCTGCAGCCGCTGCTCACGGTGGCGGCCTACTATCTTGTCTTTGACGTGGTGTTCTCCATGCGCCTGGGGGACAACGCGCCCACGCATGCCGTAGGTGCGTTCCTGGTCGTAGGCGCCCTGCCCTGGATGGCGTTCTGCGATGCCACGTCGCGCGGCATGAACAGTCTCATCGAGGCGGGCGGCATCCTGCAGAAGAACCCTCTGCCGCCTGTGCTGTTCCCCCTGCGGGCCGTTTTGGCCAGCAGCGTGATCTTCGGGCCGCTGCTCGTGCTGGTGGCTTTGGCCTATCTGCCGCAGCACGGATTGAATGCATCGATGCTGGCCTTGGTGCCGCTGTTGCTGGGTCAATTGCTGCTGTGCGCACTGCTGGCCTATGCACTGGCCATCCTGACGGCGGCGCTGCGTGACGTAGGCCAGCTGGTGACCTTCCTTTTGTCGGTGGGGATTTATCTGTCACCCATTCTGTTTCCCTTGGCCTTGTTTCCTGAGCGGTGGCGCTGGGTGCTCTGGGCCAACCCCATGACGGCGCTGGTGCTGGGTTACCAGAACGTGTTGCTTCAGGGATTGTGGCCGCAGGCCTCCGTGTGGGTGGCGCTTGTCGCATGGCTCTTGGTGCTGGCCGTGCTGCTCAACGGCCTGGTGCGGCGCAGCCGCGATCAATTGGTGGACTGGCTATGAACGCCAAGCATGTCGAGCTGCCCGAAGATCTGGTCCTGCGCGTGCGTGACCTGGGCAAGGAATACAAGCTTTACCCGTCGCCGCGTGCACGGTTCAAGGCGCTGCTGACGGGCGCTGCCACGCACCGTAGCCATTGGGCGCTGCGTGATGTGTCGTTCGAACTGCGCCGCGGCCAGTGCATTGGCGTGATCGGAGATAACGGTGCGGGGAAGAGCTCGCTGCTGAAGCTGCTGGCGGGCACCTTGCAGCCCAGTTTCGGAACGATCGAGCGGGTGGGCCGGGTGACGGCCATCCTTGAGTTGGGCGCGGGCTTCCATCCTGATTTCAGCGGCCGGGACAATCTGTATTTCGGCGGTAGCCTGATCGGCATCAGTCCCGAACGCATGCGCGAGCTGGAGCCTGAGATTGCTGCCTTTGCAGAGCTGGGCGAGGCGATGGAGCGCCCGGTCAAGACCTATTCGTCAGGCATGACCGTTCGGTTGGCGTTTGCGTTGGTGACGGCGGTGCAGCCGGATGTGCTGATCATCGACGAGGCTCTTGCCGTGGGCGACCAGCATTTCCAGAAGAAGTGCATAGAGCGCATCATGGCGTTCCGCAACAGCGGCTGCACCATCCTGTTCTGCTCCCACAGTCCGTATCACATTCGCCATCTCTGTGATGCTGCGCTGTGGTTGCGCGGTGGACAGGTGGCACAGTTCGGTGATACCGAGCCGGTGCTGGCCGCCTACGATCTGCATACCCGCGAACGCCAGGAGCGTGAGCAGCTGGCACTGGAGGGCGCGGTTGCGCCGCAGGTGCCGGGCCATGAGGAGGAAAAGGCATGCGAGGCCACGGCGTCTCCTGCAAGCCCCGTGGCTGCGGTAGACAGCGGCACGGCCTGCATCCTGTCGGTGGATGTGAAGGACCTTGCGGAGCCCGTGGGCGACCAACCTGGACTGCTGCAGAGCCAGGATCTGGTGGTTACCATCACGGCGCGAGGACGTGGCAATGAGCGGCCCCACATAGGCTTCATGATCGAGCAATCCAAAGGCGTGGGAATCACCTCGCTGGCCACCCACGAAGACAATGCGTTCCCGCGTCAACTGCCGGATGGAAGCTGGCAGACGGTGTTGACCTTTCCCGAGCTGCCTTTGCACAGCGGGGACTATGTGATCAGTGCCTTCCTGTTCGATGAGACGGGACTTGCCGTCTATGACGAGTGGTTCCAGTTCCTGCATCTGCGCTTTATCTTCCCAAAGCCGTTGCCAGGGCTTGTGCGCCTTCCTCATCACTGGAGCTGAACGATGGCGCAGGAGTCGGCACGATTGCAGCAGCACGCGTCACCCACCGGCGAAGCGAGGAGGGGCGTTGATCCGCGCTTGAATTTGCTCAAGGTGCTGGCATCGTTCGCCGTGATCATGGTGCACACGGCGGTTCTGCGGGTCTCTCAGGTAGACGTGCACAGCCTGGGCTGGTGGGTGGCCAATATTGGCGATGCGGCAGGGCGTTTCGGCAGCTCGATGTTCGTGATGGTCGGGGGAGCCGTATTGCTGGCGCGTCCTGCAGAGCGTGATCCCTGGGGTTTTGTCGGCCAGCGATTGTCCCGCCTGCTGCCTGCACTGCTGTTCTGGTCGGTGTTCTATTTCGCCTGGCGTGAATGGATGTGGGGCGGCATCACCTGGCCCGGTATCGTGCAGGATGTCGTGCTGGGCAGCCCCTGGTACCACCTGTGGTTCATGTACATGATGCTGGGCCTTTATCTGATGATGCCGGCCATGCGTTACGCGGTCCTGGGCGTGGGGGAGGGGCCAGGCTGGCGCCACCTTTTGATGGTGGCGGCAGGAATGACCTGGTTTGCCTCCATCGCTCAGACGCTGCAAAAGACATCGCATGCCAGCTTCATTGGCCTTGCTCCCTTGTTTGTTGTCTATTTCCTGGGTGGCTACTATCTGCTGCGGCGTCCGGTGCGCATTGCCACTTGGCAGCTTGTGGCCGGTGTAGTGCTGGGTGTTGCGGGCATGGCGGTTGGCGTGGCGGTGGCCTATCCGGTGCTCAAGGATTGGGCCTTCGTGCTTTTCTACAGCAACCGCAGCCCCTTTGCGATGCTGCTGACTTTCTCGGTGTTTTTGCTGGCATTGCGCCTGCCGCCTCAAGCCGTGCCCGCCTGGGTCAACCACCTGGGCAAGGTGACCCTGGGCATCTATGCCATCCACCCATTCTGGATCGACATGCTGGCGCGCTGGGGCTATGGCCTGCCGCAGGCAGGCGGATACTGGCCAGTGCTGACGCTGGTGGTGTTTGCCTTGTCTGCCCTGACCTCGCTGACTCTTTTTTCGATTCCCGGGTTGAGGCGCCTGGTGAGCTGAGGTCGGCGGCAAAGCCGATCTCCCGCAATTTTTGATATACCGATGAATACAACGAATTCTTCCCCCGCGATAACCAGTGAAGGACAGCGACTGTTGCTTGAGGCGCAGCAGCTTTTGGTTCAAGGAGACTTGGCTGGAGCAGCCCAGGTCCTGGTGCGGGCCCGCAGCGAGCGCGATACGCTGCTTCAGGCGCATGAACTGATTGAGGCCCATGGCCTTGTGGGCTCGTTCTCCAACATCATGGGGCTGGAGTGCCGGATTTCGCCCCAGGACGATATCTTCGGATTTTTCTGCGGCCACCCTTCCAGCCTGAATCCCCTGCGCGACTACTTCGCCGACGGTTGGCGCACGCTGTCGGAGCTGATGCTGCTGCTGGAGGCTGTGGACAAGCCTTTGCTGCGCACGGCCAGCGTCCTGGAGTTCGCGAGTGGTCACGGCCGCTTTACGCGGCACCTGGTCAAGGCGCTGGGGGCGGAACGGGTCACGGTCTCGGACATCGTGGTCGATGCTGTGGATTTTTCGCAGCAGACCTTCGGCGTGAAGGGCTTTGCGTCGGCCAGCGTGCCGGAGCAGGTACGCTGGCCGCAGCAGTACGAACTGGTGTTCGTGCTCTCGCTGTTCAGCCATCTGCCGCGCTCGACCTGGACGCGCTGGCTGCAGGTGCTGCGTGATGCGGTGGCTCCTGGCGGGTTGCTGGTTTTCAGCACGCACGGCATGAAGGCCGCAGATTTCGACAGCGTGAAGCTGGATGACGAGGGATTTTTCTTTGCCCCGTCCAGCGAGTCGAATGCCATCGATGCCAATGAGTATGGAACGGCGTTCACTTCCGAGCAATTCGTCTTGGATCGCATTGCCGAAACCTGGGGCGCCGATGCGCTGCGCCATCGATCACTTGTGCATTTCTGGAACCACCAGGATGCCTATGTGCTGCAGCGGCTGTAAGCGCTGTATATAGAACAAAGAGGATGATTGCATGAGTTGGATGCTGCGTTTGCAGGAGAGGCTGTTGGGCCTGGCGCCATGGGACGCCGGCAAGATCACCGATGAGTGGTTTCGTGCGCATTTCAACTATGCAGCGGATCTGGTCCATGACTGGCTGGGACAGTCATTGGATTTGTCCAAGGCCAGGTTGCTGAATTTCGGCTGCGGCGATGGCATCACCGATCTGGCTTTGGTACTGCGCCATGGCGCAACCTCCATCCATGGCATCGATATCCGCCAGGAGTACGCCAAGCTGCCGCGCATTGCACGCGAGCAGTTGGGCATGTCGCGCATTCCCGCTGCGCTGAGCTTCGAGACCATCGTGCCGAATTCGCCATTGGCCGGCCGGCATGCGAACTATGACGGATTGCTCAGTTGGTCTACCTTCGAGCATGTGCAGCGCGACAAGGTGCTGCCGATCCTGTCCGACCTGCATGCCTGCCTGCGCCCGGGAGGCGTGTTCTTCCTGCAGATCGAGCCCTTGTTTCATTCTCCCTGGGGCTCGCACCTGCGCCGCTACGACGATGTGCCCTGGCACCACTTGCTGGCGTCGGAGGAGGAGTTGTGGAGCATCATCGAAAAGCATGAAGGTCCGCTGGACGCCGCCGAGGTGGACTTCGGCTTTGCCGATTTCGGTGTCGATGGCTACAAGCGCTTTGTCTTCAAGGAGTACCAGGCGCTGAACCGGTTGACGGCAGACGAGCTGGTCGATATCGCTCGCCAGGCCGGCTTTGAGGTGTTGCGCGAGGAGCGGCGCCAGGTGGACATGGCCATTCCCGAGGCGCTGGCGGGGCGCTACCCCGAGGAGTGGCTGCGCAACAACGAGATTTTGCTGCTGTTGGGCAAGACCTGACGAAGCCATGCAGGAGCCGGCCCCCACGATCTCTTCACCCGTGCGGCCTGCATATTCCAATGGCTTTGATGCACTGCGCATAGCCGCTGCATCTGCAGTCATTTACAGCCATCATTTCCATATCACGGGCACCAGACCACCATCGTGGCTGCATGCGGACATGGTGGGCGGCGTGGCAGTGATGACTTTCTTCACGATCAGCGGCTTTCTTGTCACGCTGAGCTGGCTGCGTGATCCCCGTGCGACGGCATTCATGGCCAAGCGTCTGTTGCGGTTGTGGCCGGGCATGCTGGTGGCTGTTGTGGCTGGCGTGCTGCTGTTCGGCCCGGCATTTACTTCATTGCCGCTGAAGGAGTTCTGGCTTCATCCGCAGACCCTGGATCACTGGCGCAATCTGCTGCTGATCAAGGACTACGCCTTCATGCCGGGCGTGTTTTCTTCCAATCCGCTGCCAGGGTTGATGAACGGCCCTTTGTGGACCATCCCCATCGAGCTGATGTGCTACGTGGTGCTTGCTGCACTGGGCATATTGGGCGTGCTGCGGTCCAGGCTTCTTGCCAGCCTGGCCGCAGCCGGATATCTGGTCTTTTTCCTGACACAGCGCAATGCCGATTTGGCTGGAACCATGTTTCATTGGTTCGAGTATCCGGCCTATTTCGCCTATGGCTCGCTGATCGCGCTATTGCAGCCTGCCTTTGCTGCCCATGGTCGAAACTTGCTGTTGATCCTGGCACCTGTGGCTGCGGTGCTTTTCTTTGGCTTGAAGCTGGAGCACTCTGCCGGCCTGCTGCTGCTGCCGCCGCTGCTCATCTATTTGGGTTCCATGCGCTCTAGGGTGTTTTCCGGGTTGCATCGACTCGGAGATCCTTCTTATGGTGTCTACGTGCTGGGTTGTCCCATCCAGCAGGCAGTTCAGGCACTGTGGCCTCAGCTGCCATTCCACTCCAGTCTGGCGCTTGCATGGCTGCTTGCGCTGGCTGCTGGTTATGCCTCCTGGCACTTGGTCGAGTCGCCGATGCTGCGGCTCAAACACTTGGTGTTCCGCACCTAGAAGGGAGTGTCATGCGCAGCGTTGAAGAGAGGGGGAACCGCTTTGACATGCTGCGCTTGACGGCGGCGCTTGCAGTGTTTGTTGCGCACGGAGAGTTTCTTTACCGCCTGCGTCTTGCCGAACCCTTTGCCGGCCACAGCCTGGGGTCGCTTGCGGTCTATGTATTCTTCTTCATGAGCGGGTATCTGGTATGCCAGAGTTGGATGCGCGAGCCGGTCTGGCATGCCTTCTGGCTGAGGCGGCTGATGCGGATTTTTCCGGGCCTGATCATGGCCGTGGTTTTCTCGGTTTTCGTCATCGGCTGGGCGATGACCTCGCTTGATTCGCTGCAGTACTGGCAGTCACCGCAAACCTGGAGTCATCTGATCAACAATATGACAGGGCAGGCCACGGTTCAGATACTGCCGGGCGTATTCGAATCCAATCCCTTTGCCTATACGGTCAACGGGTCCCTGTGGACGTTGCGGTATGAGCTGGCGATGTACCTTGTGCTGGCCACCTTGGCATGGCTTGCAAGAGGCAAGCGCTGGATCCATCCCCTCATGGCTGGCGTACTGGCGATCCTGTGGCAGATGTCCAGAGTCAAGGGGTGGGACCAGGGCCTGGATGCCATCCACACCCCGCTGGTCGATATGTTCCGCTGGCGGGACTTCTGCGGATTTGGTGTTCCCTTCTTTCTGGGAAGCACGATGGCTGCGTATGGCATACGCCATCGCACATGGATGGCTGCAGCCGCGCTGGTGCTGGCTGTATGCGCATTGCTCACCGCCAGCACCTGGATGCGCCAAGTGGCAGTATGGGGATTGGTGGCCTGCGCAAGTTTTTATCTTGCCCATGCAGGCCATGTGGCCGCAAGCCACCGTTGGCGCACCGATCTTTCTTATGGCGTCTACATCTACGCCTTCCCCGTCCAGCAGGCCATGACGGCCATTTGCCTGCGTGAGGGCTGGTCATTGGGCATCTGCATGCTGCTGTCGCTTGCCTTGACATTGGGCCTGGCCTTGATGTCATGGTATGGCGTGGAGCGGCCCTGCATCCGGATGGCGCAGCGATGGCGGGCGTTGCCTGGGCGGCGCCTAGGCCTGCAGCCAATTCTTGACCCGGCGCTGCCAGTGCGCGGGAATGCGTCTGGCCACGCCGCGCAGGATGGGTAGCGAGCGCAGATGGGCCAGCAGGATCAAGGCCCCCGATCTTGCAGCATGGTCCTGGCGTTGCAGGCGATGTGTGGCAAGGAAGGCCGCATCCAGTGGCTGGAGCAGGGCCTGATCGCGCGGCTGCAGCCCCTGGAGATAACCGTCGCCATAGAAAGTGGCTCCCGGCTGGGCAGCCGCACTCCCTGTCGCGGTGGGTTGCTGCGGTGGCTGCCCTTCAATGAAGTGGCGTTCGCGTATTTGCGCGAAGAAGTCCAGCCATTGGGCGGCGCTGGCGTCCCAGGGCATGACCCAGGACCAGTCGCGGCCCGCCAGCCTTTCGGGAAAGGCCCCTATGTCGGGCGCGACGATCGGCAGCCCGGCGGCCAGGCAGGCGCTCAGGGTGTAGCTGTAGGTCTCCGGCCATTGGGCAGGGAACCAGGCCAGGTCGGGCTGCAACCACTGCAGCAGAGCAGGCAGCTCTTCTTCCTTGTAGCCGCCGTGCACGGTCAGGCGTGCGCGCGGCTGGGTCTGCAGGCTGCGGTAGCCATAGCCGAGCAGATGGAATTCCACAGGAGCTCCCCGCTTGGCTGCTTCGATCGCCACGGCTTCCAGTACGTCGGCGCCCTTGATGGCGCTCATGGCTCCCAGTACGACGATCTTGAGCGGGGCCGTGGCGGCCAGCGGGTGTGCCACCGGGGCCGGCAGCTGTGCCGGCAGGTCGGTGTGGGCAACTGCCTGGACGCGCGCACCGGGCACGAAACCGGCAATCCGGCTGGCCGTGTCCTGGCTGGGGGCCAGCACATGGCGCGCGTTGTTCAGCAGCAGCGCATTGCGGTGGCGCCACTGGGCCACGGTGCCGGCATAGGGGGCTGTGTCCGTGGGTTCGCAGCAGCCGCACTCGCCCGCGCGGAGCGGCACGACGTAGCGGTTGTCTATGCCGGTCAGCGAGATGTTCTTGCAGTAGGTATAGAAATCATGGGCCGTGAAGTCGTGGGCAGCTCCCAGGCGTGCTGGCAGGTCCAGGATGGCTTCGCTGTGGCCCAGGAGATGCTGGTAGTGCACGTGCACCACGCCCAGTTGGCGCAGGGCCTGCACCAGCTCCTCCATCTGGTCGGCGATGCGGAAGGCGAGCTCGAATGCTTCCTTTTCCTCGGCACGGCGCAATACCACGGTGCCACCTGCGGCTGGCGAGAGCATGAGGAACAGCGCCTTGCCTTGCAGGAACTGCGCCAGTTCGCGCACATGGCGCACCGTGCCGCCCGCCCGGTCGTGGAGCACGGCCAGCACCACAGGCTGGTGTGCGGCCTGTGCCTGCAGGCGTGCCACGTCCAGCGCAAGGCGCGCGGTGCGCGCAGGGTCGGCCTGGACGAAGGCCATGACATCGGCTTCGTAGCGCGGATGCAGGCGGCGCAGGGTTTCCATGGCGGCACGTTCGCGCGGGCTCTTGCTTTCGCCGAAGCTCACGCCGCCCGTGTGCAGCACGAAGGTGTCCAGCAAATGCAGGTTGCGCCAGCCAGCCTCTGCGGCACGCTGGCAGAAGTCGTTTTCTTCGCCATAGCCCTTGCCGAAGTGCTCGGTATCGAACAGGCCGATGGCGTTCAGGCTGTCGCGGCGGATGTACATGCAAAAGCCCACGCCGGTGGGCACGTCCACCACCTGGCCGGGGTTGGTGCGCGCGCACAGTGCGTCGATGGCGGCCGTATCCATGCCGGGCGGCAGGTCGTTGCCCTCGCAAAAGCGCGGGTAGCTGCAGATGGTGGCGTTGTTGGAGAACGGAGTGACGGAGGCGATGCGTGCATCGCCGTAGGCAGCCTGGCGGATGCGGTCCAGCCAGTCATTGGCGACCACGGTGTCGCTGTTGAGCAGCAGCACGTCATGGGCGGTGTTCAGCGCCATGCCCCGGTTGACGGTGCCGACGAAGCCGAGGTTCTCCTCGTTCTCCAGCAGGGTGATGCGGGGCTCTTGTGCCGCCTTCTCGCGCAGCCAGGCCGTGACTTCGGGCTCCGGGCTGGCATCGTTGATGACCACCAGTTGCCAGTGCGTGCGGCAGGGGCTGGCCAGCACGGACTCGATGCAGTTGCGTGTGTCGTCCAGCCCCCGGTATACGGGCACGATCACATCGACGGGTTGCTGGGGCATCGGCTGGGGTACGGGGGTATGGAGGACGGGGGCAGGCACGGGCGTGCGGCCCAGCAGGCGGTCAATGCGCATCTTGGCGTGGACGAGAGGGCGCGTGGCCCGGAAGACGGTGGAGTTCTCTATGTCGCGCAGGTGCTGTTCCAGCCGTGCGAAGTCCCGCTGTACGCGGGTGGCCTCTTGCTGCCAGATGGCGCGCTCCTTGCTCTGCGACTGGTGGCTGTCTTCCAGGAGGGCATTGCGGTGCTGCAGTCTATGGATCGCAGCGCTTCGCTCTTCCAGTTGCTGGACATCCTGCGCGTGCTGCTGCTCAAGCAGCATGCGCTGTGTGTGCCACTGATCCTGCAGATCATTGGCCCGGCTGCGCTCCTGCGCGATCTGCCGCTCAAGCGGCTGCACGGCCCCGGCCAGTGCCAGATAGTCGGCCGACATGGGCCATCCCATCTCGATCTCCAGCGAGGCGCCACGCAAGGGGGTCAGGGTTTCTGCGGGAATGGGAAGTTCGAACCAGGGGTCATCGCCGGTCAGCAGCAGCATCAGCGCGAATGCGCCTGCCGGATGGGGCCCGTTCCACACCAGCTGATGGTGAGGGCGTTGCCCCAGCAAGGCGGCATCCGAATCCTCGGGACGCCATTGCCAGACGACGGCGCCTTGCGCATCGAGCAAGGCCAGCCGGTACAGGTGCACGAAGCCCGGCCGGTCGGCCAAGTCCAGGCGCAGATGGCTCAGCGAAGTGTTGTGGTCGGGCAGTGCAAAGCGCAATGTCTGACGTGCCTGGCCAATGATGCCGGTGGTGGAGAGCTTGCTCTCTTCCTCATAGCGGCCAGCGCGTGCCATGTAGAGCTGGGCCGTGAACAGCGCATGCCCTTGGGGGTAGTTCAGCGGCGGCTCGATGGGCAGCGCCTGGGCGGCGGGCGCCGCACTGGCGATGAACTGGTAGGCCAGTGCATCGGGCGTGGCCAGCAGGTGGCGGGCAACGGCAGGGGGCAGGCTGTCGTAGGCGACGCGGAATTCGGATTCGGGAAGAGCGCGCTCGATAGTGTCGATGTCGTCCACCTGCCAGCCTTGCTCGGCCAGAAAGCGCGACAGCGAGCGCCGCGTGAAAAAGCGCAGGTGGGTGCGGTCCAGCAGGCCTTCTTCGCGGTAGCGGAATTCGCCGTGCAGCAGTTCTGCCACCAGGCCGCTGTAGCCTGCATTGGGCACGGAGATCAGCAGACGGCCTTCGGATGTCAGCCGCTTGCGGCAGGCAGCCAGGATGCGCTCTGGCTGGCGCAGGTGCTCGAGCACGTCGGCGCAGACGATGTAGTCATAGCGCGTGTCGCCGAAGAGCCGGTCCAGGTCGCAGTCCTCCAGGTCGGCCACATGGACATGGCGGTAGAAGGGCGCGGCATGGCGGGCCTCTTCCTGGCTCAGGGTGACGCCGTCGCAGACGCATTGCTTGTGCTCGGCGAGAAAGGCGCCCAGCGCGCCGCTGCCGCAGCCCAGATCCAATATGTGCGCCTGGGCCCGGACATGACCGGCCAGCACGGACAGCGACGTGCGCTCGTTCAGATCGACGGTGCGCAGGTAGACGTGGGGATCGGGAATGGGTGTGGTCATAGGAAATGAGGTGCCAGGCGCGGTCCGGGCAGGGATCGATCGCCCGTCATATTCATCTGCGCCAGTCGACCGTGGCCGGTCCGCAGAGAGCGGCGGAGCACGCCCACGCCAGGCGCAAAAAATCCCGGAAGTCCGGGCGGCAGATTGTCGCGCATCATAATCCCGGCCACCGCAGTGATTGCTTGGCATGGCGGGTTAATGACATTTTGTGCGGCTGTTGCATTTCCTTGCATCACGGCATACCCGCTGACGCCTTCCGGGCGCCTTCCGCTGAATACTCGGAGCCGCCGTTTTTTCGGCGCAGGTAAGCGGGTTGGAATTTGAAGATCTGAAGGGCGGCATTGATGGGTTCATCGTTGGTCGTGTCGGTGGTGAGCCACGGACATGGCGCTCATATACAGAGGCTGCTTGAATGCCTGGGGTCGGCGCGCCTTGCGCCGATGTCCCGCGTGGTGCTGACGCTCAATATTCCCGAACCGGAGCCCCTGGCTCCAGCGACCGGCTGGCCTTTTGTCCTGGAGATCCGGCGCAATGCGCAACCCCTGGGTTTTGGCTGCAACCACAACCGGGCGCTGGCGAATGCCCGGGAGGCGTTTGTCTGCGTGATCAATCCTGACGTGTACTGGGGAGCGCAGGAAGAGCCGCTGCAAGAGCTTCTGGCGCTGGCGGCCCGGCCGGGGTTGGCCCTGGCCTATCCCCCGCAGATCGGCGAAGACGGCACGCTGCAGGATTTCGAGCGGGAGCTGCCATCTTTCTGGAATTTGCTGCGACGCAAGTTGCACGGACGTGTGGAGCAGCGTGTGGAATGGGTCAATGCGGCCTGCCTGGTGCTGGGCCGGGACAGCTGGATGCGGCTGCGTGGGTTTGACGAAGGTTTCTATATGTATTGTGAGGATGTGGATCTGTGCCTTCGCCTGCGGGTGCTGGGCGGAGAGCTTCGGCGCGGTGAGTTGCCTGTCGTCCATGCGGGTCAGAGGGCGAGCCGGCGCAGCCTGCGCCATGGCGCATGGCACGTGGCCAGCCTGCTGCGGCTGTGGAGCCGTCCGGCCTACCGCAAGGCCCGAGCCCTGCCGCAGGCAGCGACCTCGCTGCGCAGTCTGCACGGGGAGCCATCGTGATCTGGATGGCGGTATTGGCCTTCATGGTGTCTTGCACCGGCTGTGCACTGCTGGTGCGCTGGGCCGGGCGGTACGCGAAGAGTTCCTACGGTTACGACAAGCCGCAGCGTTTCCATGTGGGCGAGGTGCCACGGCTGGGCGGCGTGCCCATGTACCTCGGACTGGCCGTCTCCTGGGGGGTGGGCACCTGGCTGAGCATGCGCGGAGATCCTTCCTCGCTGCGCATGCAGTTGTGGGTTGTCGTGTGCCTGGCCGCCATGCTGCCGGCCGTGGTCGGGGGGATCATCGAGGATGTATCGCAGCGCCTGAGCGTGCGTTACCGGCTGGTGCTGACCCTGCTGAGCGCCGTGCTGGCTGTTATGCTGTGCGGCCTCACTGTGCCCCGGCTCGGCTGGCCCTGGCTGGAGCAGGCATTGGGTCCGGCCATGCCCTGGCTGGGCATGGGCCTGGCCGTGCTGGCCCTGACGGGGTTGCCCCATGCCTTCAACATCATCGACGGCTACAACGGGCTGGCCGGTATGGTGGCCACCATCATCTGCCTGGCGCTGGCCCACGTGGCCCTGCAGGTGGGGGACCGGACCCTGGCCGCCATGCTGGTGACGCTGGCCGCCGCCACCTGCGGCTTCCTGGTCTGGAACTACCCGCGCGGCATGATGTTTGCAGGTGATGGCGGGGCCTATGTCTGGGGGCTGGCGATTGCCCTGGCCAGCATTGCCCTGGTGCAGCGCAATTCCGCAGTCTCGCCATGGTTTCCCATGCTGCTGCTGATCTATCCGGTCTGGGAGACGGTGTTTTCCATTTACCGCAAACTGATGCGCGGCATGTCGCCGGGCATGGCGGATGCGTTGCATTTCCACCAGTTGATCTACCGGCGCATCGTGCGCGGCGTGTTCGACGACGATCTGGCACGGCGCATGCTGCGCCGCAATAACCGGACTTCGCCCTATCTGTGGGCCTTCACGCTGCTGACCGTGGTGCCGGCATTGCTGTTCTGGAGCAACACGCCCGTTCTGGTGGGTTTTTGCCTGCTGTTCGTGGTCAGCTATGTGATCGCCTATCTGGCCATCGTGCGCTTCAAGCTGCCTGGCTGGATGCAGAACAATGGATGATGTCCGGGCGCCATGGGCGTTCCGTCATCCGGGCATGCAACACTGCCGCGCAGTTGCGGCACAATGCCCGCCTTGTTGTTGACTACTTCCACGCCCCAGGGCTAGCACCATGAACGATATCCTCTCGATTGCCCCCCGCGACAAGGCCGAAATCCTCGCCCAGGCCCTGCCCTACATCCGCAAGTTCCATGGCAAGACCATGGTCATCAAGTATGGCGGCAACGCCATGACCGATCCGGCCCTGCAGGCCGACTTCGCGGAAGACGTGGTGCTGCTGAAGTTGGTGGGCATGAATCCGGTGGTGGTGCACGGCGGCGGGCCGCAGATCGAGACGGCCCTCAACCGCCTGGGCAAGAAGGGCGAGTTCATCCAGGGCATGCGCGTGACCGACGCGGAAACCATGGAAGTCGTGGAATGGGTGCTGGCCGGCGAGGTGCAGCAGGACATCGTGGGCCTGATCCACCAGGCCGGTGGCAAGGCCGTGGGCCTGACAGGGCGCGATGGTGGCCTGATCCGCGCACGCAAGCTCAAGATGGTCGACAACAAGGATCCGAACATCGAGTACGACGTGGGCCAGGTGGGCGACATCGTCTCCATCGACCCCAGCGTGGTGCGCGCACTGCAGGATGACGCCTTCATCCCCGTGATCAGCCCCATCGGCTTTGGCGAGGAAAACGAGAGCTACAACATTAATGCCGACGTGGTCGCCAGCAAGCTGGCCACCGTGCTGCAGGCCGAAAAGCTCGTGCTGCTGACCAATACCCCCGGCGTGCTGGACAAGGCCGGCAGCCTGCTGACCGACCTCACGGCACGCGAGATCGACGCGCTGTTCGCAGACGGCACCATCTCGGGCGGCATGCTGCCCAAGATCAGCGGCGCCCTGGATGCCGCCAAGGCGGGAGTCAACGCCGTGCACATCATCGATGGCCGCGTGCCGCATGCCATGCTGCTGGAAATCCTGACCGACCAGGCCTACGGCACCATGATCCGCAGCCATTGAGGCCCGATGGCGCGGACTTTGCGGTTCGCGTTACCATCGCGCATGGCCCGGGCGTGGTCTGACGGCCTGGGCCGGTTTGCTGCAAGCCGCCTTTGGGCGGCTTTTGTTTTTTAGGTTTGATATGCGTTTGCTTCTTGTGGAAGACGATGTGATGGTGGCCAGCGGCATCAAGCTGGGGCTGTCCGATGCGGGGTATGCCGTGGACTGGGTCGGCAGTGCCGAGCGCGCCCTGGAGGTGCTGGCCCAGGAAGCCTTCGACCTGGCCGTGATCGACATCGGCCTGCCGGGCATCGACGGGCTGGAGCTCACACGCCGCCTGCGCAGCAGCGCGGTGGAGAGCTCGGCCATGCCCGTGCTGATCCTGACGGCGCGCGATGCGCTGCAGGACCGCGTGCAGGGCCTGGACCAGGGCGCCGACGACTACATGGTCAAGCCCTTTGAGCTTCCCGAACTGCTGGCCCGGCTGCGCGCGCTGCTGCGCCGCTCGCAGGCAGCCACATCGGCCGTCCTGAGCTTCGGTCCCATCGAGCTGGACACAGCAGGCCGCCGCGCCGGCGCGCGCCAGCCTGCGCAAGACGATGAGAGCGAGGGAAAGCTGCTCCCCATCGACCTGGGTCCGCGCGAATGGACCGTGCTGGAATACCTGCTGATCCACGCGCCCAAGCCTGCCAGCAAGGACAAGCTGCTGCAGGCGCTCACGGGCTGGGACCGCGAGATCACGCCCAATGCCGTCGAGGTCTATGTCTCTCGCCTGCGCAGCAAGCTGGAGCCGCATGGCGTGGCGCTTCGTTCCATCCGGGGCTTCGGCTATCGGCTGGAACTCTCGCATACCGCCGCCTGATGCGGACATGGCGCATGGTCCCAGGCGCTGACCGCCCATGACGGCCAATCTGCGCCTTCGCCTGCTGGTGCTGCTGGTGGTGCCGCTGACGCTGCTGGCACTGATGGGCGGCTGGTTCGGCTATCGCTCGGCAGACGAAGCCTCCACCCAGCATGACCAGCGCTTGCTGCGCCTGCTGCCTGCGCTGGCCGATTCGGTGCTGGCGCCGTCGATCGCCGAGGGAACGCCGCCCCTGGTGGCGCTGACGCCCGCCATCGAGGACGTCTTGCGCCAGCGCGGCGACGACGTCGGATATGCCATAGGTGACTTGCAGGGCCATGTCGTTGCCGGCGACACCTGGATCCGCTTCGACGTGCCTTCCACGCCGCTGGCCGAGTTCCACAGCCAGGAGCATGATGGCCTGACTTACCGCGTGGCCGTCATGCGCGCCGAAACCTATGGCGCCGGTGAAATGGTGCTGGTGCTGGCCGATGGCGGCGATGTGCGCCAGCAATGGGTGCGCCAGTTGCTGCTGCATGTGCTGCTGCCCAGCGTGCTGCTGATCGCGGGTGCCGGCATCGCCATCTACTGGTCGGTCAGCCGGGCTTTCCGGCCGCTTCTGACCCTGACCCAGGCTGTGGAGCGGCGCTCGCCGCGCGACCTCAGTCCCATCTCGGAGCACAGCTCGCCGGCCGAAGTCCGTCCGCTGGTGCGCTCGCTCAATCGCCTGTTTGCACTGGTCAACGCACAGGCCGAAGGCCAGCGGCGCTTTGTGGCCGATGCGGCCCATCAATTGCGCACGCCGCTGGCGGCCTTGCAAGCCCAGGTCGAGGCCTGGGCGCTGAGCGCGCAGGCTGCCCAGGCCGAGGCGAGGCGCAAGGGCACCGAGGCCCAGGTGGTGCTCAGCGTGACGCAGATCGAGCAGTTGCGCGACGCCACGCGGCGCACCTCGCAGCTGGCACGCCAGCTGCTGGCGCTGTCACGTGCCGACGCCCGCAATGCCGAAGTCCAGCCGCTGCAGAAGGTGGACCTCAAGGACCTGTGCGAAAGCATGCTGGAAATGTTCTTCGACCAGGCCAGCGCCAAGGGGCTGGACTTCGGCCTTGACGTTGCTCCGGCCAGTGTCTGGGGCCACAGCTGGCTGCTGCGCGAACTGGTGTCCAACCTCGTGGACAACGCCATCAAGTACACGCCCCCCGGCGGCAGCGTCACGCTGCGCTGCGGCATGTACCATGGCGCGGCACAGTCTGCGGATGAGCCGCAAGGCTGGGCCTTCCTGGAGATCGAGGACGACGGCCCCGGCGTGCCCGAGGCCGAGCGCTCGCAGATCACGCAGCGCTTTTACCGCGCGCAGGGCGCGGCCGGCGACGGCACGGGGCTGGGATTGGCCATTGCCGAAGAAATCGCCCTGCTGCACCAGGGCACTCTGGCTTTCGGTGCCGCAGCGCAGGGCAAGGGCCTGCTGGTACGCTTGGAGCTTCCATTGCAAATGCCGGCCATGCTCTCGGAAACAATAGCAGCGCAAGCAACAGGCAAGCGATCCTGACGGTTGCGCTCATGGGGACAGCTTTGTGCGGAGTTGCCGCCGAGGGCTGTGAGAGAATTACTTACAAATAGTTGATCTGCTTATGTCCGAGTCTGAAGTCCTGTCGCCTTTATCCGCTCCTGGCGCTGATGTCGTTTCCGACGAAGCCGCCTCCGCTTCCGCCCCTACGCCTGCGCGCAAACGCCCCAAACCCGGGGAGCGGCGCGAGCAGATCCTGCAGGCGCTTGCGGCCATGCTGGAGAAGCCGGGCGCAGAACGCATCACCACGGCAGCGCTGGCGGCCCATCTGGGCGTCAGCGAGGCAGCCCTGTACCGCCACTTCGCCAGCAAGGCCCAGATGTTCGAAGGACTGATCGAGTTCATCGAGCAATCCGTCTTCACGCTGGTGCAGCAGATCGTCGGGCGGGATGTGCCGGAGGAAGAGCGGCCCGCAGTGGATGGAATGCGCCAGGCCAGCCGCGTGATCTCCCTGGTGCTGCAGTTTGGCGAGCGCAACCCCGGCATGGTGCGCGTCATGGTGGGCGATGCCATCGTCTTCGAGCACGAGCGCCTGCAGGCCCGCATGAACCAGTTCTTCGACCGCATCGAATCCACGCTGCGCCAGTGCCTGCGCCCCGCCGCCGGTGCGCTGGGCTCTTCCGCCCCGACGGTCGATGCACAGGTGGCCGCCAGCGTGCTGACATCGTTCGCGCTGGGCCGCCTGCAGCGCTACGCGCGCTCGGGTTTCCGCCGCCTGCCGACTGAGCATCTGGAAGCCAGCCTGGCCTTGATGGTCTGAACATGGCCCAGCGGACCCCAGGGTCCGCTTTGCAGCAAAGCCACCCGCTTGCGCCGGTGGCTTTTTTTGCGACCAGGGCCTTGCTTCGTCGCGGTGGCTGTGCTCAGCCCACGAGATTGCGCCGTCGCCTGGCCGGTGCTGTCACGCCCAGCGCCGCAACGATGCGCCCCACCTGGCCTTCCGTAATCCCATGCTCGGCAGCCAGTTGCCGGGCCGTCTTGTCCGTGGCGTAGTCTGCGGCGATGCGCTGGTTGCGCAGTGCCTGCAGTGCACGCGCTGCCCTGGGCAGTTGGAAGTGGGGCAGGCCTCCATACTCACGGGCGAGCTTGAGCAAGGCTGGCACGCCGATGGTGGCCGCATAGGGATGCTCGGCTGTGACCTTGTCCGGTGTGGGAATGTAGATGCGCAGTCCACCCCAGCGCTGCACCAGGGCCATCGTGGGCTGCAGCCCGATCAGGCGCTCGAAGTCCTGCAGCAGGGGCGGAAGCAGATCGCTGCAAGTGCCATGATGCTGGTCCAAGGCAGCTGCCACGGGCGCGTGCATGCCGATGGTGGGGGGCAGGGCAGCAGGCCGAAAGCCCTGGAAGGCAGGTGCCGGATGGTGTTCGGAATGCATTTTGGCTGTACGCTCTTGGTTCAAAAGGAAACGGTTCAATTTGAACCATATTCTTGGTCCATAACGAACCACTGTCAAGATTCGCCATGCCTGCAAAACCTGTGACTTATGCGCTTACATCCAACGTTGATGAGGTACTGGCGCGCATGGCTGAAGCCTTGGGACCCGACTGGATGGCCGGCATGGAGGTTCAGCCTGAAACGGTGCGGACATGGCGCAAGCGCGGCGAAGTGCCAGCACGGCAACTGCTGCGGGCCTCGCAGCGAGCGGGCCGGCCGCTGGAGTATTTCAACGGCACGGGCGCGGCGAAGCCTGTCGCTCGGCATGGTGGGGCGGCCGAAGACGAGTTCACGCAGATCGAGATGCTCGATGCGCACGTCAGCGCAGGGCATGGGGCCGTCAACGGCCCCGACAAGGTGATAGGCCGCTTCGCCTTCCGTACGTCCTGGCTGCAGTCCAAAGGACTGGGCAGGCACAACGCCAAGATCGTGCGTGCCCGTGGAAGATCCATGGCGGACCGCATCAACGACGGCGACATCCTGCTGGTCAACACCTCGGTCGATACGCTGACCCAGGATGGTGTCTATGTGATCGAGCTGGAGGGCGAGAACTACGTCAAGCTGCTGGAGCGCGACTTCAGCACGGGCGGTGTGCGCATCGTCAGCTACAACCCCGCCTATCCGCCCCAGGTCCTGGAAGGCGAAGCGGCCAACCGGCTGCGCATCTGCGGCCGGGTCCTCTGGCACGGCGGAGAACTCTAGCCCCCGGGCCGCGCCGCCCGGTACCGCTCCAGAGACTTTGCCGCAGGCCTGAGGCGAGCCTGGGCGTTTCCGTCTTCTCCCAGCCTTTCTCGTCCACCTCTTTCGTGCGTCCGTGCCTGCCCGAGCGGCAGGACGTTTGCGCTTGCCTGGCCGTTGGGATGTGCCGGGCCAAGGCACATGTGCCTGGCATCCAGATCCGCTGCGCCTGAGAAGGCGCGCTCCTGTGGACGCTGAAATCGGGCCTGCATATGCAGGCCTTATTCATTTTTGCCTGTCTCGGCACAGTCACTCCATCGCAACGACGCATCTTTTTCTGCGTCCCCCACGGAGTGACCCATGTACGCCATCGCACAACTGTTCCTGCTCTTTGCCGCTCATCTGCGGCCCATCGTGGCCGAGGCTGCGGCGAGCGTGGCAGCGGCCTTTCCGGTGCTGCGCTCATGAATGCACTGGCCCAGCATCGCAACGCCATCGTGGCCATCCTGGCCTCGGTGCCGCAGATCGGCGTTGTGCAGGACCGCGAACGCCATGCCACCAGCGATGCCGAGCTGGCCGCCCTGTTCACGTACACGCCGCCTGCAGCAGGCACGGCCCATGTCCGCGGCTGGTGGCTGCGCAGAAGCAGCACGGCCGAGCACGGCAGCAGCACGGCCCGCACGGTGAGCGTGCACCAATGGACGCTGCATGGCTACCTGGCCATCGCCGACACCCAGGCCAGCGAGCTGCTGCTTGACGACCTGGTCGAGCAGTTCCGCGCCCTGGTGCGAGCCGATCCGACCCTGGGTGGCGTTTGCCAGCCCGGCCCCCTGGCAGGCAGCGACGACAGCACCGATGGCGTGCAACTCGTGCGTGCCGAGCCTGTGGATTTCGCGGGAGTGCGTTGCCACTCCGTTGTCCTGCAACTCAGAACCTGGAGCTACCTGTGACCTGCACACCCCCGAACCGGGCCTAGACCGGATACCCGCAACTTTCCCGCAACCCCTGTGGCCCGCGGCGCTGGAGAACGGCGCCCGAGGCCGCGAAACCTCTCTTCATCTCTTCAAAGGATTTTCCAAATGGCAGCAAAGATCATGCGCAAGATGGCCCTCCTGGCCCTGGTTGAAACCGTTGTCGGCACGGCCGTCGTGCCGCTGGCGGCCAATGCCATGCTGGTCAGCGACGTGACCCTCACCCCCATCGAGGGCGATGTGGTCGAGCGCAACAATATCCGTCCCTTCTTCGGCTCCAGCGGCAGCACCCTGGTCACCGAATACCAGAAGGTGGCGTTCTCCGTGGAATTCGCGGGTGTGGCCGCAGCGGGTGAGCGTCCCGGCGTGACCGACCTGTTGCGTGCGTGCGCCGCCAGCGCCAGCACCGAGACTGGCGTGAAGACGGTCTTCTCTCCCGTGACCGACGGCATCCAGAGCGTGACCATCTACGGCAACGTGGACGGCACCCTCTACAAGATGCATGGTGCACGCGGCGAGGTGGAGTTCAGCACCGATGCCAAGGCCATTCCCAAGTGGAAGTTCGAGTTCACGGGATCCTTCGTCCCCGCCGTGGATGAGGCCCTGCCGGCAGTGGACTACAGCGACTTCGTCGCTCCCCTGGGCGTCAACAAGACCAACACCCAACTGACCCTCGACGGCCTGGCGGTGGCCTGCAGCGCCTTCAGCTTCAAGTGCGGCAACCAGGTGGTCAAGCGCGACCTGATGAACGTGGACACCGTGGAAATCACGGACCGAAAGTCCACGGGCAGCGTCACCTTCGAGAACACCAGCGTGGCCACCAAGGACTGGATCGGCCTGGCGCGTGCCAGCGCCATCGTGCCCGTCACGCTCAAGCACGGCCCCGGCGCCACCAACACCGTCAGTTTCAAGAGCGCGCGAGCCCAGATCGGCAAGCCGACCTACAGCGACAGCGATGGCGTGCAGATGATCACCATCCCCCTGTCGTTCATTCCCTCCGACGCGGGCAACGACGAATGGTCCATCGAGATCTGACGCGTCACCTCCCTGCCTGACAACTACACATCCAAGGATCACCATGGCCGTCAAGATTTCCGGGCTCAAGCCCACCATCTCCGTTCCCGCAACGCTGTACCTGCCCGTCGATGAGGGCAGGTTCGGAGCCCATCACTTTGCCGTCGTGTTCAAGCGCCTGGGCAAGGCGCGGCGTGACGAGATCAATGAACTCATCGTCGTCGGCAAGCCCGCCTCGCAGCCCGATGGCTCGCAGGAGGTACGGCGCATGACCATCCCTGAGCTGCTCGACGAAGTGGTTGTGGGCTGGGAGGGGATGCTGGGCGACGAAGGAACACCCGTGCCCTACAGCCGCGACGAGCGCCTGGCGGCCGAGGAGGCCTACCCGGGACTGGAGCAGGCCATGGCCGTGGCCTGGTTCGACGGACTCAACGTGCACCAGCGGGATGCCGCCACAAAAAACTTCGTGGCGCTGTCCGGCATCACCTCGGCCTCGACGGCGCAGACCGCTATCTCGTAGACGACGAGCTGCGTGCCCAGTGCGCGCAGATGGGGATCGATCCCGACCGGATGGTGCCCGGCGATCTGCAACGCCAGCACCCCGAGGACTACGAACTGTGGCCGGAGCATGCGATGGCCTGGAGCGTGTACCTCGGCTGCTCCACCCAGTGGCGCAGGACGGCCACGCCCTGGGGCCAGTGGCACTGGGACGGGCTTGATTACGCCGGGGTCGAGATCGTGATGCGCCGCTACGCGGTGCCCGCCGCGCAGCGCGGCGAGGTCTTCGCGCAATTGCAGGTACTGGAGGCGCAGGCGCTGCGCCAGCTCAACCGGGGCTGAGGCATAGGGGCCTCGGCTCCGGCCTTTCAAGACAAACACAAGCGGTCAAGCATACCGAACAGAGATCAGCATGAGTACAGCGGTCAAAAGCATAGGCATCGCCGAGACGCCCAGCCTGAGCGAGCTGCGTGCGCAGAATGCCCAGTTCTCCCAGGAGCTCGACAAACTCCACGGCAAGCTGCAGCAGGCGTATGCCGGCATGTCGCAGTTCGCAGGTGCCTCAACGGATACGGGACTTGTATCGGCGCGTGCCAGCGTCGATGTCGAGAGCCTGTCTACTTCCATGGGCAAGATTGCAGGCCGCGCCAATGCCCTGCTGGAGGTGGCGGGTTCGGCGGCCAAGGTGGGAGAGGCGCTCTATACGGCCAGTGCCCAGACAGAGAATCTGCGTACGCGGCTGGACCTTGCCACCGGCGGCAAGGGCGCGCAGGACCTTGCCTATGTCACGGCCCTGGCCGATCGGCTGGGCCTGCAGCTCAATGCCACCGGCCAGGCCTACGCCGACTTCGCCACCAAGGCGCGAGGTACGGCGCTGGAAGGCGCGCAGGTGCAGACCATCTTCACGGGGATTGCCTCGGCCAACGCTGCCATGGGCCTTTCCGTGGAGCAGGGCAATGCCTCGTTGGCAGCCGTACTCGACCTGATGGGCAAGGGGACGATAGGCGCGTCGGACTTCAGCGAGAAACTGGGACATATCCCGGATGCGGCGCTGGTCGGCGCTCAGGCCCTGGATGTGACACAAGAGCGGTTCTCCCAGATGCTGAAGACCGGCGAGGTCGTGACGCAGGACTTTCTGCCCCGTTTCTCGCAGGCGCTGCAAAGCTCCCTGGGAGAGGGGACGGACAAGGCGGCGGACAGGCTGGATGCCGGCACCCAACGCATGGCCAACGCCTGGGACAAGCTCAAGTCCGCCGTGGGAGATTCCGGCATCAGCCAGATGATCTCCTTTGGCATGAATGCAGCGGCCAACGACATGAACGCCTTTTCGGAGTCCATGTCGCGCGCGCGTGACAACGGGTCGGGCTTCCTGGGCCAGATCAGCAGCGGGCTGGGAAACATCGCCGGGCGCGCGGCGGGCTTGCAATACATCAGCACGGCCTTCCAGTCGAATGCGGAAAAGGCAGCCTATCTGGCCAAGGAGCTTCCGCGCGCCAGGGCTGAACTGGAGATGCTGCAGGCCAAGGGGGCAGCGACATCGCGCAATGTGTGGGTGCGCACGGCCCATGACGATGCCCAGCGCCTGGTCGAAAAACTGCAGCAGGTGCAGCGCGAATTGATGGCGGCACAGGGTCAGCGCAATGCAGGCGGTGGCCGCGGGTTCATCAATCCGCCGCTGGTGGGACAGCCACAGCCACAGCCGCAGGAGCAAAGCAAGAAAACCGATGCGCCTGCGCAGAAGAAAGAGCCGCCTGCGGTACCCCGCACCGTCAGCTACGCACCACCGGCCGCGCCAGCCAGAACGCAGCAGGACAATGAGGAGCTCAAGCGCGATCAGGAACTGCAGAAAAGGCAGCAGGAGGTGGCGCAGCTCGTCAAGGAACACCAGACCAAGGCCGAACTGGCAGAAAAGAACCTGGACCTCGCCCGGCAGGAGACCCTCGCGATCGGTCTGACTGGCGATGCGTTGGGACAGCTGCGGCAGGAGCAGGTCGAAAAGATCATCGCGGAACTGCAAGACAACGCAGCCAAGCAAGAGAGCGTCCGATGCTCGAAGGACGTCGCCGAGGCCGTGGGCAAAGAGGCCGATGCCACGCGCGAACTCGCCAGGGTCAAAGGCTATAACGACTCGGCACGCATGGTGGCCGAGTACGCGCAAAGCGTGAAGGAGGCCAACGAGGCGACCCAGTTCGAACAGTCCCTGGCCGCCATGTCGCAGCGCGATCGGGAGATTGCCCTGGCGCAGTACAGGATCGAGATAGATCTCCAGAAAAAGCTGCAGGGCATCGCGGCCAAGAATCCCACGGACGCCGCAGCTGCCCAGAAGCTCAAGGAAGACGCCACCGCCGCTGCGAACCAGGCCAAGGCCAATGTCGCCGAGCGCACCCGCATGCAGGAAACCCAGAAGTCCGTTGACCAGATGGACGAGATGTTCCGCAAGGGCTTCGCAGACATGCTGGCCAACGGTACGGAAGGCTGGCGCACGTTCACCAAGAACCTGAGCGCGACGTTCAAGGCCACGGTGGCCGATGAGATGTACAAGGCGTTCGCGCGGCCGCTTGTCATGCCTGTGATAGCGCAACTGCAAGGATTCATCGGCAACCTTGGCGCGGCGCTGGGGCTCGGCGGGGCGGGTTCAGGCGGCTTGCTCGGGTTGGCCGGCAACGCAGGCAACTTTTTGTCTCTGGCTGGCAGCGGCGGAATGCTAGGCAGTCTGGCGGGAACCGTTGGGGGATGGCTTGGCTTCGGCGGTTCGACAGCAGCTGCATCAGGTCTTGGGTTGACCGCTGGAGGCGGTTTAGGCCTTACGGCTGGAGGCGGGCTGGGCTTGACTGCCTCCGGGGCAGGTGCGAGCTCCATCGGCGCTGGGCTGGGCTCCGGAACCGCGGGTAGCGCAATGGGGTTGGGCGCTGCGATGCCATGGATCGCTGGGGGCTTGGCACTGTATTCGTTGCTCAGCAGCGATGTTTTCGGCTCCCGCGGCCCTAACCACGCCGGTGCCGCCTACAGCACCGCTGGCGTCGGCAACGACAAGGCCGCCGAACAGCTGTTCGGCCGTGCGGCCGGAGACTGGTATGACGACCTGACGCAGCGCCACAGCGATGCCGTCGAAAAGCAGCTCAAGACCAGCCTGGATGGCCTGGCCTCGGTCTATGGGTCCCTCAGCAAATACGCGACGGGTAGCGCGCGCGGCATTGACTTGGTCGGCGGCTTTGCCGTCAACGGAAAGTACACCGACGAGGATGCCTACGGCTATGCCAAGATCATCGACAAGGTGACGGGCACAGTGCTGGCCGGCTTCGAGAACCGCTCGCTGGGCAACAACCCGGAAGAGGCCTACAAGGCCTTCCTGGGCCAGACCGGTTCCCTGCTGGTGTCCGAACTCAAGAAGGCGGACCTGCCCAGCTGGATGCGCACCACGCTGGACTCGCTGGGCGAAGCACCCAATGTCGAGGCTCTGCAGGCAGCCTTCCAGACCATCGACCTGATCGGCCGCTCCTTCGAGGAACTGGGCAAGAAGATCACGGGCTTTGCCGACCTTACCGACCTGGCCTTCGAGTCCCTGATCAAGGCCTCGGGCGGCATCGAGGCGCTGAACGCCAACGCCGGCAGCTTCTACCAGAACTACTACAGCGAGGACGAGCGCAAGACCATCGCCAAGCGCGAGGTGGGCAGCAAGCTCAAGGACTTGGGCGTGGACATCGACCTGGATGCCGACGACGCCCAGGCCCGGTTCCGCAAGCTGGTGGAGGACAAGCTCAAGGCAGCCAACTCCGAGGAGGCGAATGCCAAGGTATTGAAGGACGCCATCTCCAAGGTCCAGGGCACGCAAGGCCTCAAGGACATGGCCAAGACTGGTGCCTTCAAGGACTGGGCCAGCTCCACCCTGGGAGAAGGTTCGGGCGATATCGGGAAACTCGCGGCTGATCTCGAGAACCTGGCAAACACCAGCACGTCGCTGGCCGACTTCACTGCCGGTATGGACAAGCTGATCGGCAATATCGGCGGCACCGGTAAGTCTTCGGCCGAGACCGCTGCCGAGCTGCTCAAGCTCAACGACACGTTCAAGGCCGTTACCAAGACGTCCGAGGATGCTGCGGCGGCTTCGGCCAAACAGGCGGAGGAAGCCAAGCGCAAGCAGGAGGAGCAGGCGCAGGAGGCGAGGAAGAAGAACGAGGCCGATACGGATGCGGCGTGGAGCCTGCTGCAGCGTTCCGTCGATGCGGAGCGCACCCTGGCTCAGGCGCGTCTGGATGCCGCCCGCGAGCAGGTCGAGCTTGCACGTGGCGTGGTGGACCTGGCGCGCGGTGCCGCACGTGATCTCTGGGGTGAGGTCGATACGGTTGCTGCAATGGATGCATCGTTGGCCGGACGGTTCATCCAGGATGCAGTCTCGGCTGTCCGAAATACCGGCTACCTGCCAGAGCAAAAAGCACTCGACGAAGCCATCACTGCGGCGCGCGATGGCCTTTCGCGCACGGCCTACGCCAGTCGTATCGATGAGGAGCGGGCAAGGCGAGCGCTGGCCGCAGATCTGGAACAACTCGGTGAGAAGGGGCAGGAGCAGCTGTCCGTGGCCGAACAGCAATTGGCGGCCGAAGAGACTTCCTTGGCGCGGTTGGATGAACTGATCCTTTCCGCCAAGCAGCAACTGGACGCTGCTCGTGGCATAGACATCAGCGTGCGCAGCGTCGATGAAGCGGTGCGTGATTTCCAGGCAAAGCTGCTGGAGGAGAAGAGCGGCGGAAAGTCCGGCCCTGGGGGAGGCGATGTGGCCGTACTGGGGCCTGGGGGGGCGCCTTCGCCTGGAGCGGGCCAGGATGCGCGTTACCGCCGGGCACGCACGGATGGTTCGGGTGGCACCTGGTATGAGCCAGTCACTGACAAGGATCGTGTAGCGCATCTGGACAAGTACAACGATGGCTACCACGCCTTCGACGGAACCGGGGACGCCAGCGGACTGAACCAATGGATCAAGGACAACAAGCTGACCGCCGCAGATCTGGCGGAGCTTTCCGGTCTTTATGAATCCGATTGGCGCAGGTGGTTCGAAGGCGCTGGCATTCCGGCCTTCGCGAAAGGTGGCCTGCACGGTGGTGGCTTGCGCATGGTGGGTGAAAGCGGTTGGGAGATCGAAGCCACCGGACCGGCGCGCCTTTGGAACCAGAGCCAACTGGGACAGGCGCTGATCGGTGGTGCGGATGCTGCTGGCAATCCCTTGCTTTTGGCTATCGAGCGCCTGATTCGCGCTATCGAACAGCAGGATCCTGCCTTGCAGGACATCAAACAGCATGTGCGCGATACGGCTGAGGTGCTGTTGCGTGTAACGCGTGGCGGCATGGCCATGCAATCGGCTGGCGGCAGCGCCGTATTGGAGCTCTGATGCCAACGATTGATCAACTCGAGCAGGCGGCATCGTTGATGCCGGGCGACCTGACACTGCTGCGCCGGACGGGCCGCACGTATGCCATCGCTGCGGCGGCCATCGCCGGCCCGCAGGGACCGAAGGGTGATCCGGGCGCTGCGGGAGCAACAGGTCCGCGTGGGGCGACAGGTCCTCAAGGCGAGGCCGGCGTGCAAGGCCTGCAGGGGCAGCAAGGACTTCAGGGGCCTGCCGGGCCCAAGGGGGATGTGGGGGCTCAGGGACTGCAGGGGCCGCAGGGAGCAACAGGACCCCAGGGTCTACCGGGCACGGCAGGTGCCAAGGGAGATGCCGGCGTTCCCGGACCCCAGGGCCCGGTGGCCATTCCAACCCTGGCGTGGGGTCGCGAATTGGCAAGAGCCGGCTATCTGCGCGAGGCCAATGGTGGCGTGCTTCAGCTCGGGGGGCGCTATGCCATCTGGACGGGTGGCGGCGCGATCACCATGCATCTGCCCAAGAAGAGCGAGGTTGCGCTCGGCGATTTCGTCGAGTTCACGAATCTTCACCTCACCTGGCCTGCGTCCGCGCAGTTCACCGTTGCCCGGCAGGAGTCGGGCACCTACATCCATGGCCACGACAGCCATCTCGTCTGCGACGTGGCCGTGGGTGGCTTTCGGCTGGTGTGCGTCTGGAAGGACGGCACCAACATCTGGTGGAACATCGTTTGAGGAAACCATGATAGTTGTCCCCCCCATGCCCATCACGGCGACTGGCCTGATCGACTGCAGTGTTCCGGAGGTGGATGCCTCTGCAGGCGAGAAACTGTGGTCGCCAATAACCCACTATGAACGTGGCGCGCAGGTTCTGCGGCTGGAGACGCAGATGCGCTATGAGAACAGCATTGCGGGAGTCGATGCGACGCCTCCCGAACAGGACTCCAGGCGCTGGATGCCCCTGCGTCCCAGCAATCGCTGGGCCATGTTCCGCCATCTCACGAACGATGCCACCGAAGCCCCTGCGACGTTGAGCTTCACCCTGCGCCCAGGCAAGCGCTTCGACACCCTGTTCATGCGGGGGGTACAGGCCGACAAGGTGGTGATGCAGGTCAAGTCCGCGGGCGCCGTCGTCGCCCAACGCGAGCGCAAGCTGAACGCGCGCGCCACGCGCACCTGGTCAGGCTATTTCTTTGGCGAATTTCCGCTGATTCCCACGGTTCTGATATCGGACCTGCCTCCATTCACCGGAGCGGAAATCGTGGTCACGCTGGTGCGTGCAGGTGGCCGCCCGGTACGTGTGGAGCATGCGGCACTAGGCATGAAGAGCTGGATTGGCGATGCGGAATGGGCGCCGCGCAATGACGCGCTGAATTTTTCGGTGGTCGAGCGCGACAAGTACGGCGGCATCAAGCTGCAGCCGGTGCGCAGCGTTCCAACTCTTTCAATTAAGGTCCGCATCCCCAAGGACAACGTCGATACCGCACTGCGTCTGCGCAGGGAGCTGGATGCGGCCCCGGCACTGTGGGCTGCACTGGATGACGACACCACCGATGGATATGCCGAAGCCGCGTCGATCTTCGGCCCTTACCGGCGCTTTCCCATCGACCTCAACAACGCGAAAGACTCGTACAGCCAAATTGATTTGGAGTCCATGTAATGCCTATTGTCAAACCACCTCTGATTGCACAACTTCCCGTCGCTCCCTATGTCGGAGATCCCGATTTCGACGCGCATGCCGATGCCCTGCTGGGGCAGCTCGAATCGCATCGCCAGCAGATCAACGCCACGAACGATGCGACCTACACCAACGCATTGCATGTAGAGGAGCGCGCCGGATCAGCCGAGGGCGCTGCGCGCGGTGCCTCGCAGTCCGAGGCCGCCGCCGCGCAAAGCGCCATAGCTGCTGCGGCAGCCGCTGGTGCCGTGAAATGGACTGCGGGCACAGCCTATGCGGAGGGCGCCGTGGTCTGGAGTCCGGCCAATGGCCTCAACTACCGCCGCAAGCTTGCCGGCAGCGGCGGCAATGACCCCAGCTCCGATACCGTCAACTGGTGGGTGATGGGGGCGCCCATGTCGGCCCCCATCCAGCGCATCAGCTCCGACACGCTGGCGCAGACACGCATGCATTACGTGATCGAAGCGGCGCTCACGCTCACTTTGCCGGCAGCGCCGGCACTGAGCGATGTGGTCCAGATCACGGACCTGTCCGATTCGATGGCCGTGGCCATCCATCCCAATGGCGCTCTCATCCGCGGAGCGAGCGGCGTGATGACTCTCGATGTTCTGCGGGCAGCCGGCTCGCTTGTGTATTCCGGCTCAGCGAAAGGATGGGTGTAAGAAATGCCGAATTTTTCTCAGCTTTTTGGGGGTGGTGGAGTGAAGGGCGTACAGAGAGGAAAGACAGCTCCACAAAGTGGACATTTTTCGATCAATGTAACGATATCTCCTGTGAATCCTGCGAAAACAATGGTTAATGTACTTACGCAGGGCTATCCTGGTGGTGAAAACTACTCGACTATTGAGGCGCAGCTTATTAATTCAAGCCAGTTGGAAATAACTTCTTTTAAAGGTAATAACAACGGATTTGGTCCGATTTCAACCTCATGGGAAGTTATAGAGTTTAATTGAAGGATTGGATTATGTATTATTATGCGCAAATTGACGAAAATGGAATTGCATTTTCAATTTTGCAGACGCCATATCTCATAAAAGAGAGCAATATGATTAATCGTCAAAAATATGATGAATCTGACATTGGTAAAAAATGGGATGGTGTGAGTTTTTTGTCAATTGAAAATAATATGCCAGAAGTTCATATTGTAGAAATTGCTTCTGATCAGAATTCAGAATTTGAGTATTCAAAGGAGCTCTCTGAGGTATTTGTATCTGTAGGGGGGAGATTGTTTTTTAGAGCGGAACTGCGAAAGTCGGGAGAAATATTGCTTGTCGATGACTCATTTCGTTTTGCGTTCCGTAGCCGAGATGGGCGCGAGCGCGTAGTTGCGGCCCAGATAAAGCAAGGCATCATCACTTTCTCCATTCACTTCGAGGACAGTCGTGTCTGGGAGCTGACCGAAGCCATGATCAACGCCGACCTGCCACCCGAACGCCACATGCGCTTCAAGGGCATCAAGGTATTTGCCGTGGAGGCATGACTTGCTCTGAGGCGTGACAAACAACCAAGCCGGCACCTGCTGGCTTTTTTGCGCCTGCCCACAAGCTAGGTGTTTTCCCCCGCATGTCTTCGCCGCGACAAGCTTTCCATGCAAAATAGCACGAACGTTCGTTTTAACAAGAATTTCGCATGTCCAGCGTTTCCGCCCCACGCCGCACCACCCGTTTGACCGCTGACGCCACGGCCGATCCCAAGGCGGGCTCTTCCGTGCACGAAGCTGCCGCGCCCGCGCCCCGCCGCGCGCTGCACAAGGGGCAGCAGACCAAGGCCACTATTGTGGAGGCTGCCCTCAACCTGGCCACGCACATCGGGCTTGAGGGCCTGTCCATCGGCGCTCTGGCCGAGCTGACGGGCATGAGCAAGTCCGGCGTGTTCGCGCATTTTGGCTCGCGTGAGGAGCTGCAGATTTCCGTGGTGCATGAGTACCACGACCGTTTCGAGCAGGAAGTGTTCTTTCCCGCGCTGGAGGCGCCACGCGGCGTGGCGCGTCTGCGGGCGCTGTTCGACAACTGGATGAAGCGCACTTCGATCGAGCTGGACTCGGGCTGTATCTATATCAGCGGCGCCGTGGAGTTCGACGACCGCACGGGGCCGGTGCGCGATGCGCTGACGGCCTCGGTCCAGACCTGGCACGCGGCCATGCGCCGCACCATCGTGCAGTGCCGCGAAAGCGGCGACCTGCGTGCCGACCTGGACGAGAACCAGCTGCTGTTCGAGATCCACGGCCTGATCCTGGCCCTGCATTACGAGGCGCGCTTTCTGCGCAATGAAGGCTCCATGCAGCGCGCCATCGACGGCTTCGAGAGCATTCTGGCGCGCTACGCTAGCCCGGCCTGATTTTTTCGCTTCCACCGTTTTCACCGCATCCACTGCAAACCCCGCCATCACAGGAGAAGACAAATGCCCAGCTACAACCCGCCCCTGCGCGACATGCAATTCCTCATGCACGAGGTGTTCAAGGTCACGGACGACTACCAGCAGATGACGGCGCATGCCGAGGTCGATGCCGACACCATCAATGCCGTGCTCGAAGAGGCGGGCAAGTTCGCGGCCAATGTGACGTTTCCGCTGAACATCAGCGGCGATGCCGAGGGCTGCGTGCTCAACAAGGAAACCCACGAGGTCACCACGCCCAAGGGCTTCAAGGAGGCCTACCAGAAGTACGTGGAAGGCGGCTGGCCTTCGCTGTCCTGCGATACGGCCTACGGCGGCCAGGGCCTGCCCTTTGCGGTGAACTCGGCGGTGTACGAGATGCTCAACAGCGCCAACCAGGCCTGGACCATGTACCCGGGCCTGTCGCACGGCGCCTACGAGGCCCTGCATGTGCACGGCACGGAAGAGCAAAAGAAGCTGTACCTGCCCAAGCTGACCAGCGGCGAGTGGACCGGCACCATGTGCCTGACCGAGCCCCATTGCGGCACCGACCTGGGCCTGCTGCGCACCAAGGCCGAGCCCGTGGCCGGCGCGCCCGAGGGCACCTACAAGATCACGGGCAACAAGATCTTCATCAGCGCGGGCGAGCACGATTTCACCGACAACATCGTCCACCTGGTGCTGGCCCGCCTGCCCGATGCGCCGGTCGGCTCCAAGGGCATCAGCCTGTTCGTGGTACCCAAGTTCGTGGTCAAGGCAGATGGTTCGCTGGGCGAGCGCAACCCCATCTTCTGCGGCGCGCTGGAGCACAAGATGGGCATCCACGGCAATGCCACGGCACAGATCAATATCGACGGCGCCATCGGCACCCTGGTGGGCCAGCCGAACAAGGGCCTGCAGGCCATGTTCGTGATGATGAATGCCGCCCGCCTGGGCGTGGGCAACCAGTCGCTGGGCCTGACCGAGGTGGCCTACCAGAACGCCCTGGCCTATGCCAAGGACCGCCTGCAGATGCGCAGCCTGTCGGGCACCAAGGCCAAGGACAAGCCGGCCGACCCCATCATCGTCCACCCCGACGTGCGCCGCATGCTGCTGACGGCCAAGGCCTATGCCGAAGGCGGCCGCGCGCTGGTGACCTACTGCGCCTTCCTGATCGACAAGGAGTTCAACCACCCCGACGAGAAGGTGCGCAAGGACAGCGCCGAGCTGGTGGCGCTGCTGACGCCCATCGTCAAGGCCTTCATCACTGACAACGGCTGGACGGCCACCACCATGAGCCAGCAGGTCTATGGCGGCCATGGCTTCATCACCGAATGGGGCATGGAGCAGTTCGTGCGCGATGCGCGCATCAACATGATCTATGAAGGCACGAACGGCATCCAGGCGCTGGACCTGCTGGGCCGCAAGGTGCTGGGCAACCAGGGCGCATCGCTCAAGAAGTTCGGCAAGCTGGTGGCGCAGCTGGTGGAGGAAGAGGGCGTCAACGAGAAGATGGCCGAGTTCATCAACCCCATCGCCTACCTGGGCGACCAGATGACCAAGTTCACCACCGAGATCGGCTTCAAGGGCATGCAAAACCCCGACGAGGTGGGTGCCGCGTCCGTGGACTACCTGCGTGTGGCGGGCCACCTGGTGTTCGGCTACTTCTTCGCCCGCATGGCCCAGGTGGCGCTGCGCGAAATCGCCAAGGGCAACACCGACCCGTTCTACCAGGCCAAGCTGCAGACCGCGCGTTTCTACTTCGCCAAGCTGCTGCCCGAGACCGCCACGCTGATGCGCACGGCCCGCGCGGGCAGCAAGTCGCTGATGGACACGGACGCAGCGCTGGCCTGAACGGCTTCACTCCAACATGGGAGCGCGGGCTGTGCGCATCAGCCTGGCCTGCGCACCTTTCTAGGCGAAGGGGGTTTGAAATGAAGGCATATCAAGCACTGGCAGCAATGGTCCTGGGCCTCACGGCTGCCGCAGCGCAGGCGCAGATGACGCCCGTGGGCCTGTGGAAGAGCGTCGACGACAAGAGCGGCGAGACCAAGTCCGAGATCCGCGTGGCCGAGAACGACGGCGTGGTCACGGGCCGCATCGAGCAGATCCTGCGCAAGGGCGCCGATCCGGCCGCCACCTGCACCGAATGCTCGGACGACCGCAAGGGCCAGCCGCTCAAGGGGCTGGAGATCATCCGCGGCGCCAAGAAGGCCGAGGGCAAGGACGTCTGGGAAGGCGGCAAGATCCTCGACCCTGAAAACGGCAAGACCTACACGCTGCGCCTGACGCCCATCGAAGGCGGCGCCAAGCTCGAGGTGCGCGGCTCCATCGGCCCCTTCGGCCGCACCCAGACCTGGGTGCGCGTGCAGTAACCATTCCGGAGGGCGGCCGCAGCGGCCGCCTTCCTCCCACTTGTGGAACATCCATGTCCCGATTCAATGTGAAGAAAGTCGCCGTGCTCGGCGCTGGCGTGATGGGAGCGCAGATCGCGGCCCATCTGGTCAATGTCAAGGTTCCCGTGGTGCTGTTCGACCTGCCTGCCAAGGAAGGCCCGAAAAGCGGTATTGCCGAGCGCGCCATCGCCAACCTCAAGAAGCTCAAGCCTTCGCCCATCGGCGTGGCCGAGGACGCGGACCTGATCCAGCCCGCCAACTACGAGGAGCACCTCAAGCTGCTCAAGGGCTGCGACCTGATCATCGAGGCCATTGCCGAGCGCATGGACTGGAAGCTCGACCTGTACACCAAGATCGCGCCCCATGTGGCCAAGCACGCCATCGTGGCGTCCAACACCTCGGGCCTGTCCATCACCAAGCTGTCCGAGGCGCTGCCCGACGCGATCAAGCCGCGCTTTTGCGGCATCCACTTCTTCAACCCGCCGCGCTACATGCCGCTGGTGGAGCTGATCGCCACGCCGACCACGCAGCCCGTGGTGCTGGACCAGCTCGAAGCCTTCGTCACCAGCGGCCTGGGCAAGGGCGTGGTGCGCGCCAAGGACACGCCCAACTTCATCGCCAACCGCATCGGCATCGCCGGCATGCTGGCCACCATGAAAGAGGTCGAGAACTTCGGCCTGACCTTCGACGTGGTCGATGACCTCACCGGCAAGAAGCTGGGCCGCGCATCCAGCGGCACCTTCCGCACGGCCGACGTTGTGGGCCTGGACACCATGGCCCATGTGATCAAGACGCTGCAGGACAACCTCAGCGCCGAGACCGATCCCTTCTACGGCAGCTTCGGCACGCCTCCCGTGCTGGCCAAGCTGATCGAGCTGGGCAACCTGGGCCAGAAGGCGAAGAAGGGCTTCTACAAGAAGGTCGGCCGCGACATCCTGCAGTTCGAGCTGGACAGCGAGGACTACGTGCCCGCCGGCGGCAAGGCCGACGAGGTCTATGGCCGCATGCTCAAGAAGCCCGCTGCCGAGCGCCTGAAGCTGCTGCGCAATGCCGAGGGCGCGCAGGGCCGCTTCCTGTGGGCCATCCTGCGCAACAGCTTCCACTACGCGGCCATCCACCTGGAGAGCATTGCGGAGTCCGCCCGCGACGTGGACCAGGCCATGCGCTGGGGCTTCGGCATGAAGCAGGGCCCGTTCGAGCTGTGGCAGGAAGCGGGCTGGCTGGAAGTGGCGAAGATGGTCCAGGAGGACATCGATGCCGGCAGGGCATTGAGCAAGGCACCTCTGCCCAAGTGGGTCTTCGAAGGCCCCGTGGCCGAGGCCGGCGGCGTGCACACGGCGCAGGGCTCGTGGAGCCCTGCCAAGGGCCAGTTCGTGCCCCGCCGCGTGCTGCCCGTCTACGAGCGCCAGATCTTCCCCGAGAAGCTGCTGGGCGAAGACAGCCTGCCCGACTGGAAGACGGCCGGCACCACGATCGCCGAATCCAAGGCGCTGCGCACCTGGACGCTGGACGGCCAGATCCTGATCGCCAGCATCAAGAACAAGATGCACGCCATCAGCCCCGAAGTCATGGAAGCGCTGATGGAGGCCGTGGACGTGGCCGAGGCCGACTTCCAGGGCATGGTCATCTGGTCAGGCGATGCGCCGTTCAGCGTGGGCGCCGACCTGGAGGCCACCATGCCGGCCTTCGTGATCGGCGGCGCCGACGCCATCGAAAGCGTGGAGCAGGAGCTGCAAAACCTCATGCTGCGCATCCGCTACGCCCAGGTTCCGGTGGTTGCGGCCATCCATGGCATGGCGCTGGGCGGCGGCTGCGAGCTTGCCGTCTACAGCGCGCGCCGCGTGGCGCACATGGAAAGCTACATCGGCCTGGTGGAAGTCGGCGTGGGCCTGGTGCCCGGCGCGGGCGGCCTGACCTACATCGCGCGCCGCGCGGCAGAGAACGCCGCCACCAGCACGGGCAAGGACCTGCTGCCCTTCCTGACCGAAGGCTTCACGGCCGCGGCCATGGCCAAGGTGGGCACCAGTGCCATCGAGTCGCGCAAGCTGGGCTACCTGCTGGACAGCGACCTCATCGTGCCGCACAAGGACGAGCTGCTCTTCGTCGCCATCAACGAGGCCAAGTCCATGGCCGCAGGCGGCTGGCGCGCGCCGCTGCCGCGCAGCTTCCCCGTGGCGGGACGCAGCGGCGTGGCCACCATCAAGGGCTCGCTGGTCAACATGCGTGACGGCGGCTTCATCAGCGAGTTCGACCAGCATGTGGCCAGCCTGATCGCCAACGTGGTCTGCGGCGGCGACGTGGATGCGGGCACCCTGGTGGACGAGGCCTATCTGATGAAGCTCGAACGCAAGGCGTTCTGCCACCTGATCGGCCATCCGAAGACCCATGAACGCATTCTCGGAATGCTGAACACCGGCAAGCCCGTCCGGAATTGATATGTCCCCCCTGAGTCGCTTCGCGCCTTCCCCCCCAGGGGGACGACAGCCTCGCGGCGGGGCGGCCCTTGCTTGCTGTCCCTGACTTGGGACATGCCTGCGTTGCGGGCCGCGAATAACTGAGATCTAGGAGCAATCTCCATGAAACAAATCCAAGACGCCTACATCGTCGCCGCCACGCGCACGCCCATCGGCAAGTCGCACAAGGGCTTTTTCCGCAACTACCGTCCCGACGACCTGCTGGCGACCACGCTGAAGGCCGCGCTGGCCCAGGTGCCGGGGCTGGATCCGGCTGCCATCGAGGACATCATCTGCGGCTGCGCCATCCCCGAGGCCCAGCAGGGCCTGAACGTGGCGCGCATCAGCGCCGTGCTGGCGGGCCTGCCCACCAGCGTGGGCGGCATCACCGTGAACCGCTTCTGCGCCTCGGGCCTGTCGGCCGTGGCCATGGCGGCGGACCGCATCCGCGTGGGCGAGGCCGACGTGATGATCGCGGCCGGCGTCGAGAGCATGAGCATGGTGCCCATGATGGGCAACGCGCCCTCGCTGTCGCCGTCCATCTTCGAGCGTGATGGCGACGTGGGCATTGCCTATGGCATGGGCCTGACGGCCGAGAAGGTGGCCCAGCAGTGGAAGGTCTCGCGCGATGCGCAGGACGCCTTTGCGCTGGAGTCGCACCGCCGTGCCCTGGCCGCGCAGCAGGCCGGCGAGTTCAAGGACGAGATCACGCCCATCGAGGTCACCGACCGGGGCCTGGACCTGGCCAAGGGCGAGCCCGTGGTGCGCACGCGCACCGTGGAGCTGGACGAGGGAGCACGCCCCGACACCAGCCTGGAAGGCCTGGGCAAGCTGCGCACCGTGTTCGCGGCGCGCGGCTCGGTGACGGCCGGCAACAGCTCGCAGACCAGCGATGGCGCAGGCGCGCTGATCCTGGCCAGCGGCGCCGCCGTGCAGCGCTTCGGCCTCACGCCGCTGGCGCGCTTCGTGAGCTATGCCAGCAAGGGCGTGCCGCCGGCCATCATGGGCATCGGCCCCATCGAGGCCATTCCGGCCGCGCTGCGCTATGCGGGCCTCAAGCAGGACGACATCGACTGGTTCGAACTCAACGAAGCTTTTGCCGCCCAGTCGCTGGCCGTGGTCAACACGCTGGGCCTGGACCCCGCCAAGGTCAACCCCATGGGCGGCGCGATTGCCCTGGGCCACCCGCTGGGTGCCACGGGCGCCATCCGCTCGGCCACCGTGGTGCATGCGCTGCGCCGCAAGCAATTGCGCTACGGCATGGTGACGATGTGCGTCGGAATGGGCCAGGGCGCCGCCGGCATCTTCGAGCGGGTCTGACCGTTGCTCAAAGCCCCGTTCGCGGGGCTTTGTCTTTTTCGCTCATCCCATTCTTTCCCATCCATGCGAGCCGGCACAGAAACGGCACCGACCAGGAGACAGCCATGGAACAACACCAACTCAGCAGCGATGGCGCCACGCTGGCGCTGCGCGTCTACACGCCCGCTGGCCCGCCGCGCGCCAGCGTGGTCATCGGCGGGGCCATGGGCGTGCGCCAGGCCTTCTACGAGGCCTTTGCCACCTGGCTTGCTGGCCAGGGCTATCGGGTGACCAGCTTTGACTACCGGGGCCATGGCGATTCCCTGCAAGGCTCTTTGCGCCAGGTGCGTGCCGACCTGTGCGACTGGGCGCGCGACTACGAGGCAGTCATCGCCCATGCCAAGGCGCAGCTGCCGGACCAGCCGCTGTTCCTGATCGGCCACAGCCTGGGCGCCCAGCTGCCGGGACTGCTGCGCACGCCGCAGCTGGTGGACGGCCTTTTGAGCATTGCGGCCGGCAGCGGCTACTGGCGCGACAATGCGCCCCGCCTCAAGCGCATGGTTCCCTATTTCTGGCATGTGCTGGTGCCCGTGGCCACGCGCCTGTGCGGCTACTTTCCGGGCCGGCGCCTGCGCAAGGTGGGCGACCTGCCGGCCGGCGTCATGCTGCAGTGGCGCCGCTGGTGCCTGAACCCGCGCTACAGCGTGGGTGCCGAGGGCGAGGCCGCCGCGCGCAGCTACGCCGCCGTGCGCTTTCCGGTGATGGCGCTGTCCATGAGCGACGACGAACTCATGACCTGGCGCGGCACCGAGCACCTGTTCGCGCTTTATGCCAATGCCCCCAGCCGCATCGAGCGCATCGAACCCAAGGCGCTGCAGTTGCGGCGCATAGGGCATTTCGGCTTCTTCCGCGCCGATATGCGCGACGCGCTCTGGGGCCGGGCCGTGGACGTGTTCTCGGGCTGGACCAAGGCGCCGGCCGCCGCGGCCCACCCGCGCTTTCCCTCACCCGCAGAGTCGCCGGCTTGACGGACGCGGGCGACGCTTGCCATCACACTCGTTTGCCATGAGCACAGACATCCATCCTCTCGACCAGGCCGTGGCGCTCACGCCCACCGGCGCCGTTGGCCACTACCAGGGCCAGACCACGCAGGACTACTGGAACATGGTGGGCCCGTACGGCGGCATCACCGCCGCCGCACTGGTGCAGGCCATCCAGCAGCATCCGCTGTGCCTGGGCGATCCGCTGTCCATCACCGTCAACTACGCGGCCGCGCTGGGCGCGGGGCGCTTCGATATCGAGGCCCGCCCCGTGCGCACCAACCGCTCCACCCAGCACTGGCTGCTGACCATCACCCAGCCCGACCAGGACGGCGATGCCCAGGTCGTGACCACGGCCACGGCCGTCACGGCCGTGCGGCGCAGCACCTGGGGCGGTACCGACCTGGCCATGCCCGAGGTGCCGTCGCCCGCCGCCGTGCCGCGCGTGCCGCCGCTGGGCGGCGTGGAATGGCTCAACCGCTACGACATGCGCTTTCTCGACGGCATCATTCCCCAGACCTGGGATGGCCGCGAGACCGACAGCCTCACGCGCCTGTGGGTGCGCGACGAGCCGCCGCGCGCACTGGATTTTTGCGCGCTGGCCGGCCTGGCTGACGTATTCTTCCCGCGCGTGTGGCTGCGCCGCGCACAGCGCACCCCGGCGGGCACGGTGTCCATCACCGTCTACTTCCATGCGGGGCGTGAGGAACTGGCCGCGGCAGGCACGGGCCACCTGCTGGCCCAGGCGCGCGGCCAGGAATTTCGCAACGGCTTCTTCGACCAGAGCGCCCAGCTGTGGAGCGAGGCCGGCGTGATGCTGGCGAGCAGCCACCAGATCGTGTATTTCAAGGAATAAGCAAGGCAAGACCATCATGAGCGAAACCACCCAGGACATCCTCGTGCACACCGAAGCCGGTGTCTGCACCATCACCTTCAACCGCGCAGACAAGAAGAACTCCATCACCGAGGCCATGTACGCCAGCATGGCCGATGCGCTGGCCCAGGCCGGCGAAGACGCCGCCGTGCGCTGCGTGGTCTTCCAGGGCGACATGGCCATCTTCAGCGCGGGCAACGACATTGCCGACTTCCTCAAGCAGTCGGCCGGCGGCGCCGCCAGGCCGGAAGGCGAGCAGCGCCCCGTCTGGCGCTTCCTGCACAACATCGCCGCCTTTCCCAAGCCCGTGATCGCCGCCGTCTGCGGCCCGGCCGTGGGCATCGGCACCACCTTGCTGCTGCACTGCGACCTGGTCTATGCAGGCGACAACGCGGCCTTCTCGCTGCCCTTCGTGAACCTGGGCCTGTGCCCCGAAGCGGCCTCCAGCCTGCTGCTGCCCCAGATGCTCGGCTACCACCGCGCGGCCGAGGCCCTGCTGCTGGGCGAGCCCTTCCTGGCCGAAGCCGCCCTGGAAGTGGGCCTGGTCAACCGCGTCGTGCCGCCCAGCGAATGCAATGCGCTGGCCCAGGCCCAGGCCAGGAAGCTGGCGGCCAAGCCGCTGTCGGCTCTGATCGAGACCAAGCGCCTCATGAAGGCCGGCCAGTCCGGGCTGGTGCGCGAGCGCATGGCCGAGGAGGGAGCGAGCTTCGGCAAGCTGATGGGCGGGCCTGCTGCCAAGGAGGCGTTCACCGCGTTCATGGAAAAGCGCAAGCCGGACTTCAGCCAGTGCTGAAATCCACGAAGGCCTCCGAGGCGCCCGTGCAGTTCGAGCCCGAGTTCATCGCCGGGCTGCGCGAAGTGTTCGAGCGCCAGATCGCCTTCAACCAGGTGCTGGGCCTGCGCATCACCGAAGTGCTGCCCGAGCGGGTTGAAGGCCGCATCACCATGCGGCCCGAGCTCATAGGCCACGCCGCCTACCAGCGCATCCACGGCGGCGTGATCAGCGCCGGCCTGGACTCCATGGGCGGCCTGGCCGTCATGGCCGCCATCGGCGCCAAGCACATGGACGATGCGCCGCTGCAGCGCCTGCATCGCTTCTCGCGCCTGGGCACCATCGACCTGCGCGTGGACTACCTGCGCCCCGGCATAGGCAGCGAATTCATCCTGCGCGCCGAGGTGCTGCGGCTGGGCTCGCGCGTGGCCAATACGCGCATGGAATTCCTGGGGGCCGATGGCAGCTTGCTGTCCACGGGGACGGCGGCGTACATCGTTTCTTGAAGCATGGCCCGCTGACTGCGGGCCTTCTTTTTTGCGTGTCTTCACCCCCAGCGCGCGCGCCACACGGCCCAGGCCGTGCCCGCGCCATAGGCGGCCATGGCCACGGCGACCAGGATGAACAGCGACTGGGCGCTGCCCAGGCCGCTGGACATGAGCCAGCCGCCGCCCACCACCACGATCAGCAGGCGCACCGTGCCGGCCAGCACGGGAGCCCAGACGCGGCCTGCGCCCAGGGAGGCGAAGTACAGCACCAGTCCCAGGCCGAACAGCCCGAAGGCCGGGCCCACGGTGCGCAGGTAGAGGTCGGCGTAGGCGCGCACGGCCGGGTCGCCGGTGAAGATGCCTGACCACAGCTGCGGCCAGACCATGACCACCAGCCCCAGCACGCCCAGCAGGGCAGCGGCCATGGCGCCGCCCGACCAGGCCACGCGGCGCGCGCGTGCCACCTGGCCGGCGCCCATGGCCATGCCCACCATGGGCACGGCGGCCATGCCCACGCCGAAGGCCATGGGAATCAGCAGGAACTCCAGCCGCTGGCCTATGCCGTAGCCGGCCAGGGCCAGCGGGCCCAGGCGGGCGACCATGCCTGTCAGCAGCAGCGCGGCCAGCGCCGTTTGCACGGGGGACAGGCAGGCCAGGGCGCCCACGCGCAGGATGTCGCGGAACATGGGCCAGGCCAGGCGCGGCGTGCGCCAGTCCAGCTGCAGGCGCTGCTGGCCCCACTGCAGGTAGGCCAGGAAGGCCGCCACGGCCAGCACCATGGCCACGATGTTGCCCACGGCCACGCCCGGCATGCCCCAGCGCGGCATGGGCCCCAGGCCCAGCCCCAGCGTGCCGCCGACGGCGATCTGCACCAGCGAGGCCGCAAAGATCACGGCCGACGGCATGCGCATATTGCCCGTGCCCCGCACCACCGAGGCCAGCGTATTGCACAGCCACACCAGGATGGCGCCGCTGAACAGCACGGCGCCAAAGCCCGTGGCCGCTGCCAGCACCTCGCCGCGCCCGCCCAGCCAGCCGTAGAAGGTGGCGCCGCAGAGCACGAAGATGAGCGAGTACAGCAGCCCCGCGATGGCGCCGATCACGATGGCGTGCAGGGCCAGTGCCGAGGCACGCGCGCCGTCGCCCGCACCCAGCGCGCGGCTGATGGCCGAGGACACGCCGCTGCCCATGGCACCGTTGCTCATCATCTGCGTGAGCATGGCCAGCGGAAACACCAGGGCCATGGCCGCCAGCGATACGGTTCCCAGCTGCCCCACGTAGTAGGTCTCGGCCACGGCGACCAGCACCGACATGCTCAGCGCCACCATGTTGGGCACGGCCAGGCGCATCAGGGTGGAGGCGATGGGGCCGCTGACCAACGGATGCGCGGACCCGCTGGCCGCAGCGCCAGGGGCTGCGGAGGGCAGGGCGGCGCTCATTCCGCGCTCTCCTGCGTGGCGGTTTCCAGCACGGGCAGCATGCCCAGCACCAGGCTTTCCAGCGCGCCGATCTGCTCGCTGCCGCACAGCTCGCGCACGCGCTGCTGGGCCTGGCGCCACAGGGCGGCAGCCTCGCGGATGCGGGCGCGGCCTTCGGGCGTGACCACCACGCAGCGGCTGCGCGCATCCGCGCCGGGAACCAGGTCGATGAAGCCGGCCTGCTGCAGCGTGCGCAGGTTGCGCGTCATCGTCGTGCGGTCGGTGTGCAACTGCTCGGCCAGGGCCGAGACCGTGGGCGGGCCGTCGGGCGCATTGCGTGCCTGCACCAGCAGGCTGAACTGCGTGCCGCGCAGGCCGCTGGGCGCCAGCGTGTCGTCATAGAGCTGCGAGATCTTGCGCGACAGGCTGCGCACCATGAAGCAGGTGCAGACCGGACTGGCGGCGCTTGAGGTGGAGGAGGTCATGGGGCGTGGGGCAGGTGGCCTGGAATGGAAATGAGTGTAGATGCACCTATCGATTTGCGCATGTCCGCTGCGCGACCTGCGCATGCGCGGTGTGTGATCGAGAAAGGCTTGCAAGCACATGAAACGGGAGAACCATCTCGTTACCGTTCTTGCGAGATGCCGGCATTTGTTGCCAGTTCGTGTGCGTAGCATCGGATTTTTCCGAAGGAGACCCACCCATGGCTGTTCAGAACCCGTTCTTTGGCAAGCGCGACAACGATGCTTTCACCTCCCGCAACACCCTGGGCAGCGGCACAGGCGCCGCCAGCACGGGCGGCAGCCCTTCGGGAGCCGTCATGCCCAGCTCCAGCGTGAGCAGCCCGGCATCCACCCAGCGCCAGGCCTCGCCTGTGTCGCAGGACTCTCCGGGCAGCAAGCTCACCGTGGGCCCCAACATCAAGCTCAAGGGCGTTGAGATCACCGATTGCGACACGCTGGTGGTCGAAGGCACGGTGGAGGCCACCATGGACTCGCGCGTGATCCAGATCGCCGAGCAGGGCGCCTTCCATGGCACGGCAGAGATCGACATCGCCGAGATCCATGGCGTGTTCGACGGCACGCTGACCGTGCGCGAGAAGCTGGTCATCTACGGCACGGGCAAGGTCAGCGGCAAGATCCGCTATGGCAAGGTGGTGATCGAAGAGGGCGGCGAGCTCACGGGCCAGATCGAGGCCGGTTCCTCGCCGCGTTCATCTTCGGGTTCGGCCGTGGCATCCAGCGCCTCCAGCATGTCCTCCTCGTCGGCCGTCTCCAGCGACAGCGCCGCCAGCAGTTCCGCTGCCCTGGCTGCTGCGGCCACCGCAGCGGCCTCGCTGCAGCCGCGCGTCACGCCGTCGCTGGCATGAGCCATCTCTGCTGCCGGAAATGAAAAAGCGACCTGCGAAGGTCGCTTTTTTCATGGCTGCAGAGGCGGGGCGGGTTCAGCCGGCCTGCTGCTGCTTGCGTTCTGCATTGCGCTCGGCCGCTGCGCGCCAGGAGCGCACCTGGTCGTTGTCCGGCAGTGACTGGGGCTTGCCCTGGCCGTCGATGGCCACGTAGGTCAGCAGGGCTTCGGTCACCTTGACGAAGCGGCCCTGGTCGGCAAAGCGCTCGGCATAGACCTCGACATCGACAGTGACCGAGGTACGGCCCACGCGCTGCACGCTGGAGTAGAACGACAGGATGTCGCCCACGCGCACGGGCTGCTTGAAGATGAACTCGTTCACGGCCACGGTGACCATGCGGCTCTGGCCCAGGCGCGAGGGCAGCACGGAACCTGCCAGGTCGACCTGCGCCATGACCCAGCCGCCGAAGATGTCGCCATTGGCGTTGACATCGGCGGGCATGGGAATGACCTTGAGAACCAGCTCCTTGTCTGCGGGCAAGGGATGGGGCGGGAGGTCGGGGCGGGGTGGCATGGGCACAATCGGGTCAATATAACAACCGAGAATTGTCTTTCATGCGACGCGAGAGCGCTTCCCCTACGGATTTACCCTTAGTCCCAACCCCGGCACCGTCGCGGGACTGGAACGCGCTGCGGCGCCTGCTGCCCTACCTGTGGCAATACAAGTGGCGCGTGCTGGCGGCGCTGGGCTTCATGATCGGGGCCAAGCTCGCCAACGTGGGCGTGCCGGTGCTGCTCAAGCACCTGGTCGATGCGCTGGATCTGAAGGCCGGCGACGCCCGGGCCGTGCTCGTCGTGCCCGTGGCCCTGCTGCTGGCCTACGGGCTGCTGCGCTTTTCCAGCTCGCTGTTCACCGAGCTGCGCGACCTGGTCTTTGCCAAGGCCACGCAGGGCGCCTCGCGGGCGATTGCGCTGTCCACCTTCGAACACCTGCATGCGCTGAGCCTGCGCTTTCACCTGGAGCGCCAGACCGGCGGCATGACGCGCGACATCGAGCGCGGCGTGCGCAGCACCGAGTCGCTGATCTCGTATTCGCTCTACAGCATCCTGCCCACCTTCATCGAGATGGCGCTGGTGCTGGGCATCCTGGCGCTGCGCTTCGACATCTGGTTCGCGGTCATCACGCTGGCGGCGCTGGTGTTCTACATCACGTTCACGGTCACGGTGACCGAGTGGCGCACGCGCTTTCGGCGCGAGGCCAATGCCCAGGAGTCGGCGGCGCACACCAAGGCCATCGACTCGCTGCTGAACTACGAGACCGTCAAGTACTTCGGCAACGAGGGCTTCGAGGCGCGGCGCTATGACGAGAACCTGGAGGCGCTGCGCCGCGTGCGCCTCAAGAGCCAGACCACTCTGAGCATGCTCAACTGCGGGCAGCAGCTGATCATCGCCACGGCCCTGGTCGCCATCCTCTGGCGCGCCACGCAGGGTGTGGTGGACGGGCGGCTGTCGCTGGGCGACCTGGTCATGGTCAATGCCTTCATGATCCAGCTCTACATCCCGCTGGGCTTTCTGGGCGTGATCTACCGCGAGATCAAGCAGAGCCTGACCGACCTGGAGCGCATGTTCACCCTCATGGACAAGGAGCGCGAGGTGGCCGACGCGCCCGGCGCCCGGCCCCTGCCGGCCGACGGCGCACCGCCCGAGCTGCGCTTCGAGCATGTGGACTTTGCCTATGACCCCGAGCGGCCCATCCTCAAGGATGTGAGCTTCATCATTCCCGCCGGCAAGACCGTGGCCGTGGTCGGCCCTTCGGGCTCGGGCAAGAGCACGCTGGCGCGGCTGATCTTCCGCTTCTACGACGTGCAGTCCGGCCATGTGCGCATTGCCGGGCGCGACCTGCGCGAGCTGACCCAGGACAGCGTGCGCGGCGCCGTGGGCATCGTGCCGCAGGACACGGTGCTCTTCAACGACACGGTGGAATACAACATCGCCTACGGCCGCCCCGGCGCCAGCCGCGACCAGGTGGTGGCGGCCGCGCGCGCCGCGCGCATCCACGACTTCATCGAGGCCACGCCCCAGGGCTATGCCACGCGCGTGGGCGAGCGCGGCCTCAAGCTGTCGGGCGGCGAAAAGCAGCGCGTGGCGATTGCGCGCACCCTGCTCAAGGACCCGCCCATCCTGATCTTTGACGAGGCGACTTCGGCGCTGGACTCGGCCAACGAGCGCGCCATCCAGGCCGAGCTGCAAAGCGCCGCGCGCAACAAGACGGCGCTGGTGATTGCCCACCGCCTGTCCACCGTGGTCGATGCGCACGAGATCCTGGTCATGGATGCCGGGCGCATCGTCGAGCGCGGCACCCACGCCCAGCTGGTCGCGGCGGGCGGGCGCTATGCGGACATGTGGGCGCTGCAGCAAAGCGGGGAGCCCGCCGTGCTGTAGCGCGGTGCGACCGGGCGGCCGGGCGACCGGGTGGCCGGGCGCCTGGACGGCTTCAGGGCTTGAGGTGCGTGACCAGGAACTGCTCCATGGCTTCGTAGAACTCGAACTTGTTCTCGTCGTTGTGAAAGCCGTGGCCCTCGTTGTCCTTGACCATGTACTGCACCTCGACGCCGCGCTCGCGCAGCGCCTTCACCACTTGGTCGCTCTCGTCCTTGTTCACGCGCGGATCGCGCGCGCCCTGGGCGATGAACAGCGGGGCCTTGATGCGGTCCACATGCAGGGCCGGCGAGGTGGCGGCCAGGCGCTCCCTGTCGCGCTCGGGGTCGCCCACCATGGCGTGCATCTGGTCCAGCAGCGGCTTCCAGTAGGGCGGAATGGTCTTCATGAAGGTGAACAGGTTGGACACGCCCACATAGTCCACGGCCGCCGCATACAGGTCGGGCGTGAAGGCCACGCCGGCCAGCGTGGCATAGCCGCCATAGCTGCCGCCGTAGATGCCGATGCGCGCAGGGTCGGCAATGCCTTGGTCGATCAGCCAGTGCACGCCATCGGTGATGTCGTCCTGCATCTTCAGGCCCCATTGGCCGAATCCCGCTTCCCAGAACGCGCGGCCATACCCCGTGGAGCCCCGGAAGTTCACCTGCAGCACGCAGAACCCCCGGTTGGCGAGGAACTGCACCTCGGGGTTGTAGCCCCAGCCGTCGCGGGCCCAGGGGCCGCCGTGCGGGTTGATGATGCAGGCCAGGTTCCTGGGCTCGCGGCCGGCCGGCAGGGTCAGGTAGCCGTGGATGGTCAGGCCGTCTCGGCTGGTGTAGCTGACGGGCTGCACGCGCGACATGGCGGACTCGGGAATGGCCGGGTTGATGTCGGCCAGCTTGGTCAGCGCATCGGCGGCCGCGTCGTAGATGTAGCGCGCGCCCGGCGTGCGGTCGTTGAAGGCGGCAACGATGAACTTGTCCTCGGCGCGGTTGGCGCCCTGGATGGCGAAGTCGTAGCCCGGCAGCTGCGCAGCCAGCCGGCCGTACAGGGCTTCGGTCTCGGCATCGAAGAAGCGGTACTGCGGCTTGTCGGTCTGGTAGGCGGCCAGGGTCAGCACGCGGCGCTTGCGCGAATAGGCCGCCGCGCCCAGATCGACTTCTTCGGGCACGAAGATTTCCTCTTCCTCGTCGGGCCGGGCCGGGTCGATGACCACCAGGGCCAGCTTGTCGCGGCCCCGGTTGGACAGGGCGTAGAGCTTTTGGTCGTCGAAGGTGAAGAAGGCCGGGCTGACGCTGGTGCGGTAGTCGGTGGTGATCAGGGTCTGGAACTCGCCGGCCTCGTCGTCGCGGTAAAGCAGGGCGCTGTTCAGGCCGTCACTGGCCACGGCGGCCCGCACGCGGCCCGCATGGTCGGTCTGCCAGCCGACGATGTTGCCGGGGTTCTGCGCCACCAGTTGCGCCGCGCCCGTGTGCACGTTCACGCGGTACACGTCGAAGACCTCGGCATCGCGCTGGTTGTGGCTGATCAGCACATGGTCGGGGTCGTCTTCCAGGTCGTCCTCGATGCTGGCGCGCACGCCGTCCCAGGGCGTCAGGTCGGTGGCTTCGCCGCTGCGCGCGTTGACCGCCAGCACGTGGAAGTTCTCGTCGCCGCCGAAGTCCTTCTGGTAGAGCACCACATCCGAGCCCTTCCAGAAGAAGTTGCTGATGTCGCGCTCGGTCTCGGCCGTGATGCGGCGCGGCTCGCCCACAGGGGTGCTGCCCGCCAGCGCCTGCACATGGATGTTCATGCGCGCCGGATGGCCGTCCACGCTGACGGGCTGCATGAAGCCCAGCATGCTTCCGTCATCGGCCAGGCGGAAGAAGCCGCGCTCCGGATTGCGGAAGAAGTCCTTGATCGGATAGGCCTGCGGAGCCTGCGCATCGGCGCTGGCATCCCGTGCCAGGTTGAGGATGTGGGCGGCCATGGCGGGGTGTCGGGAAAACGTCGGCAAGGGTGACCTCCTGGGTTGCAGCGGCAGGGGAAAAAGGGAGCCGGCCATGATGCCATGGCGATGTATACAAACAGGCGGGTCACTGTCTTTGCTGGGATTGGTTGTATACATTTGATTGGTGTTTTCCCGTGTTTTTGCGGAAAAATGCACCATGAATCGCCTTGGATGTATACATTCACGCCATTCCATCCAGACAAAGCCCCATGAGCCCCCAGCTTGCCCCCGCCGCCTCCGAAGCGGAAAGCCACTCCCAGGTCATCAAGGCCCAGCTGCAACTGCGCGAGATGATTCTTGCGGGCGAACTGCCCGCAGGCGAGCGCATCGCCGAGCTGACCGTGGTGCAGCGCCTGGGCATCTCGCGCACGCCGGTGCGCGCCGCGCTGATGCGGCTGGAGCAGGAAGGCCTGCTCGAAGCCATGGCCGGCGGGCGCGGCTACCGCGTGCGGCTGTTCTCCGAAGCCGATGTGGCCGATGCCATCGAGCTGCGCGGCACGCTGGAAGGCCTGGCCGCGCGCTGGGCGGCCGAGCGCGGCGTGGCAGAGCCGCTGCTGGCGCAGGCCGGCCGCTGCCTGGACGCCATCGACCGTGTGCTGGAGACGGCCGACTGGGGCGATGAGGCCTTCTCGCGCTATGTGGCGCTGAACTCCGAATTTCACGACCTGCTGCACTCCATGGCCGGCAGCAGCGTCATGCAGCGCGAGCTGGAGCGCGTGGTGCGCATGCCCTTCGCCTCGCCCTCGGGCTTTGTGCTGGCGCGGGCCGAATCGCCGCGTGCGCGCCACAGCCTGATGGTGGCCCAGGATCAGCACCGCCAGGTGCTGGACGCCATTGCCGCGCGCGAGGGCGCCCGGGCCGAGGCGCTGATGAAGGAGCACTCGCGCATTGCGCGCCGCAACCTGCGCGAGGCCGTGAGCGAGCCCGGCAGCCATGCGGTTCCCGGCGTGCAGTTGATCCGAGCCTGATTCGAGTCTGATCTGCGCTTGATCTGCGCTTGATACGTGCCGGCGGCCTCGGCCGCCCGTGCCCCAGCCACCGCAGCGCCAAGGACTGCGGACCCACCCATAAAGGAGACCCCCCATGAGCACATTCCCCAAGAACACCTGGTACGTGGCCGCCACGTCCGACGAGATCCAGGACAAGCCGCTGGGCCGTCGCATCTGCGGCGAGCGCATTGCGTTCTACCGCGCGCAGCACGGCGTTGCCGCCGTGGAGGATTTCTGCCCGCACCGCGGCGCGCCCCTGTCGCTGGGCTTTGTCTGCGAGGGCAAGCTGGTCTGCGGCTACCACGGGCTGGAGATGGGCTGCGACGGCAAGACCATTGCCATGCCGGGCCAGCGCGTGCGCGGCTTCCCCGAGATCCGCAGCTATCCCGTCGAGGAGCGCCACGGCTTCATCTGGGTCTGGCCTGGCGACAAGGCGCTGGCCGATGCCGCCCTGATTCCGAAGCTGCCCTGGCACGACAACCCCGAATGGGCCTACGGCGGCGGCATGTTCCACATCCAGGCCGACTACCGGCTGATGATCGACAACCTCATGGACCTGACGCACGAGACCTATGTGCACGCCAGCTCCATCGGCCAGGCCGAGATCGACGAGACGCCCTGCAAGACCGAGACGCGCGGCGAGGGCGCCGATGTCGAGGTCGTCACCAGCCGCTTCATGAACGACATCCCCGCCCCCCCGTTCTGGAAGATGGCGCTGCGCAGCAACGGCCTGGCCGACGAGGTGCCCGTGGACCGCTGGCAGGTCTGCCGCTTCACCCCGCCCAGCCATGTGCTGATCGAGGTCGGCGTGGCCCATGCAGGCCACGGCGGCTACGACGCGCCCGACGAACACAAGGTCTACAGCATGGTGGTGGACTTCATCACGCCGGAGACCGAGGAGTCCATGTGGTACTTCTGGGGCATGGCGCGCCGCTTCAATCCGGGCGATGCCGAAGTCACCGACCGCATCCGCGAGGGCCAGCACAAGATCTTCAGCGAAGACCTGCAGATGCTGGAGCTGCAGCAGCGCAACCTCAGTGCCCACCCCGACCGCAAGCTGCTCAAGCTCAACATTGATGCGGGCGGCGTGCAGTCGCGCAAGGTCATCGACAAATGGATTGCGCAGGAGCAGCAGGCGGCGGCGGTGGCCGCAGCAGCGGCCCAGCCTGCCGCCACCGTGGCCTGAGGCTGCCGGCATGGCCAGGCCAGCAGGCGCGGGCGGTGCCGGGGATGGGGTAACCTCGGCGGGCTTCAACCCCAGGGCCGCAAGGCCTGCCGCCACCGATGGTCCACTCCGCCTCCGATCCGCTTTCCATCGACCTCTACGACCAGCCGGGCCACCTGATCCGGCGCGCGCAGCAGATCGCGGCGCAGCTGTTCCGCGACGTGCTGGGGCCGGACGTGACGCCGGTGCAGTACGCCATCCTGCGCATGCTGCAGGAAAAGCCGGGCATCGACCAGGTGACGCTGGCGCGGCTGGTGGCGCTGGACAACTCCACCACGGCCGACATCGCGGCGCGCCTGGAGGCCAAGGGCTGGGTGCTGCGCGAGATCCTGCCCCGGCGCCAGCGGCGCCTGACACTCACGGCCGAGGGCGAGACCATGCTGGCCGGCTTCGTGCCCAATGTCCACGAACTGCACGAGCGCATGCTGGCCGCGCTCGAACCCCAAGAGCAGGCCGAGTTCAAGCGCCTGCTGCGCAAGTTCGTGCAGCTGCACGACGTGCGCGAATCCACGGAAACATCGTCCCCCGACTGAGGGCGGCCTGGCCGCCAGCGCGCATGGCGAGCCGATCCTGATCGGGGAAACCCGGTATTTGACGTACATCATCATTCAGTAAACTGAATCACATTCAGCATACGTAATGAACTGCTGAAAACGGCTGAAAACACAAGAAAGCTCGGTCAGAGCTTCCACCCCAAGGAGACCCACGATGACTGCCTGCCTGCTTGCCCCTCGCCTGCAGCGGCCCCGCGCCGCCGCATCTTCCATCCCCTTTTCGCAGGGGGTGCGGCCATGAGCGCCGATCTGCGCGCCAGCGTGGACCAGCGGCCCATGACACGCTTCCAGTGGTCGGTCATAGCCCTGTGCATGGTGCTCAACATGATCGACGGCTTCGACGTGCTGGTCATGGCCTTCACGGCCTCGGCCGTGTCGGCGCACTGGCAGCTCAGCGGCGCCCAGCTGGGCTTTCTGCTCAGCGCGGGCCTGTTCGGCATGGCGGGCGGATCGCTGCTGATCGCGCCCTGGGCCGACCGGCTGGGCCGCCGACCGCTGATCCTGGCCTGCCTGGCCCTCTCGGGCGTGGGCATGCTGGGCTCGGCCTTCAGCCACAGCGCCATCCAGCTTGCGGCGCTGCGCGTGCTCACGGGCCTGGGCGTGGGCGGCATCCTGGCCTGCAGCAACGTGATCGCCAGCGAATACGCCTCGCAGCGCTGGCGCAGCCTGGCCGTCACCCTGCAGTCCACGGGCTATGCGTTGGGCGCCAGCATTGGCGGCTCCATCGCGGTGTGGCTGCTGGGGCGCCATGACTGGCGCGCGGTCTTCCTCTTCGGCGGCTGCGTGACGCTGGGCGTGCTGGTCCTGGCCTGGTGGCGACTGCCCGAATCCATGGACTTCCTGCTGGCGCGGCGCCCGGCCGGCGCGCTGCAGCGGCTCAACGCCCTGGTCAGCCGGCTGGGCCTGCCCGCATTGGCTGCGCTGCCGCCTGCCGCGCCCTCGGCGGCGGGGTCGGCGCGGCGTGGCCCGCTGCAGCTGTTCGCGCCGGGCCTGCGCCGGCCCACGCTGCTGGTCTGGCTGTCGTTCTTCGCGGTGATGTTCGGCTTTTACTTCGTCATGAGCTGGACGCCCAAGCTGCTGGCCGCCTCGGGTCTCACGCCCGAGCAGGGCGTGACGGGCGGCGTGCTGCTGAGCCTGGGCGGCATCCTGGGCGCCACCTTGCTGGGCCTGCTGGCGGCGCGCTATCCCGTGCACCGCGCACTGGCCGGCTTCATGCTGGCCACGGCCGTGCTGCTGTGCTTCATCGTGAGCAATCCGGGCTCGCTGCTGCTGTCGTATGCGCTGGCCTTCCTGATCGGCGTCTTCGTCAACGGCTGCGTGGCGGGGCTCTATGCCATCGCGCCCATGGTCTATGGCGGCGAGGTGCGTGTGACCGGCGTGGGCTGGGGCATAGGCATAGGGCGCATCGGCGCCATCGTCTCGCCCATGGTCGCGGGCTCGCTGCTCGACGCCTCCTGGTCGGCCAGCCAGCTGTACGTGGGTTATGGCGCGGCCTTCGTGTTCGCGGCCTGCATCGTGTCGCTGCACCGGCTGCAAGGGCCCGAAGCCGGCAGGTCCGCAGCCGCGGGCCGCGCGCTGTCGGCGCATTGAGCGCGACTTGCAGACAAGAAGGAGAACCCCATGACCGAATGCACCACCATTGCACCTGCCTCCACGCCCGCCTTCCCGCTGGACCAGTGGTATGTCGCCGGCTTTGCCTGGGAGCTGCAGGACGCGCCACTGGCCCGCACCCTGCTGGACCGGCCCGTCGTGCTGTTTCGCACGCCCGATGGCAGCGTCGCCGCGCTGGAAGACCGCTGCTGCCACCGCGAGCTGCCGCTGTCCTGCGGCACGGTGGAGGCGCGCGGCCTGCGCTGCGGCTACCACGGCCTGCTGTTCGACCGCGCCGGGCAGTGCCTGGAGATTCCGGGGCAGCAGCGCATACCGCCCAAGGCCTGCGTCAAGTCCTTCGACCTGCGCGAGCGTGACCAGATCCTCTGGATCTGGATGGGCGCCACGCCCGATTCCGTGCCCGCGCAGGAGCCGCCCGCCTATCCCGTGCACGGCGATGCGCGCTACCGCTTCGGCGGCGATGTCTACCACTACGACGCGCCCTACCAGCTCATCCACGACAACCTGCTGGACCTCAGCCACCTGGGCTATGTGCACCTCAAGACCATCGGCGGCAATGCCGGCGTCCACATGAATGCCGAGCTCAAGGTGCGCCAGGAGGGCGACAGCGTCACCGTGCTGCGCTGGATGCCCGACTCCGACCCGCCGCCCACCTATGCGGCGGCCTGGCCGTTCGCGGGCCGCATCGACCGCTGGCAGGAGGTGGAGTTCCACCCCTCGCATGTGCGCATCTGGACCGGTGCCATGGACGCAGGCAGCGGGCAGTTGGACGATCCGCAGCGCGAAGGCTTTCACATGCGGGGATTTCACGGCGTGACGCCGGAGACCGAGCATTCGGCCCACTACTTCTGGACCATTGCCACCAACCCGCATCCCGACATGCAGGACACCATGCGCCTGGTGATCGACCAGACGGCCGCCACCTTCGAGGAGGACAAGGTCGTCATCGAGGCCCAGTTCCGCAACCAGCAGCGCTTTGGCGCGCGCCCCGTCATCGACATCCACGTGGACGCCGGCCCCAACCGCGCGCGCCGCGTCATCCACCGGCTGCGCGAGGCCAGCGCCCAGGCGCGGGCGGCGGCCTGATTTTTCCGAACCCCTCCATTCCCACGTTTCCCCATGCAAGCCAACCCCATCCTCCAGGTGCGCGTCGCGCGCAAATGCGCCGAGGCGCAGGACATCTGCAGCCTTGAACTCGTGCCGCTGGACGGCGAAAGCCTGCCCGCCTTCACGGCCGGCTCGCACATCGACCTGCACCTGCCCGGCGGCCTGGTGCGCCAGTACTCGCTGTGCAACGACCCGCAGGACACGGGCCGCTACGTGGTCGGCGTGCTGCGCGAAGCCGCCTCGCGCGGCGGCTCGGCCGCCGTGCACGAACAGGTGCAGGAAGGCCAGCAGATCGCCATCGGCGCGCCGCGCAACCACTTCGCGCTGCATGCAGACGGCCCTGCGCGGCATCTGCTGCTGGCCGGCGGCATAGGCATCACGCCCGTGCTGGCCATGGCGCGCCAGCTGGCGCGCGAGGGTGCCGACTTTGAACTGCACTACTGCGCGCGTTCGCGCGAGCGCATGGCCTTCACGGCCCTGCTGCAGTCCATGCCCTGGGCCGACCGCGTGCACCTGCATGTGGATGGCGAGGGCGCGCTCGACATGGCGCAGCTGCTCGGCGCCCCGCAGGCGGGCCTGCACCTGTATGTCTGCGGCCCGCGCGGCTTCATGGACGCGGCGCTGGGCCATGCCCGCGCGTCGGGCTGGGGCGAGGACAGCCTGCACTACGAGTTCTTCGCGGGCGAGGCCGTGCAGCGCGAGGGCGATGCCGGGTTCGAGATCGAGATCGCCAGCACCGGCCAGGTGGTGCGCGTGGCGCCGGAGCAGACCGTCGTCCAGGCGCTGGCCGGCATCGGCGTGGAGGTGCAGACCTCGTGCGAGCAGGGCGTGTGCGGCACCTGCCTCACGCGTGTGCTCTCGGGCGAGCCCGAGCACCGCGACATGTACCTGACCGAGGACGAGCAGGCCGCCTGCGACCAGTTCCTGCCCTGCTGCTCGCGCGCGAAATCCGCCCGGCTGGTGCTGGACCTGTAGGGCGGCACTGCGCAGGGCCCCTGGCGGGTGGACAATGGGTTTTCCCTTGCCCACAGCCCGTTGAAGCCGCTGATTTCCCCGCGGCAGCGGGCGCCGCTCTTTCGCCATGCAACCTGCCCTGCTTGTCCTGAACTTCAACGCCGAAGGCCATCTGCGCCAGATGGCCCAGGCCTTTCCCTCCTTCGACCTGCTCTACACGCCCGACGCCAGCCAATGCGAGGCGGCTCTCACCGAGCACGGCGCACGCATCCAGGCCGTGCTGACCATCGGCTCCATCGGCCTGTCGGCCGCGCAGATGCAGCGCATGCCTGCGCTGCGGCTGGTCTGCGCACTGGGCGCGGGCTACGAGAACATCGATGTCGCCCATGCGCAGGCCCATGGCATTGCCGTGGGCAATGGCGCGGGCACCAATGACGACTGCGTGGCCGACCACGCCATGGGCCTGCTGATCGCCTCCGTGCGCGGTCTGGTGCGCCTGGACCGCGCCACGCGCGACGGCGTCTGGCGCACCGCCATGCCGCTGCCGCCCAATGTCTCGCACAAGCGCCTGGGCATCCTCGGCATGGGCGCCATCGGCGCCAAGATCGCCCAGCGCGCGCTGGGCTTCGAGATGGAGATCGGCTACCACAACCGCAGCCAGCGCAGCGAGCTGCCCCACCGCTACTTCGGCGACCTGCTGTCCCTGGCGCAATGGGCCGATGTGCTGCTGGTCGCCACGCCGGGCGGCCCGGGCACGCGCCACCTCATCAACACGCAGGTGCTGGATGCGCTGGGCCCGCAGGGCCATCTGGTCAATATCGCGCGCGGCAGCGTGGTCGATACCGCCGCCCTGGCCTCCGCCGTGCGCGAAGGCCGCCTCGCCGGCGCGGGCCTGGATGTCTACGAAAGCGAACCCGCGCCCCCGGCCGAACTGCTGGACCTGGACGCCGTGGTGCTCACCCCCCATGTGGGCGGCTGGTCGCCCGAAGCCGTGCAGGCCTCGGTGGACCGCTTCATCGCCAACATGCGCTGCCACCTGGAAGGCCGCCCGCTGGTCTCGCCCGTCACGGCCTGAGGCTGGATTCAGCCCTTTACCTCCCAAGGGCTGCTGCCAGGTGCAGCAGTCCCATGACCAGGCAGATAGCTGAGGACACGTGCCAGAAGCGGTCGCTGTTGTCCGGAAAACGTGGTTTCAGCCACGGAAAGGCCACGGCCCGCGCCACCAGCACCAGGCCGGCCCCGGCCAGCACCGGGCGCATGAAGGGCAGGGGTCCCAGCAGGCCCGCGCCTGCCAGCGCATACCCCGCCAGCAGCGACAGAACCACGCCGATGGCCGCCGACACCAGTGGCGGATACCAGTGCCCGGCCTCGGCCATGCGCGCCATGCGCTCGCCGGCCCCCATGAGCCGCAGCCCACGTCCCCCCCATACGATGCAGGCGAAGTGGGCCAGCGCGGCCGCCGTGTCGAACAGGGCGGCGACCAGGGCCAGCAGTTGCACGCCCTTCACGGCAGGGCTTCCCACGCGCCGGTGTGCTGATGCTTCTTCATGGTGTATTCCTTGGGATTTGCTGCAATGGCCGGCCACTGTAGTGCTTAAACTCCGGGCAGAAAACTCGCCTTGTGCTCAGGTTTTGCCGCATGCCCTCCCATACCTCCGCTACCACTGAATCCCAGAGAAGAAGACAGCCCGTACAGGCCCGTGCGCAGCGCACGCTGCAGGCCATTGTTCAGGCAGCAGCTCAGATTCTGGTCAAGGAGGGCGAAGCCGCGCTCACCACCAACCGCATTGCCGAGCGCGCAGGCGTCTCCATCGGCACGCTCTACCAGTACTTCCCCGACAAGCAGGCTGTCTTCCGTGCCATGGTCGATGGCCAGCGCCGTGCGGCCGTCGCGGCCATCGAGGCCTGGCTGGAGCAGGCGTCGGAGCAGGGCCTGCCGCGCGAGGCCGTGGCGCGCGGCGTGGTCGCCTGCATCGTCGAGGGCTTTGCGGGCCGTACGCCCGCGCGGCGCAAGCTGGCGCGCTTTGCCTGGCGCCAGGATGGTGACGAGCGCATTGCCCTGTCCATGCGCGAGACCGCCGAGCGCATGGCCGCCCACCTGCAGCGCTGGGGTGGCCCCTCGCTGTCCTATGCGCGCCTTTACGTGGCCACGCGGGCCGTGCTGGGCACGGTGCGCTTCGCCTCGCTGGAGGCTTCGCCGCTGATTGCCTCGGGCGCACTGGAGGAGCTGCTGTGCGAGATGGGGACAGACATGTTGCTGGGTGGCGTGCAGGGCGCCGGCGCTGCTGCCTCATAGAGGCTGTTCCATTCGCCGAGGCCATCATGGGGCATGGCGTTCGTTGATGGCGTGCCGGAGGCCCGGGCCGTTCCTGCGCAGGAGGATGGCGAAAAAAAGGCCCCGCAGAGCGGGGCCTTTTGCTTCTACCGGAGTGTGCGATCAACCGATAGCATTCTAACGAGTTCGCGCGGCAATGGCTTTCTCCGCCACATCCACCAGGTCGGCGCCGACCTGCTGCTTCCACTTGTCGTAGACGGGGCGCGTGGCCTTGACGAAGGCTTCGCGCTCGGCCGGCGTGAGCTGGGTCACGGTCACGCCGTTGGCGGCCAGGTCCTTGAGCAGCGGCTTGTCGGCCTCGATCATGCCCTTGCGCGCGATCACGATCTGCTCCTTGGCGGCGTCCACGGCGGCCTGGCGCACGATGTCCTGGTCTTCCTTGGTCCAGGTGGCCCAGATGTCCTTGTTGACCACGAAGATCAGCGGATCGTTGATGTAGCCCCACAGCGTCAGATGCTTCTGGCCCACGGACTGCAGCTTGGCGGCCATGTAGACCGAGACGGGGTTTTCCTGGCCGTCCACGGCGCCGCTGGCCATGGCGGGCTGGGCATCGGCCCAGCTCATCTGCGTGGGGTTGGCGCCCAGCGCGGTGAAGGTGTCCAGGAACAGCGGCGAGCCCACGACGCGGATCTTCAGGCCCTTGAGGTCGGCAGGGGTCTTGATGGCGTGCTTGGAGTTGCTGATCTCGCGGTAGCCGTTCTCGCCCCAGGCCAGCGGCACCACGCCGGCCTTTTCCAGGCGCTGGAACAGGCGCTTGCCGGGCTCGCCATGCGTGAGCGCGTCGGCGGCGGCGTAGTCGGGCATGAGGAAGGGCAGGGCGAACAGGTTCAGCTCCTTGATCTGGGGCGACCAGTTCAGCGTGGAGCCCACGGCCATGTCGATCACGCCCTGGCGCAGCGCGCTGAATTCGCGCGTCTGGTCGCCCTGGATCAGGGACACGCCCGGGTAGAGCTTGATGTTGATGCGGCCGTTGGTGCGCTCGCGCACCTTGTTGGCCCAGATCTCGCCGCCCTTGCCCCAGGGAAAGGCCGTGCCCAGCACCAGCGACATGCGGTACTCGCTCTTGTACTTGGCCGGAGTCTGCGCCACTGCGGGAGCGGACGAAAGGGCCAGGGCCGCAGCCGCGGCCAGGCCGCTGGCGAGGAAAGTGCGAAGTTTCATTGCGAAGGTCTCCTTGTTGAATTTTTGGGAAATCAGTAGCCCAGGCGTGCTGGGAGCCAGAGAGCCAGCTGCGGGAAGGCGATCACGGCGATCATCACCAGGAACATGGCCAGCAGCATGGGGCCGACCCAGCGCACGGTGGACTCCATGCGCACGCCCGCGATGCGGCAGGACACCATCAGGTTCACGGCCAGCGGCGGCGTGAACTGGCCCAGCGCCACCTTGAGCGTGAGGATGACGCCGAACCACACCGGGTCCCAGTTGTAGTGCTGCATGATCGGCAGCAGCAGCGGCACGAAGATCAGGAAGATGGAGATGCCGTCCAGGAACATGCCCACGGTGATCAGCAGCAGGATCAGCAGAGCCATCACGCCGTACTCGCCCAGGCCCGAGTCCACGATGGCCTTGGCCACCGGATCGATCACGCCCAGCGTGGACAGCGAGAACGCGAAGATGCCGGCCAGCGACACCACCAGCAGGATCACGGCCGACAGCTCGCCGGCCTCGCGCAGGATGGGGTAGAGGTCGCGCAGCGTGATGGTGCGGTGGATCACCATGCCCACGAACAGGCCGTAGAACACGGCCACCACGGCGGCCTCGGTGGGGGTGAACCAGCCGGCGCGCATGCCGCCCAGGATCAGCACCGGAGCGGCCAGGCCCCAGGAGGCCTCGCGCAGGCTGCGCCAGAACGGCGGGCGCGGCATGGACGACTCCAGCGCACCCATCTTGTGCTTGCGCGACATCCACACGGCGGGAATGATCAGCGCCACGCCGGCCAGGATGCCGGGGATCATGCCGGCCGCAAACAGCGCCGGCACCGAGGCGCCGGGCACCAGCACCGAGTAGATGATGAAGGCCACGGACGGCGGGATCAGGATGTCGGTGGCCGCAGCCGCGCCCACCACGCTGGCCGAGAAGCTGCCGGGATAGCCGGCGCGGCTCATGGCCGCGATCATCACGCCGCCCACGGCGGCGGCATTGGCCGGACCCGAGCCCGAGATGCCGCCCAGGAACATGGCCACGGCAATCGCCACCAGGGGCAGCATGCCGGGGCCGCGGCCCACGATGGCCACGGCGAAGTTCACCAGGCGCAGCGCCACGCCAGAGCGGTCGAAGATCGAGCCCACGAGCACGAACATCGGAATCGCCAGCAGCGGGTACTTGCCCAGGCCCGCATAGAAGTTCTGCGGCACGGCCAGCAGGCCGAACCACTGCGTGTCGGGGCTGGCCAGCGCGATGGCGGCGGCGCCCGCCAGGCCCAGGGCCGCGCCGATCGGCACGCCCAGGAACATCAGGCCCAGGAAGGCGATGAAGAGCAGGGTTGCGATCATTGCGCCTTCTCCCCGGTGCTGTCATCGAAGGCGCCAGGGCGGCCCTGGCGCTGGAACAGCTGCAGCGCGCGCACCGTGATCAGGGCCGAGCAAATCGGCAGCCACATCGAATACCACCACTGCGGCACGCCGATGCCGGGCGAGGTTTCCTCGAATCGGTAGTCGTCCCAGACCACGCGCACGCTCAGTGCGGCGATCACGGCGAACAGCAGGGCCACCATCAGCGTGCCGAAGCGCGCCAGGCGCTTCCTGCGCAGGGCGCTGCCGCCTTCGGCGAAGTACTCGATGCGGATATGGGCGTTGCGCGCCACGGCCGCCGAGCCCGCGACCATGGCCAGCAGGATCATCAGGAAGACCGAGATTTCCTCGGTCCAGGCGAAGGAGGAGGAGGTGAAGTAGCGCACCAGCACATTGGCGAAGGTGATCAGGGCCAGCAGGGCCATGATCACCACGGTGAGCCAGTCCTCGATGCGCAGCGAACGCGGCTCGTCCGGCTGCGAAGGCGTCTCAGCGGCGCCGTTTTCGGTGGGAGGGGATGACATGGACGCGGGGAGTCAGAAAATTACACATGGCGGGGCAGATGCAGTCACTGAGCTTCCTCGGCGTCGTGTGCCGGGGGCCGTGAGGAAAAAATGTCACATTGGGTAAATGCGGCGCAGCGCCATTATGTGCGCATCCATGCGGTGTGCCAGAGGGACCATCCCTGCCCTGTCAGGCACCCGTCACGGCCCGGCGGATAATGGCGGGCATGGAAACCAAATGGCTAGAAGATTTCGTCAGCCTGGCTGAAACACGCAGTTTCAGCCGCTCCGCCCAACTGCGGCACGTGACGCAACCTGCGTTCTCGCGCCGCATCCAGGCACTGGAGGCCTGGGCCGGCACCGACCTTGTGGACCGCAGCTCCTACCCGACCCGGCTCACGCCGGCCGGCAAGACCATGTATGACCAGGCGCTGGAGATGCTGCAGTCGCTGCAGAGCACGCGCACCATGCTGCGTGCCCACGTCAGCGCGGGCAAGGGCATGGTGGGGTTTGCCGTGCCGCACACGCTGGCCTTCACTTTCTTCCCGAACTGGGTCTCCAGCGTGCAGGCCAAGTTCGGGCCGTTCCGCAGCCGGCTGTTCGCGCTCAATGTGCATGACGCCGTGATGCGCCTGGTCGAAGGCGGCTGCGACCTGCTGATCGCCTACTTCCATCCGTCCCAGCCTTTCCAGCTTGACCCGGCGCGCTACGAGATGGTCAGCCTGGGCCATGAGGTGCTCGCCCCCTACGCCAAGCCCGACGCCGATGGCCTGCCGCTGCACCAGCTGCCGGGCCGCCAGGGCCAGCCGCTGCCTTATCTGGGCTATGCGCCCGGCGCCTACCTGGGCCGGGTGACGGAGCTCATCCTCAAGGAAGCGGCCGAGGCCGTGCACCTGGAACGCGTCTACGAGACCGACATGGCCGAAGGCCTCAAGGCGATGGCGCTGGAAGGCCATGGCGTCGCGTTTTTGCCGTTCAGCGCCGTGCGCAACGAGCTGGAGGCCGGGCGCCTGGTCAGCGCCGCGCCTGCGGGCGACAACGGTTTTCGCATGGACATGGAAGTGCGCGCCTACCGTGAAAAACCCGCCAGCAAGGACGCGCCCCAGGGCGTGGCCGGCGCGCTGTGGAACTTCCTGCTGGAGCAGGGCGAGACCATCGGCTGACACGCCAAACGGCACGCATCAGGAAAAAAGGGGCTCTCGCAGCCCCTTTTTGCTGCACGTTGGTGCATGCGGGTGCCCGGCAAGAGCCCGACTTGGTGCACGGGTTATGCCTAGGGTAAACACCTATTATGCATAGCATGCATAAGGGCTTTTGCAAACGGCATTGGCTGTGCCACCGGCCCTGGCATTAGAGTGCGCGCACAGCAACCACGCCGTGTGCAGGACCGCCGGTGCGCTGGATCGGGCAAAAAACGCGTGCCATGGCACGGCAGTTGCTTACCTGAATCCGGCTGACGTGCTGGAAAGCCCTAGCACGTGTCGGTGCTCCAGCACCGTGCGTGATTGCACAATATGTGTCACATCGTTGATAGTTCGAGCAAGCCCACAAGGCGACTCGACCGTTCTCATCAAGACCGTTTTCGTTCTCATCTCAGGAGACCCGTATGAAGAAGCATTTGTTGGCCATCGCCGTGACCGCCCTGGCTGCAGGCAGCGCTTTCGCGCAGGCTGGTGACACCCTGGCCAAGATCAAGTCCTCCGGCGCCGTGACGCTGGGCGTGCGTGAATCCTCCGGCCTGGGCTACACGCTGGGCAATGGCAAGTACGTGGGCTTCCACACCGAGATGGGCGAGCGCGTGCTGGCCGACATCCAGAAGGAACTGGGCCTGGCCAAGCTGGACATCAAGTACCAGCCCGTCACCTCGCAAAACCGCATCCCCCTGGTGACCAATGGCACCGTGGACATCGAGTGCGGCTCCACCACCAACAGCCAGGCCCGCCAAAAGGATGTGGCCTTCGCCGTGACCACCTACGTGGAAGAAGTGCGCATCGCCGTCAAGGGCAACTCCGGCATCACCGGCATCAAGGACCTGAACGGCAAGACCATCGTCACGACGACGGGCACCACCTCGGTGCAGACCCTGCGCAAGAACAAGCGCGCCGACGGCCTGACCTTCAAGGAAGTCATGGGCAAGGACCACGCCGACAGCTTCCTGATGCTGGAAACCGGCCGTGCCGATGCCTTCATCATGGACGGCTCCATCCTGGCCGCCAACATCTCCAAGTCCAAGGCACCTGCCGAGTACAAGATCGTCGGCGAAACCCTGTCGGTCGAGCCCATCGCCTGCATGCTGCGCAAGGACGACCCCGCCTTCAAGAAGGCCGTGGACGACTCCATCAAGCGCCAGATCGCCGACGGCTCGCTGGCCAAGCTCTATGACAAGTGGTTCATGCAGCCGATTCCCCCGGCCAACGTGAAGGTCGGCCTGCCACTGTCCGACGCCACCAAGGACGCATGGGCCCACCCCAACGACAAGCCCATGGAGTCGTACGAAGTCAAGTAAGCACCAGCTGAATGCCGCCCCTTCTGCCATGCGGTTGGAAGGGGCGTTTTTTGTTGCGTCGCCGGTTTTTCTGCCGGCACGCATTTCGTGTTTTGAATGAAGGGGTGCTCCTATGAGTTGGGATTGGCAGGTGTTCTGCCAGGACACCATTACCCAAGAGGTCGGTCAAAGCTGCTTCGGCAAGAACGGCGATATCACCTACCTCGACTGGATGCTGTCGGCCTGGGGCTGGACCATTTCCGTGTCGCTGCTGTCGCTGTTGATCGCACTGGTCGTCGGATCGCTGATCGGCACGCTGCGCACTTTGGAGGGCCGGCCGTGGATCGTGCGGCTGGGCAATGCCTGGGTGGAGCTGTTTCGCAATATTCCGCTGCTGGTCCACATCTTCATGTGGTACCACGTGGTTCCGTCCTTTGTTCCTGCGCTGAAGTCGCTGCCGGGCTTCGTGCTCGTGGTGCTGGCGCTGGGTTTCTTCACCTCGGCGCGTATCGCCGAGCAGGTGCGTTCGGGCATCCAGGCGCTGCCGCGCGGCCAGCGCTATGCGGGCATGGCGATGGGTTTCACCACGTTCCAGTACTACCGCTACGTGCTGCTGCCCATGGCGTTCCGCATCATCATCCCGCCGCTGACCAGCGAGACCATGAACGTGTTCAAGAACTCGTCCGTGGCCTTCGCCGTGTCCGTGGCCGAGCTGACCATGTTCGCCATGCAGGCGCAGGAAGAGACTTCGCGCGGCATCGAGATCTATCTGGCCGTCACCGGCCTGTATGTGGTTTCCGCCTTTGCCATCAACCGCATCATGGCCTTCATCGAGAAGCGTTCGCGCGTCCCGGGCCTGATCGCTGCCAGCGGCGGAGGACACTGACATGAACCTGCAAATCGACTGGTCGTTCTTCACCTGGGACCTGTTCAGCAACTTCGTGCTGAAGGGCCTGTACTTCAGCCTGACGCTGACCGTCATCGCCACCATCGGCGGCGTGCTCTTCGGCACCGTGCTGGCGCTGATGCGCCTGTCCGGCAAGAAGTGGCTTGATGTGCCCGCCACGCTCTACGTCAACGGCATGCGCTCCGTGCCGCTGGTGATGGTGATCCTGTGGTTCTTCCTGCTGATGCCGCTGATCATCGGTCGGCCCATCGGCGCCGAGGTCTCGGCCATCATCACCTTCATCGCCTTCGAGGCGGCCTACTTCAGCGAGATCATGCGCGCGGGCATCCAGTCCATCCCGCGCGGACAGGTCTCCGCGGGCCAGGCCATGGGCATGACCTACGGCCAGAACATGCGCCTCGTGGTCCTGCCCCAGGCCTTCCGCAACATGCTGCCGGTGCTGCTCACGCAGACCATCATCCTGTTCCAGGACACCTCGCTGGTCTATGCCATCGGTGCCTACGACATGCTCAAGGGCTTCGAAGTGGCGGGCAAGAACTATGGCCGTCCCATCGAATCCTATCTGGCCGCTGGCGTGACCTACTTCGTGCTGTGCTACTCGCTCTCGTGGGCAGTCAAGCGCCTGCACAAAAAGATTGCCATCATTCGATGACACACCACCCCCTGAGTCGCTTCGCGCCTTCCCCCTTGAAGGGGGACGACGGCCTTGGCTGCGGGGCGGCCCTTGCTGGCCGTCCCGCCCCCATGACCGCGCCCCTTGTCGGCGCGGCGATGGACAACTGACACGAGTCGGAGTGAACCAATGATTGAACTCAAGAACGTTTCCAAGTGGTACGGCAGCTTCCAGGTGCTGACCGACTGCTCCACCAACATCCAGAAGGGTGAGGTCGTGGTGGTCTGCGGCCCTTCGGGCTCGGGCAAGTCCACGCTGATCAAGACCATCAACGCGCTGGAGCCCTTCCAGAAGGGCGAGATCTTCGTGGACGGCGTGGCTGTGCACGATCCCAAGACCAACCTGCCCCAGCTGCGCAGCCGCGTGGGCATGGTGTTCCAGCACTTCGAGCTGTTCCCGCACCTGTCGGTGACCGAGAACCTGACCATCGCCCAGATCAAGGTGCTGGGTCGCAGCCCGGACGATGCCAAGAAGCGTGGCCTCAAGATGCTGGACCGCGTGGGCCTGACGGCGCACAAGGACAAGTTCCCGGGCCAGCTGTCGGGTGGCCAGCAGCAGCGCGTGGCCATTGCGCGCGCGCTGTCCATGGACCCCATCGTGATGCTGTTCGACGAACCCACCTCTGCGCTGGACCCCGAAATGGTCGGTGAAGTGCTGGACGTGATGATTGGCCTGGCCAACGAAGGCATGACCATGATGTGCGTGACCCACGAAATGGGCTTCGCACGCAAGGTGGCCAGCCGCGTGATCTTCATGGACGTGGGCGGCAAGATCCTGGAGGACTGCTCCAAGGACGAATTCTTCGGCAACCCCGAAGCGCGCCAGCCGCGTACCAAGGAATTCCTCAACAAGATCCTGCAGCACTGAACCGGTGCGGCCCTTGCGGGCACGGCAATCAAGGGGCGCTTCGGCGCCCTTTTTTTGTGGCCAAGGCGAGCTGATGATGAGAATCGTTCTCGATACAATCGCCGGCTCAGCTGTTTGCATCGTGCTCCAGATTCCGCCCCCATTACCCCGCCGCCGGACAACTTCCACGTCCGCCGTGCCATGCCTGCCATGAAGCGCGACGACGCCCCGGGAGAGCCCGGTGGCCATTCCCGCAGTCTCTACACCCGCTGGCGCAAGCCGCTGCAGCGCATGCTGGCGCGGTACTTCAAGAGCCCGGCCGATATCGAGGATGCCTCCCAGGAGGTCTTCGTGCGCATGCTGTCGGCCGACAAGTGCCTGCCCGTGGACGAAGAGCGGCCCTATCTGCATCAGGTCGTGCGCAGCGTGGCGGCCTTCGCGCACCGCACGGCGCCGCAGCAGGCCGGTGTGCGGCTGGTGTCCGTGGAGGATTGCCGCGACGAGGTCGAGTCCCTGCCGGCCCGCGACAGAGCCGATCATGCGCTGGACGATGAGCGCCGCCAGCGCCTGGCCCGGCTGCGCGATGCCCTGAACGAGCTGCCCGAGCGCCAGCGCCAGGCCTTCGTGCTTCACCGCGTGCAGGAACTGACGCTGGAGCAGACGGCCGAGCGCATGGACATCACCGTGCGCATGGTCTCGCGCCACCTGAGCCGGGCACTGTCCTATTGCGAGATCCGCGTACGCTACGCCAGCGCCGAGCAAATGCGTGCCCTGCTGCGCGCAGACGAGCAGCGGCCGGGCGCCGCAGAGAACACACGATGAGCAACGAACTTCCCCCGGGCGTTTCGCCGCAGGAGCTGGTGGGGCTGCATGACAGGGCGGCCGATTGGTTCGTGCGCCGCCAGCAGCCGGACTGGACGGGCGCCGATGAGCGCGCGCTGGATGCGTGGCTGGGCGCCAACCCGCTGCACCGCAGCATCTTCGAAGGCATGTCGCGCCACTGGCATGGCGCGCCACAGCTCAGGGAACTGTTTCCCGATGAGTTTGGCGCAGCGGTGCCGCCCGCCGCGCCTGCCGTCTGCGCTGCACCAGCGGCCGCGCCGCCGGGCCAGCGCGTTCATGCCCGCTGGCCCGGCCGCCCTGCAGCAGCCCTGTCCGTGCTGGCGGTGGTCTCGCTGCTGGCCTGGGGTGGCTGGTACCGCTGGGATCACACGCCGGGCTATACGCTGCAGGCCCGCACGGCGCCCGGGCAGACGCAGAGCATCGAGCTGCCCGATGGCTCGCGCGTGGCCCTCAACGTGGACAGCGAACTTCAGGTGCGCTACTACCCGCGCCGCCGCGAGGTGGTGCTGGATCGGGGCGAGGCCTTCTTCGAGGTCACGCCCGGCCCGGACCGGCCCTTCACCGTGGACTCCGGCGCCAGCCGCGTCCGGGTGGTGGGCACCGCGTTCAATGTGCGCGCCGGGCCGCCGCGGCTGGTGGTGAAGGTGCTGGAGGGCAAGGTGCAGCTGCGGCCCGAGCGGGAGCGGGCCGGGGGCGATGTTCTGCTGCTGGCGGCAGGCGCGGGCGTGGCTGTGGACAGCGCCGGCCGGCACAGCTCCGTGGTGGCCGATGCGGACAGCGTGGGCGACTGGCGCACGGGCCAGGTGCGCTTCAGCGGCACGCCGCTGGCGGAGGTGGCGCAGGAGCTGTCGCGCTATCTGGGTGCACCCGTGGAGCTGGGCGACGAGTCGCTGGGCCGCCTGCGTGTCTCGGGCCTGCTGGCCACGGCCGCGCCCGAGCGCTTTGTGCGCGCGCTGCCTGCCTTGATTGCGGTACGCGTGCAGCCGCGCAGCGGCGGAGGGTGGCTGATCGTGCGGGGATGAATCGAAGGTTGAGAAACAATTTGTTTCAAACTGACGGCCAACCCCAGGTTCCAGCTTTGCACCGGTCTTGGCTTCTATAGGGGCAGGGGCGTGGATTTTCCAGGCCCGCACGGCTGCCAGCCAAGGACCACCGAGGGCGCTCGTCCCTCACGCCCCAGCCAACGGCCGCAACACCTGACGCGCATGCGCGGGTGGGCTGGAATGGCTTGTCCGACGCGGTTCCTGATCGCCCGCGACGGCTGCCTGCAGCCTGCCCGTCGCGTGCCCGTGCAACGGCACAGCAACGGAGTGGCAATGAGAGCGCAAGAAGCAGCAGGCAGGGAATTCGCAGGCAGGGGCACGCATGCCCGACACAGGAACATGAAGGAGCAGGGCGCCGGCCCGCAGGCCAGGCCGCGCCTGCTGGCGTGGCTGGTGGCTGGTGCCGTGGCCGGCATGGGGGCCGCGCCGTCCGCCCGTGCGCAACAGCTTCAGCAGCCGGCCGCCTCTTCACCGATGCCGTCATCCGGACAGCGCCTGGCCTTTGACCAGCCGGCGCAGCCGCTGATCAACGCGCTGCGCGCCTTTGGCCGCCAGACCCAGTTCCAGGTGCTGTACGACGAAGCCGTGCTGGGCGGCCGCCAGGCGCCGGCCCTCCAAGGCAGCTTCACGCCGCAGGAGGCCATGGACCGGCTGTTGGCTGGCACCGGTGTGACCGCGCACAGCACCGAGCAGGGCACGTTCACGCTGCGCAAGGCGCCTGCGCCGCAGCCTCAGCCGTCGGCGGGCACCACGCTGTCCACGGTCAACGTGACATCGCAGCGCATGGCCGCGCCGGGCAGCTACGTGGGCAGCGGCAGGAGCGCCAGCACCAAGCTGGACACGCCGCTGATCGAGACGCCGCGCTCCATCTCCATCGTCACCCAGGAGCAGCTGCAGAACCAGGCGCCCAAGAGCATCGAGCAGGCCCTGTCGTACACGGCCGGCGTGTCCACCGAAGTCACGGGCGCGGACCTGCGCATGACGGGCGCCATCATCCGGGGTTTCAGCGATGGCAGCTCCTACTACAAGGACGGCCTGCGGCAGTTTTCAGCCGGCACCTATGGTTCGTGGAACGACGAGATCGACGAGCTGGACAGCATCGAGGTCATCAAGGGCCCGGCCTCCGTGCTCTTTGGCCAAGGGCGGCCGGGCGGCGTGATCAACGTGGTCTCCAAGAAACCCGAGGCCGACCATGTGAACAGCGTGGGCCTGTCCTATGGCCGCTACCAGCGCGCCCAGGCCACGGCCGATCTGGGCGGCGCGCTGGATGCCTCGGGCGACCTGCTGTACCGGCTCAACCTCAAGGCGCGTGACAGCGACGGACGCACCGTGGGCTCGCGCGATGACCGCATCTCCATCGCGCCCTCGCTGCGCTGGAACCTCTCCGGCCGCACCCACCTGACCGTGCTGGGCAGCTATTCGCGCGAGCGCGGCACGCCCAAGTCCTGGTGGCCCAGCCTGTTCACCTACCCGCAGATCAAGGACCTGCCCGCGCACCTGACGGCCGGCGACCCGTCCTTCGACCGCTTCGACCGCGACACGCGATCGCTGGGCTACGAGTTCTCGCACCAGACCGACAGCGGCTGGCAGCTCACGCAGAATCTGCGCTACTCCACCATCGACATCGATTACCGCCACATCTACGCCATGGACGTGCTGGCCGACGGCCGAAGCGTCTCGCGCGCCAGCCTGGCCCAGCGCACCAAGGGCCGCACGCTGGCGCTGGACACCCGCCTGCAGAAGGACCTGCGCTGGGGCGGGCTGCAGCACCGGATGGCCTTCGGCATGGACCATGTGAAGTACAGGGAGCGCGGCGGCCTGGGCTTTGGCTGGGATGTGCCCGACCTGGACATGCTCGACCCCGCCTATGGCCAGTCCATCGCCTATCCAGAGCTGGAGGACAGCCGCACGGACCTGCGCCAGACCGGCATCTACACGCTCAACCAGTTCAAGTGGGACCGCTGGGTGGCCAATCTCAGCCTGCGCCATGACCAGGCGCGCACCACGCAGAACAGCAGCACCCAGCCGCGCATGAGCGACAGCGCCACCACCGGCAGCGCGGGCCTGCTCTACCTGTTCGACAGCGGCTGGGCGCCCTATGCGAGCTACGCGACCTCCTTCGATCCGGTCACGGGCCTGCAGTACGACGGCAATCCGTTCGAGCCCCGGCGCGGCAAGCAGTACGAGGCGGGCGTGAAGTACCAGCCTCCGGGAAGCACCTCGCTGATCACGGCCTCGGTCTTCGACCTGCGCCAGACCAACGTCACCACGCTGGACCCTGACCACCCGCGCTTCAGCATCCAGACGGGCGAGGTGCGCTCCACGGGGCTGGAGCTGGAAGGCCGCTTCGCGCTCACGCGCGAGCTGAACGCGCTGGCCAGCTACACCTACCTGGACCCGCGCACCACGCAGAGCAACCGGCCCGCCGAAATCGGCCGCCAGACCATACAGACCACACGCCACATGGCCAGCCTGTGGCTGGACTACCGACCGCGCGCGGTGCCGGGCCTGATGGTGGCCGGCGGCCTGCGCTACAAGGGTCGCTCTCCCTACAACGTGGCAGCGGACGGCACGCTGAACATCAACGACTCCGCCACACTGGCCGACCTGGCGCTGGCCTACGAGACGCCGCAGTACCGCATCGCGCTGAACATCAACAACCTGTTCAACCGCAAGTACTTCGCAGGCATCTTCCGCGGCGTGGATCGCGAGGCCACGCTGAGCTTCAAGTACTACTGGTCTATGTAGAAGACCTGCGCGCGGGTGGCTTGCGCGCGGCGCGAGCCGGCCCGCGCGGCTCGGGCGTCCTGATCAGCTGGTGGTTGAACTCCTTCCACAGCGCGTCGCGCCGGGCCAGGGCCTCGGACACATCCTTGTGGCGCAGCTGGGCCACGGCCGATACCAGGGCGTTGCACAGGTAGAAGGCCGCCGTGTAGGAGTGAAAGGGCGAGGCATTGGCCGTGCGTACCTGCAGCCAGTGGTGGGCCACGGTGGCCAGCGGCGCGGCGGGGCTGTCGGTGAGGGCCAGCACCTGGGCGCCGGCGTCGGCAAAGCGCTGCGCTATCTCGAAGGTGCCGCGCGAATATTGGCTGACGCTGAAGGCCAGCAGCGTGTCCGAGGGGCCGATCCACAGCAGCTGGTCGGCCGGCGCGATGGCTCCGGCATCCAGCTCCTGCACGCCGGGGCGGCACATGTTCAGGTGCAGGGCCAGCCAGGCGGATACCGGCGAGCTGTTGAGCTGGGCCAGCACGAACACGCGGCCCTCGCTTTGGGCCAGCTTGCGGGCCATGGCCTCGAAGGCCGCCATGTCCAGCCCCTCGCGCGTGGCCTGGATGTTGTGCTGGTCGTGCAGCAGCGCATCGTCCACGCACTCGCTCAGGCTGCGCTGCGCGCCCAGCAGCACGGGCGCGCGCTGGGCGGCCGTCTGCAGCAGCGCCGTCACCTCGCCGCGCGCCTCGCGCTGGGCCTCGGCATAGCTGGCATAGCCGAGCTTGGCGAACAGGCGCACCACGGTCGAGGCGCTGGTGCCCGTGTGCGCGGCCAGCGCCGTGGCTGACTCCAGCAGCGCATGCGGGTAGTTGCTGCCCAGGGTCTGGGCCAGCGTCAGTTCGCTGGCCGTCAGCTCCGCGCCCTGCTGCGCCAGGCGCTGCGGCAGCAGCAGTGTGGCTTTTTGCAATGGTGATTTCATATTTTTCTTGTATATGCAACGTGTGTTGCAAAATAGGGGGTCGCGTGCAACACTGCATGCACTCTGGAGATTCCACCATGCACGATACCCTCGAACAAAGCCGCGTGCAGCAGCGCGCGAGACTGCTGGACTGGCTGGGCGGCCAGCAGCAGGCCATGCAAGATCTGTTGCACAGGATTGTCGATATCGACAGCGGCAGCCGCGATGAAGCCGGCATCCTGGCCGTGGCCCAGGCGCTGCGCGAGCGGCTGGAGGCGGCCGGCGTGGCCGTGCGTTTCGAGGACGTGCCCGGCTACGGCGTGCTGCTGCATGCCGATGTCGTCGGTCCCGACGGGGACGGCCCGGCCGAAGGCGCGCCCATCTATCTGATGGGCCATATGGACACGGTCTTCCCGGCGGGCACCGTGGCGCGCCGCCCCTTCCGCGTGGAAGAGGGCAGGGCCTACGGTCCCGGCGTGGCCGACATGAAGTCGGGCCTGGTGCTCAACGTCTTCGTGGCCGAGGCCTTTGCGCGCTGTGGCGGCCTGAAGGCGCCGCTCAAGCTGTTCTTCTCGTGCGACGAGGAAATCGGCTCGCCCGCCACGCGCCAGACCATCATGGACACGGTGCGCGGTGCGCGCGCCGTCTTCAACGCCGAGCCGGGCCGCGTCAGCGGCAACCTGGTGACCAGCCGCAAGGGATCGATGGCCGTGGAGTTCGAGGTGCAGGGCGTGGCCGCCCATGCGGGCATCAACCACGCGGCCGGCGCCAGCGCGCTGGAGGCCATGGCGCGCAAGCTGCTGGCCCTGCATGCGCTGACCGATCCCGCCACGGGCACGACCACCAATGTGGGCGTGCTGCAGGGCGGCATCGTGCCGAACATGGTGGCGCCCCACGCCAAGGCCGAGCTCGATGTGCGCTACACGGCCCAGACCGATCCCGATGCGCTGATGGAGCGCATCCGCGCCATCGTGGAGGAAGAGTCCGTGCCCCGCACCCAGGGCCGCGTCACCGCCGTGCGCCGCACCCTGCCCATGGCGCCCACGCCTGATGCGCTGCTGCAGCTGTACCGGCGCGGCGCGCAGTCGCTGGGCTTTGATGTGCAGGGCGAGTTCACGGGCGGTGCGGCCGACAGCGGCCTGACCGCGTCGGTGGGCGTGCCCACGCTGTGCGCCACCGGCCCCGTGGGCGGCCATCCCCATACCGAGCGCGAGTACTGCGAGCTGGCCACCTTCGTGCCGCGTGCGCAGGCCGTGGCCCTCGCCATCTTTGATCACCCCTGATTGCGCTGATACCCATGAAAAATCTGTCCGTGAACCCCTCCCTGAACACCCGCCGCAAGCTGCTGGGCGCAGGCCTTGGCCTGGCGGGCCTGTCCGCGCTGGCGCCGCTGGCCGCACGCGCCGATGACAAGTACCCCTCGCGCCCGATCACGCTGGTCGTGCCGTTTCCGCCCGGCGGTTCGGTGGACATCATGGGCCGCCAGTACGCAGAGCCCCTGTCGCGCATCCTGGGCGTGCCCATCGTGGTGGAGAACCGGCCCGGCGCGGGCGGCTCGGTGGCCACGCAGTACGTGTCGCGCGCCAAGCCGGACGGCTACACCCTGGTCGTGTCCTCGCAGAGCAGCCACCTGGCCAATCCTCTGACCCAGCCCAAGGTGGGCTACGACCCCATCAAGGACTTCGAGAACATTGCCATCCTGGGCCGCCAGCCCAATGCGCTGATGGTGCATTCCAGCCTGCCTGTGAAGAACTTCCAGGAGTTCATCGAGTACGTGAAAAAGCGCCCCGGCCAGGTCAACTACGGCAGCGCCGGCATCGGCAGCATGGGCCAGCTCAATGTGGAAATGCTCAAGGCCGCCACGGGCATCTTCGCCACGCACATCCCCTACCGTGGCGGCTCGCCGCTGGTCACGGCGGCCATCGGCAACGAGGTGCAGTTCATCCTCGACAACCTGGTCTTCATGCTGCCCCACGTGCAGTCGGGCAAGGTGCGCGCCCTGGTCGTGGCCTCGGAGCAGCGCCTGCCCATGCTGCCCGACGTGCCCACCATGGCCGAGGTCGGCTATCCCCAGCTCAACATGAGTTCCTGGACCGGCATTGCGGCGCCTGCGGGCACGCCCGACGCCATCGTCCAGACGCTGTACAAGGCCATCCGCCAGGCGGCCACGGCGCCGGCCATGGTGGCCAGCCTCAAGGAGCGCGGCGTGGTCGCGCCCGAGGAGATGAGCCCCGCCGCCTTCGAGAAGATGATGGCCGAGCGCCTGAAGCTCTTCGGCGAGGTGGTGCGCAAGGCCCATATCGTGGCCGAGTAAGCAGGGCACGCCCAGGGAGCCCCCAGGGCGCCCTGGATGGCCGGGCGCAGCCGACGTATTTCCATAAGGAGGAGACATGAGCATGACCCCTATCGCCCGCCAGGCTGGCAGCCACCCTTCCCGCCGCCGCGTGCTCGGCGCGGGGCTGGGCCTGGGTGTGCTGGCCCCGCTTGCGGCGCTGGCCGCCGAAGGCAAGGCCGCCGGCTACCCCACGCGCCAGATCAGCTTCATCGTGCCGTTTCCGGCCGGTGGCTCGGTGGACGCCATGGCGCGCCAGTACGCCGAGCCCATGGCGCGCATCCTGGGCGTGCCCATCGTGGTGGAGAACCGGCCCGGCGCGGGCGGCTCGGTGGCTGCGCTGGCCGTGGCGCGCGCCAGGCCGGACGGCTACACCCTGGTCGTGTCCTCGCAGAGCAGCCACCTGGCCAATCCGCTGACCCAGCCCAAGGTGGGCTACGACCCCATCAAGGATTTCGAGAACATCGCCATCCTGGGCCGCCTGCCCAATGTGCTGGTCGTGCCCGCGAGCCTGCCCATCCGCAGCTTCGCGGAGTTCATCGCCTATGCCAAAAAGCACCCTGGCCAGCTCAACTACGGCAGCGGCGGCACGGGCAGCATGGGCCAGCTCAACATGGAGATGTTCAAGGCCGATGCGGGCCTGGACATCACCCATGTTCCCTACCGGGGCGGCACGCTGCTGGTCACCTCGGTGCTGGCGGGCGAGGTGCAGGTGTTCTTCGACAACCTCATCTCCATGCTGCCCCATATCCAGGCGGGCAAGGTGCGCGCCCTGGCCGTGGCCTCCGAGCAGCGCGTGGCACAAATTCCCGATGTGCCCACGCTGGCCGAGGTCGGCTACCCGCAGCTGAACATGAGCTCCTGGACCGGCCTGGCCGCGCCGGCCGGCACGCCTGCACCCGTGGTGCAGGCCCTCTTCAAGGCCGTGCGCCAGGCCGCCACGGCGCCGGCCATGGTGGCCAGCCTGCAGGACCGGGGCGTGACCCCGCCCGAGGAAATGAGCCCCGCGGCTTTCGAGGCCATGATGTCCGACCGCCTCAAGCGCTTTGGCGAGGTGGTGCGCAGGACGGGCATCGTCGCCGAGTGAGCTGCTAGTCCAACTGCACACCCACCTCGCGCACCAGCCGCCCCCAGTCCGCCAGGTCCTGGCGCAGCGTGTCGGCGAATTGCGCGGGCGTGGTCCGGGGCAGATCGGTCAGGTTGAGCTCGCCCAGCTTTTTGGCCGTGGCCGGGTCCTGCAGCAACTGGTTGATGGCGGCGTTGAGCTTGTCCACGATGGGCTGCGGCGTTTTGGCGGGCGCGAAGACGCCGTACCAGGAATAGTTGTGGAACGGGTAGCCCGCCTCGGTCAGGCTGGGCAGGTCCGGCTGGCTGGGAATGCGCTTGTCGCCGCTGTGGGCGATGGCGCGCACGCGGCCCGCACGCACCAGCTCCACGGTGGACGAGGTGTCTGCAAACGCCGCCTGCACCTGCCCGCCCAGCAGGCCCTGCACGCAGGGGCTGCTGCCCTTGTAGGGCACATGCTGCATCTGCAGGCCGGCCTGCTTGAGCAGGAATTCCATGGTCAGGTGCCCGCCCGAGCCCTGGCCCCAGGAGCAGTAGCTGAGCTGGCCGGGCCGGGCGCTTGCATAGGCCACGAACTCCTTGAGCGTGTGCACGGGCAGGTCGCGCGAGACCAGCAGCAGATTGCCGGCGCGGCCGATCTGCGCAATGGGCGCAAAGTCCTTGATCGGGTCATACGGAACCTTGCGGTAGAGGCTGGGGTTCACGGCCATCGACGCCGTGTAGGTGAACAGCAGCCGGTAGCCGTCCGGCGCACTGCGCGCGGCCTGCTCCACGCCGACCAGGCCGTTGGCGCCGGGCCGGTTGTCCACCACGAAGGGCTGCCTGAGCAGCCGGGTCAGGCCTTCGGCAAACACCCGTGCGATGGTGTCCGTTCCGCCGGCGGCGGCCGTGGGCACGATCAGCGTGACGGGGCGGGCGGGGTAGTTGCCGGCATCCTGTGCCGGCTGGGCGTGGCCCGTGCAGGCCATGGCCAGCAGCAGTGCCAGGGCCATGCCGTGCTTCTTCATCATCTTCATGCACTTGTCTCCTTGTGTCGCCTTGTGACGCCTTGTGACGCCTTTCCTGTGCGCGGCCCCGTCAGCGCAGCCCCAGGCGCGCCTGCGTGCCCTGCTCGATCATGTCGGCCCCCACGCGGTAGAGGTTGCGCGAGACATAGCTGTCCACCTCGCGCGCACGCTCGCGCAGCCAGGCGGCCTTGAGGCTGCGGGCCTGGCCGATCTCGGGCGCGTCGCCGGCCGCCGTGGCCAGCACGTCGATCACATGCAGGGCCAGCTGCCACTGGCCCGCGTCGGCCAGTGCCTGGGCGCTGGCCACCAGGCCGGGCTTGTCGGTGATGGCCTCGGCAATGGCGGCGCCTGCGGCCTCGGGCGGGGCCGGGTGCAGCGTGGTCGGGTTGCGGTCCCACCAGCCGTTTTCCGAGCGGTAGATGTCGCGCACGATGTAGCTGGGGTCGCCATAGGTGGGCTTCATCCACTCCACGCCGAACAGCTCCTGCGGATAGTCCATGGCCGCCAGCACCTGCTGCTCGTTCAGGCCCTCGTTCATCAGGCGCACGACTTCGGCGCGCAGCCAGCGCAGCGCCTGTGCGGTGTGCAGCAGCACCTGCTGCACGGCCTGCTCGCCCTCGATCACGGGACCGAACTCGCGCACGGCCTTGAGCGGGCGCAGCGCGGCCATGGCCTGCAGCGTGTCGGCCCAGCGCACGGTGTCGCGCAGCGTGCGAAAGGGCGTGCCGATGTTGGGTATGGAGTCCAGCAGCGCCGCGCCGCCGTACAGCACGCGCTGGCCGGGGCTCCACAGCGCGATGGCGTCGTCGGTCTCGGACGGCGCCCAGAACAGCTCGATGCGGCTGTCCCCGCTGCCTATCTCCAGCCGCGTGTCGAAGGTTTCGGTGGGCTCGTGCATGTCCAGCCGGTGCTCGAAAAAGCCCGCGCTGCGGTTGAACTGGATCTCGGCCATGCGGTGCTGCAGCGCCCGGGTCTCGCGGTAGCGTGCCTGGCGGCGTGGCAGGTTACGGTGGGCGATCAGGCGCGGCACGGGTTCTCCGCGCGCGGCCGCATGCTCCAGCCAGGCGGGCACGCCCGCGTTGTAGCCGATGTGGCCGTGGCTGTAGCACAGCGCATGCACGGGCGCGTCGCTGAGCTGGCGCAGGCTGGCGATCATGTCCTGGCTGACCTTGCCGCCGGGGCCGGCGTCGATCACCACCAGGCCCGCGTCGGTCTCGGCCACGAAGGACTGGCCCTGGCCGCGCAGTATGTGCAGGCCCGGCGCCACGGTTTCGCTGCCGGTGCCCACCAGCAAAAAGGGCTTGTCGTCGTCTCTGGCGCTCATGGGGTCTCCGGGTCTGGTTCGATGGGGGGCAGGGCGTAGCGGCCGTCCAGCAGTTCGGGCCGTGGCATGTAGGCGCGCAGGCACAGGTAAAAGCCTTCGCGCGGCGTGGGCAGCCAGTTGGCGCGGTGGTCTTCGCTGGCCGGTGGCGCGTGGCTGATGTGGATAGTCAACCCGCCATCGCCATCAGTGTCGGGGCGCAGGCCCGGCGTGCGGTCGCCGATCGCATAGCGGTCGATGGGGTTGTCCGCCAGCATGCAGTCGTGGGCGCCGTAGAGGGTCAGGGACCAGAAGGCCTGCACGGGCGGCAGCGCGCCTGGGGCAAAGCGCAGCCGGTAGCGGCGGCTGCCATGCAGGGGCCGGCCCTGGGCGTCATGCCAGGCCAGCGGGTAGATGGCCTCGCGGCTTTCCAGCATGCCGATGTACTTGAGCGCAATTTCGGCGCGGGCCTGGAAGTCGTCGCCAAAACTGCCTTCGACCAGAGCGGGAAGTTCCCAGCCCGAGTCCAGGCGCCGGCCCGTGCTGGCCGCGCGCAGCCGGGGCAGCACGCTGTCCAGGGCGCGTTGCAGTGCGGCTTGCTGTTCCGCATCGGGTGCGCCCAGCCCGGCGCCCAGGCCCACGGCAGCAAAGCGTGCGACCAGTGCGGTGTGTTCCTCTGGTGGCGGGTTGTCGCGCAGCGCGGCATTGACCTGGGCGGCGTAGTACGCAGCGTTGGGCACGGCATTGGGCACGGCGTCGGGTGCGGCCTGGGGATTGCAGTCCGGGTCGAAGGCACGGGCCTGCGAGGGAGTGCCCGCCTGCCAGTCGGCCAGCGGGCGCACCGCAAAGCCGTCCTGCAGCGCGTGCACGGCGGGCAGGTCGTGCTCGCCATCGACCAGGATGCGGCCTATCACCCACAGCCAGGGCGTGGGCGCGGCAATGTGTGCGCCGGGCGCATCGAACGGTGGCGGCAGCGCCCCCTGCCAGCCGGGCGGCGTGACAAGGAAGGAGCGCGCAGCCGTGCCCGTCAGGCGCTGGCCCAGGTGGGCGAAGGGGTTGGTGAAGAAGTCCAGCAGGCCCAGGACGTAGTAGCGGCCCGCCGTGTCGGGCACATCGATCACCAGCGGCCCGGCGCCCAGGTCCAGCCAGGCGTTGGTGTAGAGCGTGTCGTTGTTGGGCGTGACCACGCGGCTGGTGCCGGCGCGCAGCAGCTGGCGTGCATGCACGAACTGGTTGCACCAGCGCAGCGGTGCGGGCGCGGCCTCGCCCGCCGCATTGCGCCGGGGCGAGGTGGCCGCGCGCATGCGGCGCATCTCGTACAGCGGGCATGTGTGGGTGACGGCCTCCTCGGCCAGGGTGCTCAGGTCCATGGCGTGTCTCATGCGGCCACGGGCTGCAGGGGCGGAACAGGCCATTGGTGCGCGCCTGCCTGCGGGTGGTACATGCGCAGGATGAGATAGAAGCGCCCGTGCGGCGTGGGAAGCCAGTTGGCGGCGCCCTGTGCCGGCCGGGCATGGCCCAGGTCGATCTGCAGGCTGCCGTCGGCCTCGCGCAGCAATCCCGGCGTGCGGTCCCCTATGGAGTGGCGGCCGATCTCGTTGCCGTAGAGAAAGCGGTCGGCGTCATACAGGGTGACGGACCAGAAGGCATCGGCCGGCGGCATGTCGGCGGCATCGAAGCGCAGCACATAGCGCTGGCTGCCGTCCAGCGGCTGCAGGCCTGCGTCGTGGTGGGCGGCGGCGTAGATGGCCTCGCTGGTGGCCAGCGCGCCCAGGCCCAGGTAGGCGGTGCGTGCGCGGCCCAGGTACTCGCTGCCGTAGCGGCCGGTGGACGGCGTCATGGTCCAGGGCCGGGGCCGGCGGTTGCGCCCCATGGCGGCCACGGTGCGCACGCCGTCGGCAAAGCCCTCGGTCAGGCCTTCGCGCACGGGCTCCTCCAGTTGCTCCCACGCCATGTGGGCGCTGGCCACCAGGCCGGCCTGGCCGAACCAGGCCAGCAGCCCCTGGTCCTCCTTGCGGCCAGGTGCCTCGGCCAGCGCATGGCAGAGGTTGGCAAAAAAGCGCGGTGCAACCTCGGCCGCAGGCTCCTGGTTCTCGAAGGCGGCCGCCATGGCGTCCACGGGCGGGCCGACCCAGTTCGCGACGGCGGCCGGGCGGCCTCCTTTCGGCGTGCCTGGCGCGGGCTCCAGCCGGATGTCGGCCTGCAGTGCGCGGGCCGCAGGCCAGTCGGGCGCATCGCCCACCACGGTGCGGCCGATGAGCCAGACCAGGTTGCTGGGGCAGTGCACCAGACGGTGGCCGACCAGGTGTTCCGGCACCTGGCCGCCCGGCCCGACCAGGACCACGGTCTCGCCTTCGGGCGCGCAGTTGCGCGGGCCCAGGTTCTCGAAATTCTCGGTATAGGCGTCGTACAGGGCCAGCACGAAATAGCGGCCCGGATGCGCGGCGCTGGAGGGCACGGTCAGCAGGCGCGGGCCGTCGGCCAGGTGGATCCAGGCCAGCGAGTACAGCAGGTCGTTGGCGGGCGTGACCACGTCGCGGTCCTCATGGGTGGAGGGGCGCTGGCTGTGGTGCAGCGTGTCGAAGTCGCCGCGCATGTCCAGGCCCAAACCGGTGGCACGTGCGGCGCCGGCATCGGTCTGCAGGCGGCAGGTGCGGTAGGTCTCTATCAGCGGATAGCCGTAGACAAAGGCAGCCAGGCCGATGGAGCGCGCCAGGGCGCGGCGGACTTCGGGCAGGGAGGGAGGGGTCAGGTTCGTGTCCATTGTTTTCTTCAGGGGATGAGGGGGTCAGTCGAGGGTCACGCCCGTGGAGCGCGCCAGGTCCAGCGCCACGGGCAAAAAGGCGGCGTAGGCGGCGCTGGCCTCGGCCGGGCTGTTGCCCTGGGCCTCCAGGCCCAGCGCCTCGACACGCTGGCGCACCTGGGGCTCGCGCATCACGGCGGCCACCTCGCGGCCCAGGCGTTCGACGATGGCGTCGGGCGTGCGCGCGGGCGCCATCAGCGAGATCGATCCCGTGATGGCATACACGGGCTCGCGGTAGCCCTGCTCGGCAAAGGTGGGCACATCGGGCAGGGCCTTGCTGCGGCGCGGTCCGGCCACGGCCAGGGCGCGCAGCTTGCCGGCGTCGATGAAGGGCTTGAGCGTGGCGGCCGAGCCCAGCGTCATCTGGATCACGCCGCTGATCAGGTCGATGGACATGGGCCCCTCGCCCTTGTAGGCCACGTGCAGCGACTGCAGGCCGTAGGCCTTGTCCATGAAGACCTGGACCTGGTGCGGCTGCGTGCCCGCCCCCCAGGAACCCATGGCGTACTTGCCCGGCGACTGGCGCACGGCCTCGACCAGTCCCTTGAAGTCCTTGGCCGGCACGGCCGGGTTGACGGCCATCACCATGGAGGGCGAGACCACGTCCGAGACCATGCGCAGCTCGGTGCGCGGGTCGTAGGGCAGCTTCTTGTAGAGCACCAGGTTGGCCGTGATGGGCCCGGGCACGGTCAGCAGCAGGGTGTGGCCGTCGGGCGCGCTCTTGGCCACATGCTCGGTGCCGATGATGCCGCCCGCGCCGCTGCGGTTGTCCACCACCACGGGCTGGCCCAGGCGCTTGGCCAGGCCCTCGGCCAGGATGCGCGCCACGGTGTCGGTGGAGCCGCCGGCCTGGTATTGCACGACGATGCGAACGGGCCGGGCGGGATAGCCGTCCTGGGCCAGCGCGGCGCTGCAGGCCAGGGCAAGGCAGGTCAGCGCGGCGGTGCGCAGCAGGGGTGTGTTCATGGTGGCCTCCGGGCGGGAGATGGAATGGGCATTGGCTTTCATGCAGCCTCCCTGCCGATGACCAGCGCATCGACGGCCACGCAGCCGCCGTCCTCGCGCGGGCGGGCGATCAGGGGGTTGATCTCGGCGCTTTCCAGCGTGGCGCCTGCGCGCTGCGCAAAGCCGGCCAGGGCGCACAGCGTGTCGGCAATGCTGTCCAGGTCCACGCGGGGGCGGCCGCGCGCGCCGTCCAGCACGGCAAAGGCCCGCAGCTCGCGCACCATGGCCAGCGCGTCGTCGCGCGTGATGGGCAGCAGGCGCAGCGAGACATCGCGCAGGATCTCGGCATGGATGCCGCCCAGCCCGAACATCAGCACCGGGCCGAATACCGGGTCGCGGTGCACGCCGGCGATGCACTCCACACCGCCCTGCACCATGGGCGCGGCCAGCGCGCCGTCGATGTGCGCATCGGGCCTGGCCTGGCGCGCATTGGCCAGGATGCGGTCGAAGGCGGCCTGGGCGCCGGCCGCATCCGTCAGGTTCAGTGCCACGCCGCCCACGTCGGACTTGTGGGCGATGGCATCGCTGCAGACCTTGAGGACAATGCGTCCGCCCATCTCCTGCGCGGCCTGCACGGCCTGCGCTGCCTCGGCCGCCGTGCGCACCAGCCGGTGCGGCACCACGGGCACGCCGGCCTCGGCCAGCAGGGCCATGCTGCGCTGCTCCGACAGAGTGCCCGCCGGCAGGTGCAGTGCGCTGCCTGCATCGGCCATCGCGGGCAGCGCCTGCGGTGTTTCATGCAGGCGGGCCAGCGCGCCAATGCAGCGTATGGCCGCGCCCGGGTCGGCGAACACCAGGCAGCCCAGCGCCTCCAGCGCATCGCGGCGCTCGGGCGGGCACAGCGTGCTGACGGCCAGCAGGGTGTCGGGATGGTGGGTGCGCAGCGTCTGCACCAGGCTTTGCAGCACGGGCCAGAAGGCGTCGGACAGGCCGCCTGCCGCGAAGAAGCCCAGCCAGCTGTCGAACTGCCGGTCGGCCAGCATCAGGCGGGCGCTGCGCTCCAGCAGCGTCATGTCGTTGGTGACCTGGCCCGTGATGTCCACGGGGTTGCGCGGCGCGGCAAACGGCACCCATTCGCGCAACTGGCGCTGGGCCGCATCGGACAGCGGTGCCACGTCCAGGCCGGCTGCGCTGGCGTCGTCGGCCATCATGGCGCCCACGCCGCCCGAGACCGTGAACAGTCCGATGGACCGCCCCTTGGGGGCCCGCGCGATGGAGGCGCTGGCCGCCAGCGCGAAGAAGTCGGTGATGGAATGCGCGCGCAGCACGCCGTAGCGGCGGAACACCGCGTCATAGACGGCATCGTTGCCCGCCAGCGAGGCCGTGTGCGATGCGGCGGCGGCCGCGCCCAGGGCGCTGGTGCCCACCTTGCACATGACCACGGGCTTGCCGCGCTCCTGCGCCAGGGCCAGGGCCGCGCGCAGCCGGGGGCCGTCGCGGCAGCCTTCCATGTAGGCCATGATCACGTCGGTCTCGGGGTCCTGGGCCAGCCAGGCCAGGCCATCGGCCAGCTGCACATCGGCCTCGTTGCCCGTGGTGGCCCACAGCGACAGGCCCAGCCCGCGCTCGCGCGCCAGGCTGTAGGCATAGGCACCGAAGGCGCCCGACTGGCTGACCATGCCGATGCGCCCGGGCCGCACGAGGCCGCCGCCCGGCGCGGGCGAGAACGTGGCGTAGACCTGGTGGCCGGGGCGCATGAAGCCCAGGCAGTTCGGGCCGATGAGGCGTATGCCCGCCTCCTGCGCGCGCCGCGCCAGCGCCTGCTGGGCGGCCGTGCCGTCGGAGCCGGTCTCGGCATAGCCCGAGGAAAACAGCACCATGGACTGCACGCGCGCGGCGGCCGCATCCTCCAGCACGCCGGCCACCTGCGACTGCGGCACGGCGACGATGGCCAGGTCCACCGGCGCGCCGATGGCGGCCAGCCGCTCGTGCGCGGGCAGGCCCTGCACGCGGCTGGCGCGCGGGTTCACCGCATACAGCGCGCCGCCGTAGCCGAAGCGCAGCAGGTAGTCCAGCGGAATGCCGCCGATCTTGCTGGCCTGGTCCGAGGCGCCGACCACGGCGATGGAGCGCGGCGCGAACAGCGCGTCGAGCCGGGAAGTGTCGAAGCAATGGCTGTCGGTCATGGGTGTCCCTCAGAAGTTGTGGCGCACGCCCAGCGCCAGGGACCGCACGCCGTCGCCGCTGTTGGCGGCCACCGGCACGTTGGCAATGGCGGCCGAGGCATTGGCCGCATTGCCCAGCTGCAGCCAGCGCGCGTAGAGCACGGTGCGCTTGCTCAGCGCGTAGTCGTAGCCCAGCGTCCAGGTGTTCTGGGCGCGGTCCGTGCCGCCCACCTCGCGCCGCGCCACCGAGACCAGCAGCTTGGAGCGCGCATCCACGCTCCAATCGGCGCCCAGCTGGGCCAGCCTCGCCTTGGGTGTGCCTGCACGGTCCACGCGGTTGATGACGTAGTTGCCCGTCAGGCGCAGCCCGTCCAGGGCCTCCCAGCTGGCCGACAGTGCCTGGTACTGGCTGGTGGCGGGCGCGGCCACGGGTGCGGCGGCGCTGCCTTCCACGGACTTCTGGAAACTGTAGGCCAGGAACCAGGGCTTCTGGTTCCAGCCCAGCGTGGCGCCATAGAGGCGGCCGTTGCTGCTGTTCGGCGAAGCCACTTCGCCAAAGGAATAGGCCAGGTCCGCCAGCCAGGGCTGGCCTGCCGGCGTGCGGTAGCGCACCAGGTTGTTGGCCCGCGCCGCAAACGGCCGCAGTCCGGCCTGGGCATCGGTGGCCGACACCAGGTTCAGCGAGGAAAACAGCGCGTTCATGCCCAGCGGATCGGCCCGGAACAGCGCGCCGAACATGGGCGTGTACATGCGGCCCATCTCCACGGCGCCCCAGCCGCTGTTCAGTCCTACCCAGGCCTGGCGCGTGAAGGCCAGGCCCGGGCCGGGAATGGTGCCCAGGCCCGTGTCCGGCGCCACGCCGGCCTCCAGCATGAACTGGGCGCGCAGGCCGCCGCCCAGGTCCTCGCTGCCGCGAAAGCCGATGCGCGATGCCGCGCTGCCCCCGTCCTCCAGCCGGCTCAGGCGCGTGGCGCCCGACCTTGCGCTGTTGATGTGGACGTCGACGATGCCGAACATCTCCACGCTGCTCTGGGCCCACGCGGACGTGCCCAGGGCCGCCATGCCGCCGGCGGCCAGCCAATGCTTGTGCTTCACGAACTTGTCTCCTTGGTAGCGCCCCGGATGCTTTGCCCGGTGGCTTGCTTGCTACTATCCCGAGCGACAGGGGATGCACTCTGTCAAGCCATTGACAAATGGCGGTACATGGGCACCGGACTAACCCGGGGCCTTCGACATCGTGAGAGAACCATGCGCTCCAAGCCTGCTCCCGTGGCCGACCCTTCGGCGCTGATCCGCCGCGCCCTGGGCCTGTGCCGCATGCTGCGCAACTGGCCGCCCGAGGTGCTGGATGAGCTGACGGCGCTGTCCCGCCTGGGCCGCTACGAGCGCCACCAGCAGGTGCGCGCCGCCGACCCCAAGCGGCGCGAGGTGCTGGTGGTGGCTTCGGGCTGCGTGGAAGTGGGCGGCGTGGACGCCACGGGCTCGCGCTTCGTGCTGTCCATGCACAGCGCGGGCGACATCGTCGGCCTGGCGCGGCTGCTGGAGCACACGCAATTCGTCTACGACTACCACGCGCACCAGCCCACCGTGCTGGTGGAGATCCCCGGCGAGTCCTTCCTGGCCCTGCTCGATGCCCATCCGCCGCTGTGGAAGGACATCTGCCTGCTGGTGCTGGCGCGCATGCACGAGCTGATCGTCGTCCAGCAGCGCCACGCCTTCAGCAACATCGACAACCGCGTGGCCGAGCTGCTGGCGCGGCTGGCCCCCACGCATGGCCAGCCCGCGCCCGACGGGCAGGGCGTGGTGCTGCGCATCTCGCAGAGCGACCTGGCCGCCATGCTGTCGGTCTCGCGCCAGACCATCAACAAGGAGCTGCGCCTGCTGGAGCAGCGCGGCCTGCTGCAGGCCGCCTATGGCCGGCTGACCATCGTCGACCTGGCGGGCCTGCTGCGCCTGGCCGATGCGGGCGCGCGGCCGGGGCCCTAGCCCCGGTCCGCGGGAATCAGTCCTCGTCCAGAGGCGATGCATCCTCGCCGAACAGGGCCTGTCCGTCGGCGCGCAGCAGCTCCAGCATGTGCCGGGCCGCGGGCGACAGATAGCCGTCGCGCCGGCAGGTCACGCCCAGGTGGCGGCGCAGCGTGGTGGCCGGCAGTCGCACTTCCCTGAGCGTGCGGCTGCGCTCCAGCCGCAGCGTGTGGCGCGAGACGAAGGTCAGCAGATCGGTCTTGGCCACCATGCGCGGCAGCAGCGGGATGGAGCCCGCCTCCACCTGCACCGTGGGCGCCGGCATGCCGCGCGAGGTGAAGGCCTGGTCCAGCCATTGCCGGCTGGGAATGTTGGCGCTGGGCAGGGCCCAGGGATGGCGCAGCAGCGCGGCCATGGTGATGCGCTGGCGCTCGAAGACGGGATGGTCCTGGCGCGCCGCGACCACCACCACGTCCTCGGCGATCGGGTGGGAGACCAGCTCCGGATCACCCTCGGCCGTGAGGCCGATCAGCAGGTCCAGCTGGCCCTCGCGCAGGCGGTCGCGCAGTTCCCAGCTGGGGCCGATCACGATGCTGATGGTGATGCGCCGCCCGTCGGCCAGTGCCTTGCTGCACAGCTCGGGCAGCAGGTGGTCGGCGGCCACCGGCCCGCTGCCGATGCGCACATGGCCGGCATGGCCTTCGTTGAAGTCGCGCACCTCGCGCAGCGCCTCCTGGCTGGCATTGCGCAGCATGCGCGCGCGGGCCAGCAGCACATCGCCCAGCGGCGTGAGGCGTATGCCGCGCCCGGCACGCTCGAACAGCGCGCCGCCCACAGTCAGTTCCAGGCGCTGTATGCATTTGCTCAGCGCGGGCTGGGTGCGCCCCAGCTGTTCTGCGGCCCGGCCCAGGTGCCCGAGGTCGGCCACGATCTCGAAGAAGCGCAGGTCGCGCAGGTGCAGGTCCATCGATGAATAAAAGTGATGTTTGAATGAACATTATCGAATGGACGGAATGGGTGGCGCTCACAAGAATGCGGTGCATCGACAAAGCGAATTGCCCGTTTCCATGACCGCCACTACCCACCCGCCCACCGTTTTCGTGACCGCGCCACGCCTGGCGCCCGCCGGGCTGCAGCGCCTGCAGGCGGCGCACTGCCGCGTGCTGTACCTGCAAGACGGCGGCGGCGAGGCCGAGGTTGCCGCCGTGCTGGCACGCGAGAGCGTCGATGCCGTGATCTCGCGCACGGCCACGCTGTCGGCCGCTGCCATCGCGGCCTGTCCCACGCTCAAGGTCATCTCCAAGCACGGCGTGGGCGTGAGCAATATCGATGTGGCCGCGGCCAGCCAGCGGGGCATTCCGGTCTATGTGACGCCGGGCGCCAATGCCCAGTCCGTGGCCGAGATGACGCTGGGCCTGATGTTCGCGGCCGCCCGCCGCATCGCCTGGATGGATGCCGAGCTGCGCGCCGGCCGCTGGTCCCGCGCCCAGGACGGCCTGGAGCTGAGCGGCCGCACCCTGGGCCTGCTGGGCTTTGGCCAGGTGGGCCAGCGCGTGGCGCGCGTGGCGCTGGCGCTGGGCATGCAGGTGGTGGCCTTCGATCCAGCGTTCGATCCGGCCTGCGCCCCAGGGCCCGGCACCGTGGCGGGCGTGCGCATGCTGGGCTCGGTGGACGAGCTGCTGCCCCTGTCCGATGTGCTCAGCCTGCACGTGCCCCTGAATGCTCGCACGCGCCATCTGCTCGATGCCGGCCGCATCGCCCAGCTGCCGCGCGGCGCCCTGCTGGTCAACACCGCGCGGGGCGAGGTGGTGGACGAGGCGGCGCTGATCGACGCCCTGCGCAGCGGCCACCTGGCCGCCGCCGGCCTGGACACCATGGCCGAGGAGCCCCTGCCTGTAGGCCACGCCCTGGCCGCGCTGGACAACGTGGTGCTGACGCCCCATGTGGGCGGCTCCACGCCCGCTGCGCTGGCGGCCATGGCCGGCATGGCCGCCGCCAATGTGCTGGGCTGGCTGCAGGGCAGCCCCGCCGACCCTTCCCACTGCGTGAACCCCGAGGTTCTGCGCTGAGCTGTTTTTCCCGGAGATTTGCCATGACCACCCCATCCAGCCAATGGCCTGCGGGCTACCGCATCCATCCGCGCGCCGCAGGCCCCGAGGCCGGCGTCGTCCAGGCCTTCAAGGCCATTCCCGTGGCCGCCATCGGCGACGCCATGAGCCGCAATGTCGGCGCCATCGGCCTGCGCCAGTACCACGCGCGGCTGGAGGCCGTTCTCTGCGGCCCCGCCGTCACCGTGCGCGTGCGGCCCGGCGACAACCTCATGATCCACAAGGCGCTGATGATGGTGCAGCCCGGCGACGTGCTGGTCATCGACGGCGGCGGCGATGTCTCGCAGGCCCTGGTCGGCGGCCTGATGCGCACCACCTGCCTGGCGCGCGGCCTGGGCGGCCTGGTCATCGACGGCGCCATCCGCGACCTGTGCGAATGGGCGCAGGACGGCATGCCCATCTTTGCGCGCGGCCACACGCACCGCGGGCCCAGCAAGGACGGCCCGGGCGAGATCAATGTGCCCGTGGCCTGCGCCGGCCTGGCCGTGCTGCCCGGCGACCTGATCGTGGGCGATGCCGACGGCGTGATCGCCGTGCCCGCGGCCGAGGCCGCCGAGGTGCTGCGCCGCAGCCAGGCCCACCTGGCCCGCGAGGCCGTCATCCGCGAGACCAACCGCAGCGGCACGGCCGACCCCGAGCGCTTCGACGCCGTGCTGCGCGCCAAGGGCCTGCCGGTCTAGCGTCCCCTGCGCAGGCTGCGCCCGACTTTTTCCCGCCAAAACGATTCCAAGGAGACAAACAATGACAATGCGCAGACGGCATCTTCTGGGCGGCGCTGCCGCCGCCCTGGCCACGGCCTTCCCTGCACTGGCGCTGGCCCAGGGCGAATGGCCGCAGCGGCCCGTGCGCTTGGTCGTGCCGTTTCCGCCCGGCGGCGGCACGGATGCCACCTCGCGCCTGGTGGCCGACCGGCTCAACCTCGCCATGGGCTGGACCATGGTCATAGACAACAAGCCCGGCGCGGGCGGCAACATCGGCCTGGATGCCGTGGCCAAGGCCGCGCCGGACGGCTACACCATCGGCATGGGGCAGGCCGCCAACCTGGCCATCAATCCCAGCCTCTACGCCAAGATGCCCTTCGATGCGCTCAAGGACTTCACGCCCATCGCCAGCGTGGCCCTGCAGCCCGTGGTGCTGACCGTGCGGCGCGACTCGCCCTTCAAGAACCTGCAGGACTTCATCAAGGCGGCCAAGGCCAGGCCCGGCACCTACGGCATCGCCCAGGCCGGCAATGGCACGGTAGGCCACCTGGCCGGGGAAATGCTGGCCCGCCGCGCGGGCATCGAGGTGCTGCAGGTGCCCTACAAGGGCGCCAATACCGCCCTCACCGACCTGATGGGCGGGCAGGTGGACCTGTACTTCGGCAACACGGTGTCGGTGATGTCGCAGCTGGCCACGGGCAAGATCCGTGCGCTGGCCGTCACCTCGGCCCAGCGCGTGCCGTCCCTGCCCGACGTGCCCACGGTGGCCGAGCAGGGCTATCCGGGCTTCGAGGCCTCCACCTGGCTGGGCCTGGTGGGGCCGGCCAACCTGCCTTCCCCCATCGCCGAGCGCATTGCCGACGCGACCATGAAGCTGCTGGCCACCAAGGAGGTCAAAGAGAAGCTGGCCCAGGAGGGCAGCATGGCCACGCCTGCCAATGGCGCGCAGTTCGGCGAGTGGATTCGCAGCGAGCACGCCAAATGGGGCAAGCTGATCCGCGAGGGCAAGTTCCAGATCAATTGACCATGGCAGCCCCAATCGAGGTCGACCGGCTCGACACCCCCAGTTCCTCCGCACCCGCAGGCGCAGGCCAGGCCTCCGCCACGCCGCGCAGGCTCAGGCGCATCCTGTCGCTCGATGATTTCGAGCGGGCGGCGCGCCACCACCTGCCTGCGCCGATCTTCGCCTACGTCAGCGGCGGCTGCGAGACCGACAAATCCCTGCGCGCCAACCGCGAGGCCTTCGATGCCCACCGCTGGGTGACGCGCGTGCTCACCGACACTTCGCGGCGCACGCTGGCCACGCCGCTGCTGGGCCAGACCTGGGCCGCACCCTTCGGCATCGCGCCCATGGGCATCAGCGCGCTGTCGGCCTACCGGGGCGACCTGGTGCAGACGCGCGCGGCGGCGGCCGCCCGCATCCCGGCCATCCTGAGCGGCACCTCGCTGATCCGCATGGAGGAGGTGGTCCAGGCCAATCCACAGGCCTGGTTCCAGGCCTATGTGCCCGGCGAGACCGAACGCATCGTGCAGTTGCTGGGGCGCGTGGAGGCCGCAGGCTTCGCCACCCTGGTCGTCACCGTGGATACGCCCGTGTCGGGCAACCGCGAGAACAACATCCGCGCGGGCTTCTCGACGCCGCTGCGGCCCGGCCTGCGCCTGGCGTGGGAGGGCATCACCCATCCGCGCTGGCTGCTGGGCACGGCGCTGCGCACCCTGGTGCGGCACGGCATGCCGCACTTCGAGAACTCGCAGGCCACGCGCGGCGCGCCCATTCTCTCGTCCACCGTCACGCGCGACTTCGGCGCACGCGACCACCTGAGCTGGGAACACCTGGCCCTGATACGCCGGCGCTGGAAGGGCCGCCTCGTGGTCAAGGGCATCCTCAGCCCGCAGGACGCGCTGGCCGCGCGCGATGCCGGGGCCGACGCCATCATCCTGTCCAACCACGGCGGCCGCCAGCTCGATGGCGCGGTCGCGCCCCTGCACATGCTGCCCCTGGTGGTGGGTGCGCTGGGGCCGGACTACCCGGTGATGATCGACAGCGGCTTTCGCAGGGGCAACGACGTGCTGGTGGCGCTGGCCCTGGGCGCGCACTTCGTCTTCGTGGGCCGGCCCTTCAACTATGCGGGCGCCGTGGGCGGCGAGGCCGGCGTGCTGCACGCCATCGCCATCCTGGCGGCCGAGATGCGGCGCAACATGGCCCTGATCGGCGTGCAAAACCTGCAGCAGCTGGGGCCGCAGCACCTGCGACCGCGTTAGCCACGCGCCAGTCCCGAGGGTGGCGTGCCCCGCAATTGGCGCGCGGTTTCGCGGCGATGGGAAAATGGCGGAATGACCGCCTCCACCAACACCCTCACGATCACCCGTCCCGATGACTGGCACCTGCACGTGCGCGATGGCGAAGCCATGCGCAGCGTGGTGCCGCATACGGCCGCGCAGTTTGCGCGCGCCATCATCATGCCCAACCTCAAGCCGCCGGTGACCACCGCCGAGCAGGCGCTGGAGTACAAGCAGCGCATCCTCTCGGCCGTGCCCGAAGGCATGGCCTTCGAGCCGTTGATGACGCTGTACCTCACCGACAACCTGCCGCCCGAGGAAATCGTGCGCGCCAAGGCGGCCGGCGTCGTGGCCTGCAAGCTCTACCCGGCAGGCGCCACCACCAACAGCGATCACGGCGTTACCGACCTGCGCAAGATCTACCCCACTTTGGAAGCCATGCAGCGCGAAGGCCTGCTGCTGCTGGTGCACGGCGAAGTCACCAGCAGCGACATCGACCTGTTCGACCGCGAAGCCGCCTTCATCGACCAGCACCTGATCCCGCTGCGCCGCGACTTCCCCGAACTCAAGATCGTCTTCGAACACATCACCACGCGCGAAGCCGCCCAGTACGTGACCGAGGCCGACCGCTTCGTGGGCGCCACCATCACGCCCCAGCATCTGCTGTTCAACCGCAACGCCATCTTCACTGGCGGCATCCGTCCCCACTACTACTGCCTGCCCGTGCTCAAGCGCGAGACGCACCGCCTGGCCCTGGTGGAGGCAGCCACCAGCGGCCTGCCCAAGTTCTTCCTGGGCACGGACAGCGCGCCGCACGCGGCCCATCTCAAGGAACACGCCACGGGCTGCGCGGGCTGCTACAGCGCCCACGCCGCCATCGAGATGTATGCCGAGGCCTTCGACAATGCCGGCGCGCTGGACAAGCTCGAAGCCTTCGCCAGCTTCAACGGCCCGGACTTCTACAGCCTGCCGCGCAACACCGGCAAGATCACCCTGGTGCGCGAAAGCTGGACGCCGCCGGACAGCTTCGCCTTCGGCGAGGCGCAACTGAAGCCCCTGCGCTCCGGCGAAGCCCTGCCCTGGAAGCTGGTTTAAGCTGGCGGGACTGCCACCCGCCAGAGGATTGCCATGCCTGAGCCGCAACCACGCATCGCCCTGCTGATCGACGCCGACAACGCGCCGGCCGAGATGATCGACGAGATCCTGACCGAGCTGTCGACCTTCGGCGTCATCGACATCCGCCGCGCCTACGGCAACTGGACCAAGCATTCGCTCAGCGGCTGGCAGCGCAAGCTGCTCGATTTCGCACTGCGGCCCATGCAGCAGTTCGACTACTCCAAGCACAAGAACGCCACCGACATGGCGATGACCGTGGACGCCATGGAGCTGCTCTACACCGAGCGGCCCGACGCCTTCGGCATCGTCTCCTCCGACGCCGACTTCACCCCGCTGGTCATGCACCTGCGCTCCAAGGGCGCGGCCGTCTACGGCTTCGGCATGGCGCAGACGCCCCAGCCCTTCGTCAATGCCTGCTCGCGCTTCCTGTACCTGGAGGCGCTGGGCGAGGCGGCGCCCGCCAACGGCAATGGCCAGGACGCCGCGCATGAGGCGGGCCAGGCGGCGGTGCCGCCCGTGGCTGCAGCTGCGGTGGCGGCCTCTGTCCAGCCCTCCGCTGGTACGGGCAAGGAGCGCGCCCAGGCCGAGCAGGCACCTTCCTCTTTGTCCGCTCCCGAGCCGCAGCGCCCCTGCCTGCGTGTTCCTTCGCAGGAACTGCGCCAGGACACGCGCCTGCTGAGCATGCTGCGCAGCGCCGTCAACGCCACGCAGGACGAAAGCGGCTGGGCCCATGTGGGCGCCGTAGGCGCGCAGATCGGCAACAAGGCCTCGTTCGATGCGCGCAACTACGGCTACGCCACGCTCACCAAGCTGCTGGCGGCCACGCAGGCGTTCGAGATGCGCGACGAAGGCACCTCGCGCGTGGCCGTGCGCGACAAGCGCCTGGCCAAGGCGCAGTCCAGGCCGTCCGGCAATTGACGTTTCCCATCGACTGGAATGCGCCCTGGCTGCAGGGGCTGCAAACGCAGGGCAGGGCGGCCTGCCAGCGGGTGGCGCAGGGTTGGCCGGTCTGGCGGGCCCTGCAGTCGCTGGCCGATGCGCAGGCGCTGCCCTGGCGCTTTGTGCCCCAGCACGATCTGCCCGAAGGCACGGCCTACGAGCAATTCATCTTCGAGACGCGCTGCATTCCCACGCGCGACAACCTGCATGACTTCTTCAACGGCCTGATCTGGCTGCGCTGGCCCGCGCTCAAGCAGCGCTGCAATACCCTGCAGGCCCGCGCCATTGCCCAGGCGGGCGTGGGTTCGCAGCGCGGGCCGCTGCGCGATGCCGTCACCGTGCTGGACGAGAACGGCGCCCTGCTGCTGGCGCCGGCCGCGCTGTGCGAGGCGCTGCGCTACCGGCGCTGGCACCAGCTCTTCGTGGAGCGGCGCGCGCTGTGGCGCCAGGCAAGGCTGCTGCCCATAGGCCATGCGCTGCTGGAAAAGCTGGTGCAGCCGCGCAAGCCCATCACGGCCCATGTGCTGTGCGTGCACACGGATGGTGCAGGCGCCACGGCAGGCCCCGCCACGGCGGACATCGACGCCTGGCTGGCCGGCAGCATCTGGCTGGAGGCTGACACCCTGGCGTGCAAGCCTTTTGCACCCTTGCCCGTGCTGGGCGTGCCCGGCTGGTGCCACGAGAACGAGAACTTTTCCTTCTATGATGACTCTCTCGTGTTCCGGGCGCCCCGTTCCGCACAAGCATCACAACAAGGAATGGCAACGGCGCAGGACCCGGCTTGAAAACAGCCGGTGGGGCCCTCACTTTTCAACGCTGCAGGGCCCAGATCCTTCCCCCTTTCCCCACTTTGTGGAGAACCCACTGATGAAACGCATCGCACTTTTTCTTTTGACCAACGTCGCCGTCGTGGTGGTGCTGGGCATCGTCGCCAGCCTGCTGGGCGTCAACCGCTTCCTGACTTCCAATGGCCTGAACCTCGGGGCCCTGCTGGGCTTCGCCTTCATCATGGGCTTTGGCGGCGCCATCATCTCGCTGCTGATCTCCAAGCCGCTGGCCAAGTGGAGCTCGGGCGTGCACGTGATCAACGAGCCGCGCAACGCCGATGAGGCCTGGATCGTCAACACCGTGCGCGGCTTCGCCGACCGTGCCGGCATCGGCATGCCCGAAGTCGGCATCTACGAGGGCGAGCCCAATGCCTTCGCCACCGGCGCCTTCAAGAACTCGGCCCTGGTGGCCGTGTCCACGGGCCTGCTGGAAGGCATGACGCGCGAAGAGGTGGAGGCCGTGATCGGCCACGAGGTCGCCCACATCGCCAATGGCGACATGGTGACCATGACCCTGATCCAGGGCGTGATGAACACCTTCGTGGTCTTCCTGTCGCGCGTCATCGGCTATGCCGTGGACAGCTTCCTGCGCAAGAACGACGAAAGCAGCTCGGGCCCCGGCATCGGCTACTACGTGACCACCATCGTGCTGGACATCGCGCTGGGCTTCCTGGCCGCCATCATCGTGGCCTGGTTCTCGCGCCAGCGCGAATTCCGCGCTGACGCGGGCGCCGCCCAGCTCATGGGCCGCAAGCAGCCGATGATGAATGCGCTGGCCCGCCTGGGCGGCATGCACCCCGGCGAGCTGCCCAAGAGCGTGGCCGCCATGGGCATTGCCGGCGGCATCGGCAAGCTGTTCTCGACCCACCCGCCGATCGAAGAGCGCATTGCCGCGCTGCAAAACGCGCAGAACCTCTGAGCGACCGATCCCACCGCTACCTTTGGCGGCGGATCTTTACCCAGACTTCACAAGCCCCTGTCAACAACCGGCAGGGGCTTTTTCGTTGTATCTGCATCGCCGCACTAAGCGCGGCCAGGAGTGCATCGTGAAGTCTGTATCGATTCAAACGCCGGGCCGTCGCCTGGTTCCGGCCCTGGTCCTGGCTGCCGCCACCGTGGCATTGACCGGCTGCGTGGTGGCGCCTGCCTATCCCGTAGGTCCTTCGGGGGAGGTGGTCTACGCGCCCATGGCGCCGCCGCCGCTGCAGACCGAGGTCATTCCGGTCGCTCCCTCGCCCGTCCATGTCTGGATCGGTGGCTCCTGGGGCTGGGGCGGTGGCCGCTATGCATGGCGCCCCGGCTACTGGGCCGCGCCGCCGCACCCTGGCTATGGCTGGCGTCCGCACGGCTGGGACCATGGCCCGCGTGGCTGGTACCAGCGCCCGGGCGGCTGGTACCGCCGCTGAGTCAGGTGGCGGCAGCGTCGCCGCTGCCGCCCTGGCCGGCCTTGGCCAGCAGGAAGTCGATGCAGGTGCGCACGGCCCGCGTCTGATGACGGTCGGGCAGGTACAGCAAGTACATGTGGGTGCCGAAGATGCTCAGGCGGTACTCCTGCAGGGTCAGCACCACCTCGCCGCTGGCCACCTTGTCCTGCACCACGTAGTCGGGCACCAGGCCCACGCCCAGGCCCGCCAGAATGCCCTGGCGCAGGAAGGGGAAGTGCTCGGAGATCATGGTCGGCGCCAGCAGCACCTCCTGGCGGTCCGTTCCCTGGTAGGCCGACAGGCGCAGCTGGCGGCCCATCACGCCGGCCGTGATCAGCGGGCTGTTGCGCAGCTCGTAGAGCGTGGTGGGCAGGCCGTGCTGCTGCGCATACTCGCGTGAGGCGCAGGCCACGTAGTGCACATTGCCCAGGCTGCGCGCAATCACCGACAGCGGCGGCTCCTGGATCACGCGGATGGCGATGTCCACCTCGTCGCGCAAATGGTCGGCCCGGTTCTCGAACAGCACATCCAGCACGATGCCCGGATACAGCCGCTTGAACTCGATCAGCCAGTCGCTCATCACGATCTGCCCATAGCCGCTGGGCACGCTCAGCCCCACGCGGCCCGCCATCCCCTGGCCCAGCGACGTGATCGTCTCGCGCGCCGACATCATCTCGTTCTGGATCGCGCGGCCATGCTCGTACATCCGCATCCCCACCTCGGTCGGCTCCACGCGCCGCGTGGTGCGCCGCACCAGCTGCACCCCCACCGATTTTTCCAGCTGCGTCAGGTGATAGCTCACATTGGCCCGCGTCATCTTCAGCTTGCGCGCCGCCTGGCTCAGATTGCCGCTATCGATGATTTCCACCAGCAGGGTCAGCGAGTTCAGATCCATGGATATGTCCAGATACTTTGCTTCGCCCACAGCCTATGAAATGGGCGGGGCTCCAAAACCAGGGACACCGAGCAAGGGCCTACGCCGGCCGTGCCGCCCTGCAGCGATGGTGTCGTCCCCCTCCTCGCGCAGCAAATAGAGGGGGAAGGCGCGCAAGCGCTTCAATGTCAAAGATTTTTTTACAGTCTGTCAATCATTCATGGGATTGTAAAGAACCATTGTCGTGGCAAGAATGGATGTTTTGAGTGGAAAACCCAAGTTCGGAGACATACAGATGAGCGAACAAGCCCAGGCTTCCGTGGTCCAGACCCGCCTTGATGGTGCCGTGCTGGTGGTCAGCATCAACAACCCCCCCGTGAATGCCCTGGGCCAGGCCGTGCGCGCCGGCCTGCTGGCTGCCGTGGAGCAGGCCGAATCGGATGCCGCCGTGAAGGCCGTGCTCATCGTGGGTGAGGGCAAGGCCTTCATCGCCGGAGCAGACATCCGCGAATTCGGCAAGCCCGCCATGCCGCCCTCGCTGCCCGAGGTGCTCAATCGTCTCGAAGCCTCCGACAAGATCGTGGTCGCCGCCATCCATGGCCCGGCCCTGGGCGGCGGCCTGGAAGTGGCCATGTCGGCCCACTACCGCCTGGCTTTGCCGGCTGCCAAGCTCGGCCTGCCCGAAGTCAACCTGGGCCTGCTGCCCGGCGCTGGCGGCACGCAGCGCGCACCGCGCCTGATGGGCGTGAAGGCGGCCGCCGACCTCATGCTCAGCGGCAAGCACCTGTCGGCCAAGGCCGCGCTCGCTGCCGGCCTGGTGGACAAGCTGGTGGACGGCACCGACGCCACGGCCGCCGGCCTTGCCTATGCCAACGAGCTGCTGGCAACCAATACCGCGCCGCGCCGCACGCGTGACATTGAAATCGCCGACAAGGCTGCCGCCCTGGCCGAACTCGACGCGCTGGCCGCCGACACCGCCAAGAAGAGCCGCGGCCTGTTCTCGCCGCTGAAGATCGTGGAATGCGTGCGCGCCGCCGTGGAGCTCCCCTTCGACGAAGGCATCGCCAAGGAGCGTGCCCTGTTCGTGGAATGCCTGAACAGCCCGCAGCGCGCAGGCCTGATCCACGCCTTCTTCGCCGAGCGCGAAACCGCCAAGATTCCCGAAGCCAAGGCTGCCGCGCCGCGCCACTTTGCCAAGATCGCCGTCATCGGCGGCGGCACCATGGGCGCCGGCATCACGGTGTCCGCGCTGGACGCGGGCCTCACGGTGACCATGATCGAGCGCGACGCCGACTCCATCGCGCGCGGCCAGGCCAATGTGGAGAAGGTCTACAACGGCCTGATCGCCAAGGGCCGCATGACCGAGGAGGCCAAGGCCGCCGTCATGGCGCGCTACACGCCCAGCACCTCCTATGACGACATCAAGGATGTGGACCTGGTGATCGAGGCAGTGTTCGAGGACCTCGAAGTCAAGAAGGCCGTGTTCAAGGAACTGGACCGCGTCTGCAAGCCGGGCGCCGTGCTGGCCACCAACACCTCCTACCTGGACATCGACGCCATTGCCGCCGCCACCTCGCGCCCGCAGGACGTGATCGGCCTGCACTTCTTCAGCCCCGCCAACATCATGAAGCTGCTGGAGATCGTGGTGCCCGCCAAGGTGGCGCCCGACGTGGTGACCACGGCCTTCGAGCTGGCCAAGCGCATGAAGAAGGTGCCTGTGCGCGCCGGCGTCTGCGACGGCTTCATCGGCAACCGCATCCTGGCCGTCTACAAGCAGGCTGCCGACTACATCATGGAAGACGGCGCCAGCCCCTACGAGATCGACGAGGCCGTGCGCGGCTTCGGCTACCCGATGGGCCCGTTCCAGGTCACCGACCTGGCCGGCGGCGACATCGGCTGGGCCACGCGCAAGCGCCGCGCTGCCACGCGCGATCCCAAGGCCCGCTACGTCGAAGTGGCCGACCGCGTCTGCGAGCGCGGCTGGTTCGGCCAGAAGACGGGCCGTGGCTTCTACCTCTACCCGCAGGGCGCGCGCGTCGGCCAGCCCGACCCCGAAGTGCTGGCCATCGTCGATGCCGAGCGCGCCAAGAAGGGCGTGACGCCGCGCAAGTTCACCCCTGAGGAAATCATGCGCCGCTACATGGCCGCCATGGTCAACGAAGGCGCCAAGGTGGTGGAGGAGGGCATTGCCCTGCGCCCGCTGGACGTGGACGTGACCTTCCTGTCCGGCTACGGCTTCCCGCGCTTTCGTGGCGGCCCCATGAAGTGGGCTGACATGCAAGGTCTGGACAAGGTGCTGGCCGACATCCGCGAATTCGCCAAGGAAGACGCGCTGTTCTGGAAGCCCGCTCCCCTGCTCGAAAAGCTCGTGGCAGAAGGCCGCGATTTCGAAAGCTTGAACAAGGCAGCGTAAGCCGCCCCCGCGTTTCCCCGCCATGCCCTTGACCCGCTCCGTCCAACGCAGAGCGGGCAGGGCCGTGCACAACCACAACAATTTTCCAGAGACAAGCAAGGACCGACCATGCGCGAAGCCGTCATCGTTTCCACTGCCCGCACGCCCCTGACCAAGTCGCACCGCGGCGAGTTCAACGTCACGCCCGCCGCCCAGCTGGCGGCCTTCTCGGTCAAGGCCGCGGTCGAGCGCTCGGGCATCGACCCGGCCATGATCGAGGACCTGATCCTGGGCTGCGGCAACCCCGACGGCTTCCAGGGCCGCAACCTGGGCCGCCAGACCGTGCTGCGCGCCGAGCTGCCCCTGTCCATCGCGGGCACGACCATCACGCGCTTTTGCGCCTCGGGCCTGCAGTCCATCGCCATCGCGGCGGGCCGCATCGTGGCCGAGGGCGTGGACGCCATGCTGGCCGGCGGCATCGAGACCATCTCGGGCATCCGCCCCGGCAACAACCTGCCCACCGACATGGACCCCTGGCTGGTCGAGCACAAGCCCGCGCTGTACATGGCCATGATCGACACGGCCGACATCGTGGCGCGCCGCTACGGCATCAGCCGCGAGGACCAGGACGCCTTCTCGCTGCAAAGCCAGCAGCGCACGGCCGCCGCCCAGGCCGCCGACCTGTTCAAGGACGAAATCATTGCCTGCGCCACGCGCATGGCCGAGAAGAACAAGGACACGGGCGAGATCACCTACCGCGACGTGGTCGCCACCAAGGACAACTGCAACCGCGCCTCCACCACGTTGGAAGGCCTGGCCAAGCTGGAACCCGTCAAGGGCCCGGACCAGTTCATCACGGCTGGCAATGCCTCGCAGCTGTCCGATGGATCGTCGGCCTGCGTGCTGATGGAAGCCAAGCAGGCCGAGCGCCTGGGCCTGTCCCCGCTGGGCGCCTTCCGCGGCTTTGCCGTGGCCGGCTGCGAGCCTGACGAAATGGGCATCGGCCCCGTCTTCGCGGTCCCCAAGCTGCTGGCGCGCCACGGCCTCAAGGTCGAGGACATCGACCTGTGGGAACTCAACGAGGCCTTCGCCTCCCAGGCCCTGTACTGCCAGCGCAAGCTGGGCATTCCCAACGAGCGCCTGAACGTCAACGGCGGCGCCATCTCCATCGGCCACCCCTTCGGCATGACGGGTGCGCGCCTGGCCGGCCACATCCTGCTGGAAGGCCGGCGCCGCAAGGCCAAGTGGGGCGTGGTCACCATGTGCATCGCAGGTGGCATGGGCGCCGCAGGCCTGTTCGAAATTTATTGAATAAGCACCCCCTGAGCGGCTGGCGCCGCTTCCCCCTCTCTCGCTTCGCGGGAGGGGAACGACGCCCTTGCTGCGGGGCGGCCCTTGCTCGGCGTCCCTCGCTTAGGGCACGCCAATTTCAGGGCTGCAAACGGCTTACAACGCCACGGATTACTGGGGAATAGCAATGGATTTGCAATTTACGACTGAAGAACTGGCCTTCCGCGACGAGGTTCGCGGCTTCCTCAAGGACAAGCTGCCCGAGGACCTGTCGCACAAGGTCAAGAACGGCCTGCAGCTGAGCAAGCAGGACATGGAGCGCTGGCACGCCATCCTCAACGAGCGCGGCTGGCTGGCCAACCACTGGCCCGAGCAGCACGGCGGCCCGGGCTGGAGCGCGGTGCAGAAATTCATCTTCGAGCATGAATGCGCACTGGCGGGCACGCCGCGCATCGTGCCCTTCGGGCTGAGCATGCTGGGCCCCGTCCTGATCAAGTACGGCAACGAGGCGCAGAAGGCCCACTGGCTGCCGCGCATCCTCAATGGCGCCGACTGGTGGTGCCAGGGCTATTCGGAGCCGGGTTCGGGCTCGGACCTGGCCTCGGTCAAGACGTCTGCCGTGCGCGATGGAGATCACTACATCGTCAACGGCCAGAAGACCTGGACCACGCTGGGCCAGCACGCCAACATGATCTTCTGCCTGGTGCGCACCAACCGCGAAGCCAAGGCGCAGCAGGGCATCAGCTTCCTGCTGGTGGACATGAACTCGCCCGGCGTGGAGGTGCGCCCCATCATCACGCTGGACGGCGAGCACGAGGTCAACGAAGTCTTCTTCACCGACGTCAGGGTGCCCGTGGAGAACCTGGTCGGCGAGGAGAACAAGGGCTGGACCTACGCCAAGTACCTGCTGACCTACGAGCGCACCAACATCGCGGGCGTGGGCTTCTCGGTGGCCGGCCTGGAAAAGCTCAAGGCCGTCGCCGGCCGCATGCTGCGCAACGGCAAGCCGCTGACGCAGGACCCGCTGTTCGCGGCCCGCCTGGCCAAGGTCGAGATCGACCTGGAGAACATGAAGACCACCAACCTGCGCGTGATCGCCGCCGTGGCCGGCGGCGGCGTGCCGGGCGCCGAAAGCTCCATGCTCAAGATCCGCGGCACCGAGATCCGCCAGGAAATCCTGTCCCTGGTGCGCCGCGCCATGGGGCCGTACGCCGCGCCCTTCATCGAAGAGGCCCTGCAGGCCGGCTACGACCAGCCCGCCATCGGCGACGCGGCTGCCGCCACGGCCGCCGCCGCGTACTTCAACTACCGCAAGCTGTCGATCTTCGGCGGCTCCAACGAAATCCAGAAGAACATCATCTCCAAGATGATCTTGGGCCTGTGATCGGCAGCAAGGAAAACGGAACATGAACTTCGAACACACCGAAGACCGCCGCATGCTGGCGGACAGCCTCAACCGCTTCGTCTCCGAGCAGTACGCCATCGAGGCGCGCAACCACGTCGCCTATGGCGAGGAAGGCCACAGTCCGCTGCTGTACGGGCAGTTCGCGGACATCGGCGCCATCGGCGCGCTGTTCCCCGAGGACGCTGGCGGCTTCGGCGGCCAGGGCTTCGACATCAGCGTGGTCTTCGAATGCCTGGGCCGCGGCCTGGTGGCCGAGCCGCTGCTGGGCGCCCTGGTCGTGGGCCAGGCCCTGATCGCGGCTGGCAGCGATGCGCAAAAGGAACAGCTGGCAGCCATCATCGACGGCACGTCCATTGCGGCCCTGGCCCATGACGAGCCCGGCAGCCACTACGAGCTCAACAACGTCGCCACCACGGCCGTGCGCAGCGGCGACGGCTGGGTGCTGAACGGCGCCAAGGGCGTGGTCGCCTTCGGCGAGAAGGCCGACCTGCTGCTGGTCTCGGCCCGCACCTCGGGCAGCCAGTACGACGAGGCCGGCATCAGCCTGTTCCTGGTCCCCGGCAATGCCGCAGGCATCCAAAAACGCGGCTACAACCGCATCGAAGGCGGCCGCGCGGCCGAGCTGCTGCTGGACAAGGTGCAGGTCGGCGCAGACGCCCTGCTGGGCGAAGAAGGCCGGGGCCTGCCCCTGCTGGAACGTGTCAGCGGCTACGCCGTGCTGGCGCTGACCGCCGAGGCCGTGGGTGCCATGGACGTGGCCAAGGACCAGACGCTGGAGTACCTGCGCACGCGCAAGCAGTTCGGCGTGCCCATCGGCAGCTTCCAGGCCCTGCAGCACCGCATGGCCGACCTGCTGCTGGAAGTGGAGCAGGCGCGCTCGGCCGTGATCAACGCGGCCGCCGCCATTGCGGACGAAGACCGCGTGGCGCGCGAGAAGGCCCTGTCGGCCGCCAAGTACAGCATCGGCCGCATCGGCACCCTGGTGGCCGAGGAAAGCATCCAGATGCATGGCGGCATCGGCATGACCTGGGAGCTGCCCCTGGCCCACTACGCCAAGCGCCTGGTCATGATCGACCACCAGTTCGGCGACGAGGACCACCATCTGTCGCGTTACATCGCACTCGGCTCGCAACACTGAGCCAAGGAAAGCCGCCATGACCGAAGCGAACCAAGTCCTGCTGACCCGCCGCGAAGGCGCCGTGCTGGTGCTGTCCAACAACAACGTGGCCGCGCGCAATGCGCTGTCGCCCGAGTTCTACGCGGCCGTCTCGGCGGCGCTCAAGAGCGCGGCGACCGACCCCACCGTGGGCGCCGTGGTGCTCACGGGCGAGGGCGGCCACTTCTGCGCGGGCGGCGACCTGCGCCAGCTGGCCAAGCGCCGCGAGCTGCCGGTGCAGGAGCGACGCGCCAAGCTCGAAGGCCTGCATGACCTGATCCGCAGCGTGCGCGACTTTCCCAAGCCCGTGATCGCCGCGGTCGAAGGCGCGGCGGCCGGCGCGGGCCTGTCGCTGGCCCTGGCCTGCGACATGCTGGTGGCGGCGAAGAACGCCGTGTTCTCGGTCGCCTACGTTAAGGTCGGCCTCACGCCCGATGGCGGCGCCACCGCCTTCCTGGCCGAATTCGTCTCGCGCCAGGTGCTGACCGAGCTGTGCCTGACCGGCGAGCGCATCAGCGGCGAGCGCCTGCATGCCCTGGGCCCCGTCAACCGCCTGTCCGAACCGGGCCAGGCCCAGGCCGACGCCGTGGCGCTGGCCGCCCAGGTGGCCACCGGCCCCGATCAGGCCATGGCCCTGATCAAGGACCTGTGCCGCCAGGCGCCGCGCAACACGCTGGAAGAGCAGCTGGAGCTGGAGGCGCAGTACATGGTGCGCTCGCAGGAGAGCGAGGAATCGCGCGAAGGCATTGGCGCCTTCCTCGAAAAGCGCGCTGCCGACTTCACCAAGCTGCGCGGCTGAAACCGCTCAAGACCTAAAAGACTTTCCAAGGAGACAACGCACATGGCCGACAGCCACAACGATCAGAACCAGGACATCGACTTCCCGCTGGAGGGTGTGCGCGTGCTCGACCTCTCGCGCGTGTTCGCGGGGCCGCTGTGCGGCATGGTGCTGGCCGACTTCGGCGCCGAAGTGGTCAAGGTCGAGCACCCGGGCCGCGGCGACGACACGCGCGACTGGGGCCTGCGCATCGGCAAGACCGAGACCACCTACTACAACAGCATGAACCGCAACAAGCGGTCCATCACGCTGGACCTGCAGACCCCCGAGGGCGTGAAGATCGTCCACGACCTGCTGCCCCAGTTCGACGTGGTCATCCACAACTTCAAGACCGGCGGCGCCGAGAAGCTGGGCCTGGGCTACGAACAGCTCAAGGCCATCAAGCCCGGCATCATCTACTGCGCCGTGGCCGGCTATGACAGCAGCGGCCCCGAGGCCAAGCGCCCCGGCTACGACCTGGTCATCCAGGGCGAGGCCGGCCTCATGGCGCTCAACGGCGAGGCCGGCACGCCGCCGCTCAAGTTCGGCGTGGCCGTGGTCGATCTCATGACCGGCATGTACGCGGCCCAGGCCATCCTGGCCGCGCTGTTCCGCCGCGAGCGCACGGGCAAGGGCCGCCTCATCGAGATGGCGCTGTACGACAGCGGCATCATGATCACCGGCTACTACGGCCTGGACGCCATGCAGCTCGGCCACGACCCCGAGCGCTACGGCAATGCCCACCCCTCCATCGTTCCCTACGGCATGTACGAGGCCGCTGACGGCCCGCTGATCATCGCCGTGGGCAACAACGCCCAGTTCGACAAGTTCTGCCGCCAGGTGGTGATGCGCCCCGACATCGTCGAGGACGAGCGTTTCTCCACCAACGTCAACCGCGCCAAGAACCGCCTGGAACTGGGCCCCATGCTCAAGGAACTGATCCGCTCCTTCCCGCGCGATCTGCTGCTGGAGCGCCTGACGGCCGCCGGCATCCCCTGCGGCCGCGTGGCCGGCCTGCACGAGGCCCTGACCAGCGAGCGCACGCGCCGTGGCGGCCTGCTGCAGGACATGCCCCACCCCGTGGTCGGCACCACGCCCGTGTTCGCGCCCCCCTACCGCCTGGACGGCCAGCGCCTGCCCATCCGCCATGCACCGCCCACGCTGGGCGAGGGCACGCGCGAGGTGCTGCACCGGCTGCTGAGCATGAGCGACGAGCAGCTGCAGCAGCTGCAGTCCAAGGGCGTGCTGACCCTGCCCGAGACCCCCGCGCAACAGGGATAAGAGGACCGATCACGCGACTGATTCCACGGGGGCCATTGATGCCCGGCTCCCGACCCGCCAGGTTTGCATGCCGCACCAAGACGGCACCCATAGACAGCAATACCCAGGAGACAAAACCATGAGCAACCAAGTCACACGCCGCGACATTCTTCAAGGGCTGGCCGCCATCGGCGGCACCAGCCTGCTGGCCACGGGCGCCACCAGCGCCCTCGCACAGGCCGGCAAGCCGGCAGCGTGGCCCACCAAGCCCATCCGCGTGGTCGTGCCCTTCAACGCGGGCGGCGCCACCGACATCATTGCGCGCACCATCGGCGAGGCCCTGGCCAAGCGCGTGGGCCAGCCCGTGGTCATCGACAACCGCGCGGGTGCGGCCGGCATCCTGGGCACGGACGCCGTGGTCAAGGCGCCCGCCGACGGCCACACCCTGCTGGTCTCGCTCAGCACCTCCATGCTGATCAACCAGTTCCTCTACACCAAGCTGCCCTACAACCCGCAAAAGGACATCGCCCTGATCACCCAGATCGCGGCGGCGCCCGTCACCCTGGTGGTCCATCCCTCGGTGCCGGCCAACAACATGAAGGAGCTGCTGGCCTACGTGAAGGCCAACAAGGGCAAGCTCTCGTACGGCTCCTGGGGCGTGGGCTCGTATGCCCACCTGGCCGGTGCCTACATGAGCAAGACCATGGACGCCGACATGACCCACGCCGCCTACAAGGGCGAGGCGCCCATGATCCAGGAGCTGATCGGCGGCCAGCTGCAGATGTGCTTTTCCAGCGCGCTCAACACCAAGCCCTTCATCGACTCGGGCAAGCTCAAGGCCATCGGCGTCACGGGCAAGGAGCGCATGGAAATCCTGCCCAAGCTGCCCACCATCCATGAACAGGGCGTGACCGACGACGCCTACGCCATCTACGGCTGGGTGGCCATGGGCGCACCGGCCGGCGTGCCCAAGGAGATCGTGGACCAGCTCTACGGCCACCTGCGCGAAATCGCCAAGGACCCCAAGGTGCTGGAGCGCACCGTGGGCGCAGGCTTCATGCCGCTGATGAACAGCCCGCAGGCCTTCCGCGAGAACTACCAGCGCGACATGCCCATCTGGAAGGCGCTGGTCGATGAGGCTGGCGCGAAGCTTGATTGATTTTTCCGGCCCGCGGCAGCGGGCCGCCACCGACGACTGCTGAGACAGCTTTGAGAGGAGACTTCATGTACACGCGCAATCCCGCATCCCCGGCACGCCCCACGCGGCGCAGCGTTCTGGCCCTGGCCGCAGCCCCGCTGCTGGCCGGCATGGCCGGCGGCGCCCTGGCCGAGACCGGCTGGCCCAGCAAGATGCTGCGGCTGGTCGTGCCCTTCCCGGCGGGCGGCCCCACCGACACGGCATCGCGCATCGTGGGCCAGAAGCTGGGCGAGCGCCTCAAGCAGACCGTGGTGGTGGAAAACCGCCCTGGCGCCTCCGGCTCCATCGCGGCCGTGCAGGTTGCCAAGAGCCCGGCCGACGGCTACACGCTGATGATGCTGGCCACGCCCACGCTGCTGGCGCCGCACCTGTACAAGAAGGCCGGCTACGACACCGTCAAGGACTTCACGCCCGTGGCCACGGTCTATGACCTGCCCATCGTCATCGTGGTCAACCCCACGCTGCTGCCCGATGTCACCGACCTCAAGAGCCTGATCGCCCACGCCAAGGCCCAGAAGGTCGCGCTCAACTACACCAGCTCGGGCGCAGGCAGCTTCGGCCACCTGAGCATGGAGCTGCTCAAGCAGATGGCCGGCTTCGACATGCAGCACGTGCCCTACAAGGGCGGCGTGCCCGCCATCACCGACACCATCGGCGGCCAGGTGCCCATCATGTATGCCGACCTCGTGGCCGCACTGCCCCACATCCAGGCCGGCAAGCTGCGCGCCATCGCCGTGGGATCACCCCAGCGCGTGGCCATGCTGCCCGACACCAAGACCATTGCCGAGCAGGGCATCAAGGGCTACGACGCTGTCTCCTGGGGCGGCCTGCTGGCGCCCAAGGGTAGCCCCAAGGCCGTGGTCGACCGTATCGCCAGCGAAGTTCAGCAGATCCTGGCCGACAAGGACATCCAGGAAAAGCTGCTCAACGCAGGCGCCATCGCCGCCTACCAGAACCCCGCCCAGCTGGGCCAGCGCATCCAGCAGGACTACACGCGCTGGGGCCAGCTGATCCGCGACAAGGGCATTGCAGTGGAGTGACAACGACATGAAGACACGCATCACCGAACTCTTTGGCATCGAGCACCCCATCATCCAGGGTGGCATGCACCATGTGGGCCTGGCCGAGCTGGCCGCCGCCGTCTCCAACGCGGGCGGCCTGGGGCTGATCACGGGCCTGACCCAGCGCACGCCCGAGCTGCTGGCGCGCGAGATCGCGCGCTGCCGCGAGATGACGGACAAGCCCTTCGGCGTCAACCTGACCTTCCTGCCCTCGGTCAACCCGCCCGACTACCCGGGCTACGTCAAGGCCATCATCGAAGGCGGCGTCAAGGTCGTGGAGACGGCGGGCAACAACCCGCAGAAATGGCTGCCCGCGCTCAAGGAAGCCGGCATCAAGGTCATCCACAAGTGCACCTCGGTGCGCCATGCGCTCAAGGCCGAGGCCATCGGCTGCGACGCCATCAGCGTGGACGGCTTCGAATGCGGCGGCCATCCGGGCGAGGACGACATCCCCAATTTCATCCTGCTGCCGCGCGCGGCCGAAGAACTGAAGATTCCCTTTGTCGCCTCGGGCGGCATGGCCGACGGCCGCTCGCTGGTGGCTGCGCTGGCGCTGGGCGCCGAGGGCATCAACATGGGCACGCGCTTCATCGCCACGCAGGAAGCGCCCGTGCACGACAACGTCAAGCAGGCCATCGTCGCGGCCAGCGAGCTGGACACGCGCCTGGTCATGCGCCCGCTGCGCAACACCGAGCGCGTGCTGACCAACCCGGCCACCGAGCGCCTGCTGCAAAAGGAGCGCGAGCTGGGCGCGGCCATCACCTTCGCCGACATCGCGCCCGAAGTGGCCGGCGTCTATCCGCGCATCATGCATGACGGCGACATGGACGCAGGCGTCTGGTCCTGTGGCATGGTGGCCGGCCTGATCAACGACGTGCCCACGGTCCAGCAGTTGATCTCCGGCATCATGGACCAGGCCCATGCACTGATCAACGAGCGGTTGGCAGGCCTGGCCCGCTGACCGCCCATCTTCACAGGGCTTACGCAAACAGGATGCGACAACGTGCTGCGCCCCCTGGCAAGCCGCTTGCCTTGTTCCTTCTTGCGTAAGTCGTACTTCAAAAACCAGGAAAGAGCTTTCTCATGAAAATCCTTGTACCCGTCAAACGTGTCGTGGACTACAACGTGAAGGTCCGCGTGAAGTCGGACGGCACGGGCGTGGACATCGCCAACGTCAAGATGAGCATGAACCCCTTTGACGAAATCGCCGTCGAAGAAGCCGTTCGCCTCAAGGAAAAGGGCGTGGCCACCGAAGTCATCGCCGTCTCCTGCGGCGTGGCCCAGTGCCAGGAAACCCTGCGCACGGCCATGGCCATCGGTGCCGACCGCGGCATCCTGGTCGAGACCACCGAGGAGCTGCAGCCCCTGGCCGTCGCCAAGCTGCTCAAGGCGCTGGTGGACAAGGAACAGCCCGGCCTGATCATCCTGGGCAAGCAGGCCATCGACGACGATGCCAACCAGACCGGCCAGATGCTGGCGGCCCTGGCCGACCTGCCCCAGGCCACCTTCGCCTCCAAGGTCGAAGTCGCTGGCGACAAGGTGAATGTCACGCGTGAAGTGGACGGCGGCCTGGAAACCCTGGCCCTGAGCCTGCCGGCCGTCATCACCACCGACCTGCGCCTGAACGAGCCGCGCTACGTCACGCTGCCCAACATCATGAAGGCCAAGAAAAAGCAGCTGGACACCGTCAAGCCTGAAGAGCTGGGCGTGGATGTGGCCCCGCGCCTGAAGACGCTCAAGGTGGCCGAGCCCGCCAAGCGTGGCGCTGGCGTGAAGGTGCCCGATGTGGCGACCCTGGTCAGCAAGCTCAAGAACGAAGCCAAAGTGATCTAAGGAAGACAGCGACATGACATCCCTCGTTATTGCAGAACACGACAACGCTTCCATCAAGAGCGCCACGCTCAACACCGTCACTGCGGCCCTGGCCTGCGGCGGCGACGTGCATGTGCTGGTGGCGGGCGAGAATGCCGGCGCCGCTGCGCAGGCCGCGGCCCAGATCGCCGGCGTTGCCAAGGTCATCCACGCCGATGGCGCCAGCCTGAAGGACGGCCTGGCCGAGAACATTGCGGCGCAAGTGCTGGCGATTGCTTCGAACTACAGCCACATCCTGTTCCCCGCCACCGCCAGCGGCAAGAACGCTGCGCCGCGCGTGGCCGCCAAGCTGGACGTGGCCCAGATCAGCGACATCACCAAGGTGGACAGCGCCGACACCTTCGAGCGCCCCATCTACGCCGGCAACGCCATTGCCACGGTGCAAAGCAGCGACAAGATCAAGGTCATCACCGTGCGCGGCACGGGCTTTGACGCAGCGGCCACCACGGGCGGCAGCGCCCAGGTGGAGCAGCTGGCAGCCGCTGGCGACAACGGCAAGAGCAGCTTCGTGGGCCGCGAGGTCACCAAGAACGACCGCCCGGAACTGACGGCCGCCAAGATCATCGTCTCCGGTGGCCGTGCGCTGGGCAGCAGCGAGAAGTTCCAGGAAGTCATCACCCCCCTGGCCGACAAGCTGGGTGCCGCCATCGGCGCTTCGCGCGCAGCGGTGGATGCGGGCTATGCGCCCAATGACCTGCAGGTCGGCCAGACCGGCAAGATCGTCGCGCCGCAGCTGTACATCGCCCTGGGCATCTCGGGCGCCATCCAGCATTTGGCCGGCATGAAGGACTCCAAGGTGATCGTGGCGATCAACAAGGACCCTGAGGCACCGATCTTCTCGGTTGCCGACTACGGCCTGGAGGCCGACCTGTTCCAGGCCGTGCCGGAACTGGTGCAGGCGCTGTAAGCGGCTGAAGCTGAAAAATGAGGGGCATAGGCCCCTCTTTTTCCGTCATGGATTCCGGGATGGTCCGCTGGTCACGGCGCGCACCACCGACTACAACAACGGACTTGGCCGCCAGCCGGTGCTGGCGATGGCATGAACCGAGAGGGAGATTGAAATGAAGATGATGCGCTTGCGCCTGGCCCGCACGGCCGTGGCCTTTGTCTGTGGCGCCATGGCGCTGGCCGCCGAGGCCAATGCCTGGGTGGTGGGGCAGGTGGCACCCATGTCGGGAGCCGGTGCGACGCAGGGCCGTGCCTATGCCCAGGGCATGCGCCTGTACTTCGACCAGATCAACAAGGCCGGCGGCGTGCAGGGCCAGCCCGTGCAACTGGTCACCGTGGACGATGTGGGCCACCCCGAGGAAACCGTGGACAAGACCCGCAAGCTGCTGGACGAGTCCAAGCCCGTGGTGCTGGCCGGCTACTTCGGCAACCGCAACATGGCGGCGCTGCTGGACAGCAAGCTGCTCGACCAGTCCCAGATCTCCCTCGTGGGTTACCAGAGCACGGACACGCGGGTGCTGAGCAATCCCCAGATCTTCAGCACGCGCGCCAACCTGCCCGAGGAAATGGCCAAGATCGCCTCGCACCTGGCCACCGTGGGCATCACGCGCCTGGCCCTGCTGCATGACGAACGCCCGGATGCCAAGGCCGTGGCGGAACTCGTGGACAAGGCGATTGCGCCTTCCAAGGCCAAGCTGGTGGTCAGCGCCTCGCTGAGCACGGGCAAGGGCGCCATGGACAAGGCCGTGTCCCAGTTGCAAAAGGCCCAGCCTTCGGCGCAGGCCGTGATGGTGGTGGCCTCCAGCCCCGTGACCTCGGCCTTTGTCGAGGCGTACCGCATGGCGGGTGGCACGGCCCAGATCTACGCGACGTCCGAAGCCGATATCGAGCAACTGGCCAAGCGCCTGCCCGTGGAGTTCATGAGCGGCCTGTCCATTGCCCAGGTCGTGCCCAGTCCCTACAAGGTGACCATGCGCCTGAACAAGGAGTTCAGGGACGCGGCCACCGCCGCAGGCAAGTCGCTGACCGTGCCGGTCAGCTACGCCATGATGGAAGGCTATGTGAACGCCCGCGTCATCGTGGAGGCCATGCGCCGCACCCAGCCGCTGACGCGCGACAAGCTGGCCGCTTCGCTGCGCGGCCTGGACGCCTTCGATCTGGGCGGCTACTGGGTTACCTATCGTCCGGGCTCGCAGGCGGGCTCGAAATTCGTGGATTTGTCCATCGTCAACGCATCGGGCCGCGTCACGCAATAACGCTGCAATGCAGTAGTGCCGTGGCGGCGTGCCCGCTGTCCCAGGTCGCCGCGCGCTGCGCGCCGGCGGTCCAGGCTCTGTTCAGGAAGGTTCAACAATGACTTACTCGGCTCCCCTCAAAGACATGCTGTTCGCCATGGAGCATCTGGCGCAGATCGACCAGGTGGCGCAGTTGCCCGGTTTCGAGGAGGCTGGCCTGGAGACGGCCCAGGCCGTGCTGGAGGAATGCGCCAAGCTGTGCGAAGGCGTGGTGGCACCTCTGAACCTGCCGGGCGACGTGGCGCCTTCCAGCCTCAAGGACGGCGTGGTCACCACCACGGCGGGCTTCAGGCAGGCCTTTCGCCAGTACGCCGAAGGCGGCTGGCAGGGGCTGCAGCATCCGCAGGATTTTGGCGGCCAGGGCCTGCCCAAGACGATTGGCGCGGCCTGCGTCGAAATGCTCAACAGCGCCAACCTGAGCTTTGCGCTGTGCCCGCTGCTGACCGACGGCGCCATCGAGGCCCTGCTCACGGCAGGCAGCGATGAGCTCAAGGCCACCTATCTCGAGAAGCTGGTGACCGGCGAGTGGACCGGCACCATGAACCTGACCGAGCCCCAGGCCGGCTCCGACCTGGCCCTGGTGCGCACCAAGGCCGATCCGCAGCCCGATGGCAGCTACAAGGTCTTCGGCACCAAGATCTTCATCACCTATGGCGAGCACGACATGGCCGAGAACATCGTCCATCTGGTGCTGGCCCGCGTGGCCGGGGCGCCCGAGGGCGTCAAGGGCATCAGCCTGTTCGTGGTGCCCAAGTTCCTGGTCAACAAGGATGGCTCGCTGGGCGCACGCAACGATGTGCACTGCGTGAGCATCGAGCACAAGATGGGGATCAAGGCCTCGCCCACGGCCGTGCTGCAGTACGGCGACAACGGGGGCGCCATCGGTTACCTGGTGGGCGAGGAAAACCGCGGCCTCGAATACATGTTCATCATGATGAACGCGGCCCGCTACGCCGTGGGCGTGCAGGGCATTGCCGTGGCCGAGCGCGCCTACCAGCACGCCGTGGCCTATGCCCGCGAGCGTGTGCAAAGCCGCCCCGTGGACGGCAGTGTGAAGGCCAGCGCCACCATCATCCACCACCCCGATGTGCGCCGCATGCTCATGACCATGCGTGCCTACACCGAGGGCTGCCGCGCCATGGCGGCCACGGCCGCCGCGGCCTACGACGCATCCCATCACCATGCCGACGCCCAGGTGCGCGAGGCCAATGCGGCCTTCTATGAATTCATGGTGCCCCTGGTCAAGGGCTACAGCACCGAGATGAGCCTGGAAGTCACCAGCCTGGGCGTGCAGGTGCACGGCGGCATGGGCTTCATCGAGGAGACGGGCGCCGCCCAGTACTACCGCGACGCCAAGATCCTGACCATCTACGAAGGCACAACCGCCATCCAGGCCAATGACCTGGTGGGCCGCAAGACGGCGCGCGATGGCGGCCAGACCGCGCTGGCCATTGCGGGCCAGATCGAGAAGACCGAGGCCGAGCTGGCCGCCAGCGGCACGCCCGAGGCACTGGCCGTGGCCCGCCAGCTGGCCGCCGCGCGCCAGGCCTTCGTGGAGGCGGTGCACTTCGTCTCGGGCCAGGCCAAGGCCGAGCCCAATGCCGTGTACGCCGGCAGCGTTCCCTACCTGATGCTGGCGGGCAACCTCGTCGCAGGCTGGCAGATGGGCCGCGCCCTGCTGGCGGCCGAGCAGCTGTTGCACAAGGGACAGGACGCGGCCTTCATGCGCGCGAAGATTGCGACGGCACGCTTTTATGCCGAGCACATCCTCGTCAAGGCGGCGGGCCTGCGCGATGCCATCGTGCACGGCGGCGCCAGCGTGATGGCACTGCCCATGGACGCCTTCTGACCCGGCGCTTGCGCACGGCACAACGCAGACAGAGACACCGAGAACCAACGGAGACAACGCATGTCCAAGCTTCCCCCGGCGCTGAAGAAACTGGCCCTGCCAGTGATCGGCTCGCCGCTGTTCATCATCAGCAACCCCAAGCTCGTGATCGCCCAGTGCCAGGCCGGCATCGTGGGCTCCATGCCCGCGCTCAACGCGCGCCCGGCCGAGCAGCTCGAAGACTGGCTGGCCGAGATCACCGAGACCCTGGCCGCCTGGGACAAGGCCCATCCGGACCGGCCCTCGGCGCCGTTCGCCATCAACCAGATCGTGCACAAGAGCAATGACCGGCTCGAGCACGACATGCAGATGTGTGCCAAGTACAAGGTGCCCATCGTCATCACCAGCCTGGGTGCGCGCGAGGACGTGAACCAGGCCGTGCACAGCTGGGGCGGCGTGGTGCTGCACGACATCATCAACAACAAGTTCGCGCACAAGGCCATCGAAAAGGGGGCCGACGGCCTGATCGCCGTGGCGGCGGGCGCCGGCGGCCATGCGGGTGTCAAGAGCCCGTTCGCGCTGATCCAGGAAATCCGCGAATGGTTCGACGGCCCCGTGGCGCTGTCGGGCTCCATCGCCTCGGGCGGCGCCATCCTGGCGGCCCAGGCCATGGGAGCGGACTTCGCCTATATCGGCTCGGCCTTCATTGCCACGCATGAGGCGCGTGCGCACGACGCCTACAAGCAGGCCATCGTGGACGGCACCTCCGACGACATCGTCTACAGCAACCTGTTCACGGGCGTGCACGGCAACTACCTGGCGCCGTCCATCCGTGCGGCAGGCCTGGACCCCGACAACCTGCCCGAGTCGGACCCCAGCAAGATGAACTTCGGCGGCGATGCCAAGAAGGCCTGGAAGGACATCTGGGGCTGCGGCCAGGGCATTGGCGCCATCCGCGAAGTCACGGGTGCGGGCGAGCTGGTCGAGCGTCTCAAGCGCGAATACAACCAGGCGCGCGACCGCCTGCTGTCCACCCCGTAAGGTCGGGGAGCCCAGGACGGGCTCTTCTCCTACCCTGCCAGACGGCGCCTTCGGGCGCCGTTTTCTTTGGGTATTACCCACGCTGTGCGGGACCGGTTCTCGAAGTTGTTTGCGCAAAACCCCTTGCGCACGCTTGACTGCTTCACTCGGCTTCCCCCTACGAGCGACTTGCCTGGAGCAAGTTTGTTTAGAATTCTTTGCGTAATTTCAGTAAATACTGAAATTACAGAATAAATGAACAAACCTTGTACCCCGTCATTGCCTGAGTTCCACCAACTGGCGCGTCGTCCGATGGCGGGTACGGGGCGCCTGGTGCTGGCCTCGCTGCTGTGGCTGCCCCAGGCGGCGCTGCTGGCGCTGGCCGTGCAGTCCATGGCCGACGGCGCGGGCAGGGAGCCTCTGTGGCCACTGTGGCCACTGTGGCCACTGTGGCAGCTTGCGGCCGGCGTGGCACTGCTGGGCGGGTTGCGCGCCTGGTGCGATGCCAGCGGCACACGCCGCGCCAACCTGCAGGCGCGCAGCCTGGTGAGTGCGCTGCGCGCGCAGGTGCTGCGCACGCTGGCGGGCACCTCGCCGCTGGACCGCCAGCGCGCGGCCTCGGGCCAGGCGGCCAGCGCCATGGCCGAGCAGGCCGAGGCCATCGTGCCCTGGCTGTCGCGCTACCAGACCGCCATGTGGCGCGTGCGCACCGTGCCGCTGGTGATTGCGCTGGCCGTGGCCAGCCAGAGCTGGGTGGTGGCGCTGATCCTGGTGGTGGCCGCACCGCTGATCCCGCTGTTCATGGCCATCGTCGGCTGGCGCGCCAAGGCGGCCAGCCAGGCGCAGATGCTGGAGCTGGGCGGCATGAACGCCTTCCTGCTCGACCGGCTGCGCGGCCTGTCCACCCTGCGCGCCCTGGGCGCGGTGGATGCCACGGCGCAGCGGCTGCGCGCCAATGCCGAATCCCTGCGCGAACGCAGCATGCGCGTGCTGCGCCTCGCCTTTCTGTCCTCTGCGGTGCTGGAGCTGTTCTCGGCCCTGGGCGTGGCCATGGTGGCCGTGTACGTGGGCTTTCACCTGCTGGGCCATCTGCCCTTTGGCAGCTGGGGCCAGACACTGAGCCTGGGCCAGGCGCTGTTCGTGCTGCTGCTGGCGCCCAGCTTCTTCGATCCCCTGCGTGAGCTGTCTGCCGTCTGGCACGACCGCGCCAGCGGCGAGGCCGCACTGCAGGCCCTGGGCGATCTGGGCCGCGATGCGCAGCCGCTGCCCGGCGCATTGGCTGCGCCCGGCAGGGCTGCCGGCCAGGCCTGCGCCCTGCACCTGGAGCAGGTGCGGCCCCAGGCGCCAGGCGGCGCGGTCACGCTGCCGGCGCTCACGGTGGACGTGCGGCCTGGCGAGCATGTGGCGCTGTGGAGCCCCAGCGGCAGCGGCAAGTCGCTGCTGCTGGCGCAGATTGCAGGCCTGCTGCCGGTGGCCGAGCCTGGGCGCATCCATATCGACGGCCAGCTGCTCGACGGCGAATCGGCCGGCCGGCTGCGCGCGCGCATGGCCTGGATGGGGCAGAGCCCCCATGTGTTCGCCGGCTCGGTGGCCGAAAACCTCCGGCTGGGCCGCCCGGGATTCACCTTCGGCGAACTGCGCCAGGCCCTGCGGCTGGCCGGGCTGGGCAAGCTGGCCGAGACCCGGCCCGGCGCCACGCTGGGCGAGGGCGGAGCCGGCCTGTCGGGCGGCGAAATCGTGCGCCTGGCACTGGCACGCCTGGCCTTGTCGCGCGATGCTGGCCTGCTGCTGGTCGATGAACCCACGGCCCACCTGGACCCGGCCACGGCCGCCCAGGTCACCGATGCCCTGCTGCAGCTGGCACGCGGGCGCACGCTGATCGTCGCCACCCACGATGCCGAACTGGCGGCCGCCATGCACCGCGTGGTGGAGCTGGCGGGCCATGCCGCCCCGCAGGAGCTGGCCGCATGAAGCCCCGCTCCACCCTCCGGCCCGTGCTTGCCGCCCTGGCGCGCATGGCACCCCGCCGCCTGTGGCTGGGCGGCGCGCTGCTGGCCCTGCTCACGGTGCTCATGGGCATGGCGTTGCTGGGCCTGTCGGGCTGGTTCATCACGGCCACGGCGCTGGCCGGGCTGCTGCCGGCCACGGCCATCGTTTTCGACGTCTTCATGCCCTCGGCCGGCATCCGCCTGCTGGCCCTGGGCCGCACGGGCACGCGCTATGCCGAACGGCTGGTCACCCATGACGCCACCCTTGCCGTGCTGGCCGCCCTGCGCGAGCGGCTGCTGCGCAGCTGGGCCACGCCCGCCGCCGCCCTGAGCCTGCGCCTGCGGCCCGCGCGCCTGCTGCAGCGGCTGACGGCCGACGTGGATGCGCTGGACAGCCTGTACCTGCGCCTGTTCGTGCCCTTGCTGGCCGCCACGGGTGCCACGCTGATGGCCGCCCTGGCGCTGGGCCTGATGCGCTGGTGGCTGGGCATGGCCTTGGCTGCGTGGCTGCTGGCCACCGGCCTGGGCAGTGCCCTGTGGCTGGCGCGCAGTGCGCGCCGGCCCGCCGTGCGCCGCGCGCTGGCGCTGGAGTCCCTGCGCGCCCGCACGGCCGACTTGGTGGCCGGGCAGGCAGAGCTGGCCATGGCCGGCACCCTGGCCGCGCATTGCGAACGCATTGCTGCCCTGGACGCCCGCGTGGCCGAGGCCGACGCCGAGCTCCACGGCTTGGAGGCCCGAACCTCCTTCGTGCAAGGCCTGTGCGGCGCCCTGGCCCTGGCCGGTGTGCTGCTGGGCGTGGGCTGGCTGGCCGAGGCCGGCCTGCTGGGCGCCCCCGTGGCTGCGCTGGCCCTGTTGCTGGCGCTGACGGCCATGGAGCCCTTTGCTGCGTTGCGCCGTGGCGCGCTGGAGGCCGGCCGCAGCTGGCTGGCCGCGCGCCGGCTGGCGCCTGCCCTGCGCGACGGCGCTGCGCAAGGTGCCTGCGAACCGGCTGCGCCCAGGCAGGGCTTGGCGGTTGAGCTGGAGCAGGTCGTGGCACCCCGTGCCGCCGTGCTGGCCCAGGACATCCGTATCGCCGAAGGCGAGCGTGTCGCCCTGCTGGGCGCCAGCGGCGCAGGCAAGACCACGCTGCTGTCCCTGATGGCCGGCGAGCTCCAGCCGCTGGCCGGCGCCGTGCGTGCCCGGCGCTGCACCTGGATGACGCAGCGCACCGAACTGTTCGAGGACAGCCTGCGCGACAACCTTTTGCTGGCTTGCCCCGAGGCCGCCGAGGACACGCTGTGGGCGGCGCTGGAAGTCGCCGGGCTGGCCGGCGATGTGCGCGCCATGGCGCAGGGCCTGGACACGCGGCTGGGCGAGGGCGGGCTGGGCCTGTCCGGCGGCCAGGCACGGCGCCTGGCGCTGGCGCGGCTGCTGCTGAGCCCCGCGCGCTGCTGGCTGCTGGACGAAGTGACCGAAGGCCTGGATGCACGCACGGCCGCCGACCTGCTGGTGCGGCTGGACAGTGCAGCCCGGGGCCGCACCCTGGTGCTGGCCACCCACAAGCTGCGGGAGGCGCAACTGGCCGACCGGCTGCTGTGGGTGGAGCAGGGCCGCGTGGTGTCCGAGGCGCTGCGCGGCACACCGCCGTTCGAGGCGGCCCTGGCGCGCCTGCGGCAGGACGGCTGATCAAGGATTTCACCAAGTACCCCGAGAGAAAGGATCTCACCATGGACCTCGACATCGTCGATCTATCGCGGCTGCAGTTCGCGGTAACGGCGCTCTACCACTTCCTGTTCGTGCCGCTGACCATCGGCCTGGCCGTGATCATCGCCATCATGGAGACCGTCTACGTGATGACGGGCCGCACCATCTGGCGCGACATGACGAAGTTCTGGGGCACGTTGTTCGGCATCAACTTCGCCATGGGCGTGGCCACGGGCATCGTGATGGAGTTCCAGTTCGGCATGAACTGGAGCTACTACAGCCACTACGTGGGCGACATCTTCGGCGCACCGCTGGCCATCGAGGGGCTGATGGCCTTCTTCCTGGAGGCCACCTTCGTGGGCCTGTTCTTCTTCGGCTGGGATCGCCTGAGCAAGGTCGGCCATCTGGTGACCACCTGGTGCGTGGCCCTGGGCTCGAACTTCTCGGCGCTGTGGATCCTGATCGCCAACGGCTGGATGCAAAACCCCGTGGGCGCGGCGTTCAACCCGCAGACCATGCGCATGGAGGTCACCGACTTCTTTGCCGTGCTGACCAACCCCGTGGCCCAGGCCAAGTTCGTGCACACGGTCTCGGCCGGCTACGTGACGGCGGCCATCTTCGTGCTGGGCGTCTCGGCCTGGTATCTGCTCAAGGGCCGGCACATCCAGCTGGCGCGCCGCTCCATGACGGTGGCCACCTCGTTCGGCCTTGCCGCCGCGCTGTCGGTGGTGGTGCTGGGCGATGAAAGCGGCTACCTGTCGTCGGAGCACCAGAAGATGAAGCTGGCCGCCATCGAGGCCATGTGGGACACCGAGCCCGCACCGGCCGCATTCACGGCCTTCGGCTTCCCCGACAAGGCCGCACGCGAGACGCACTATGCCGTGCACATTCCCTGGGTCATGGGCCTGATCGGCACGCGCTCGCTGACCACCGAGATCCCCGGCATCAACGACCTGGTCCAGCGCACCGAGCAGTACATCCGCAACGGCATCGAGGCCTATGGCGCGCTGGAGGCCATCCGCGCCGCCGGCCCCACGGGCCAGGTGCCGGCCGACGCCAAGGCCGTCTTCGAGGACAAGGGCGGGCAACTGGGCTACGCGCTGCTGCTCAAGCGCTACGTGGACGACCCGCGCCAGGCCACGGACGCGCAGATCGCCCAGGCCGCCTGGGACACCGTGCCGGCCGTGGGGCCGCTGTTCTGGGCCTTCCGCATCATGGTGGGGCTGGGCATGTTCTTCATCGCGCTCACGGCCGCCTTCTTCTGGCTGTCGGTGCGGCGCAGGCTGGACGCCCATCCGTGGATGCTCAAGCTGGCCGTGATCGCCATTCCCTTGCCCTGGATCGCGGCCGAGTGCGGCTGGATCGTGGCCGAGGTGGGCCGCCAGCCCTGGATCATCGAAGGCGTGCTGCCCACGGCGCTGGCCGTCTCCAACCTGGGCGCAGGCACGCTGCTGCTGACGATTGCAGGCTTCATCGCCATCTACTCCGTGCTCTTCGTCATCGAGATGAAGCTCATGGTGAAGGCCATCCGCAAGGGACCTCAGGAGGAAAGCGCGCCGCACCTGACCACCTACTTCCCTCTGATGCAAAAACTCGCCCGCGGGCAATGACCAAGGGAGATTGTCACCATGATTCTTCACGAACTGATCAGCTACGACATCCTGCGCCTGCTGTGGTGGGGCCTGCTGGGCGTGCTGCTCATCGCCTTTGCCGTCACCGATGGCTTTGACCTGGGCGCTGCCGCGCTGCTGCCGCTGGCGGCAAGGACCGACGTGGAGCGCCGCGTCGTCATCAACTCTCTGGGCCCGGTCTGGGAAGGCAACCAGGTCTGGCTCATCCTGGGCGGCGGTGCCATCTTTGCGGCCTGGCCGCAGCTGTACGCGGTCTCGTTCTCGGGCTTTTACCTGGCCATGTTCGCGGCCCTGGTGGCGCTGATCCTGCGGCCCGTGGCCTTCAAGTTCCGCAGCAAGCGCGAGGAGCCGGCCTGGCGCGCGCGCTGGGATGCCGTGCTGTGCATGGCCGGCGTGGTGCCCGCGCTGATCTTCGGCGTGGCCCTTGGCAATGTGCTGCAGGGCGTGCCCTTCCGCCTGGCGCCCGACATGCGCATCTACTACGAGGGCACGTTCTTCGGCCTGCTCAACCCGTTTGCGCTGCTGGCCGGCCTGGTCTCGCTGTGCATGCTGCTCATGCATGGTGCGTCCTGGCTGGTGTTCAAGACCGAGGGCGATGTGGCCGCGCGCGCGCGCCGCTTCGGCATGGTGGCTGCCGTCGCCACCACGGTGCTGTTCGCGGCGGCCGGCGTGTGGCTGGCCGCGCTCAACGGCTACCGCATCACCAGCGAGGTCAACACCACCGGACCGTCCAATCCGCTGTTCAAGACGGCTGCGCTGCAGGCGGGCGCCTGGTTCGCCAACTACCAGGCCCGGCCCGTGCTCTGGGCCGTGCCGGCCATCGGCCTGCTGATGCCGCTGCTGGCGGCGCTGGGCCTGTGGCTGCGCCGCGAGTGGCTGGCCCTGCTGTCCAGCGGCCTGGGCATTGCGGGCATCATCGCCAGCGTGGGGGCGTCCATGTTCCCGTTCATCCTGCCCTCGTCGCTGAACCCGCAGCACAGCCTCACGGTCTGGGACTCTTCGTCCAGCCATGTGACGCTGTTCATCATGCTGGTGTGCGCGCTGATCTTCGTGCCCCTCATCGTGGCCTACACCAGCTGGGTCTACAGCGTGCTGCGCGGCAAGGTCGACCCGATGGCCATCATCGAGGGCCGCGGCCACTCGTACTGATCCACCGAATCAAGCAACGACATTCAACGTCAAGAAAGGACACAACACCATGTGGTACTTCGCCTGGTTGCTCGGCCTGCCGCTGGCGGCCGCCTTCGCGGTGCTCAACGCGATGTGGTACGAACTGATGGACGACGAGGCCACGCGCCGCGAACTCCTGGCCCGGGAGAAATAAAGCTCCCCCTGAGGCGCTTCGCGCCTTCCCCCTCTCTCTTCGGGAGGGGGACGACACCCTCGCTGCGGGGGCGGCCCTTGCTCGGTGTCCCTCGCTTTGGGCTACGCCAGTTTTTGCACGCGCTTACCGCCAATGAAGCATTGCTGTAAACACAATGAGCTCCCTCGGGAGCTCATTTTTGTACGCAGGCTTGCCAGGTTCAATCGTCGGTGTCGTCCGCCTTGGCGCGGCCCTTGCCGCCCGTGATGCGGTCCTTCAGATCCAGCAGCCGCGTCACGGCCGTGCCCATGCCCATGAGCTGCATGGCGGTCTCGGGCGACAGGCGCTGCACGTCGTCGAACCAGTTCATGAGCCGGTCGATCAGCTCGTACATGTCGCGCATGCGCTGCTGGGCGTAGCGTTCCTCTTCGGTGGTGACTTCCTCCAGCATGGCGGCGCGCAGCATGGACTGGGTGGGCTCGATCTCGCGGCGGCGGCGTTCCTCGGCCAGGCGGCGGAAGATTTCCCAGACATCCTGCGGCGCCTCGAAATACTCGCGCCGGTCGCCGGGCTGGTGGCGCAATTGCACCAGGCGCCACGCCTGCAATTCCTTGAGCCCCATGCTCACGTTGGAGCGCGAGAACTCCAGCGTCTCGGCGATCTGGTCGGCATTGAGCGGCTCGGGCGAAAGAAACAGCAGAGCGTAGATCTGGCCTACCGTGCGGTTGATGCCCCAGCGGCTGCCCATCTCGCCGAAGTGCGAGACGAACTGCCGGTTCAACGCCGGAAGAGGTTTGGATTGCGTCATGGCATGCATTGTGCCTTCGCGTGCCGGCATGTCCTGGGCGGCTTGGAAAGCGGTGCGTCAGCTTTCTGCAAGACGCGGTCAAAAGGCGCACAATGGCGCCTTTGCGGGCTTGCGGCCAGGCGGCCCGGGCCCAGCGCCTCCCGCTTACCGACCCGTTCGCAGATTGCAGATTGCCCCATGTCCCACGCTAGCCGCAGTGCGCTGATCGACTGCACCAAGGGCCTGGCCTGTGCCGCCATCGTCTGGCACCACCTGGCCTTCTACGGCCCCATGTCCGATATCGCCCATCCGGCCGCGCCGGAACTCATCGACTGGCTCTATGAATATGCGCGCATGGCCGTGCAGATCTTCCTGGTGCTGGGCGGCTACCTGGCGGCAGCCAGCATGGCGCCCCAAGGCCATGGGCAGCACAGCGATCCGTGGTCCCGCATCGGGCGCCGCTTCGTGCGCCTGGTCGTGCCCTATGCGGTGGCGCTGGTCGTGGCCGTCGTTGTCTCGGCGGTCGTGCGGCCCTGGTTCGACCATGCCTCGGTCTCCGGCGAGCCCGATCTCTGGCAACTGGTGGCGCATGCGCTGCTGCTGCAGAACATCGTGGGCGAGGAGTCGCTGTCTGCGGGCGTCTGGTATGTGTCCATCGACTTCCAGCTTTTTGCGCTGACGGCGCTGCTGCTGGCCGGCACGCGCTGGGGCGGTGCCTTGCTGCGCCGCCGCTTTGGCGGCGACGCCCTGTCACGCTGCTGGCCCTGGGCGCTGAGCGTGGCGCAGGCGCTGGTGGTGATCGGCGTGGCGGCTTCGCTGCTGGGCTTCAATCTGGATGCGCAATGGGATGTGTGGGCGCCGTACTTCTTTGGCGCCTACGGCCTGGGCATGCTGGCCTACTGGGCCGCGCATGCGGACAAGTCCTCGACGGCCTGGAGCTGGTCCCTGCTGATCGTGGCCCTGGTCGTGGCGGCATTGGCACTGGAGTGGCGCGACCGCATCGCGCTGGCCGGTGCCACGGCGCTGGCCCTGGTCGTGGCCATGCGCAGCCCCGCGTTTGCGCAGGCGCAAGGCTGGGCGCCGCTGCGTCGGCTGGGCAAGATTTCGTACTCGGTGTTTCTCGTGCACTTCTCGGTCTGCCTGCTGGTCAATGCCGTGGAAAGCCATTTCTGGCCACATTCCATTCCCGCCGCTCTGCTGGGCATGTGCACGGCCTTTGTGCTGTCGATTGCGGCCGGCCATCTGCTGTACGAGCGCGTGGAGCGCCACGTTCCCAGCTGGCACATGGCGCTGCGCTGGCAGGCGGGCCTGGTGGGCACCGGCCTGATCGCGGCGTTTCTGGCAGGCCTGCGCTGAGGCGCCGTGCGTCAGTCAACAAACAACAAAGGCAGCCGGTTGGCTGCCTTTTTCGCTTCACGCCGGTCGGCGTTCAACGGTGCAGCTCGCCCGCGCTTTCCGGCTGGAACTCGATGGCATCCACGCGCACGGTGACCTGGCCCGAGGGGCCGGCCATGCGCGACTGGTCGCCCACGCTCAGGCCCAGCAGGGCAATGCCCACGGGCGCGAAGACCGACACCTTGTCGGAGCTGCCATCCATCTCCTTGGGATAGACCAGGGTCAGCGTATTGGACTTGCCCGACTCCAGCAGCGTGAAGCGCACGGTGGAGTTCATGGTCACCACATTGGGCGGCATTTCCTTGGGTTCGAGCACGTCGGCGCGGTCCAGCTCGGCCTCGAGCGCCTCGCGGCCGGGGAAGGCGGGTTGCTTGTCCAGCAGGGCCTCGATGCGCTCCAGGTCCAGGGACGAAAGAATGATGTGGGGCTTGCGCTCCATGGTGTTGGCTCCCTTGTGTGCTTGCGCCGTGGCTGCAGTGAAGGGCAGCGGCGCCCAAACGGACAAAAGCCCGGGCAACGCGGTTGTCCGGGCCAAGGCATCTTCAGAAAAGAGAAAAGCACCAAGTTGGTGCGATAGGCCCATTGTGCAGGCCCGTGTGGGTTCTGCCAAGCGAACCCGCACGGTGCGGTGCGGATTGGCGTGGGCTTGACGCGGCCTGCTGCGAGCGCTACTGCGCGCGCGTGCTGCCCAGGGCCTTGAAAAAGATCAGCTCGGGGTCGCCGGGGTCCAGGTTGTCCACGCGCCCGCTGGGCACAAAGCCCGCCTGGGCGAACAGCGCCTGCGCGGCCAGGTTCGATGCATTGGTCGAGGTAAAGAGCTTGTCCGTGGTGCAGCGCTGCCGGGCCGCCGCCAGCAGTGCAAGCGCCACGCCGCTGCGCCGCGCTGCATCTGCCACGGCGATGAGGGAGATGAACCCATGGCCGAAGAATCCGGGCTCCAGCACGACAAAACCCGGCACGTAGCCATCCCGCTCGGCCAGCAATACCGCGCCAGCGGCCGTTTTCTCCCGCAGAAAGGCCTGGCGTTCAGCATGGCTGCGGGCATATGGATCGCAGGCCAGCAAGGACGGGAAGTCGCTCTCGATGGCAGGGCGGATGTGGTGCATGGGTCTGGATGGCATGGATCAGGGGCATTGTCATCGTTCTGGATAACGGGCTGCTGCGCAGCTATGATCTGTATGTTTGTACAGTATTCATCGTTGCGGGAGCGAACCCCATGCGCGCCAACCCAGACCTCTCTCCGGAGCCGGCCTTCATTCCCCTGCACGCCATCAAGGGCCGGGGCGCAGCCAGCCAGCTGGCCCACCGCTTCACCACCGACCCGCGCGAGGCCTTCGATGACGGCTGGGGCAGCCTTGAGGCGCCTGCCGAAGGCGAGGAAGCCGCGCCCCTGCGCACCGAACTGCGCTGGGAGCAGGCCCGCTCGGCGCTGAGCCGCCACCAGTCGCCCGACCTGCCGTTTCACATGGGGCTCAATCCCTACCGGGGGTGCGAGCACGGCTGCATCTATTGCTATGCCCGGCCCACGCACAGCTACCTGGGCTGGTCGCCGGGGCTGGACTTCGAGACCCGGCTCATCGCCAAGCAGAACCTGCCCGAGCTGCTGCGCGCCGAGCTGTCGCGCGCCAGCCATGTGGCCGCGCCCGTGATGCTGGGCTCGGTCACCGACTGCTACCAGCCCGTGGAGCGCGAACTGGGGCTGACGCGCCGCCTGATCGAAGTGCTGGCCGAGGCGCGCCACCCGTTTTCCATCGTCACCAAGGGCAGCGGGGTGGAGCGTGACCTGGACCTGCTGGCCCCGCTGGCGCGCCAGGGCCTGGCCTCGGTGCACATCACGCTGACCACGCTGGATGCCGACCTGGCACGCCACCTGGAGCCGCGCGCCGCCGCGCCGCACCGCCGGCTGCGCAGCATCCGCGCGCTGACCGAGGCGGGCGTGCCCGTGGGCGTGAGCCTGGCACCGCAGATTCCCTTCATCAACGAAGACCTGGAGAAGGTGCTGGAGGCGGCCGCCGACGCAGGCGCGCGCCACGCCTTCTATGCCGTGCTGCGCCTGCCCTGGGAAGTGGCGCCGCTGTTCGAGCAATGGCTGCAGGTGCACTACCCCGACCGCGCCCGCCGCGTGATGGAGCGCGTGCGCGACCTGCATGGCATCCAGGGCGAGCAGCGCGAGGCCGGCCGCGTGTACAACGCCGAGTTCGGCCAGCGCATGAAAGGTACCGGCCACTGGGCCGAGCTGCTGCGCCAGCGCTTTGCCCTGGCCTGCCGTCGGCATGGGTTCAACCGCGAGCCGCTGCGGCTCGATTGCAGCCTCTACCACCCGTCGCTTTTGCTGCCGCAACGCAGCCTGTTCTGAGAGCCTGCGTGCCAGACACAGGTCAGGGCATGGTCCGCTAGCGGGAATCGATCAGCTCGGACAAGGCGGCCGCCAGCGGGGAGCGCACCGAAGAGCGCAGCCACACCATGCCCACTTCGCGGGACGGGCTCGGAGGGGGCAGCGGCCATCGGCGCGTTCTGGCATCCGGCGGTCCCAGCACGGGCCAGTCCGGCAGGATGGAGACACCGAAGCCTTCCGCAACCAGCTGTGCGATCTGCTCGATGCCGTCCAGCTCGAAGCGGACCTTTGGCTTGATGCCGTGGCCCCGCAGGTATTCATCCGCCATTTTTCCTGCCACCACCTTGCGGTCGTACTGGATGAAGGGCTCGCGTGCGGCCGTGAGCAGCGGATCGCGCACCTTCATGTCCCGGGGCGCGAGAAGAATCAGCGCCTCGCTGCGCATCAGCCGCCACTCGCAGGTCTTGGGCATGGCGAAGGCCGGGTGCACAAGGATGGCCGCATCCAGATGGCCGGCCTGCACCTGGTCCAGCAGCAGTGAGGAAGTGCCGGGTTCGATGTAGACGCGCACGGCCGGATGGGAGCTCATCCACCGGCGCAGCAGCGGGGGCACCAGGCCCATCAGCGCCGTGGGCGTTGCCCCCAGCCTCAATGGGCCTGCGGGAAGTTCGGTGGCCGAGGCGGCCGACCTCAGGTTCTCCACGGATTTGAGCACCTCCCGCGCATGCTCCACGATCCGGGCGCCCACGACGGTGGGCCGCACCGTCCGGCCCACCCGCGTGAGCAGTGCGCAGCCCACGTCGGCCTCCAGCGCACGCATCTGCTGGGCCACGGTGGTGGGCGGCAGGTCCAGCCTGCGCGCGGCGTCGGCCATCGAGCCGCAGTCCACGACGGCAATGAAGCTCTGGAGAAAGCGCGAATCCATGCGACGCATTTTGCGTCATCTGAACCATGGGACACCATCTTTGTTGCAGATCTCCTGAAGCGCAAAGTTCGCTCGTTCCCGCTTCCAAACCATGTCAGGAGAGCTCATGCCCCTCATCGAATCCATTGAAGTCTGCGTTGCCCGCGTGCCGCTGGACAAGGTCACCTATCTGTCGAACCGCACCGTGGTCGACCGCCACTACGGGCTGGTCAAGGTCCGCAGCAGCGACGGCGTCGAAGGCATCGGCTTTTGCTATGTCGGCAATGCGGCGGGCGAGCTGTTCCGCGTCGCGGTCGAGCAGCTGCTCGGTCCTGTGCTGCTGGGCCGCGAGTCCCTGGCCGTCGAAGGGCTGTGGAAGGAGATGTACCAGGAGGCGCTGCTGCAAGGCCGCATGGGCACCGTGATGCGGGCACTGAGCGCACTCGACATTGCGCTGTGGGACCTCAATGCCCGAACCGCCCAGCTGCCTTTGCACAAGTACCTGGGCGCGGTGGAGCTGGACACGGTGCCGGCCTATGCCAGCGGCGGCTACTACGTGGACGGCAAGACCGCCGGCCATGTCGGCGAGGAGATGGCCGGCTATGTCGAACTGGGCTTTCAGGCCGTGAAGATGAAGACCGGCCGCTGGTCGCCCCAGGGCGAGGAGTCGCGCGTGAAGGCGGCGCGCGAAGCCATCGGCCCGGACGTGGAGCTCATGCTGGACTGCAACAACGGCTGGGTGGACACCGTGCAGGCCATGCAGTACCTGCGCCGCATGGAGGCATACGACCCCTATTTCATCGAGGAGCCGTTCAGCCCCGACGATGTCGAAAGCCACGCCCGCCTGGCAAAGCTCACCCGAATTCCCGTGGCCACCGCGGAAATCGGCTATGGCCGCTGGTACCACAAGCATCTGCTCGACATGGGCGCCGCATCCATCCTGCAGACCGACGCCGCAGTCTGCGGGGGCATTACCGAGTGGAAGCGCATTGCCGCCATGGCGGCGGGCTGTGGGCTGCAGATGTGTCCGCACTGGTTCCACGATGTGCACGCGCCGCTGGTGGCCGCGACCCCCAATGCGCGCTATGTCGAGTTCTTCTGGGATGACCAGGTGCTGAACTTCCGCCGCCTGCTGGACCGCCAGCTGGCGCAGGAAAAGGGCCGTGTCGTGCTGCACCAGACGCCGGGGCTCGGCTTCAGTTTCGACGAGGCGCAGGTGTCCCGGTTCGGCCGCTGGACCTCGGTGGCGTAAGACCGCCGCCAGCCCATCATCCAAGGAGACAAGCCATGCAACGCAGACAGTTCCTGACCTCGGCCGCCGCAGCCGCCGCCCTGCATGCCCATCCGGGCTTTGCACAGGCCAGGCCGCCAGCGGGCCCGGTCAAAATCCTCGTCGGCTTCTCGGCAGGCGGCGGCACGGACATCCTGGCGCGGATCATCGCCAACCGGCTCAACCAGCTGTGGGCCATTCCCGTCATCGTCGAGAACCGGCCAGGGGCGGCGGGGCTGATCGCCGCTGCCGAGGCCGCCAGGGCCGCGCCCGATGGGCAGACGCTCATGATGGGCCACATCAATGCCCTGGGCATTGCCCCTGCGCTCAACCCCAGGCTCGGCTTCTCGCCGGAGCGGGACTTCTCCGCCATCGCCCTGGTGGGCCAGACCCCGCAGGTCCTGGTTGCCAGCCCCAAGGCTTCCGCCACCATGCAGGGCCTGCTGGCCGCATTGAAGCAAAAGCCGGGGGAGGTCAGCTTCGGCTCCTCGGGCACGGGGTCGGCCCAGCACCTTGCGCTGGCGCTGTTCGAGCAGACTGCGGCGGTGTCCGCGCTCCATATCCCGTACAAGGGCGCGTCGAACGTGATGACGGATCTGCTGGGCGGCCAGATCGACTATGCGTTCGAGGGGATGACCACGGCAGCGCCCTTCATCAAGGGCGGAAAAGTCCATGCCGTGGCTCAGACGGGTGTGAAGCGCGCCAAGGCCTTCGCGGAGATTCCCACCGTGGCGGAGCAGGGCTATTCCGGGTTCAACGCGAGCATCTGGTTCGGCCTGGTGGGCCCCGCAAGAATGCCTGCCGATCTGGTGGCCCGCATCAATGCGGACGTCAACCGCATCCTGGCCATGCCCGATGTGGTGGCCAAGCTCGAAGAGTTCGGCGCAGAGGATGGAGGGGGGACGCCGCAGCGCTTTGACGCCTTCATGCGCGATGAACGGGCGAAGTGGGCCCGGCTGATCCAGGCGCGCGGAATCAGGGTGGAGGGCTGAGGCGGGTTGCCGAGGTGGCCCGGCGCGGCCCTCAAATCGCCTCCAGAAAAGACCTCACCAGCAGGCTGTCGCTGCGCTCGCGCATGCAGTAGACATAGGTGGTGGTGCTGGCCGGGTCCCCCGCGATGCGCAGCGGGCGAAAGCGCGGGTCGGGGATGAATTCGGCTTCGGACACGGCGCCCAGTCCCAGGCCGCGCGCCACGGCTTCGCGTATGGCTTCGCGGCTGCCGATCTCCAGTTCGGTGCGCGGCTGCACGCCGGCGGCCTGCAGCACCGATTCCAGCGCGGTGCGCGTGGTCGAGCCGTGCTCGCGCAGCAGCAAAGGCTGGCCCTGCAGTTCGGACAGCGCGATTTCGCTGCGCCGCGCGAAGGGATGGGCGACATGGGCGAACAGCACGATGGCGTGGCGCGCGTACTCGCGTGCCAGCAGCTCCGGGCGGTCGTAGAGGCCGGCGAGCACGGCCACGTCGGTGTCGTAGCGTTCCAGGTCGGCCAGCACCTGCTGCGAGTTGCCCATGCGGATGGACAGCTGCATGCCCGGGTGCCGTGCGCGGTAGGCGGCCACCATTTCGATCACATGGAAGGGCCCCACGGCGCCGATCTTGAGCTCGCCCTGGTGCAACTGCCCCGAGTCGCGCAGGAAGAACTCGGCCTCGGCCTCCAGTGCCATGATTTTCTGCGCCATGGGCAGCAGTCTGGCGCCTGCGCCCGTGAGCGTCATGCGGTAGCCGCGGCGGTGGAACAGCTCGATCTGGCTTTGGCGCTCCAGCGTGGCGATCTGGGTGGAGATGGTGGGCTGGCTCACGCCCAGTGCGCGGGCGGCAGCGCTGAGGCTGCCGTGGTGGGCGACGGCGATGAAGGCGCGGTAGCGGGCGTTGCTCACGAAAGTCGGTATCTCAAGGTTTTGTCTATGGATGCTGTCAAAACCGATTCTGAAACTTTCACATGGCAGAAATATGTCGCTCCTAGCATTCAGCCATCCCCACCCGCCTGGCGATTTGGCCGGCGATTCACGGATCCACCGATCTGCCGATGTGCCTGACCTGATGCAAAGGAACGCTCTCATGAAGATGAACCGCAAGACCTGGCTGCGCCATGCCGCAGCCGTGCTGGCCCTGGCCGCCACCGCCTCCACCGCTACCACCGCTACCACTGCCGCCTTTGCCCAGAGCGCCGAGCTGCGCGTGGGCCTGATCCCCTCGGAGGACGCGCAGGCCATGATCCGCGCCAGCCAGCAGGTCATGGACCAGCTGGCCACCCGCACCGGCATGAAGGTGCGGCCCTTCGTGGCCAATGACTACAACGGCGTGATCGAGGCGCTGCGCTCCAACAAGATCGACATCGCCTTCCTCGGCCCGTTCTCGTACGTGCTGGCCAGCCAGGTGGCAGGCGCCGAGGCCTTTGCCGTGGCCGTGACCAAGAAGACGGGCAAGAGCGCGTACCACAGCATGGTGATCTCCCGCAAGGACAAGGGCCCCGCCAGCGTGGCCGATCTCAAGGGCCGCAGCTTTGCCTTTGTGGACCCGACATCGGCGTCGGGCCACCTGTTTCCCAAGGCCGGGTTGATGGCCGAGGGCTTCGATGCCGACAAGGGCTTTTCGCGCGTGATCTTCTCGGGCTCGCACGACGCCAGCATCATGGCCGTGGCCAACGGCAAGGTGGATGCGGCGGCCGTGGCCGACCGCATCTTCGACTCGGCCGTGAGCAAGGGCCTGGTCAAGCGCGAGGACTTCCAGATCGTCTGGCGCTCCCAGCCCATTCCCGAGTCGCCCATGACCTGGCGCAAGAACCTGGACGCAGGCACCAAGCAGAAGGTGGCTGCGGCCCTGGCCGAGGTCAAGGACCTGCCCTGGGGCGACCAGGGCGTGCTCGACGGCTTCGCGGCCACGGATGACAAGGCCTATGACGTGGTCCGCCAGACGGCCAAGGCCCTGAAGCTCGACCTGGGGAGCATGAAATGATCCGCATCCGCCAATTGCGCAAGAGCTATGGCAGCAACCATGTGCTGCATGGCATCGACCTGGATGTGCAGCCCGGCGAGTTCGTCGTCATGCTGGGCCTGTCGGGGGCCGGCAAGTCCACGCTGCTGCGCTGCATGAACGGCCTGGCCCGCGCCGACAGCGGCACGCTGGAGGTGGGCGGCATGGACCTGATGCTGGGCGGCGGCAGGCACAGCCGGCGCGAGCTGGCTCGCCATGTGGCCATGGTCTTTCAGCACCACAACCTGGTGCCGCGCCTGTCGGTGCGCAAGAACGTGCTGACCGGGCGCCTGGGCCAGACCGGCACCCTGGCCTCGGTGCTGCAGCTGTTCCGCGAAAGCGATATCCGCCTGGCCGACCAGTGCCTGGAGCGCGTGGGCCTGGCCCACAAGGCGCTGGAGCGCACCGAGGCGCTGTCGGGCGGGCAGATGCAGCGCGTGGGCATTGCCCGCGCGCTGGCCCAGCAGCCCCAGGTCATCCTGGCCGACGAGCCCGTGGCCAGCCTGGACCCCAAGACCGCGCGCAGCGTGCTGCAGTACCTGCGCGATGCCACGCGCGAGCTGGGCATTGCCGTGGTCTGCAACCTGCACCAGGTGGACTACGCGCGGGAGTTCGGCGACCGTGTGCTGGGCCTGGCCCAGGGCCGCATGGTCTTTGACGGATCGCCGCAGGCGCTGGACGAGGCCGCGCTGCAGGCCATCTACCATGCGCAGCCCACTGCAGGGCAGGGCGCAGAACCGGACACACCACCGGGCACGGCGGCCATAGTGCCTGCCGGCCTGCATGCGCAGGCGCCGGTGCCTGCCTCGTGGATGCGGGCCAGCGCGCCCGCAGGAGGACTGTGATGACCAGCGCCAATTCCTGGAGCCCTGAGCCGCGCGACCGCTGGCAATGGACGGCGCCGCGCCCCCACGGCGCCCTGGGCTGGACAGGCTATGCGGCTGCGGCCCTGGCCATCGCCTGGGTGCTGCACTGGAGCGCGGGCGGCGCGCAGATGAGCTGGGGCGAACTGGCGGCAGGCATGCCCCAGATCGCGGATTTCGTGGCGCGCTCCGTGCCGCCGGACTGGAGCATGCTGCCGCGCCTGATGGCGCCCGCGCTGGAGACGGTGCAGATCGCCATCTGGGGCACGCTGCTGTCCGTGGTGCTGGCGCTGCCGCTGTCCTTCATCGCGGCCAGCAACCTGCATGGCTGGCACTGGCTGCGGCGCATCACGCGGCAGTTCCTGAACGTGGTGCGCAGCATCAACGAGCTGATCCTGGCGCTGGTCTTTGTCTCGGCCGTGGGCCTGGGGCCGTTTCCCGGCGTGCTGGCTCTGGCCCTGCATGGCATGGGCATGCTGGGCAAGTTCTTCGCCGAGAGCATCGAAGAGATCGACGACGGCCCGCTGCAGGCCCTGCGCAGCGCAGGCGCCACGCAATTGCAGCTCATCGTCTTCGGCGTGATACCGCAGGCCATCACGGCCTGGATCGCGGTCGTGCTCTACCGCTTCGAGGTCAACCTGCGCTCGGCCACGGTGCTGGGCATGGTGGGCGCGGGCGGGCTGGGGTTCGAGCTGGTCGGCAGCCTCAAGCTGTTCCGCTACCAGGAGACGGCCACTTGCATCGTGGTCATCACCGTGATGGTGATCGCCGCCGATCTCGTCTCCCACTGGCTGCGCAGCCGCATCCAGCAGGGCACCCGCCATTGAGGGCAGCGCTTTTTTCGGCGCCCCCGTTTCATTCAAAGGACCGATTTGTGTGGACCTATCACAACCCCGTTGCCATCCATGCCGGCCCCGGCCGCCTGGACCGCCTGCCCGAGCTGCTGGCCGGGCGCGACTGCCTGCTGGTGACGTTTCCCGAGGCCGAATCCCTGGGCCTGGTGCAGCAGCTGCGCCAACGGCTGGGCAGCCAGCTGCGCGGCGTGGTGGACGGCATTGCGCCCAATCCCGATGTGCAGTGGCTGGCCCCGCTGTATGACCGCGTGCACCGCGAATACGCCGAGGTCCCGTGCATCGTGGCCCTGGGCGGCGGCAGCGCCATCGACTCGGCCAAGGCGCTGATGTGCGCCACGCCCACGCGGCGTTTCGGCGAGCTGCTGCAGGCCCTGGAGCAGGGGCTGGCCCTGCCGGCCGCAGGCCACAAGGCGTTGATCGCCATTCCCACCACGGCCGGCACGGGCAGCGAGGTCACGCCCTGGGCCACGATCTGGGACCAGGCCGCTGGCCGCAAGCACTCGCTGCACCAGCACTGGACCTGGCCCGAGGCGGCCATCATCGACGCGCAGCTCATGCAAAGCCTGCCGGCCGGCGCCACGCTGGCATCGGGGCTGGATGCGCTGTCGCATGCGCTGGAGTCCATCTGGAACCGGCACCGCAATCCCGTCTCCACCACCTTGGCCGTGGGCGCCGCGCGCCGCACCCTGGCCACGCTGCCCGCGCTGATGCAGGACCTGGGCAGCCTGCCGCTGCGAAGCCGCATGGCCGAGGCCGCCCTGATGGCCGGCCTGGCCTTCTCCAACACCCGCACGGCGCTGGCGCATTCGCTGTCCTACGACATCACGCTGCGCCATGGCGTGGCCCACGGCATTGCCTGCTCGTTCAGCCTGCCGCTGGTGCTGGAGATGGCCCTGGGCGCCGACGACGAGGCCGACGCGGCCCTGCTGTCCGTCTTCGATGCCGCCACGGGCGAGCTGGCCGTGCAGCGCCTGCGCAACTTCCTCGAAGGCCTGGGCGTGGCCACCGATCCCGCCCACTACGGCGTGCCTGGGGATGAGTGGCAGCAGCTGCTGCAGTCGGCCGCATCCGGCCCGCGCGGGCGCAATTTCATCCGCACGCTGGAATGAACAGGCGCGTGCGGCCCTCTTCTGTTTGAACCTCTTTCCTAGTCAAAAAGCACCATGAACCACACCACCGTCTCCACCGCCGCCGCCGCCGATCTGTCGCCGCTGCAGGCCGTCATCTTCGACTGGGCCGGCACCCTGGTCGATTTCGGCTCGCTGGCGCCCACGCAGATCTTTGTCGAGGCCTTTGCCAGCTTCGGCATCACCATCACCCTGGCCCAGGCGCGCGGCCCCATGGGCCTGTCCAAGTGGCAGCACATCCACGAGTTGCTGCAGGACGAAGGCATCCGCGCGCAATGGCACAAGGCCTTCGGCCAGCAGCCTGGCGACGCCGACGTGGATGCCATCTACGCCCGCTTCATGCCCATGCAGATCGCCAAGGTCGGTGAGTTCTCGGCACCCATCGAAGGGGCACCCGAGCTGCTGGGCTGGCTGCGCGCGCAGGGCCTGAAGGTGGGCTCGTGCTCGGGCTATCCGCGTGAAGTCCTGAACCAGCTGCTGCCCCAGGCAGCGGCCAACGGCCTGGCTCCCGACCATGTGGTGGCCGGCGATGAAATGGCCGCAGGCGGCCGCCCCGGCCCCTTCATGGCGCTGGCCAATGTGCTGGCGCTGGGCATCGGCGACGTGCGTGCCTGCGTGAAGGTGGACGACACCGTGCCCGGCATCGAGGAAGGCCGCAACGCCGGCATGTGGACCGTGGGCCTGACCCTGTCCGGCAACGAAGTCGGCTACTCCCCCGCCGAACTGGCCGCCGCCCCCACCGAAGAAGTGCGCGAGCGCGTGGCCCGCGCCGAGGCCAAGCTGCGCGCAGCCGGCGCCCACCACGTGATCGCCAGCGTCAAGGACCTGCCCCAGGTGCTGGAGCGTATTGCGCAGGACATGCGCGCTGGCCATAGGCCAGGTTGAGGCAATCTGCCCTGCACCTGTTGGGCTCATCACCCTTTGAAACTGGCGCGGCCAAAAAAACAGGGACGCCGAGCAAGAGCCGCCTCGCGGCGATGGCGTCGTCCCCCTCCCGCGAAGCGAGAGAGGGGGAAGGCGCGAAGCGCCTCAGGGGGTACTCAACTGCTCTGCATGATGGCGCAGATGGTCATCAATGAAGCTCTGGATGAAGTAGTAGCCGTGGTCGTAGCCGCCGTGGCGGCGCAGCGTCAGCGGCTGGCCGGCCTGGGCGCAGGCAGCCTCGAAGGCTTCGGGCAGCAGCTGCTTTTCGATCAGGAACTTGTCGGCCAGGCCCTGGTCCACGAGGATGCCGGCCGGGTAGGGCGCCTGGGTCTGCGCGGCCATCAGGCAACTGGCGTCATGCGCTTCCCAGGCCTTGCGGTCATCGCCCAGATAGCCTGAGAAGGCTTTCTGGCCCCAGGGGCAGTTGACGGGGTTGGCGATGGGTGCGAAGGCCGACAGGCTCTTGAAGCGGCCCGGATGGCGCAGCGCCAGCGTGAGCGCGCCGTGGCCACCCATGGAGTGGCCGAAGATGCCCAGCCGCTGCGCGTCAATGGGCAGGCGTGCGGCGATCAACGGCAGCAGCTCGCCCAGCAGATAGCTTTCCATGCGCCAGTGCAGTGCCCAGGGCTTGGTGGTGGCGTCCAGGTAGAAGCCCGCGCCCACGCCGAAGTCCCAGGCATCGGCCTCGCCGGGCAGGCCTGCGCCGCGCGGGCTGGTGTCGGGCGCGATCAGCGCAATGCCCAGCTCGGCGGCCAGGCGCTGGGCGCCGGCCTTGGTCATGAAGGTCTCTTCGGTGCAGGTCAGCCCGGCCAGGTAGAGCACGGCAGGCACCTTCTCGCCGGCCACGGCCTTGGGCGGCAGGAAGACCGAAAACTTCATGTTCAGGCCGATCTCGGCGGAGAAATGCTCGTAGAAACGCTGTGCGCCGCCGAAGCAGGCATGGGCGTTCTTGAGTTCCAGGGGCGGCAGTGCGGACATGGTGTTCCTCAAAAAGAAAAATGCTACGGGCACCTTGGCAAGCGGTGCGTGCAGCATTCAAAGATGGGAGTTGATACGCTATACACGGTCAACGGCCCATGAAACTGGCGCTGCCCAGGCGAGAGGCGCCGAGCAAGAGCCGCCTCGCGGCGGGGGCGCCCAGCCGAGGGCGTCGTCCCCCTCCCTCGCGTAGCGAGTAGAGAGGCGCCGTGCAACGGGGGAAGGCGCGCAGCGCCTCAGGGGGAGCTTCAGTACACGACGACGGAGCGGATGGACTTGCCTTCGTGCATCAGGTCAAAAGCCTCGTTGATTTCCGGCAGGCCCATGGTGTGCGTGACGAAGGGGGCCAGCTGGATCTCGCCGCTCATGGCCTGCTCGACCATGCCGGGCAGCTCGCTGCGGCCCTTGACGCCGCCGAAGGCCGTGCCCAGCCACTTGCGGCCCGTCACCAGCTGGAAGGGGCGTGTGGAGATTTCCTGGCCCGCGCCGGCCACGCCGATGATGACCGACTGGCCCCAGCCGCGGTGTGCGCATTCCAGGGCGGCACGCATCACGTTGACGTTGCCGATGCACTCGAAGCTGTGGTCCACGCCCCAGCCCGTCATCTCGACGATGACCTGCTGGATGGGCTTGTCGAAATCCTTGGGATTCACGCAGTCGGTGGCGCCGAAGGTGCGGGCCAGGTCGAACTTGGAGGGGTTGGTGTCCACGGCGATGATGCGGCCGGCCTTGGCCAGCTTGGCGCCTTGGATCACGGCCAGGCCGATGCCGCCCAGGCCGAACACGGCCACGGTGTCGCCTTCCTGGACCTTGGCGGTGTTCTTGACGGCACCCAGGCCCGTGGTCACGCCGCAGCCCAGCAGGCAGACCTGCTCGGGGTTGGCATCGGGGTGGATCTTGGCCAGCGAGACTTCGGCGACCACGGTGTATTCGCTGAAGGTGGAGCAGCCCATGTAGTGGTAGATGGGCTCGCCGTTGTACGAAAAGCGCGTGGTGCCGTCGGGCATCACGCCCTTGCCCTGGGTGGCGCGCACGGAAACGCACAGGTTGGTCTTGCCGCTCTTGCAGAACAGGCATTCGCCGCATTCGGCGGTGTACAGCGGGATCACGTGGTCGCCGGGCTTGACGCTGGTCACGCCTTCGCCGACCTCGACGACGATGCCCGCGCCTTCATGGCCGAGCACGGCGGGGAAGATGCCTTCCGGGTCGTCGCCCGACAGCGTGAACGCATCGGTGTGGCAGACGCCGGTGTGGGTGATCTTGATCAGGACCTCGCCCTTCTTCGGGGGGGCCACGTCGATCTCGACGATCTGCAGGGGTTCTCCAGCCTTGAAGGCGACGGCGGCTTTGGATTTCATGGGCGTGTCTTTCTGTCGGGGTGGCTCAGGAACGGCAGTGCGCGCGCTCCGCGAAGCCTTGAATGTAGGCCATGGCCGGGCGGCCCGGCCGCATCATGGCCGCAGCCCCAGGTGATATGTCCGAATCTGAGGGGTGTGGCCGGCTTCGGCCGGGCCTGCTGGCCGTGGGTGCTTGCGTCTTTTCGTATAGTCCGCCCCATTCTTTCCACCCTGACCGCCTCCGAGCCCGCCGTTTCCCATGGACCACCGCCACGCCAGCGCCCACCGCATCGATCTTGTCGTCTACCCCGGCTTCAAGGCGCTGGAGGCCATAGGGCCCATGTCGGTGTTCGACTATGCCAACGTGCACCTGCGCGCGCGCGGCCAGAGCGACGGCTACGAGGTGCGCGTGGTCTCGCAGCGGCAAGGGCCCGTGCGCTCGGACACGCTGATGTCGCTGGAGGCCACGCATACGCTGGCCGGGCTGGAGGCTGCAGGCATGGGCTGCACCGTGGTCGTCGTGGGCTCGCGCCATATCGAGCAGGTGCTGGGCGGCTCGGCCGAGCTGGTCGCCTGGCTGGGCCGCGTGGCGCCGCGCGTGCAGCGGCTGATTGCGCTGTGCTCGGGCAGCTTCTTCCTGGCCGAGGCGGGCTTGCTGGACGGCCGGCGCGCGGCCACGCACTGGAGCGTGACGGCGCAACTGGCCCAGCGCCATCCGCGCGTGCAGGTCGATGCCGATGCCATCTACCTGCGCGAGGAGATCCGCGATGGCGAAGGCAGTCGCCAGCTGTGGACCTCGGCCGGCGTGACGGCCGGCATCGACCTGGCCCTGGCCGTGGTGGAGGAGGATTTCGGCCACGCGCTGGCGCTGGAGGTGGCGCGTGACCTGGTCATGTACCTCAAGCGTCCCGGCGGCCAGTCGCAGTTCAGCGTGCCGCTGGCGGCCCAGGCCGCGCAGCACGGCGGCGTGCAGGCCGTGCAGCAGTGGGTGATGGCCCATCTGGCCGATCCCCTGACCCTTGCGCAAATGGCCGAGCAGGCCCATATGAGCGAGCGCCACCTGCGCCGCGTGTTCCAGCAGGAAACCGGGCAAAGCCCCACGGCCTTTGTGGAGAGCGCGCGGCTGGAGGCGGCCAAGCAGCTGCTGGAAAGCCAGGCCCATCTGCCGCTCAAGACCGTGGCCGCGCGCGTGGGCCTGGGCTCGGAGCAGGCGCTGCGCCACCTGTTCGTGCGCCACCTGGGCATTACCCCGGTGGCGTACCGGGATCGCTTTGGTGGGCGAGGCGGCGCGGGCTGAACCGGAAACGCTCAGTTCTTTTTTGCGGTCTCGGCTGCTTCGGCGGCCGCGGCACGCAGCTTGTCTTTTTTGCTTGGGCGGCGGCCCTTGATGCCGCCGTTGCCGTCCTGGGCCACCGGAGGCGGCGGCACGGGCTCGGTGGGCTCGAAGCCCGGCAGCTGCTCCAGTTCAAGGTCCAGCTGGTTGCGCTTGCAGATCAGCGCCCAGTGCGCCTGGTCGGCCGGCGTCACGAAGCTGATGGCCGTGCCGTCCTCGCCCGCGCGGCCCGTGCGGCCGATGCGGTGCACATAGTCGGTGGCCGAGCGCGGCAGGTCGTAGTTGACGACCAGGGGCAGCTGGGTGATGTCGATGCCGCGCGCCGCCAGGTCGGTGGTGATCATCACCTGCCAGCGCTTGGCCTTGAAGTCGGCCAGCGCTTCCTTGCGTGCGCCCTGGCTCAGGTCGCCATGGAAGGCCGTGGCGAAGATGCCGGCCTTGTAGAGCTTTTCAGCCACCAGTTCGGCCGTGTGGCGCGTGGCCACGAAGACCAGGGCACGTTCGAGCGTGACAGGGTCGGTGCCCGCAGCGGTGTCGCCCTGCACCAGCTGGCGCAGCAATTGCGTGCGGCGCGCACGGTCCACGGCAATGGCGCGCTGGGTGATGCTTTGCGGGCTGGCGGCATCCTGGCCTTCGGCGGCATCGACGCGGGCCTGAACGGGATCGTGCAGCAGGCCCGTGGCCAGCGATTGCACGGCATCGGGATAGGTGGCTGAGAACAGCAGGGTCTGGCGTTGCTTCGGCAGCAGGGCCAGCACGCGTTGCAGCTCTTCCTGAAAGCCCAGGTCCAGCAGGCGGTCGGCCTCGTCCAGCACCAGGTGGCGCACGGCGGACAGGCGCACTGCGTTGTGCTCCACCAGGTCCAGCAGGCGGCCCGGCGTGGCCACCAGGAAATCGGCACTGCCGCGCAGCATCATCATCTGCGGGTTGATGGACACGCCGCCATAGACCACGCCGATGCGCGGCGGCTGCTTGAGCGCGCGGCCCAGGTCGGACAGCGTCTCGCCCACCTGCTGGGCCAGCTCGCGCGTGGGCACCACGATCAGCGTGGTCAGGGTTCGCACAAAGCCGCCCTGGACACCCTGGGCCTTGCCGCCATCCATCCAGCGCTGCAGCAGCGGCAGCAGGTAGGCGGCCGTCTTGCCCGAGCCCGTGGGCGCACAGGCCCAGAGGTCGCGGCCCGCAAGCACGGGGGCGATGGACTGGGTCTGTATGGGCGTGGGATCGACCAGGCCCAGGTCTTGGAGGCTGGAGACCAGCGCCGGGCTCAGGCCAAGGGAGGCAAAGTTCATGGTGTGCAGGGAGTGGCTGGGGCCGGAACCCCGGCGCAAGAAAGGGCCGGCCACGAGGGCCGGGGGGGCATTGTCGGCGAAACCGCGCCGCTGCGTGAAGCAGGGGGCTTGGCCCTGGCTCTCAGGCCAGGCGGCGCGGCCGGCCAGCAGGTCGTTCACCAGGCCGCCTGCCGTTGCAGCCGGGTCGGTGGCGCGTGCCTGAGCGGCAATCTGGCATCGGCCGCACGAAGCGTTGAGTAAAGCGTCAGAGCCATTGCCAAAACCGGCGCGCAAGAGAAGACCAGACCGTGACTCAAGGCGGGAGCCGGCCCAGCCTCTTCAGCTCCTTGAGCCGCCTTTCCGTGGCGCGGTCCAAGGCGTCTTGCAGCAGGTGCATCTTGCGTTTGTTGCAAGGAGCGCAGTCGTAGTAGCGTGAGGGCACTCCAAGGGGCTCAAGCTTCCTGTTCGCCTCGAAGATTCTGATTCGCCCTGTTGGCTCGATATCCATGACGATGATCTTTCCGCTCTTGAACGTGACGGACGCACCTCCGGAGCATCCGGATCTATCCATGTTTTCTTCGCTGAAATAGGCTTTTTCCGAAATTCGGCGTATATGCTGCAATGCATATCGCACATCCTCCTCGGTCAGGATCACATCGTCGCAATCGAGCCATTTTTTATCCTCCCAAGGGGGGTTGCTTGATGAGGGGGCGAAGATATTGATTTTCTGGATGTTCTTTGCAGAATACCGGGCGTCAGCAGCATGAATCGGCGAGGCCATGACCATCGCTGAAGTTATTGCCCAAAAAAATTGGTGGTACTTCATGGTGTGTTCGTAGGAAGGTTCCAGTTTGCACCTTCTGCTTCGGTCAGATTTTTCCAACTTACCTCGGGATGTTTGAAGACTTCACCGGGCGACAGTTGCATGGAGTCCTGCAGTGCTTCAACAAGCCATGTCAGTGACCGGTTCTGAGCTTGGGTCGGGGCGGGATAGAGGCCGCGCTCTCCTCGCAATCTCTCGGGGGGCAAATCCGCTTCGTTGGAGGAAGGTTTGAACCCCTTCGGCAGCTCCGCTCGGCCGACCATCTCGATACCTATGGCCTCCATATTGCTCGGATAGCGTTCACCAGGAGCCTTCAGCATCTCGATGCGGTGTACCCCCTTTGCCTTCAGTCCTTCATAGTCCCTGGCCTTGCATTTCCCCACAAGCAGGCATCTCGCCTTCAGCGGGCCCACATGGTTGGCACGCTGATAGATGGCAGCAGTCTGGTAGATGGTGCCGTCCTTGTCGATCAGGAAGTGCGCCCCATTGGCCTTCGGGTTCCTGTAGCTGTTGAGCGAAGACTGGGCCGTGTTGGCATCGGTCTGATGCACGACGATGCCGGTGATGGCGGCGGTCCGCTTTCCTCTCTCGATGGCGGGGCTGCGCGCATTCTTGACGCGCGCATGGATGAGCATTCCGTCCTTGTTGATTTCGACAAGCATGTGAGTCCCGGGGTTGCGTTGAATGGCAGCGGGCATTGCGCTGCGGCTCCATCCCGTTTGAGGGAGGGTCAACGGCCACCTTAAGGTGGATAGGCTCAATCAATGGGCATGCCACGATAGGGAAAATGGTGTTCCTAGGACTGGTGCGGCCTTCTGGAGCGGTGGGCTCGCAAATGAAAAAAGCCCCATGCAAAGGCATGGGGCTTTTGGGTGCCGGGCCGCTAGGCCCGGACCTGCGATCAGCGCTGGCCGATCGGCTTGACGTCGCGGGACACGGAGCCCGTGAACAGCTGGCGGGGACGGCCGATCTTGTACTCGGGGTCGGCCATCTGCTCGTTGAGCTGGGCGATCCAGCCCACGGTGCGGGCCAGGGCGAAGATGCCGGTGAACAGGTTCACGGGCACGCCGATGGCGCGCTGCACGATGCCGGAGTAGAAGTCCACGTTCGGGTAGAGCTTGCGCTGCACGAAGTAGTCGTCTTCCAGGGCGATCTTCTCGACTTCCTTGGCCAGGGCGAACAGGGGGTCTTTTTCCAGGCCCAGTTCGGCCAGCACTTCATTGCAGGTTTCCTGCATGAGCTTGGCGCGGGGGTCGTAGTTCTTGTAGACGCGGTGGCCGAAGCCCATCAGCTTGACGCCGCTGTTCTTGTCCTTGACCTGTTCCATGAACTCGCCGACCTTGGCAACGCCGCCGTTGGCCTGCAGGTATTCCAGCATGTTCAGGCAGGCTTCGTTGGCGCCGCCGTGGGCAGGGCCCCACAGGCAGGCCACGCCGGCCGAGATGGCGGCGAAGGGGTTGGTGCCCGACGAGCCGCACAGGCGCACGGTGGAGGTGGAGGCGTTTTGCTCGTGGTCTGCGTGCAGGATGAAGATGCGGTCCAGCGCGCGCTCGACCACGGGGTTCACCTTGAACTCCTCGCAGGGGTTGCCGAACATCATGCGCATGAAGTTGCCGGCGTAGCTCAGGTCGTTCTTGGGGTACATGTACGGCGCACCGATGCCGTACTTGTAGGCCATGGAGACCAGCGTGGGCATCTTGGCGATCAGGCGGATCGCGGCGATGTCGCGGTGCTCGGCGTTGTTGATGTCCATGTTGTCGTGGTAGAAGGCCGACATGCCGCCGACCAGACCCGTCAGGACGGCCATGGGGTGGGCGTCACGGCGGAAACCACGCAGGAAGAACTGCATCTGCTCGTTGACCATGGTGTGCTTGGTCACGCGCTCGACGAAGTCGGCCTTCTCGGACTCGTTGGGCAGCTCGCCGTACAGCAGCAGGTAACAGGTCTCGAGGTAGTCGCAGTTCTTGGCCAGCTGCTCGATGGGGTAGCCGCGGTACAGCAGCTCGCCCTTGTCGCCATCGATGTAGGTGATGGCGGATTGGCACGAGGCGGTAGAGAGGAAGCCCGGGTCATAGGTGAACATGCCGGTCTGCGCGTACAGCTTGCGGATGTCCACCACGTCGGGACCGACGTTGCCCTGGTAGACGGGCAGCTCGACGCTGGGAGCGCCGTTGCTGAATGACAGCGTTGCTTTGTTGTCTGCGAGTTTCATTTCCAAACTTCCTTCTCTAGATTGCCTAGCCTACTAGCGGGAGAGAACCGGGCTTGCGCTTGCGCACCAGTTCCAGAACTTCCCTGATTTCTTGGGTATCGAGTTCACCTTCAGGCTCCTTGCGGCGCAAGAAGAGGTCCATCAGGTCGTTGTCTGCCAGGTCCATCAAGGCAGACAGACCGCTCGCGTGTCTCCGCGTGAGCTGGTCTCCGTAGGTGGCGAAGAACTGCGCGATGAACAGGTCGTTCTCGACCAGGCCACGCCGGCAGCGCCAGCGCAGCAGGTCTCGCTCGCGTTCGTCGAGCAGAGTATTCGTCATGGTCATCAGATGGCCCGGCGGACCATCAGTTCCTTGATCTTGCCAATGGCCTGCGTGGGGTTCAGGTGCTTGGGGCACACGTCCACGCAGTTCATGATGGTGTGGCAACGGAAGAGGCGGTACGGATCTTCCAGGTTGTCAAGGCGGTCACCCGTGGCCTCGTCGCGGCTGTCCGCGATGAAGCGGTAGGCCTGCAGCAGGCCGGCCGGGCCCACGAACTTGTCGGGGTTCCACCAGAAGCTGGGGCAGCTGGTGGAGCAGCTGGCGCACAGAATGCACTCGTACAGGCCGTTGAGCTCTTCGCGCTCTTCAGGCGACTGCAGGCGTTCCTTGGTGGGAGACGCGAAGCTGTCGTTCTGCAGGTACGGCTTGATCGAGTGGTACTGCTTGAAGAACTGCGTCATGTCCACGATCAGGTCGCGGATCACGGGCAGGCCGGGCAGGGGCTTGAGAACGATGTCGCCCTGCAGGGTCTTCATGTTCGTCAGGCAGGCCAGGCCGTTCTTGCCATTGATGTTCATCGCGTCCGAGCCGCACACGCCTTCGCGGCAGGAGCGGCGGAACGAGATGGAGGGGTCCATCTCCTTGAGCTTGACCAGGGCGTCCAGCAGCATGCGCTCGTGGCCGTCCAGCTCGACCTCGACGGTCTGCATGTAGGGCTTGGCATCCTTGTCCGGGTCGTAGCGGTAGATCTTGAAAGTGCGCTTCATTTGTCTGTTCTCTCGTGGGCTGCTGGATTAGAACGTGCGGACCTTGGGCGGCACGCTGTCCACCGTGAGGGGCTTCAGGTTCACGGGCTTGTAGTCCAGGCTGTTGGTGGCGCTGTACCACAGGGTGTGCTTGAGCCATTCCTTGTCATTGCGGCCCAGCGGGAACTCGGCGTGGTCGGCAGGATGCTCGTAGTCGTACACGGTGTGGGCGCCGCGGCATTCGTGGCGGGCAGCGGCCGAGATCATGGTGGCCTGGGCCACTTCGATCAGGTTGTCCACTTCCAGCGCTTCCATGCGGGCGGTGTTCCAGACCTTGGACTTGTCCTTGAGGGTCACGGAGCCCACGCGTTCGCGGATGGCGTTGATCTTGACTTCGCCTTCGTCCATGCTCTTTTGCGTGCGGAACACGCCGGCATGCTGCTGCATGGTGGCGCGGATGTCGCCAGCCAGGTCCTGGGCGTAGGTGCCTTCCTTGGAGTCGTCGAGCTGGTTCAGGCGCGTGAGCGTGCGCTCGGAGCCATCGGCCGGCACGGCCTTGTGGTCGCCGAAGCCGTTGACGAACTGCACGATGTGCTTGCCGGCCGATTTGCCGAAGACCAGCAGGTCCAGCAGCGAGTTCGTGCCCAGGCGGTTGGCGCCGTGCACCGACACGCAGGAGCATTCGCCCACGGCATAGAGGCCATTGACCACGTTGTTCTGCTGGCCGTCCCACACCACGACCTGGCCGTTGATGTTGGTGGGAATGCCGCCCATCTGGTAGTGGATGGTGGGCACCACGGGAATCGGTTCCTTGGTGATGTCCACGTTGGCGAAGTTGTGGCCGATCTCTTCCACCGAAGGCAGGCGCTTGCGGATGGTGTCTGCACCCAGGTGGTCCAGCTTCATCAGGATGTAGTCCTTGTTGGGACCACAGCCACGGCCTTCCTTGATTTCCTGGTCCATGGAGCGGGACACGAAGTCACGCGGTGCCAGATCCTTCAGCGTGGGAGCGTAGCGCTCCATGAAGCGTTCACCTTCGCTGTTGAGCAGGATGGCGCCTTCGCCACGGCAGCCTTCGGTCAGCAGCACGCCCGCGCCGGCCACGCCGGTGGGGTGGAACTGCCAGAACTCCATGTCCTGCAGCGGGATGCCTGCGCGTGCAGCCATGCCCAGGCCGTCGCCGGTGTTGATGAAGGCATTGGTCGATGCCTGGAAGATGCGGCCTGCGCCACCCGTGGCCAGCAGCACGGCCTTGGCGTGCAGCTCGTACAGGTCGCCGGTTTCCAGTTCGATGGCGGTCACGCCGACCACGTCGCCCTGGGTGTTGCGGATCAGGTCCAGCGCCATCCACTCCACGAAGAAGTTGGTCTTGGACTTGACGTTCTGCTGGTACAGCGTGTGCAGCATGGCGTGGCCGGTACGGTCGGCCGCGGCGCAGGCGCGCTGCACGGGCTTTTCACCGTAGTTGGCCGTGTGGCCGCCGAAGGGGCGCTGGTAGATGGTGCCGTCGGGGTTGCGGTCGAACGGCATGCCGAAGTGTTCCAGCTCGATCACGACGTTGGGCGCTTCGCGGCACATGAACTCGATGGCATCCTGGTCGCCGAGCCAGTCGGAGCCCTTGATGGTGTCGTAGAAGTGGTAGTGCCAGTTGTCTTCGCTCATGTTGCCCAGCGAAGCGGACACGCCGCCCTGCGCAGCCACGGTGTGCGAGCGCGTGGGGAAGACCTTGGACAGCGAGGCCACGGACAGGCCGGCGCGCGACAGTTCCAGCGCGGCACGCAGGCCGGAGCCGCCAGCGCCGACGATGACGACGTCAAACTTGCGCTTGGTGATGTTTGCTTTGGAGTAGCTCATTCTTAACCTTCAATCGTGGAGACCGCGTCTCTATCAGATACGCCACAGGATCTGGATGCCCCAGCCGGCGCAGCCGACCAGCCAGACCAGGGTGAAAACGTTCAGCACCAGGCGCAGGCCCACGGGCTTGACGTAGTCCATCCAGATGTCGCGCACGCCGACCCAGACGTGCCAGGCCAGCGAGACGATCACGGCGAAGGTCAGGAACTTCATCCACTGCGGGGCAAAGATGCCGGCCCACAGGTCATAGCCGACGGAGCCGGTGCTGAAGATCAGCTTGGCCAGCAGCACGATGGTGAACAGTGCCATCAGCACGCCGGTGACGCGCTGCACCATCCAGTCGCGGATGCCGTAGTGCGCACCGACCACGGTGCGCTTGGAGCCGTAATTCACGGACATGGTTCTTTTTCCTTATCGTGAGGGAGAGATCGTGAATCAGTACAGGCCGAACAGCTTGGCACCCAGGATCAGGGTCAGGCCAACGCTCAGGACCAGCACCACCAGGGCCGAGGACTTGCCGAACTGCTTGTTGACGGCGTGGTGGTTCACATCCATGAACAGGTGGCGGACGCCGGCGCAAAAGTGGTGCAGGTAGGCCCAGATCAATGCCAGGCACACGAGCTTGAGGAACCATCCGAAGGGACCCGCGAAAACCGAGGTGAAGCCGTCGAAGGAGATCTCCGAAGTCAGCGACATGTCCATCATCCACAGGATGAAAGGCAGCAGGATGAACATCAGCAGGCCGCTGATGCGGTGCAGGATGGACACGATGCCGGCCGGCGGCAACCGGTAGGTGGGGAGGTCCTTGAAGAAGTTGATGTTGCGGAACTCTGGCCGCTTTTTGGCTTGCTCAGTCATGGCAGGGTACTTTCGTGGATGTAACTGCTTCGTAATCGCTCAGGGGCGGCGATGCAAAATTCTATTGCAATGCAATAAAAACAGCTTTGCTGGGAATTGCGTATTTTCGCCCGCTTCTCTGGGGAACGGATCGTTCAGCTCAGCGCGTTGCGGTAGTGATGGGTGTCGGTGCGGTACAGGCCACGGCGTAACTCCATGGGAACATCGTTGTATGTGTAAGCGGTGCGCTCCACGCTCAGCAGGGGCGTGGTGCTGGGGACATCCAGCAGCAGGGCCTGTTCTGCCTCGGGCAGGACGGCGCGGATCTTTTCGTCGGCGCGCACCATGCGCACACCGTAGTCCAGCTCGAACATGGCGTAGGTGGGGCCCTGGTAGGCGGACATCTGCTGGGCGGTCAGGCCCTTGAAGGCGTGGCCCGGCAGCCAGATGTCTTCCAAAATGGTCGGGATTGCGGAAAACGACAGCACGCGGCGCACATGCATCACGGCATCGCCGCTGCGCAGCGCCAGGCCGCGCGCCACGTCCGCCGATGCGCGCAGGCGCCGGCAGTCGATGATGCGGCGCTCGGCACGGCCCTCGCCCTGCTGGTCGCCTCCGTCGGGCTGCAGCTTGAGAAAGCGGTACTGCACATGCTGGGCCGCGTGGGTGGCCACGAAGGTGCCCTTGCCCTGGCGGCGCATCACCAGGTTCTCCGCGGCCAGCTCGTCGATGGCCTTGCGCACCGTGCCCTGGCTCACGCGAAAGCGCGCGGCCAGCTCCATTTCGCTGGGAATCAGTTCGCCGGGCCGCCACTCGCCTGCTTCAAGGCTTTGCAGTATCAGTCCCTTGATCTGCTGATACAAAGGGCTGAAGGCCGGGGTCGATGCGCCCGCGCCGATGGTGGGAGCGGCGTTGTCTGAGGCGAGGGGAGGCAGGACTGGCATGGAAAAGTTCGGGGTGGGGAGGCTCCCGGCGACGCAGATGAAAGACTTGGAAACAGACGTCGATCATATCTTATATAAGACATAAGACAAATTGACCGGGCTTCGAAATCGGGAGTACACTTTCGCGTTGTTTGCGGAGCACGGGCTGCTGGTTTCTGACGCTGGTGCGACCTGGCGCCGATAACACCTGATTTTTTCCCCATCCCTGGAGTTTCATCATGAGCAAGAAGCCCGTTCGTGTCGCCGTCACCGGTGCCGCCGGTCAAATTGGTTACGCCCTGCTGTTCCGCATCGCCTCCGGCGAAATGCTGGGTAAGGACCAGCCCGTCATTCTGCAACTGCTGGAGATTCCCGACGAGAAGGCCCAGAACGCGCTCAAGGGCGTGATCATGGAACTCGAAGACTGCGCCTTCCCCCTGCTGGCCGGCATCGAAGCCCACTCCGACCCCCTGCAAGCCTTCAAGGACACCGACTACGCCCTGCTGGTCGGCGCGCGTCCCCGCGGCCCCGGCATGGAACGTGCCGACCTGCTGGCTGCCAACGCACAGATCTTCACGGCCCAGGGCAAGGCGCTGAACGCCGCTGCCTCGCGCAACGTGAAGGTGCTGGTCGTCGGCAACCCCGCCAACACCAACGCCTACATCGCCATGAAGTCGGCTCCGGACCTGCCGGCCAAGAACTTCACCGCCATGCTGCGCCTGGACCACAACCGCGCTGCCTCGCAGCTGGCTGCCAAGGCCGGCTTCAAGGTGGGCGACATCCGCAAGCTGACCGTCTGGGGCAACCACTCGCCCACGATGTACGCCGACTACCGCTTCGCCACCGTCAACGGTGAAAGCGTCAAGGCCAAGATCAACGACCAGGCCTGGAACAAGGACGTGTTCCTGCCCACCGTCGGCAAGCGTGGCGCCGCCATCATTGCCGCTCGTGGCCTGTCCTCCGCTGCCTCGGCTGCCAACGCTGCCATCGACCACATGCGCGACTGGGCCCTGGGCTCGGGCGGCGAATGGGTCACCATGGGCGTGCCCTCCAACGGCGAATACGGCATCCCCGCCGGCATCGTCTTCGGCTTCCCGGTCACCACCGAGAACGGCGAATACAAGATCGTCGAAGGCCTGGAAATCGACGCCTTCTCGCAAGAGTGCATCGACAAGACCCTGGCCGAGCTGCAAGGCGAACAGGACGGCGTCAAGCACCTGCTGTAAGCCGCCGGCAAGCCATGCTCGACTGGAATCCCGCGCTTTACCTGCGTTTCGCCAATGAGCGTACGCGCCCCGCAGCCGAGCTGCTGGCGCGTGTGCCCTTGGCCCAGGCCCGCCATGTGGTGGACCTGGGATGCGGGCCGGGCAATTCCACCGAGCTGCTTGCACAGCGCTATGCCGGTGCCACGATCACCGGCATAGACAATTCCCAGGCGATGCTGGCCACCGCGCGCCAGCATCTGCCTGAGGCCCGCTTCGCGCTGGCCGACATTGCTTCCTGGACGCCCGCCCCCGGCGAGAGCGCTCCCGACCTGATTTATGCCAATGCCTCCCTCCAGTGGGTGGGGGAGCATGAAACGCTGATACCCCGCCTGTTCGCCCAACTGGCGCCAGGGGGCGTGCTGGCGATACAGATGCCCGACAACCGGCAGGAAGCCACGCACCGCGTGATGCGCGAGATCGCCAGCCTGCCCAAGTTTGCCGCCTACATCGGCGATGCCGCCAAGGTGCGGGCCGACATCCTGCCCATCCGCAGCTACTACGACCTGCTGGCCGGTCCGCAGGAGCAGGCCGGCGTCGAGGCCGGCGCCGTCGATGTCTGGCACACCGTCTACCAGCATCCGATGGACTCGGCCGGCGCCATCGTCCAGTGGCTGCGCGGCACCGGCCTCAAGCCCTTCGTCGAAGGGCTGCCCGAAGCCCTGCAGGCCGACTTCCTCACCGAATACGAAAACCGCGTGGACGCCGCCTACGGCGTGCGCGCCGACGGCCGGCGCCTGCTGGCCTTCCCCCGCCTGTTCATCGTCGCCCAGCGCAAGCCATGACCGCCGCCACGTCCACACCCTCTCGCGCACACCCGGCCCAGGTGCTGCTCGATGCGCAGGGCGGTGCCCTGCACCTGCCCGTCTGTGACCACTACAGCGGCGTGGAAGTGCGCATGCGCAAGAGCCTGCAGCTGCAGGCCGAGATGATGGCCGAGTTCGGCACCTGCGTCTTCGACGTCACGCTGGACTGCGAGGATGGCGCCCCCGTGGGCCAGGAGGCGGCCCATGCGCGCCTGGTGGCCTCGCTGGCGCGCGATGCCGCGCCCGGTGCCCGCGTGGCTGCGCGCGTGCATGCCGTGGACCACGCCAGCTTCGCGCAGGACCTGGACATCATCGTCGGCGAGGCCGGCGACCGCCTGTGCCACCTCATGCTGCCCAAGGTGGAAAGCGTGGACGACGTGCTGCTGGCCGAGCGGCATCTGGGTCGCCTGGGCTGCCGCGAACTGCCGCTGCATGTGCTCATCGAGTCGCCCGCCGCCGTGCACCGTGCCTTCGACATCGCCGCGCACCCGCGCGTGCAGAGCATTTCCTTCGGCCTGATGGACTTCGTCTCGGCCCATGGCGGTGCGATTCCTGCCTCGGCCATGGGCTCGGCCGGCCAGTTCGACCATCCGCTGGTCGTGCGTGCCAAGCTGGAGATCGCAGCCGCCTGCCACGCGCACGGCAAGGTGCCTTCGCACTGCGTGGTCACCGAATTCAGGAATCCACAGGCGCTGCAGGCCGCTGCCACACAGGCGTCACGGCGGCTCGGCTATACCCGCATGTGGAGCATCCACCCGGACCAGATCCGCCCCATCCTCGCCGCCTTCGCGCCCCAGGCCGACGAAGTGGCGCAGGCCGCACAAATACTTACCGCCGCCGAGGCCGCCGATTGGGCGCCCGTCAGCGTGGATGGTGTATTACATGACCGGGCGAGCTACCGCTATTTCTGGCAGTTGCTCACACGTGCCCACCAGACCGGCCAGGCGCTGCCCCCACAGGTGCAGCCCTGGTTTGCATCAGAATCACTTGCTTAGCCCACACCGGGAATTTGCAGGAGCCCAACGTATGAAGACAGCTATCGCCTCCATCCTGATCGCAGCCCCCTTGCTGGCCATGGGCCTGGGTGCCAGCGCCGCCGAGCCCGCCACCGCAAAGAAGGCACCGGCCAAGGCCGCTGCCAAGCCTGCGGCCAAGAAGGGCCCCGCCAAGAAGGCCACCACGGCCAAGGCCGCTGCCGGCGCTGCCGCCGTCGGCGGTGCGGCCGCCGTCGCAACTGCTGCCCAACAGCCGCTGTCCGCCGAAGACCTGGCCATTTCCGAGCGCGTGCACACCGGCCGCATCCCCTGCGAGCTGGGCGCCTTCGTCAATGTGACGGCCGACCAGGCCAACCCGGGTTACTTCAACATCGACGGCAAGGGCTTCAAGTACCACATGTCGCCCGTGAAGACCTCGACCGGCACCGTGCGTCTGGAAGACAAGCATGCCGGCGCCGTCTGGCTGCAGATCGCCAACAAATCGATGCTCATGAACCAGAAGGTCGGCCAGCGCCTGGCCGACGAATGCATGAGCCCCGATCAGCTTCAGGTGGCCGAGGCCATCAAGAAGAACCCGCCTCCCAGCCTGCTGGAAGCGCCCAAGCCCGCCGGCCAGTAATCCAGGCCCGGACCTGAGCGTCCCGCAAGCAGCCCCACTTTAGAAAACCATGGAGAGAGAATCATGTTGAAAGCCTACCGTGACCACGTGGCCGAACGCGCCGCGCTCGGTATCCCCCCGCTGCCGCTGGAAGCCAAGCAGGTTGCCGAACTGATCGAGCTGATCAAGAACCCGCCCGCTGGCGAGGACGCCTTCCTGCTCGACCTGCTCACGCACCGCGTTCCTCCGGGCGTGGACGATGCCGCCAAGGTCAAGGCCAGCTTCCTGGCAGCCGTGGCCCACGGTGACATCCAGGTGGCTCTCATCTCCAAGGCCAAGGCCACCGAGCTGCTGGGCACCATGGTGGGTGGCTACAACGTGCATCCCCTGATCGAGCTGCTGGACGACGCCGAAGTCGCCGGCGTGGCCGCCGATGCGCTGAAGAAGACGCTGCTGATGTTCGACTTCTTCAACGACGTGGCCACCAAGGCCAAGGCCGGCAACGCCAAGGCCCAGGAAGTCATGAAGAGCTGGGCTGACGCCGAGTGGTTCACCTCGCGCCCCGAAGTGGACAAGAAGATCACCGTCACCGTCTTCAAGGTGCCCGGCGAGACCAACACCGACGACCTGTCGCCCGCGCCCGATGCCTGGAGCCGTCCGGACATCCCGCTGCACTACCTGGCCATGCTCAAGAACACCCGTCCCGACGCGGCCTTCAAGCCCGAGGAAGACGGCAAGCGCGGCCCGATGCAGTTCATCGACGACCTCAAGAAGAAGGGCCACCTGGTCGCCTACGTGGGCGACGTGGTCGGCACCGGCTCCTCGCGCAAGTCGGCCACCAACTCCATCGTCTGGGCCACGGGCCAGGACATCCCCTTCGTGCCCAACAAGCGCTTCGGTGGCGTGACCCTGGGCGGCAAGATCGCTCCCATCTTCTTCAACACGCAGGAAGATTCGGGCTCGCTGCCCATCGAAGTCGATGTCACCAAGCTGGAGATGGGCGACGTCATCGACGTGCTGCCCTATGACGGCAAGCTGGTCAAGAACGGCGAGACCGTCGCCGAGTTCCAGCTCAAGAGCGACGTGCTGTTCGACGAAGTGCGCGCCGGCGGCCGCATCAACCTGATCATCGGCCGTTCGCTGACCGCCAAGGCCCGCGAATTCCTGGGCCTGTCCGCATCCACCGTGTTCCGCCTGCCCCAGGCGCCCGCTGCTTCGAACGCCGGCTTCACGCTGGCCCAGAAGATGGTCGGCCGCGCCGTCGGCCTGCCGGAAGGCCAGGGCGTGCGCCCCGGTACCTACTGCGAGCCGCGCATGACCACCGTGGGTTCGCAGGACACCACCGGCCCCATGACCCGCGACGAGCTCAAGGACCTGGCCTGCCTGGGCTTCTCGGCCGACATGGTCATGCAGTCCTTCTGCCACACGGCTGCCTACCCCAAGCCCGTGGACGTCAAGACCCACCGCGAGCTGCCTGCCTTCATCAGCAACCGCGGCGGCGTGGCCCTGCGTCCCGGTGACGGCGTGATCCACTCCTGGCTCAACCGCCTGCTGCTGCCCGACACCGTGGGCACGGGCGGCGACTCGCACACGCGCTTCCCCATCGGCATCTCCTTCCCCGCAGGTTCCGGCCTGGTGGCCTTCGGCGCTGCCACGGGCGTGATGCCCCTGGACATGCCCGAGTCCGTGCTCGTGCGCTTCAAGGGCGAAATGCAGCCCGGCGTCACCCTGCGTGACCTCGTGCATGCCATTCCCCTGTACGCCATCAAGGCAGGCGCGCTGACCGTGGCCAAGGCTGGCAAGAAGAACATCTTCTCGGGCCGCATCCTGGAAATCGAAGGTCTGCCCGACCTGAAGGTGGAACAGGCCTTCGAGCTGTCCGACGCCTCGGCCGAGCGCTCGGCTGCCGGCTGCACGATCAAGCTCAACCCCGAGCCGATCAAGGAGTACCTGACCTCGAACATCGTTCTGATGAAGAACATGATCGCCGACGGCTACGCCGACGCCAAGACGCTGCAGCGCCGCATCGAGAAGGTCGAAGCCTGGCTGGCCAAGCCCGACCTGCTCGAAGCCGACAAGGACGCCGAATACGCTGCCGTGTTCGAGATCGACCTGGCCGACATCAAGGAACCCATCGTCTGCTGCCCCAACGATCCCGATGACGCCAAGTTCCTGTCCGAAGTGGCCGGCACCAAGATCGATGAAGCCTTCATCGGTTCGTGCATGACCAACATCGGCCACTTCCGCGCAGCAGCCAAGCTGCTGGGCGGCCAGCGCGACATCCCCGTCAAGCTGTGGGTGGCTCCGCCCACCAAGATGGACCAGAACGAGCTGATCAAGGAAGGCCACTACGCAGCCTTCGGCACGGCCGGTGCTCGCACCGAAATGCCGGGCTGCTCGCTGTGCATGGGCAACCAGGCCCAGGTCCGCGAAGGCGCGACGGTGATCTCCACCTCGACCCGCAACTTCCCCAACCGCCTGGGCAAGAACACCAACGTGTTCCTGGGCTCGGCCGAGTTGGCCGCCATCGCATCGCGCCTGGGCAAGCTGCCCACCAAGGAGGAATACCTCAAGGAAATGGGCGTGATCGATGCCGACAAGTCCAGCGTCTACCGCTACATGAACTTCGACCAGATCGAAGAGTACGCGGACGTGGCCAGGGGCGTGAGCGCCTGAGTCCGGCCTGATCCGGCTCCATGAGCAAAGCCCGCTTCGGCGGGCTTTGTCTTTTGCGATGGGTCTGTCTGGGCATCTGGCATGTCTGCAAGCATGCTTTTGAGCATGTGCTAACGTGGAAACCAAGTGAACCAGTGGAGCCTCGCCATGAGCCGCCTGACCATCGACATGACCCCGCAGCAGCACCAAAGCCTCCAGGCGTCTGCCGCGTTGCAGGGCAAAACGATCGAGCAATACACGCTTGAGCGGCTGTTTCCCGGCGACGCGGATGCCGGTCAGGCGTGGCAGGAACTGGCGGCCGTGCTGGGAGAGCGCATCAATGAAGGACTTGCTGGCAAGGTCTCCGGCAAGAGCATTGGCGAGATTCTTGATGAAGAGCTGGGCGAGGGGCGGCGTTGAGACATTACCGGCTCACCGCTGCGGCAGAGGCCGACCTGCGCGGCATCATCCGCCATACGCGCAGGCAATGGGGCGATGAACAGGTACGGCAATACATCAGTGCATTGGAGCGGGGGATTGCCGGCCTGGTGGCAGGAAAGGCAGGCGTCAAGGACCTCGGCGAAGTCTTCCCCGGCTTGCGCGTGGCTCGGTGCGAACATCACCATGTGTTTTGCCTGCTGCGCGAAGATGCGCCCGCCTTGGTGGTCGCCATACTGCACGAGCGCATGGATTTGATGGCGCGGCTTGCCGACAGGCTCAAGCCTTGAGGCGGCGCACGCGGGAGTCTCCGTTGGAGGCCCGCTTGGGTGGGCTTCCTGCCTTCTGGATCAATTCGCCTTCCTCAACCGCCCCAGCACCTCCTGCGTCTGCGCATCCGCCGGAAAGAACGACTCCACGGCCAGCTCCTGCAGGGTCACATCCACCGGCGTGCCGAAGATGGTGATGGTGCTGATGAAGTTCAGGCGGCCATGGTCGGTGTCCAGCGCGAAGGGCACGGCGATGTGGCTGGCAGGTGCTGCGCCGTGTGAGTCCGCTTCATCTTCCTTGACCGGATAGGCGGCAATCTCGTCGTGCAGCGCCTGCAACTGCGCATCCGACGTGGCGGCAATCTGCTGCTGCAGGCGGTGCAGCAGATGCGCTCGCCAATGGGCTGCATTGGCCAGGCGCGGGCCCAGGCCTTCGGGGTGCAGGCTCAGGCGCAGCACATTGACGGGCGGCTCCAGCAGCCAGGGCGCCACGCCGGCCAGCAGCAGCGGCACGATGGCGTTGGCGGCCACCAGGTTCCAGTGCCGGTCCACGGCCAGGGCCGGATTGGGTTCGTGGCCCTTGAGCACCAGGTCCACGGCCTGGCGCGCGGCGGCCAGGTCAGGGTGGTCCAGCGGCCGGGCCTGGTACATGGGCGCATAGCCAGCGGCCACCAGCAGGGCATTGCGCTCGCGCAGCGGCACGCCCAGGCGCTCCACCAGGCGCAGCACCATCTCGCGGCTGGGCTGGGCGCGGCCGGTTTCCACATAGCTCAGGTGGCGCGTGGAGATCTCGGCCTCCAGCGCCAGGCCCTGCTGGCTCAGGCGGCGGTGCTGGCGCCAGTGGCGCAGATGGTCGCCGAAGGGCGAGCGCGCGGACGGGGGATGGGCGGTGGAGGTCATGGCCCGCATCGTAGCGGCGGGGCCGGCGTGGCGGCCATGACCTGCGAGGTTATCGACCCTGTGCAGCCTGCGGCGGACCATGCAGTCCATGGCATGCACGGTGTGTGCCTGTTGCTCTCAAGGAGTTCGCCATGTCGATGTTCGCTTCCCCCCGTTTCCTGCCCCGCGTGATGTGGGCCGATGCTGCTTCCTGCGCCGCCTCGGGCGCCTTGCAACTGGTGGCGGGGCAGCCGCTGTCGGATGTGACGGGGTTGCCTCTGGCGCTGCTGCAGTCCACAGGCTGGTTTTTGCTGGGCTATGCGCTGCTGGCTGCGTGGATGGCGGCGCGCTCGCCTGTGCCGCGGCGGTTGATCGGGCTGGTGGTTGTGGGGAATTTGGGGTGGGCTGTGGGCTGTGTTGCGCTGTTGGCGTTTGGTGGGTTGGGGTTGTCTGCCTGGGGGGTGGCGTGGGTGTTGGCCCAGGCGCTGGTGGTTGTGGTGTTGGCTGAGTTGCAGTGGACTGGGTTGCGGCGCACGCGGGATGTGGCGGGTGCTGCACATGCCGTTGTTGCAGGGTAATAGGGCTGTATCTGACCCTGCCGGGTGGTGGTTTTTCGAGGCCGGGTCTCGGCCCGGCAGCCGACTGCCCTTTCTTGATTCGCCAAGAAAGGTCAGGTCAAAGAAGGCGACCCGGATGCCT